>JBJIOB010000008.1:0-186972 GCA_045377215.1 Erythrobacter sp.
CAAGCGACAGGCGCAGCGCTTCGATCAGGCGCGGACATGCCTGCGGTAAGGCCACGCGCAGCAGGATCTGCCATGAATTGGCCCCGAGGGTCAGCGCCTTGGCAATCTGTTCGCGCGGCAGGGCAGTGATGTGGCCAGCAACATCGCGGATCATGTAAGGCGCAATGCCGATCACGATCAGCGCGACCTTGGCCGTTTCGCCAAGCCCGAACACGATGAACAGGATCGGCAGCAGCGCAATCGGCGGGATCACCGCAATCGCGGTGACCAGCGGGCCGAAAGTCGCACGCACCGGCGGCAGCGCGCCCAGCACAAGGCCCACCAGCAACGCCGAAAGCGTCGCAATCCCGAGCCCAAGGCCAAGCCGCTGGAGGCTTGCCAGCAAATCCGCCCAGAACAGCAATTGCCCCGACAGCGGATCGGCATCGAACAGCAGCAGGCCCATGGCCTCGGCCATGGCGCCGGGCAGGGGTAGGATCTTGTCAGCCGGATTGGCCGCATGGCGGCTGGCGGCGGCCAGCAGATAGGCCAGCGCCAGCCCAGCCAGTGGAGCCGCGCCAAGCAGCAGGGCGCTGCCCCGGCTGATCTTGAGATTGACCCAGCGCACCGCCGCCCGTCCCCCGCCTCAGCGCGCGATCACAGCGCGCCGTCGGCGGCGAGTTGCATGAAGGTTGGATCAAACCTCAGCGTGATGCGATCCTTGTCGCCCAATGTCTTGCCGCCGGGAAAGCCCATCCCGACCGCGTCCGCCGAGCGCGCGCCTTGCCCGAACAGGCCTTGGGCAAAGCTGAAATCGCGCACCCGCGTCATGGTGGTGACCAGATCGGGTGAGGCCATTGCGGCGACTGCTGCCTTGGGATCGGTGTAGAGGAAGGTTGTAGCCAACTGGCCTTCGAATTGTTCGGGCGTCGCACCGGCCAGCTTGGCCATCGCGGCGCGCGCGGCCTTGCCCTCGGCATCGTCCTTCATCATCAGCGTCATGGTTTCATACCAGATGCCCGCCAGCGCCTTGCCCAGATTGGGATTGGCTTGCAGCACCTTGGTATCGACCACCAGCAGGTCGAGGATCTCGCCCGGAATATCAGCCGAAGTGAACACCGCTGTGGTGCCCGCCACGCCCTTCATCGTGGTGACCTGCGGGTTCCAGGCGACCGCTGCAGTGATGCCCGGCGCGGCAAAGGCGCCGGCAATATCGGCATCCGAGGTGTTGATCGTTTTTACATCCGACAGCACCAGTCCGTTCTTTTCGAGCGCGCGGGCGAGCAGATAATGCGAGACTGACAGTTCGACGAGATAGACATCGCGGCCCTTGATCGCCGCGACATTATTCGCGCCTTTCAGCAGCACGGCATCATTGCCGTTGGAATAATCGCCAAGGATGATGGCGCTGGTATCCTTGCCGCCCGCTGCCGGAATGGTGAGGGCATCCATGTTGGCGACTGTAACCCCGTCAAGCTTGCCGGCGGTGTATTGATTGACGGATTCGACGTAATCATTGACCTGCACGAAGGTGATCTCGACGCCGTATTTGTCGGCCCACTTCTTCACGATCCCGGCCTGCTGGGCATAGGGCCAGGGCATCCATCCGGCATAGATCGACCAGCCGATCGCAAATTCCGTGCGGGGAGCAGCGGCTTCTTCCTCGCCTCCCGAACAGGCTGCCAGCAGCAACCCGAGGGCCAGAGCCAGAATGCGGGCGAGCCCGCGGACGGCGTTGCGCACTGATCTCGTCCCCTTTCGCAGGTGCAGCATCCGCGCAAATCTGCGGTTTGTCCATGGGGAATTATTACGATTGATCACTTTCGTAATATAGGTATCGTCTGGCCCATGATGGGGGGAATTGCGCGCGCTGCGCAGCCCGACTTTGCTCGTTTGTGAAAGGACGGTTATGGCACGCAGCATCGCATTTCGCTCCGCCGCAGCAACTCTCGCACTTGCCGTGATGGCAGGCTGCGCGGCCGAGGCCGCAGACGGCGAGCCTGCCATGATGCAAGAACAGGAAATCCCCGCCCCCGGCTTTGCCGATTTCCTCGTGGTGGATGGCGAGGCTGTGTGGGTCACCAATCGGGGACGCGTGGAAAAATGGGCGGTTGGCGGCAAGCTGGCCGAAGTCGCCATGCCGCGCCCCTGCGGCACGATGGCGCTTGCGGCAGGCGCGCTGTGGGTGGCCGAATGCACGCAAAAACAGGTCTATCGGATCGCGCTGGCAAGCGGCGCGGTGGAAACGATGATCGCGACCGGTCTTGCCGATCCGCGCGGCGAAACCAATGTGGTCGCGGGCGCAGGCTCGGTCTGGGTGGCGAGCGATCCGGCGGGCAAGGTTTCGCGGATTGATCCTGCCACCAATGCCGTGATTGCCGAGATCGCCGTCGCGCCGGGCACAGCCTTTCTCGCTTTCGGCTTCGATGCGGTCTGGGCGGTGAGCAGCGCAGGCCAGCTGCTGCAAAAGATTGATCCTGCCACCAACGCTGTCGTCGGCACGGCGCCGCTTGGCCAGCAGCCGGGCTTTCTGGCGGCAGGCGAAGGCGCGGTGTGGGTGCAGGAACAGGGCGATGGCACGGTCGCCAAGGTGAACCCGCAAAGCCTCAAGCTCGAAGGGCGCACCAAGGTGGGCGATAATCTCAAATATGGCGATATTGATACCGGCGGCGGCGCGGTGTGGTTGCGCACCACCGATGATCAGACGATGGTGGTGATTGATCCGGCGAGCCTTGCGATCCGCGCGCGGCTGGGCAAGCCTTCAGGCAGCGGAGCGGTGCGCTATACGCCCAAGGGCGTGTGGACTTCGGCGCATGATAACGAGACAATCTCGTGGTGGACCGCGCGATGATCGGCGCCTGAATTGCCGGCCCCAGCAAAAGCGCCCCATGCGGTATCATGCAAGGGGCGCCTTTTCATTTCCTGGCTGACTTGCTCAGCGGTTTGCCCACACTTTCGCGCGTAACGGGATCGAAAGTGTGGGCAACGTGGGGCTGGATCACATCGTCCAGCGAACCCCGAGGTAGAACGAACGGCCCACCGGATTGGCCGGGAAAGCGCGCTCGGTGATAAACGGCTTGGTGTTGGAGAAATTGTTGATCCCGCCGAAGATCTCCAGCCCCTGATCGAAGGTGTAGGATGCACCCAGATTGTGGATGAAGGTTTCCTTGGCAATCCCGGCCGGGCCGAACTGGGCCTCGAATGTTTCGATCTCCACCCCGCGCAGACCCATCGCGCCAAAATAGCTCAGCGTGTAGTTGAGGTTGAAGTTGTCATACCCGTAACTCACCGTGCCGCGCCCGGCCCATTCGGGGCGGGTAAATTCGCCGAGCTCCGGATCAATGCGGGTCAGATCGGTCGGATCGAAGAAGAAGTTGAGCCGATCAACCTTGGATGCCGTCAGATTGAGACCGAGGCGGTGCTTGCCGATCGACGTGCGGTACGACAGCGAAGCATCGATCCCGGCGGTTTCGATCCGCACAAAGTTGATCGTGGTCAGGTTAAGCGAGGTAAAGCCGAGGAACTGCGCCGAGGTAGCATTGCGGTTGCGGGTGAAGGACGAACAGAAATCATTGGGGAAGGTCGTGCTGTCATAGCAGTTGTTCACCACGTCCTGCGCCGCCACCGTGCTGATCGCGTCATCAATGCGGATCTTGTAATAATCCACCGTCAGCGCGAGGCCGGGGATAAAGCGCGGCTGGATCACCCCGCCAAAGGTGTAGGTATCGGCGGTTTCCTCGCGCAGGTTGGGATTGCCCGAAATGGTCCCGGCAAAGCGCGCGCTCAGCGGATCGGAAAAGCCTGCGGGAATGCCATCGGCCCGGCAATTGTTGATGCGGTTCTGCACATTGGCGTTGCCGGCGGCAACCAGCCGATCAATCTCGGTCTGGTCGCACGGATCGAACGGGCGGAAAAACGCCGCCTGCGCAGGCGCAAAGAGTTCCGAGATGTTGGGCGCACGCACGGCGCGGGCATAGGTGCCGCGCAAGGTAATATCGCGCACCGGCGACCAGATGCCGTTCGCCGCATAGGTGAACACGGTTCCGGCCGTGCTGTAATGCGACATGCGGCCCGCCAGTTCGACGCGCAATTCGTGGAACATGGGCACATCGCGCAGCAGGCTGGTGCCGACTTCGGCAAAGATATCATAGACATCATAGCTGCCGCCCGAATTCTGGAAGAACCCGTCGGGCGGGGTGGCGAGCGAGGTTTGCGAGAAGCCCTGCCCGTTGAAGCCCGGCGCATCGCCGACAAACTGGCCCGCCTGCCCATCGACTGTCGATACCGGCAGAATGCCGCGCACCAGCGGATCGAAGGTCGAACGTGCAGTTTCCTTGCGATATTCGGCCCCGACGGCGAACTGGATGTTGTCATAGGGCAGGTTGAAGAATTCCGAGGTATCGCCTGCAATCAGCCCGTGCAGTTCGAACAGATCGGTGCGGAACCGGTTGATCGTGGTGGTGGTGATGAAATCGACCGCTTCCTGACTGATCGAATCCACCCCGAACAGGTTGGCAGGCTTGCACTGGCCCTGGCCCGGCACGAAAGTGAGATAGCCGAACTCGCCCGTCGGAATGCCGAAGGGGGTCGAGGGCGAACGGGTCGCCGGGTTGATCTCGCTGCGGCACACCGGGTTGCCGCGGGCATCGGTGGTCACGTCGATCGCGGCGAGAAACCGATCATACAGCACGTTGTTGGCGTTCACCTCCTTGAGATTGTAGCGGCCCCAGTTGGCCGACAATTCAAAGCGGATCTTGTCGGTAATCTGCCCTTCGAGCCCGCCGACAAAGCGGAAGGTTTCGGAGATATTGGTATCGATATTGGGGCCAAGATCGGTCGGATCGCGGGTGATGAACAAGCCGCCTGCCGCATTCGAGATCGGCCGCAGCACCGCCGGGATGAACGGGTTGTCGGGCGCGATGGTGAGCAGATCGTAGAACGAGTTCTGGTTGGTGCCGAACGTGGTTTCCTGCCGGTAATACTTGCCTTCGAACACGGCCTTGATGCCGCCGCCCAGATCATAATCGGTAATCAGGTTGAAACCGAAACGTTCGGTTTGCGGGATCAGGAACCCGTTGTTGTCAAAGATCACCGCTTCGCCGCCGAAGGAGTTGAAGTTGCTGGCGATCTGGCCATCATCGGTGATCGGTTTCACCCCATTGGCAGTGGCAATCCAGCACCCGCCAAGCGCACCGAAGCCATTGTAATCGAACACCCCGTTAAAGCCGGTAAAGCTTTCGGTGCAATCGCTGCGACCATTGCCGTCAATGTCGGAGCGCGGATCGGCAAAGTCGGCCGGCATGATGATCCCGCCGCCCGATGTGATGTTGAACTGGTATTGCGGCGCAATCAGGCGGGTGGGTGCATTGCGTGCCCGATCAATCAGCGCCTGTTCGGCAGCGGTCGGCGCGATGCCGGCCGGGAAAATCTGGTTGTAACGCGCGCTGCCCGGCTGCGGGATCACGAAGCCTACCGGGAAGAACCCGCGATCAAGGCTGAAAAAGCGGCTGAAATTGGGCGTGTTGGTGCCCAGATCACCGCGCTGGAACCGCAGCGCCGGGTTCGGCCCGTTGGCGGCGATATTGCCATCGCGGAACTGCGCCCGGTCACCGAACCGGAGGCCGAAATCGCGGTTATAATCGCCCACCATGGTGAGATTGCCGCGCCCGTCCTTGAAGTTCTTGCCCCATTTGACATAGCCATCAACCGTCTGGCCATCGCCGCGATCAGACGTGCTGGCCTGCAGGCTCATTTCAAGGCCATCGAAGGTGCGATCGAGGATGAAGTTGACAACGCCGGTCACCGCGTCCGCGCCGTAGATGGCCGAGGCGCCGCCGGTCAGGACTTCGACATTCTTGATCAGCGCGCGCGGGATCGAGTTGATATCGACCACCGAGGTTTCGGCCACGCCTGCCACATGGCGGCGGCCATTGACCAGCACCAGCGTGCGTTCCGCGCCCATGCCGCGCAGGTTCAAGGTGGCCGTGCCCACCGCGCCGCCCGAACCGACTTCGCCCGGCGCGACCGATTGCGCCGAGGTGACCGAGGCCGACAGCGCCGGGAGCGTGCGCAAAACGTCGGTGACATCAGGGGCTCCGCGCAGCGCGGTGGAATCGATCGAAACCACCGGCGAGGGCGAATCAAGATTGGAATCGCGCCGCAGCCGCGACCCGGTGACAGTGATGGTTTCCTGGACTTCGCCCTCGCTGGGCTGGGCTTCGTCGGCAATCAGGGAAATCGGCGCTTCCTGCGCTGCGGCTGCGCCGGGCAATGCCAGCACGCCCACGCCCGGCAACAGGCTGGCTGAAAGAAGTTTGCGCTTGAAAGACTTGTTATCGAACTGGATCATCACCGCCCCCGTTAAAGCAGGTTTACGATCCTCCCCGCGACTTCGCCGTGAGTGCCCAGTCTGCCCCGCAGGCACTCACGCATCGGAAGCTTGTCGCTTCTCTGTAACAAGAATGTGCCAATCAGTAATACCGGGATATGGGGCGTTTGACTTATCCTTGGGGTCGCACGGCGCGTGCGCCAAAAGCCTCTATTGCCGAGCGAACCGTGCTTGCCGGGCCCGTTCGCCCCATCGCACACTGGCCCTGCGAGCCGCGACTTGGCATCACCCCGCGATCAGTTGCACAACCGGGCTGCGTCCGTATAAGCACGCAGCAACATCAGGGGGCTGGGCAGCCGCGGGCCGGTCAGGCGCGAGGAAAGTCCGGGCTCCGCGAAACAAGGGTGGCGGGTAACGCCCGCCGGGCGCGCGGCTTTGCGGCCAAGCGTCAAGGGAAAGTGCCACAGAAAGCAAACCGCCGATGGCTCTCCTTCGTCAGAAGGGCGCACAGGCAAGGGTGAAAGGGTGCGGTAAAAGCGCACCGGAGCGCTGGCAACAGGGCTCGCATGGCAAACCCCACCCGGAGCAAGGCCGAATAGGGGCCTCGCGCCTGCCGCAAGGCAGGCAGGAGTGTTTCGCTCCGAGAGGTCCGGGTTGGCTGCTTGAGCGGTGCAGCAATGCCCCGCCTAGATGAATGGCTGCCGCCGCGCAGGTGATGCCCCGAAGGCATATCATGCGCGGACACAGAACCCGGCTTACAGGCCCCCTGATGTTGTGTTTTCCTGTCCGGATTTGATCCCGATCAAAGATGGCCGCGGTGTGATATGGTGAGGCGCAGGCTCAACCCACCCTGAAAGGCTCATCATGTCACACACCACCTTCAAGGATTGGCCCGAGATGGCTGCAACCCTCGTTCCTGCCGTGCGCGAATTGCACAAGGCATCGCCCGGCGTGATGAAGGCGTTTCGCGAAATGGGCGCAGCCGCGCATGAAGGCGGCGCACTGGATGCCAAGACCAAGGAATTGCTGGCGGTGGCGATTTCGGTCGCGGTGCGGTGTGATCCGTGCATCACCTTCCATGTCGAAGGCGCGCGCAAACATGGCGCAACCCGCGCAGAAATCGCCGAAACCATCGGCTTGGCGGTGTATATGGGCGCAGGCCCGAGCGCGATGTACGCTGCTCAGGCGCTGGAAGCTTACGATCAATATGCCGACAAGGCCGCCGAGTAAGGGCGTTCAGCTCCGCCCGACGCTGATATATTCAAAGCCTGCCGCGCGCACGTCCTGCGGCGAATAGATGTTGCGCAGATCAACCAGCAGCGGCGCCTTGGCGAGCTCCTTGACGCGCTTCAGATCGAGCGCGCGGAAGGCATCCCATTCGGTCACGATCACCACCGCATCGGCCCCGGCAATCGCGGCATAGGGATCATCGCACATCACCACATCCGGCATCAGCGGGCGCGCCTGTTCCATGCCTTCAGGGTCATAGGCGGCAACTTCGACGCCGGGCATCCCTGAGGGTGAGTGCGATCGCAATCGAAGGCGAATTGCGCATGTCGTCCGTGTTCGGCTTGAAGGTGAGGCCAAGCAGCGCGACTTTCTTGCCGCGCGCCTCATCCGGCCCGCCAAGCGCATCCACCACCTTGCGGCCCATCGCCCGCTTGCGGCTGTCATTGACCTTGACCACCGCCTCGACGATGCGGGTCGGGCTGTCGTAATCCTCAGCGGTCTTGAGCAGCGCGAGGGTATCCTTGGGGAAGCATGATCCGCCATAGCCCGGCCCTGCATGCAGGAACTTCGAACCGATGCGGTTGTCCATCCCGATCCCGCGGCTGACATCCTGCACATCCGCGCCGACTTTTTCGCACAGATCAGCCATTTCGTTGATGAAGGTGATCTTGGTCGCAAGGAAAGCATTGGCGGCATATTTGATCAGCTCGCTGGTGCGGCGGCTGGTGAACAGGATCGGGCTTTCGTTGAGGAATAGCGGGCGATAGACCTCGCGCATGATCGCGCGGCCGAATTCATCCTCGGCCCCGATCACGATGCGATCAGGGCGCTTGAAATCGCCGATGGCTGCCCCTTCGCGCAGGAATTCGGGATTGGAGACCACGGCGAATTTGTGCGGCGTGCCAGCCTCGGCGATGATGCGTTCCACCTCGTCCCCGGTGCCGACCGGCACGGTGGATTTGGTGACGATCACGGCATCATTGGCAAGACATTCGCCCACTTCGCGCGCGACGGCATAGACATAGGTCAGATCGGCATGGCCATCGCCCCGCCTGCTGGGGGTGCCGACCGCGATGAAAATGGCCGAGGCATGCTTGATCCCTTCGGCCAGCGACGTGGTGAACGACAGGCGGCCCGCCTTCACATTGTTTTCAACCAGCGCTTCGAGACCCGGCTCGTAGATCGGCATCTTGCCCTGATGCAGCAGCGCGATCTTGTTCTCGTCCTTGTCGATGCACACCACGTCATGGCCGAAATCGGCAAAGCACGCGCCGGAGACCAGCCCGACATAGCCCGAACCAACCATTGCAATTTTCATAAGGTGCTATTCCCCGGGCAAGCCTTGTTGCCAAATTCCGTATGTGCGGATCAAGCGTCCCGATCCCCATGGAAGATATCTATGGTACCGTCGGATGCCGCGACCGCCTGAATCACGCGCCGCTGATCCCCCTCAAGCACGAGCGCGGTAAGCACACCTGAACGAAAAGCGCCAGTATCAATTCCAATCCGGTTGCCGCAATCCATCACCCGATCAAAGATGGTGTGGCCATGGACGATCACCTTGGGCAAAGGGCCATCATGGGCAAGAAAGCGCTCGCGGATCCACAGCAGATCCGAGCGCTTTTGCTGGTCGATCGGGCGGGCCGGGTCGATCCCGGCATGGACGAAGGCATAATCGCCCGCAATGATCATGTCTTCGAATGCAGCAATATAGTCGCGTTCCGATTGCGGCACGAGGCTGGGCAGCAGCGCGAAGAGTTTGTCGAGCTCAAGATTGCGCAGCTGCTTGGATGAAAAACCATAGCTCAGCAGCGTCTCGCGCCCGCCATGCTTGAGGAAATGTCGCAGGGCTTCGGGACGCGCAAAGCTTTTGAGGAACATCTCTTCGTGATTGCCCGCCAGCACCCGGACATGGCGCTGCTGCTGCCAGGTGCGGGTGCGGGCCAGCACGCCTGCGCTGTCGGGGCCGCGATCAACCAGATCGCCCAGCAAGATGATCCGGACATCGCTGGTGGCCGCGCTTGCGGCATCCTGTTCGACCGCGCCGATCATCGCGCCGTAAAGATCAAGCCGCCCGTGAATGTCGCCGATCACGTAATAGCGCTTGCCGGCCGGGACGCTCGGGAGGCGTCCGGTTTCCTGGGCTTTGGGCCCGAACAGGTTGCGCAAGGCTTGGAACATGAGTTGTGGTGTGGCTTTCGCGGCGGTTAGAGGATGTTTTCTGAACGGTTTTCAAACCGCTGGCGCCCCCCGCGTGCAGCCCATAGACCGCACCGGACGCGCTCGCAACCATGCCCGGCACGCTTGCGCCGAGCCGCGTTGTAGCTGCGACGAGATCGGCGCAAAAAATGGCCGGGCGGGGTGACAGGCGCAGGCTACTGGGACAAGGTGGCGCGATGATCAGCCTGCCTGTTCTTGCTGCCGCAGCGCTTGCGGTGATGCCTGATGCCGCGATGCCAGAGCCGCGCCCCGTCGTGCCGAGCGACACGTCGCCGTGCGATGCGCCTTGCGAGGATGACGTTGTTGCCGATCCCGCGGCCGTCGGTGCTGCCGATGCCGGACCTATCCTCCGGGCAATCGCGCCGCTGGATGAAAGGCAGGCGAGCGGCCTTGCTGCGCTGGGCGGGTTTACCCTGTCTGCCAATGCCGCGCTGGCAAGCCAGTATCGCTATCGCGGCACCAATCTTTCGGGCGATCGCATCGCGGTGCAAGGCGGGCTCGATCTTGATCATGCCAGCGGCTTTTATGTTGGCGTGTGGGGATCAACGCTTGATGGCCGCCGGACGGGCTATGGCGATGTCGAACTGGATATCTACGCAGGCTACACCGCCCCGGTGATCGAAGGGGTGACTGCGGATCTTGGCGTTATTGCCTACACCTTTCCCGATGCGCCGGTGGGCGGGCGCGATTTTGTCGAGCTTACCGCCGCGCTCACCGCCTCGCTCGGCCCGGCGCGTGCCAAGGTGGGGGCGGCATGGGATCCGGGCGCGGGCGGCTTTGCCTTTGCGGGCTTCGTGCGCGATAACCTGTATGTTTACAGCGATGTCAGTGTCGGGATCCCGGCCACGCCGCTCACCTTGAAGGCGCATCTCGGCTATACGGGCGGCACCCGCCGCCTTGCCACCAACAGCGGCAGTTTCGATTGGTCTGTGGGCGCAAGCTACGCTGTGTTCGGGCCGGTTTCGGCCAGCCTTGAATATGTCGATGCCGGAGCGGATGTGAGACAAGGCCTCTTCAACCCCAACAGCGGCAATTTGGTCGCCAGGATCAGCGTCAATTTCTAAAGCGGCGCGGCGTCCTGCTGTCAGTCGATAAGGAAGTTCACAGTCGTGACCACGCGCACCTTCTTATAGGGGCTGTCCGACACGCCCCAGCCGCCGCCGCCGTCGCCATCACGCGCCTCGATGGTAAAATAGCCCTGCGTTGCATCCTTGATCGCGCCCACCCGCGCGCCTGAATCCTTGGCGAATTGTTCGGCCGATGCGCGCGCATCCTTGGTCGCCTCGGCCACCATCACCGGCTTTATATCGTTCAATTTGGTGAAGGTGTAGGCCATGCCCGAACCTTCCTCCAGAAACACCCCGCGCCCGACGAGATCGAACTGCTGCGCTACCGCCTTTTGCGCCAATGCCACGTTTTCGGTGCGCAGTGCGAGGCGCTGGCGCACGGTATAGGTGGTGATCCCGTCCGCCTGAAAGCTTGCCACATTGGCGCCGGTCGGCTGGAGCGCGTCCTTGGGAAAGCCCAGTTCCCTGAAAAAGGCCTCGACCGCGGCGGTATCGCTGCGCACCTTGGCTTGCGCTGCGGCCAGATCGCCCGAGGTGGCCGAATAGGAGATTGTCCAGGTGGCCAGATCAGCGGTCACATCGCGCTCAGCCAGCCCGCGCACCGTGACCGAGCGTTCGGCATGCTTGGCGCGCAGCAGGCCATTGCCGAGCAGATAACCGCCCGCAATCATCCCGACAGCAAGGATCGCCGCTGCACCGAACCAGCGCATGGTGGCGGGCTGGCGGAGAAATCCGCTTGTCCCATCATTCGCCGGTTGCACCGCTGGCTCGCTCATCGCATTGTCCCCTCAGATGAATTCATACGACGAGTTGTGCCTCAGCGTCGATGAACGGAGTTTGAATAGGAAAAGCGCCATGGTGAAATATCTCCACTCGATGATCCGTGTGACCGATCCCGAAGCGACGGTCGCTTTCTTCAAGCTGATCGGCCTTGAAGAAGTGCGCCGGTTCGAGGTTGCAGCGGGGCGGTTTACGCTGATATTTCTGGCAGCGCCGGGGCAGGCGGGTGTGGCCGAGGTCGAACTCACCTATAACTGGCCGCCCGAAGACGGCAGCGCGCCTGAAAGCTATGATGGCGGGCGCAATTTCGGCCATCTCGCCTACCGGGTCGAGAATATCTACGAAACCTGCCAGCGCCTCGCGGATGCCGGGCACATCATCCACCGCCCGCCGCGCGATGGCCACATGGCCTTTGTCAAATCGCCCGATGGCATTTCGGTGGAACTGCTGCAGGACGGCCACCTTGCGCCGCAGGAACCCTGGGCCAGCATGGCGAATACCGGCAGCTGGTAAGGCGCGGCGCCTGCTGCGCTGATCGGGCAGCAACCCAACAAATGTGAGGGAGTTGCAAGGCCGCAAGAGGCGATATAGGCTGGTCTTTTCCCATGGTGGAAGCGGGGGGTCGCCTTGTCCATCACGCCGATTGATCCGTGGCACTGGCTTGCCCTGTGCCAGCACGAATTGCTGTTGTTTGCAGGCGTGTTCTTCCTGATCGGCGCGCTGGATGATCTGTGCGTTGATGCCATCTACCTGTGGCTGAAAGCGCGCGGGCGCAGCAAGACTGCGCGCCGGGATCGCGCCGCGCTGACCCAGCGCGCGCTGGCCGGGCCGGCTGCCGTCTTCATCCCGGCATGGAGCGAGGCCGAGGTGATCGGCGATACGCTCACCCGCCTCACCGCCGCCTGGCCGCAGCGCGATCTCAGGGTGTTTGTCGGCTGTTATCGCAACGATCCTGCCACCATCGCAGCAGTGATGGGGGCTGCGGCTGCCGATGCGCGCGTGCGGTTGGTGATCCATGGCCGCGATGGCCCCACCACCAAGGCCGATTGCCTCAATCGCCTGTACCGCGCGCTGTGCGCCGATGAGGAGCGCACCGGACGCAGCTTTGCCATGGTGGTGTTCCACGATGCCGAAGACATGGTCGATGCGGCCGCGCTCGGCCTGCTGGACGAGACCATCGCGGGCGGCGCGGATTTCGTGCAATTGCCGGTCGAACCGCTGGTGCAGCGCTACCGTTCCTGGCTCAACAACCAGCTTGGCAGCCATTATTGCGAGGAATTCGCCGAAGCTCATGGCAAGGCGATGGTGGTGCGCGATGCGCTGGGCGCCGCCGTGCCGAGCGCGGGCGTCGGCTGCGCTGCGGCGCGCAGCATGCTGGATCGGCTCGCCGCCAGCCAGTCCGATAGCGTGCCATTCAACGCGGATTCGCTGACCGAGGATTACGAACTGGGGCTGGCCATCGGCGAGGCGGGCGGCACCTGCCGGTTTGTCCGCGCGCGCGGCACGGATGATCGCCTGATCGCGACGCGCGCGTTCTTCCCTGCCCGGCTCGATCATGTGGTTGGCCAGAAGACCCGCTGGATCCACGGGATTGCCCTGCAAGGCTGGGACCGGGTAGGCCCCGGCAAGGGCTTGGCCGAACGCTGGATGCGCGCGCGCGACCGGCGCGGGCCGTTTGCCGGTCTCGTGCTGCTGACAGGCTATGCGCTGATTGTGCTGACCGCGATTGGCGGGCTGGCGGCATGGGCAGGCCTGATGCAGCCGCAGCCGCTCACCCCGCTGCTCAAGGCCTTGCTGGTAGCCAATCTGGTTGCTTTCGTGTGGCGCGCGGTGTGGCGCTTTGCCTTTACTGCGCGGCTTTATGGTTGGGCTGAAGGGGTGCAGGCAGTGCTGCGCATCCCGCTTGCCAATGTGGTGGCGATCATGGCGGGGCAGCGCGCGGTGATCGCCTATATTGCCAGCCTCAAGGGGGCTGCGGTGGTGTGGGACAAGACCCCGCATGTGCGCCATCCCGTCCCATCGGCCGACGGCCCGGCCGAGGCGGCGATGCTTGTCCCAGTTACCCTGCGGTGAGCGTGCGGGGACGTTCCGGCTTGAAAGGCATGCCGCTTGCGCTGTTCGGCCTGGTGATGACGGGCTGGGTCGGGGGGCGGGCGATGGTGTGGGAAAGCCCTGCTGCCCTCCCGGCGGGATCATCGCCGCAGGCCGTGCTGCCCGCGCCCGCAGTGGCAGATGCGGCGCCCGCTGACAGGTTACCGCAGGTCGCAATCATCCCGCCCCCTGCTGCAGCGCCTCCGGCCGCACCGCTGCCGCGTGCAGCGCGCGCTTTGTCTGCGGGTGCAAGGGCACCGCGCCCGACACCGCCGCGCGCCGTTCCTGACGCAGCGCACCTTGCCAGCGGCGCTGCTGCATTCGCCCTGCCAGATCCGCCAGCGCCAGCACCAGCGCCAGCACCGCGCCGCGCTGGGGCTAGTCCGGTGCGTCCCGACCAACCCCTGCCGCCCCTTGCCGCGCCGCGCGTGAAGCGCTGGTCGCTCGATGCCTGGGCCTTTTATCGTGAGGGTTCGGATGCAGCGCCGATCTCGCAAGGCCGCGTGCCGATCTACGGGGCGAGCCAGATCGGCACGATTGCGCAATTTCGCGTCTTGCCGCGCTCGCGCCGCGATCCGCGTCTCTATGTGCGGGCCTACCGCGCGCTGGTGGAACGCGGCGAGACCGAGGGCGCGGTGGGCGGTTCGATCCGTCCCATCGCCAGCCTGCCGCTGCGAGCCTTTGCCGAGGTGCGCTATACCGACGGGCCCTTTGCCAAGGAAGTGCGCCCGTCGCTGTTCGTGGTCAGCGAATTGCCGCCGCAGGCGCTGCCGGCCGATTTCACGCTCGAAGCCTATGGGCAGGCAGGCTGGGTGGGCGGGAGTTTTGCCACGCCCTTTGCCGATGGGCAGGTCAGCCTGGCGCGCGAACTGGCGCGTTTCACCGCGCCGGGCGGGGTGCCGCTGCGGGTCAGCGCAGGCGCGGGCGCATGGGGCGGCGCGCAGAAGGATGCGCAGCGCCTTGATGTCGGCCCGACGGTGCGGCTCGAATGGAGCATGGGCCGCGTTCCGGCGCGCCTCAGCATTGACTGGCGCGAACGGGTGGCCGGGGATGCTGCGCCCGAATCGGGGCTGGCCGCGACGCTTTCGACCAGCTTCTAGCAAGCCGCATGCGCGATCATTGGTAAGGGGCCGGCAAAAGCGGCAGGCTACGGGGGATCGCGCGGGTGTGGTGCCTTTAATCCGCAGCCCTCGTCGGCTAATCGCAAACCATGGATGTTTATCTGCCCATTGCGAATCTTTCGGTGAACGGGCTGTTCATCGTGCTGCTTGGCGGGCTGACCGGCATTCTTTCCGGCCTGTTCGGCGTGGGCGGCGGATTTCTGACAACGCCGCTGCTGATCTTCTACGGCATCCCGCCCACGGTTGCGGCGGCATCGGCGGCGACCCAGGTGACAGGGGCAAGCGTTTCGGGCGTGCTCGCCCATTCGCGCCGCAATGGGGTCGATTACCGGATGGGCGCGCTGATGGTGGCAGGCGGCGTGGTGGGCGCGCTGGTGGGCGCAGGCCTGTTTCGCCTGCTGCAATCGCTTGGCCAGATCGATGTCGTCATCAACATGCTCTATGTGATCATGCTCGGCTCGATCGGCACGCTGATGCTGCGCGAAGGGCTGGCATCGCTGCGCCCCGATGTGTTTGCGAAGAAATCCGCCGCGACCACCGTGCGCAAGCGGCGGCATCACCCGCTGGTTGCCAGCCTGCCCTATCGCTGGCGGTTTTATGCTTCGGGCCTTTACATCTCGCCGCTGGCACCGATCATTCTGGGCGCTCTGGTGGGCGTGCTGACCATGCTGATGGGCGTGGGCGGCGGGTTTCTGCTGGTTCCCGCCATGCTGTATATTCTGGGGATGAGCGGCAATGTGGTGGTGGGCACCTCGCTGTTCCAGATCCTGTTTGTGACAATGGCGACCACCATGACCCACGCGCTCACCACGCGCGCGGTCGATATTGTGCTGGCGGGACTGCTGCTGACGGGATCGGTGCTCGGCGCGCAGCTTGGCAGCCAGATCGCCTTGAAGGCCCGGCCCGATCTGCTGCGGGTGGCGCTGGCGGTGCTGGTGCTGCTGATTGCGCTCAGGATGCTGTACGGGCTTGGGGTGCGGCCTGACGAGATTTACACGGTGGGCAGCCTGTGACGGCGGCGCTGCGCATCGGCCTTGCGATGCTGGCGCTGACTACGCTGATGGGCCAGCGTGAGCCTATTCTGGTGCCCGAAGTCAGCCAGTCACGCATCGAGGTGCGTCAGGGCTTCACCGGCGCTGATCTGCTGCTGTATGGTGCGATCATTGATCCCGAAGGCACGCGCGGCACGGCGCAGCAATATGATATCGTGGTGGTGCTCAAAGGCCCGGTCCAGCCGATCCGGGTGCGCGAGAAAGAACGCATTGCCGGGGTGTGGATGAATGCCGGCGCCAGCGATTTCCGCTCTGCGCCCTCGTTCTTTGCGGTCGCATCCTCGCGGCCCGTCAGCCAGATCGTGGAGGAACGCACTGCGGCAATATTCGAACTCAGCACCGATTTCATCCAGCTGAGCCCTTCAGGCCAGATCGAGCCGGAAGAACAGGCCCGCTTTGCCCGCGGATTTGTGGAATTGCGCCAGCGGCAGGGGCTCTATCAGGAAAATCCCGAAGGCGTGCGGATCAGCGAGAATGTGCTCTATCAGGCGCGCATCGCGCTACCCTCCAACGTGATCACCGGCAGCTACACCGCCGAAACCTTCGCCATCGCGCGCGGCCGGGTGCTGGCCAGTGCGACTGCGCGGATCGAGGTGGAGAAGGTGGGGCTGGAAGGCCAGGTGGTGATGGCCTCGCAGCGCTGGGCCTTCTGGTATGGCCTTGGCGCCATCGCGCTCAGCCTTGGGATGGGGTGGTTTGCCGGGCGGTTATTTGCCAAATAACGTCCTGAAATAACGTGAGCCGCGCGCTCGCAAGAGGATCGTCGCGCTGGTCTTGACCACATTTTAACTCGGCCTGCCCTATTTCTCATCGCCTGTTCTGATTGGGATGAGAACCTATGGCCGATCACGGCAACCCTGACTTTGAACGCTTCACTGGCGCGCAGCCGCTCGGCTCGGGCGCAGGCGAAGACCCGGCCATGCGCCCCGGCAGTCAGGATAACACCCGCCTGCCGATCGGCGTGGTGCTGGAGATTTCGGGCTCCAGCTCGCAGATCGCCTTCGATCTGCAGCGCATCAACGAATGCATGGCCGATCCCGATCCGTCGATTGCGCTTGCCGGGCAAGTCGGCAGCCAGATCAAGATCCGGGTGGGCGAAAGCTGGCTGCTGGCCAGCGTGCGCGATCAGCGCAAGGACCGCCGTACCGATGGCGGCATCATCGCGCACATCGACTTTCTGGGCGAAGGCAACGAGGAAAAGCTCACCGGCCGCATCCACGGTTTTCGCCGCGGGGTAACGCGCTATCCGATCCCCGGCTCGCTGGTCTATGCTTCCAGCACGCGCGATCTGGAACAGGTCTATTCCAGCGACGGGCGCGCCAGCATTACCGTGGGCAAGGTATTCCCGACCCGCGATATCCGCGCCGGGCTGTATATTGATGCGATGCTGGGCAAGCATTTTGCGCTGCTCGGTTCGACCGGCACCGGCAAATCGACCAGCGCGGCGCTGATCCTGCACCGCATCTGTGAAGCTGCGCCCAAGGGTCATATCGTGATGATCGACCCGCACGGCGAATATTCCGCCGCGTTCCGCACCACCGGGCAAATCCTCGACGTGTCGAACCTGCAAATGCCCTATTGGCTGATGAATTTCGAAGAACACTGCGAAGTGCTGCTCAATTCCAGCGGCAATGAACGCCAGGTGGATATCGACATTCTCGCGAAATGCCTGTTGCAGGCCCGCAGCCGTAACCGGCTGGCGCAATCCATGGGCAAGATCACGGTGGATTCGCCGATCCCCTACCTGCTGTCGGATCTCACCAACATCCTGCAGGACGAGATGGGCAAGCTCGACAAGGCCACCTCGAGCGCGCCGTTCATGCGGATCAAGGGCAAGCTCGACGAGCTCAAGGCCGATCCGCGCTACCAGTTCATGTTCTCGGGCATGCTGGTGGGCGACACCATGGTCGAATTCATCAGCAAGGTGTTTCGCATGCCGGGCGATGGCAAGCCGATCTCGATCATCGATGTGTCGGGCGTGCCGTCGGACATCACCTCGACGGTGGTGGCGGTGCTCAGCCGGCTGGTGTTCGACTTTGCGATCTGGGGCCGCGATGAAAAGACCCGGCCCGTGCTGCTGGTGTGCGAGGAAGCGCACCGCTATGTGCCCAACGAAAAGAACGCCGATGGTTCGTCGGTCGCCAAGATTTTGGGCCGGATTGCCAAGGAAGGGCGCAAATACGGCATCAGCCTTGGCCTGATCACGCAGCGCCCCTCTGACTTGGCCGAAGGCGTGCTGTCGCAGTGCGGCACGATCATCGCGATGCGCCTCAACAATGATCGCGACCAGGCCTTTGTGAAAGCCGCCATGCCCGAAGGCGCGCGCGGTTTCCTCGATACCATCCCGGCGCTCAGAAACCGCGAATGCATCATCTGCGGCGAGGGTGTTTCGATCCCGATCCGCGTCACTTTCGACAATCTTGAGGAACACAAGCGCCCGGCGTCGGAAGACCCGAGCTTTGTCGACTTGTGGAGCAAGGGCGGCGACGAGGAAGAAATCGTCGAACGCGTGGTGATGCGCTGGCGGTCGCAGGGGTAGGTTTCTCTCTCGTCATTGCGAGCGAAGCGAAGCAATCCAGAGCGGTTCGGCGCTGACTCTGGATTGCCGCGTCGCCTTCGGCTCCTCGCAATGACGAAAAGCTACGTCCCACGCGTATCCCCGTAAAGATGAATATGCAGCCGGTCGCTCATGCGGAAGCCGTGTTCAAGGCATAGCGGGGCAAGCCAAGCCTGCTTATCACGCTGGGCGGCGCTGGTGGTGCCTTCGGCCATCAGGAACACCCGTTCGGGCCGGAACCGGTAGCGCCGCTGCAATTCCAGCACTTCGGCCACATCCGCAGGGCAGGCCACCACGAATTTGAAGAACGCGCGCGGATCGGCGGCATAGGCATCGAGCCGTTCGGGGATCAGCGCGAGCTCTGCCGCATTGCCGCTATGCGAAAGCTTGGGGCTGACATTGTATTGATCCACCCGGATATCGAGCCGCGCAGGCGCGGCGACAGTGCCGTTGGTCTCGATCTCGACAGCTGTATCGGGCAGAGAGCTAAGCATTTCAGCCAGTGCGCCCGCTTGCAGCAGCGGCTCGCCCCCGGTGATGACAAGGCGCTTCTGGCCCAGCGCCGCGATCCGCGCGGCGGTTTCCTGCGGGGAGAGTGTCACCTGATTGGCGCGGCGTTCAAAGGCAATCCCGTCGCGGTGCGGGCGGTTATCGCCGGTAAAGCGCCAGGTATAGGCGGTATCGCACCACACACATGCCAGATTGCAGCGCGACAGCCGCACGAACGCCACCGGCAGCCCCAGGCTCGGCCCTTCGCCTTGCAGCGAGGCGAAGATTTCGGGCCCGCCGGTATCATCGGTGGCAAGCGCAAGGTTCATGCCCCAAGCCCTGCAAAAGCGGACAAAGCGGACACCGTGTCCGCTTTGCGTGATCCCATCAAACCCTTGTCCATAAAGGCAAAAAACGCACATGGCGCCGCCGGACGGACACGGGGCGTCAGCGCAAAAACGGGGGCGAAGGCTGCAATCATGCCCCGCCTATGCCACGAAACGCGCCGGTAGGAAATTTCGCGCGCATTGGCCGGGCGCACGAAGGGCAGGTTAGGCATGATCGCGGACAAAAGCGGACATGCGGGAAGCGACCCCATTCCCCCCCCCCTAACCGTCACCCCGGCGAAGGCCGGGGCCCAGAAGCTTTTCGTGCAGCGCGTGCCGCTCTGGGTCCCGGCCTTCGCCGGGATGACGCCGGACGGCAACTTCCCACCCACTAGCAGTAATTAGATGCAATCGACCGCAACCCTGAAAGCCGAAGGGCAGCCATAGCGCCGCATGTGACGAAATCTGCCTTTCTGGATTCGCCCCCGTTGCGGACGCCTCACTCCGTCGTCGCCCCGTGCTTGACACGGGGCTTGGCTACCTTGGGGCGCTGTCTGGGAAGAAAGAAAGCCTAACCCCGGATCCCCGGCCTGCGCCGGGGCAGGCAAGTCCGGGGTGACGATTGAGAGGACGGCGAAAATCCACCCAATCCCCGTCATGGGTTCGCATCGGGCGCGATCCCGATATCTGCCGGGCAGCTTTTTCCGCTTGAAGTTGACGTTGCGTCAACTGCTACACGCAGGGCATGAGCGATTCGTTCTCCATTCAAGAGGTTGTGCGCCGCACGGGCCTTACCTCGCGCGCCTTGCGGTTCTATGAGGCGCGCGGGCTGATTGCGCCGCTGCGCGCAGGCTCGGGGCGGCGGTATTATGGCGCGGCGGAGCTGGAACGGATCCACCAGATCGTGACGCTGAAGCGCGCCGGGCTGACGCTGGAGGCGATTGGCCGCGTGCTGGGGCGCGGGCCGCATGATCTGGGCGCGATGATCGATGCCCAGCTTGAGGTGATCGAAGCCGAAGCGGCGCGCCTTGCCGATATCCGCACGCTGCTGGTGGCGGTGAAAGCCCGGCTGGCACGCCGCGAGGCGCTCGATCCCGCGACCTTGTGCGACCTCATCCATGACAGCCAGCACGCCACCAGCGGCGATATGGCCGCCTGGCAGGCCTTTGCCAGCCGCTACATGGATGAAAGCGTGCAGGCCGAATTCGTGCGCGCCTTGCCCGCGATGGACTGCGATTTTTCGAGCGAGGAATATAACGCCAGGTGGCGCGATCTCGGCACGCGGATCAGCGCGGCCCTGCCGCTCGCGCCGGACAGCGCGGTAGCGCTCGGCTTTGTGCGCGAATGGATGGCGCTGCTGGCGCCGTTCTCGGCGGTCGCATCGCCCGCCATGTGGGACGGCGCGCGTGCGATCTATGATGATGTTGATAATTGGCGCGGCGAAGGCGGGGTTGATCCCGGCTTTGATGGCGCAGTGTGGCGCTTCATCAGCGCAGCAACCAGCGCGGCGCTGGCGCGGGGCGAGGATATCGGCCCGGTGCCGGCGTGGATGCAGGCAAACACTTCCCAGGAGACGGAATGACTATGCGTAAATGGCTCAAATGGCTCGGCATCGCGCTGGGGGTGGTGCTGCTGCTGCTGATCGCGGGCGGGGCGTGGCTGTGGACCACCAAGCCGTGGATCCCGGCGATCGAACTGGCCGCGCCCGGGCTGGGCGGCGAGCGGATCAACCAGCCTGGCCTCATCGGCAATTTCTATCCCGGTGAAGGCAGCGCCAAACGTGCCGCCGTGCTGGTGCTCGGCGGATCGGAAGGCGGGCTGGGCGGGGCGAGCGAGGCCGAGGCGCAATTGCTGGCCAAGCAGGGCTTTGCGACGCTGGCCATCGGTTACTATCGCCTGCCCGGCCAGCCTGAAAGGCTTGAAGATGTGCCGCTCGAAACCATCACCCGCGCGCTTGACTGGCTGAAAACGCAGCCGACGGTTGATCCGGCGCGCATCGCGATCATGGGCACGTCCAAAGGTGCGGAGGCTGCGCTGCTGGTGGCGAGCCGCCGCGCGGATGTGGCCGCCGTGGTCGCCGCCGTGCCGAGCCATGTGGTGTGGCAGGGGTTTGACTGGAGCTTCATGCCGGTGACAAGCTCCAGTTGGAGCGAAGGCGGCAAGCCCGTGCCCTTCCTGCCGATCACGCCCGGCGGTTTCAGCAGCGATGTCTATACCCCCGCGCTTGCCACGCTGCCGCAGCACCCTGAGGCCGTGATCCCGGTTGAACGCATCGCCGGGCCAGTGCTGTTGCTGTGCGGCGAGGCGGACAGCCTGTGGCCTTCGTGCCCGATGGCGCGCGCGGTGAAGGCGCGGCGCGATGGCAGCGGAGCGGGCCTCCAAACCACCTTGCTTGCCTACAAGGATGCCGGGCATTTCGCCGTCGGCCCGCCGCTTGACGAAAGCAAGCCGGTGCCCTTCATGCTGACCGTGTTCGGCGGCACCGAACAAGGCAACATCGCCGCGCGCAAGGATGGCTGGCCGCGCACGCTCGCCTTTCTTGAAACCGCATTGGCAGAGCCCGCCACCCCGACGGAGACCGCGCCATGACGATCAATCCATGGTTCCTGTTGCTGGGCGCGATTGCGCTCGAAGTGATCTCGACGAGCCTGCTCAACGCCTCGCAAGGGATGACCCGCTGGGGTTACGGCATGGGCGCGATGGCGGGGTATGGCGTGTGTTTCTGGCTGCTGGCCTTTGCCATGACGCGCATTCCGATGGGGGTCGCCTATGCGGTGTGGTCGGGGCTCGGGATTGTCGCGATTGCGGTGATCGGCTGGGTGGTGTTCCGCCAGAGCCTTACCCTGGCGCAGGCCGGGTTCATCGCGCTGATCCTGATCGGCGCCATCGGGCTTAATCTCACCACCGTGCGCGCGGCCGCATAGCTGTTCATTTGCGCTTTATCCTCAGGCTGTTATCAAGGCGGCCTTGCCTGCCACCACTTGGGGAGGATGAACGCATCATGCCGGGCCTCAGTCTGCTTGCCGCGCTGGCATTATCAGCCGCTCCGCCCCCGGCAGCCGGAGAGGTGCCCGAGACTAAGGCGCGCGCGCCGATCATCGTCACGCCGCCGCCCACCCCGTCCGAGCGGCGCAAGGAACTGCGCGATTTCACCCGCCAGATCATCCGCCCGCCGCGCATGCACCAGCCGGTGGCGAAATTCGCTTTCCCGGTCTGCCCCGAAGTGCGCGGCCTTGCGCCCGAAGATGCCGCCGCCATCGCCGAGCGCATCCGCGAGAACGCCCGGATGCTGGGCGTGGGGGCGAGCAGCGATCCGGCCTGCGTGCCGACCATCCGCGTCGGCTTCATGGCGCCGCAAGCTGGCCCGCCGGAAAGCTGGCTGGCCGATGGCTCGGCGCAGCTGGCCCATCTCGCCAGCCATCAGCGCGCGCGGGTGCTGGCCGAAACCGGCCCGGTGCGCGCCTGGAACCGGGTGGTGGTGCGCGATTATTTCGGCCAGCCGCTGGTGGTGGGCGAGATGACGCAGTTCGAGCCGATCAGCCATCATGATCCGCTGGTCACCACCGAGATCACCGGCGCTGCCGTGCTGATCGCGCGGGCGAGCGCGGAAGGCTTCACGCTGGCGCAGCTCGCCGATTACATCACGGTGCGCGCGCTGTTGGGCACGGGCGCGCCGCAAGCCGACAGCGCGGTGCCTGCACGCACCATTCTCACGCTGTTCACCGATGCCGATCCGCCCGCCGGCCTCACCGATTTTGACCGCGCGCTGGTGGCCGAGCTGTACAACGCCTCGCGCAATCCTTCGGCGCGCCGCGTCTATAACGACATTGCCCGCGCCGCCCAGCAGGCCGAGAAGCAGGACGAGACGGCGCGGTAACCGCCCCCGCCTATCCCAGCCGCGCCAGCGCTGCGGTGATCCGTTCGACCTCGCCCTGGTGGTGAGCGAGATCGGCGCGCGCCTTTTCGACGGCTTCCGGCTTGGCCTTTTCGGCAAAGGCGGGGTTGGAAAGCCGCCCATCGAGCGATTTGGCTTCCTTTTGCGAAGCGGCCAGCGCCTTTTCCAGCCGGGCCTTTTCCGCCGCAATGTCGATGATGCCTTCGAGCGGGATGACGAAGGTGTCGCCCCCCGCGATCACCTGCATCGCCGGGCCAGCAGGCGCTTCGCCGATGGTGATCGGGGTCAGGCGCGCAAGCCGTTCGATTGCCGCTGACGAGCGTGCGATGGTGCGCGCGGCCACATCGGAAGGGGCAGCCAGATAGGCCGCCAGCTTGGCCCCCGGCGCAATGCCGAGCTCGTTCTTGGCGCTGCGGGTGTTGGTGGTCAGCTCGATCACCCAGTCGATGGCATCGGTGGCATCCGTGCTGATTTCCGCTTGCGGCGCGGGCCATTGGGCGAGGATCAGCTCGCACTCGCGCGCGCCAAGCTTGTGCCACAGCTCTTCGGTGATGAAGGGCATGAAGGGGTGCAGCATGACAAGGATCTGGTCGAGCGCCCAGCCCGCGACGCTGCGGGTTTCGGTGGCGGGCGACCAAGCCCCCTCTTCGTCTTCCCGGCGTAGGCCGGGATCCAGCGGCGCAGGCGGTGCTTCCCCGCTCTGGGCCCCGGCCTGCGCCGGGGTGACGGGGCTCAGCACCGGCTTCACCAGTTCCAGATACCAGTCGCAGAACTTCGACCAGGTGAACTGGTAAATCGCATTCGCCGCCGCATCGAACCTGAGATCGGCCATCGCCGCCTCGATGGCGGTGACGCATTGCTGCACCTCGCCGATGATCCACTGGTTGGCGGCAAGGCGCGCGGGCGGAGCCTTGATCGTGGCAGACGCGCCGATGCCATTCGACTGGCAGAACCGCGCCGCGTTCCAGAGCTTGGTGGCGAAGTTGCGGTAACCCTCGACGCGGCGTTCATCCATCTTGATGTCGCGGCCCTGGTTTTCCATCGCCGCCATGAAGAACCTGAGCGCATCGGCCCCGTATTGATCAATCAGGCCCAGCGGATCGACGACATTGCCCTTCGATTTCGACATCTTCGCGCCATCGGCCGCGCGCACGAGGCCGTGGAGATAAAGCGTGTCCCACGGGCGCTGGCCCATGTTGTAAAAGCCCATCATCATCATCCGCGCATCCCAGAAGAACAGGATGTCGAAACCGGAGATGAGCAGGCTGTTGGGGAAGTGTTTGGCGAGCAGATCTCCCCCTCCCTTGGGGGAGGGGGTTGGGGGGTGGGGGTTCGACCCATCGGGCGTGGCACACCCCTCCCCCGACCCCTCCCCTTGAGGGGAGGGGAGCTGGGCATCGGGCCAGCCCAGCGTGGCGAAGGGCCACAGGGCGGAGGAGAACCACGTGTCGAGCACGTCCTCGTCTTGAGTCAGCGCCACGCCTTCGCCAGCGAGCGCCTGTGCGGCGGCCTCGTCCTCGGCGACAAAGCAGCGTCCATCATCGGCGAACCACGCCGGAATCCGGTGCCCCCACCACAGCTGCCTTGAGACACACCACGGCTGGATACCTTCCATCCAGTTGAAGAAGGTTTTCTCCCACGTCTTGGGGACGATCTGGATCTCGCCCGAACGCACCGCCTCAATCGGCTTTTTCGCCAGTTCCGCTGCGTTCACATACCATTGATCGGTCAGCCAGGGTTCGATCACCACGCCGCCGCGGTCGCCAAACGGGGTCTGGATCACGCGCGGTTCGGCGTCGTGTTCGGTGCCGTCCTTGTCGATATGCGGGACGAGGTAACCAAATTCCTTCATCCAGCCGACAACCAGATCGCGAGCCTCGAACCTGTCGAGTCCGACATAGATTTCAGGGATCAACCCGTCTGCCGTCTGACAAACTGCAGCATCGGCATCGAGCATGTTGAGCATCGCGCCCGCCGCCAGTCCGGCGCGCTTGCCCACTTCGAAATCGTTGAAATCATGTCCCGGCGTGATCTTCACGCAGCCTGACCCCAGCTCCGGATCGGCATGTTCATCGGCAATGATCGGAATGCGCCGCCCGGTGATCGGCAGGATGATGTGCTTGCCCACCACGCTGGCATAGCGTTCGTCCGCCGGGTTCACCGCCACCGCCATATCGGCCAGCATCGTTTCGGGACGCGTGGTGGCGACAATCAGGTGATCCGCGCCTGCATCCGTCAGCACGCCGTCCGCCAGCGGATAGCGGAAGCGCCAGAAATGGCCCTTCACTTCGCGGGTTTCGACCTCCAGATCGCTGATCGCGGTCTTGAGCTTCGGGTCCCAGTTCACCAGCCGCTTGTCGCGGTAGATCAGCCCGTCATTGTAGAGATCGACGAAGGTCTTGATCACCGCGCGGGTGAAATGCGGGTCCATCGTGAACTGCTCTCGGCTCCAGTCCATCGAGCAGCCCAGGCGGCGCAGCTGGTGAGTGATGGTGCCGCCGCTCTCCGCCTTCCACTCCCACACCTTCGCCACGAAATCCTCGCGGCTGTAGTTGGTGCGCTTGTCCTGCCGCGCTTCCATCTGGCGTTCGACCACCATCTGGGTCGCGATCCCGGCGTGATCCGTGCCGACCACCCACAGCGCGTCACGCCCACGCAGGCGTTCATAGCGGACCATCACGTCCTGCAGCGTGTTGTCGAGCGCGTGGCCGATATGGAGGCTGCCCGTCACATTGGGCGGCGGGTTGACGATGGTGAAGGGCTCCGCATCAGGGCGATGCGGGCGGAACAGCCCGTTTGCTTCCCAATGGTGATACCAGCGCGCCTCGATTTCGGCGGGATCGAAAGTGGTCGAAAGTGTGTCGTTCATGGCGCCAAGCCCCATGCCAGCGCCGCCGGTGCGATGCAATGATCCTCGCGCGCAAGGGCAATCGGCGGCGCATCCTCTTGTGGCATTGCCACAAACGCCCCATAGAACCAGCTTAATGGAGCATACCGCGCAATTCTCGCTCGCCGAAGATGGCGCTGGCGGCACGCGTCTTGCGCTGTCAGGGCCGCTGGTGCTGGCGACGATTGCCGCGTTCGAACGCGACCTGCACGGCATTTCGGGTGCCATCACCACGATTGATCTGGCCGGGGTGAGCGAATTCGACACGGTCGGGGCCTGGGTCGTGTGCCAGCTGGCCCGGCGGCACGAGGCGCGGATCGAGGGGGCAAGCCCTTCGGCCCAGCGCCTGCTTGATGCGGTCGACGAGATCGGCAGCGAAAGCCAGCAGCGCCGCCACCGCCTGCCCTTGTGGGAAGTGGTGCCCGGCGCAGTCGGCAAGCAGATCTTTGCCGCGCGCGCCGGCGTGTTCGGTGTGATCGCGTTTTTCGGGCAGATCGTGATCGGCGCGGCCCGTCTGGCGCGGCATCCGGGGCGTTTTCCGGGCAAGGCGCTGGTGCACCAGATGGAACTGGTGGGGGTTTCAGCCCTGCCGATCATCGGTCTCATGAGCTTTCTGATCGGCATCGTCATTGCCCAGCAAGGTGCGGTGCAGCTCGAACAATTCGGGGCCGAGGCGCTGACGGTGAACCTTGTCGGGCGCATCACCTTGCGCGAGCTTGGCGTGCTGATGACAGCGATCATCGTGGCCGGCCGTTCGGGCAGCGCCTTTGCGGCGCAATTGGGCACCATGAAGCTGACCGAGGAAATCGACGCGATGCGCACCATCGGCATCTCGCCGATCGAAGTGCTGGTGATCCCGCGCTTGATGGCAGCGACGTTCATGATGATCCTCTTGGGGTTCTATGCCTCGGTGGTGGCGATCATCGGCGGGGCGATGGTGGGCCAGTTTGCGCTGGGCATTCCGTTCCTGACCTTCCTGCTGCGCATTCAGGAAGTGGTGCCGACAACGGATTTGTGGGTCGGGCTGATCAAGGCGCCGGTATTCGGGCTGATTGTGGCGCTGGCAGGCTGTTATAACGGGCTGCAGGTGCGCGGAAATTCGGAAGAAGTCGGCCGCCGCACAACGATGGCCGTGGTGTCGGCGATCTTTGCGGTGATCGTGCTTGATGCGTTCTTTGCGGTGTTCTTCACCGAAATCGGATGGGGATAGGCCGATGAACGAAGAGACCCGCGGTGCTGCAACACCGCCGATTGTGGTGGAAGGCCTGGTTAACAAGTTCGGCGATTTTGCCGTGCATGACGGGCTGAACCTCACGGTCGAGCGCGGCGAGATTCTGGGCGTGGTGGGCGGATCGGGATCGGGCAAATCCGTGCTGATGCGCTCGATCATCGGGCTACAGCGGCCCAGCGCCGGGCGGATTGACGTGCTGGGGCGGACCATCACCGAACTCGATCTGGAACGGGGTGTGGGCGTCAGGCGGCGCTGGGGGGTACTGTTTCAGGGCGGCGCGCTGTTCTCGACGCTCACGGTGGGCGAGAATGTCGAGGTACCGCTCAAGAAATATTACCCCGAACTCGATCCCGAATTCCGCGCCGAGATCGCGCGGTACAAGGTCATGCTGACCGGCCTGCCCGAAGAGGCGGCGCACAAATACCCGAGCGAGCTTTCGGGCGGGATGAAAAAGCGCGCCGGCCTTGCCCGCGCACTGGCGCTTGATCCGGAACTGCTGTTTCTTGACGAGCCGACCGCAGGGCTTGATCCGATCGGCGCTGCCAAGTTTGATCGGCTGACCCGCGAGCTGAAGGAAACGCTCGGGCTCACCGTGTTCCTGATCACCCATGATCTCGATACGCTTTACGAAATCTGCGACCGGGTGGCGGTGATTGCGGACAAGCGCATCATCGCCGTCGGCACGATCCCTGAACTGATCGAGACCCGCCATCCCTGGATCGAGGAATATTTCTGCGGCCCGCGCGGCCGTGCGGCCGAGGCCACTTTCCGCGTCAACGAGGCCCGCAGCGGTTGAAGCGTGATGCAAAGATTGGACACACCCGCCTTGAGGCGTTCATAGGGACAAACCATGGAAACACGCGCCAATCATCTCTGGGTCGGGGCCGTGACGCTGGGTCTGCTGGCGGCGCTGGCGGCGTTCATCGTGTGGCTGGCGCGCCTCGATCAACGCTCGCAGCGCGAATATGATATCTTCTATGCGCAGTCGGTGTCGGGCCTTGCCAATGGCAGCCAGGTGACCTTTGCCGGCGTGCCGGTGGGGCAGGTGACACAGATCAGCCTGTCGCGCGATGATCCGCAATTTGTGCGGGTGCGCATTGCGGTGCAGCAGGATGTGCCCATTCTGGTCGGCACGCAGGCGACCATTCAGGCGACCTTTACCGGGGTTTCCTCGATCCTGCTCGATGGTGCGCGCAAGAACGCACCGCGCATTTCGTGCGACACCACGGCGTGTCCCGAAGGCCGCCCGGTGATCCCGGCAGGGCGCGGCGGCTTTGGGGAAATCGTCGCCAATGCGCCGCTGCTGCTGGAACGGCTGTCCACGCTGACCGAACAGCTCAACACGGTGCTGGGCCCGGAAAATCAGCAGGAACTGGCCGGGATTCTGCGCAACACCAACAAGGTTTCGGCAGAACTGGCCGTGGCCGCGCCCGAACTGACCGCCAATCTGCGCGAATTCCGCACCACGATGAGGGAATTCAACGAAGCGCTCGATGCTGTCGAAAAAGTGGCTTTGACCAGCGATGCGCTGATCAGCAATGAAGGCCGTCCGGCGGTGCGCGAACTGGCTGCAACGCTCAAATCGGCCAATCTGGCGCTGGCTTCGCTGGCGGCCACGCTTGAGGATACGCGGCCCGCCGCGCGCCAGCTGCGCGAGGGCACGCTGCCCGCCGCCGAGGCCACTTTGCAGGATCTGCGCGCGACCAGCCGGGCGCTGCGTTCGATTAGTGAAAAGCTCGAAGCCGAGGGCGTCGGCTCGCTGGTGCAGGGCAAGTCTCTGCCGACTTACAAGCAATGAAGGATGATCCCGTGATGCGGCAAAGCCTTGCGACAATGACCCACAGGCAGGGCCGCCCGATCCGGCTGACCGGCGCTGCGCTGGCGCTGGTGGCGCTGGCGGCGCTGGCGGGCTGTGTGAGCCTTGGCGGGGGCGAGCCGCCTGAAAGCCTGCTTACGCTCAGCCCGCTTGCCCCGCCTGCGGCAGGTTCGGGCGCGGTGGCCGGGCGCGATACGGCGGGGCGCGCCATTCTGGTGCAATTGCCCGATACCCCGGCCAAGCTCGATGTGCTGCGCTTGCCGGTGGTGGTCTCGGATACCGAATTGGCCTATCTTGGCGAGGCCTACTGGGTGGAAAAGCCTGCGCGCCTGTTTCGCCGCCTGATCGGTGAGACCTTGCGCGCCAAGGGGCAGGCGCTGGTCATCGACAATGATGAAACGCCGATGGTGGCCAATGTGACTTTGCGCGGCACATTGCTTGATATGGATTATGATGCGCGCACATCATCGGTGGTGGTGCGGTTTGATGCGGTGCGCACCGAAGCGGGCGGCAAGGCGGCCTCGCGCCGGTTCGAAGCGCGCGAGAGCGGGGTTCCGGCGATACCGGGCGCAGTCGGCCCGGCGCTGAACCGCGCGGCCAATCAGGTCGCGGGCGAAGTGGCCACCTGGCTGGCCGAGTAGGATTTACCCCGCTTGGGCAAGGCGGGCAAAACGCCAGGCTTGCAGGAAATCCGCCTCACGGATGCGGCGGCGGGCTTCGGCTTCGGCATCGCGGCCCCATAATTCGGCCTGCCATTCTTCCTCAAGACACGCCGCCTGCCACAGCGCCAGCGCGCGTGCCTCGTCGGCGGCATCCTGCGCCAGCAGGGCAGTCACCAGCGAGGCGGCAAGCTTGGTCTTCACTTCAAGCCCGGCCAGCACAAACGGATTTTCGCCCGCCAGGCGGCGTTCCAGCGTTGCCAGCACGCCTGCATCCTGCGGACGATGGACAATCCCGCTGACGCGCACCAGCCTGACGCCATTATTCGCTTCGAACGCGCTCAGCAAAGGTTCCCACACCTCCCATTGCCGCGCGTGGAGCGGTTCGTCCGGGTCGGCGCGGTAACACAGCGTGTCGGTATCGGCATAGGCAGTAAGGTCGCGTGCCAGCGCGGCGGGATCGGCGGCGACCACATCGAGCGCATAATCGGCCATGTCGCGCAGGCGCAGGTCTTTGGGGTCGATCCTGTCGCCCTGCCGCGCCCATTCGGCAGCCAGCGCTTCGGCCAGCGCGGGCGTGGGCACGATCTGCGCCTGCCCGCCCACGGTTTTCACCCCGCGCGCGTCCAGCATCACCTGCCAGCCGCCACTGCCCTGCGCGGCGCTGACATGTGCGACGCTGACTTGGCCGTAAAACCGGCGGATCATGCCTCAGGCTCGTCCTTTGCCGATGCGCCCTGACTTTTCCAGCTGCGCGCCAGCACCAGCGGCAGCACGAAGAAATCGGCAAAGCCCACCACCGCCAGCACCACGCCGAGCGCGAAGGGCAGATCAACCACCCCCTGAATGATCGCAATTCCGAACATCACCATGGCCACCCCGCCGAGCCGGGCGATGTTCATGATGGTGTAGCGCGTGCGCGCCCGCGCATCCGCCAGCTCGCGCGCGGTCTGGCGGCTCATGGCCGGTGCTCTTCAAAGGCGACGAGCATGGCGGCAAGCTCGTCCACGGTTTCGGCAATCGCCTGCGCGCCGCCGCCGCGCAGTTCATGAGCGGTGTGATACCCCCATGCGACCCCGATGGCGGGCACGCCGATGCTTTTGGCCATCAGCATATCAAAGGTGGTATCGCCGATCATCACCGCCTGATGGGGCGCAGCGCCGGCATCGGCAAGGGCAGCTTCGAGCATGGCAGGATGAGGTTTCGACGGGTGGCGATCAGCCGTCTGGAGCGAGATGAACAGATCGGCAATGCCATGGGCCGCAAGGCAGGCGGCCAGCCCGCGATCCGATTTGCCGGTGGCCACCGCCAGGCTCCATCCCGCAGCGTGCAGGCCCGCCAGCAAGGCGGCAATGCCATCATACAGCGGCTCGCCCAGCAGGCCTTCCTCGCGCCGGGCGCGGAAGCTCGACTTGTAGAATTCGGTGACGTTGCCCGCATCGGCTTCGGACATATCGGGCGCCAGTTGGCGGATCGCGACCGGCAGGCTCAGCCCGATGACCCGGCGCACCTCGCTTAAACATGGTGCGGGCAGGCGGGCGCGTTCGAAAGCGCGCTCCATCGCCCAGCACACGTCCGCCTGCCCATCCACCAGCGTGCCATCGCAATCAAACACCGCAAGGCGGGCGGGCGCGCTCATGCGGCCTCCCCTTCGATCAAGCCCCGGATAAGATGCGCCAGCGCCGGCTTGCCCGCCGCTTCGAGCCCATCGGCAATGCGGGCGCGGGTTTCGGGCGGCTTGTTCTGGGAAAGCTTGATGGTGGGACGCCATGCCAGCACTTCAAGTTCGAAGCCCGCGATGCCGCGAAACAGCCCGCTCCACACCTTTTCGCTGGATTCCTCCGCCCGCCACGGCTCGCCTTCAAGGCGCGCTTCGTGTTTGGCGATGGCGGCGTGGAGGAACGCTTCGAGGCCTTCGTCCGCCATGCGCCGCACCCGGCCTTCCAGTTCGAGCGCGATGTAATCCCATGTCGGCACGGTATCGCGATTGTCATACCAGCGCGGGGAAACATAGGCATCCGGGCCGTTGACGACGATCAGCGCGTCCGATCCGGCGAGATGGCGGGTCAGCGCATTGCCGCGCGCAAGGTGAAACTGCACCGCGCCGTCGCCGGTGGACAGCAGCGGCGTGTGCGCCATGCGCGGGCCATCGGGCGTGGCGGCGAAGACCATGCCGAAGCCGATTTCGTCGATCAGCTGCTCCATCAGGGCGCGATCATCGCTGCGGTAAAGCGGGTTGGGATGCATCAGCGCGCTGTCTTGCCTCGGGGGGCCTTGGGGCCTGGTTTGGGTTTGGGTTTAGGTTTGACGGCGGGCTTGGCCTTGCCCTTGGCGGCGGGCTTGGCCTTCTTGCCAACCGCGCCTTTGCCGGTTGCCGCGCCTTTGGCAGGTGCCGCCCCGCGGGCGCGGCGGGTCGGGCGGGCTTCCTTGCGGGCCTGCTTGAAATGGCGGCGGGCGGCCTGCTTTTTCTCCTCGGGCGTCTTTTCGGGCGCTTCCTCACGCAAAGGCGATGCATCCGACAGCCCCGGATCAAAGCCGAGCACCTCCATGCTCATGGCGAAATGCGGCGGCAGTTCGGCAGTGACATCGAGCTTGCCGCCGCTGCCCTCTCCCACTTTCGGCTCGGTGATGATCAGGCGGCGGGCGTGGAGGTGCATCTTGCGGCTGACCGCGCCGGTCAGGAAGGCATCGGGCCCGCCATACTTGCCATCCCCCACGATCGGGTGGCCGATTGCCGCCATGTGGACGCGCAGCTGGTGGGTGCGCCCGGTGAGCGGTTCGAGTTCAACCCAGGCGGCGCGCTGGCCGGCCCGGTCAACCACGCGGTAACGGGTTTTGGCCGCCGCGCCGCCTTCCTCGTCGATATGCATTTTCTCGCCGCCGGTGCCCGGCTGCTTGGCGAGCGGGGCGTCGATGATCCCTTCGGCCAGATCGGGCACGCCGACGACCAGCGCCCAATAGACCTTGCGCGCCGAACGGCTGGCGAAGCGTTTGGAAAAACTCGCCGCGCTGCCCGGCGTGCGGGCAATCAGCAGCACGCCGGAGGTATCCTTGTCGAGCCGGTGGACAAGGCGCGGGCGGGGCGTGCGTTCATCAGTCACAAAGGCATCGAGCAGGCCATCGACGTGGCGGGTGGTCTTGCTGCCGCCTTGCGTGGCCAGACCCGGCGGCTTGTTGAGCACGATGGCGGATGGCGTTTCGCGGATCACCATCGCTTTTGCTTCGGCGATCTGTTCGGGCGTCAGGGCGCGCGCGCGCGGTTTTGCCGCATCGCGCGGAGCATCCTCACCGCCCGGCGGCACGCGCAGCACCTGCCCGGTGGTCAGGCGATCTTCGGGCTTGGCGCGCTTGCCATCCACCCGGATCTGTCCGGTACGCGCCCAGCGCGAAATCGTGGCAAAGCCGACCTGCGGCAGATTGCGCTTGAACCAGCGATCAAGCCGCACGCCGTCATCATCCTCGGCGATGGTGAACTGGCGGACGCTGTCGGCAGGCGCGGACATCAGGTTGCACTCTGCGCGGCGATCAGGCCGATGATGACCGCCGCCATTCCCGCGATCAGCGAGGCAGCGGCGTAGCCTGCCGCCAGCCCGGCCTGCCCGCGGTGCATCATGGTGACCAGCTCGGCACTGAAAGCGCTGAAGGTGGTAAAGCCGCCCAGCAGCCCGACCCCCACCAGCAATCGCAGGGATTCGCCTTGGGCCGCACCAGACGTGCCGCGCGCCAGCCAACCCAGCAGCGCGCCCATCAACAGGCTGCCGAGAATATTGATCGCCAGCGTGCCCCAGGGAAAGGTGTTGGCCGGGCTGGCAAGGTGCGCAGCCCAGCGGCCCAGCTGGTAGCGCAGCACCGAACCGGCCGCGCCGCCGACAGCGACCAGCGCCGAGGCCGCAAGCGGGGAAGGGGCCGAAAACAGGGTGTTCACAGACATGGTTCCAGCCTTTAGCGAGGCGCAGCCCATCTGCCTAGCGCTGCATCGCCCGATGGCTGAATCGCACGGCTAACCGGCTTTGGCCGCGCTTTGGCTTGCCAATTTGCCATTGTTGGACTATCGGGCGCCAGCTTATGCGCGGTTCTGGATAAGAATCGCGCGAATTTCAGTGGCAATTCGTCGCCCAATCCCGCGACTTTCCGGCGGGCTCTGGCGCTGTTTGAAATGAGGTAGTCGTCGTTTATGCAAATCATCGTTCGCGATAACAATGTCGATCAGGCCCTGCGCGCGCTCAAGAAGAAGCTCCAGCGCGAAGGCGTTTATCGCGAGATGAAGCTGCGTCGCCACTTCGAAAAGCCGAGCGAAAAGCGCGCCCGTGAAAAGGCTGCTGCCGTGCGCCGCGCCCGCAAGATGGAGCGCAAGCGGATGGAGCGTGACGGCAGCAAGTAAGCGCCGTTCGGGCCGGTCAGGCCTGAACGCGCTGAAATGCCCGCTCATTGCTGCTAAAGCGCGCAGGCTTGTCTTGATCAGGTCAGGCCATCCGCGATAAGCGCTTGAACCCGGCCATGTGATCAGCCATCAGGGCGCGGCATTTTCCGCGCCCTTTTTGCTGTGTTCCAACCGCACGAAGCCCGCCACCAACAGGACTTTTTCCATGACCGAAGTCACCCGTGTTCCGATCCAGCCGATTGCCAAGGGCTCGCTCACCAAGTTGTGGCTTGGGGTGGTGGTGGCCATTCTGATTGGTGCCGGCCTTGCTTACGCCGCGATGCCCAAGGGGCTTGATCTCGATACGCTGGTGGCGGGCAGCGGGGCGACGCCCAAGGTGGGCGATGTGGTGTTCGTGAAATACAAGGGCACGCTTGCCGCTGATGGCACGGTGTTTGACGAATCGCGCGAAATTCCGCTCCCGGTGGAAGGCATCTTCCCCGAAGGCAGCCCGTTCCCGATTGAAGAAGGCGCGACCATTCCGGGCTTTTTCAACGGCCTTCAGCAGATGCAGAAGGGCGGCAAGTACAAGCTGTTCATCCCGGCTGAACAGGCCTACGGGGCCGAGCCGCCGCAGGGCGCGCCGATCCCGCCCAATGCTGATCTGGTGTTCGAGATCGAAGTGATCGACATCATGAATCGCCAGACCTTTGAACGCAATCTTGCGATTCTCCAGCAGGCGATGCAGCAGATGATGCCGCAAGGGCAGGGCGCGCCGGGCGGGGCAGCACCTGCGCCGGTCCCCGGCCAGTAAGGGGCAGCGCGAAGATGTCCGTGGACAAGGCCACTGTCGCCAGGATCGCCAGCCTTGCGCGCATCCAGATGGATGATGCGCAGCTTGAACGCATGGTGCCCGAACTCAATGGTATCCTGCAATGGGTCGAACAACTGGCCGAGGTCGACGTGACCGGGATCGAACCGATGGCGGCTGTGATCCCCAACACGCTGCGCCTGCGCGATGATGTGGTGGATGCCGATCCGCTGACCGGCGGGGGCAGGCGCGCGGATGTGCTCGCCAATGCGCCTGCGGCTGAACATGGCTTTTTTGGTGTGCCCAAGGTGATTGAGTGAAGCCAAAAGGCTTCAGTCGATCATCCTGAGCTTGTCGAAGGATTGCCCTTTTTCTTCTCCTATCCTGCGCCAAAAGAAGGACAGCCCTTCGACAGGCTCAGGGCGAACGGTTGGATACAATGACTGACCTGACCTCTCTCGGTGTCAAAGAAATCCGCGACGGTGTGCGCGATGGCAGCTTCACCGCGCGCGAAGTGGCTGAGGCCTTCAACGCTGCCGTGGCCGAAGCAGCGGCGCTCAACGCCTTTATCGTCACCACGCCCGATCATGCGCTGGCCGCTGCTGACGCAGTGGACGCAGCGCGCGCGGCGGGCGAACCGCTGGGCGCAATGGCAGGCGTGCCGATCGGGATGAAGGATCTGTTCGCCACCCACGGCGTGCAGACCACGGCGGCCAGCCACATCCTCGAAGGCTTCACGCCGCGCTATGAAAGCACTGTCAGCAGCAAGCTGTGGGATGCAGGCGCAGGGATGCTGGGCAAGCTCAATCTCGATCAGTTCGCGATGGGAAGCTCGAACGAGACCAGCTATTTCGGCAATGTCACCTCGCCGTGGAAAAAGGCGGGGAGCAATGCCGCGATGAGCCCCGGCGGATCATCGGGCGGTTCGTCATCTGCTGTTGCGGCGCGGATCGCGCCTGCTGCAACCGGCACCGACACGGGCGGCTCGATCCGCCAGCCTGCCGCCTTCACCGGCATCTGCGGGATCAAGCCGACCTATGGGCGCTGCTCGCGCTGGGGTGTTGTCGCCTTTGCCTCCAGCCTCGATCAGGCCGGCCCGATGGCGCGCAGCGTGGAAGATTGCGCGATCATGCTGGGCGCAATGGCCGGGTTCGATCCCAAGGACGCGACTTCGCTGGATATGCCCGTGCCTGACTGGGAAGGCCTGCTCAACGCTGACCTGCGCGGCAAGCGCGTCGGCATCCCGCGCGAATACCGCATGGAGGGCACCGATCAGGCAATCCTCGATTCGTGGGAACAGGGCAAGGCATGGCTCAAGGATGCAGGCGCCGAGATCGTCGATGTCTCGCTGCCGCACACCAAATACGCGCTGCCCGCCTATTATATCATCGCGCCCGCCGAAGCCTCGTCCAACCTCGCCCGCTATGACGGGGTGCGTTATGGCCTGCGTGATCTGCCCGATGGTGTGGGCCTTCAGGACATGTACGCCGCCACCCGCGCCGCCGGGTTCGGTGATGAGGTCAAGCGCCGCATCCTGATCGGCACCTATGTGCTCTCGGCGGGCTTTTACGATGCGTACTACACGCAGGCCCAGAAGGTCCGCGCGCTGGTCGCCCGCGATTTTGCCCGCGCCTTTGAACAGTGCGACGTGATCCTTGCGCCAACCACGCCGACGGCCAGCTTCCCGCTGGGCGAGAATGTCGATGATCCGCTGGCGATGTATCTGAACGACGTTTTCGCCGTGCCCGCGTCGCTGGCAGGCCTCCCGGCGATGAGCGTGCCCGCCATGCTCAACGCCGACGGCCTGCCGCTCGGCCTGCAACTGGTGGGCCGTCCGTTCGACGAGCAGGGCGTGCTCAACGCCGGCCTTGCGATCCAGCAACGCGCGGGCTTTACGGCTAAGCCGGAGAAGTGGTGGTGACCCCCGATGCGTCGCTGACGCTTGCCGGCCTGGCAATCGCGGTGGCAATCCCGGCGACTTTCTTGTTCGCCCGGTGGATCAGCAGACACGTCGATCACGGCGAGGCGCGGTTCGGGCCTGATGGCAAGATGATCGAGGACGAGGACAGGAAATGAGCAATTACCGCATCGAGGGTGCCACCGGCGAATGGGAAGTCGTGATCGGCCTTGAAGTCCACGCGCAGGTCACTTCGCGGTCCAAGCTGTTCAGCGGCGCGGCGACAGCGTTCGGTGCTGAGCCCAATTCGCAGGTCTCCCTGGTGGACGCCGCGATGCCGGGGATGCTGCCCGTGCCCAATGCCGAATGCATCCGTCAGGCGGTGCGCACCGGCATGGCGATTGACGCGCAGATCAACGCGTGGAGCCGGTTTGACCGCAAGAATTATTTCTACGCCGATCTGCCGCAGGGCTACCAGATCAGTCAGCTTTACCACCCCATCGTGGGCGAAGGTTCACTGCTGATCGAGGCCGATGAGAAGGCGGGCATTGCCGAAGACAAGGTGATCGGGATCGAGCGCATTCACGTGGAACAGGACGCGGGCAAGCTGATGCATGATCAGCACCCGACCATGTCCTATGTCGATCTCAACCGCTCGGGCGTGGCGCTGATGGAAATCGTCAGCCGCCCCGATATGCGTTCGCCCGCCGAGGCTGGGGCTTACTTGCGCAAGCTGCGCGCGATCCTGCGCTATGTCGGTTCGTGCGATGGCAATATGGAAGAAGGCTCGATGCGGGCCGATGTGAACGTGTCGGTGCGCAAGCCCGGCGAGCCCTTCGGCACCCGCACCGAAACCAAGAACGTGAACTCGGTGCGTTTTGTCATGCAGGCGATCGAGCATGAGGCGATGCGCCAGGTCGATGTGCTCGAAGCGGGCGGCACGGTGGTGCAGGAAACCCGCCTGTTCGACCCGGGCACCGGCACCACGCGCACCATGCGTTCGAAGGAAGACGCGCATGATTATCGCTACTTCCCCGATCCTGACCTGCTGCCGCTGGTTTTGAGCGAGGATTTCCTCGCCGAATGCCGCGCCTCGCTCCCCGAACTCCCCGATGCGAAGCGCAAGCGCTATGTCGAGGTGCTGGGCCTCACGCCCTATAATGCGCGCGAGTTGACCGCCGAGGTCGAAACCTTCGCGCGCTTCGAAACCCTGCTCGCTGAAACCGCCAAGGTCACGGGCAAGGGCGAAGCGGCGGTGGCCACGCAAGTCGCCAACTGGTCGCTCTCGGTCGCGCCGGGGGTGATGAAGGCGCTGGGCGATGAAGGCGATCCCGCTCATGCCACGGCCGCCGCGCAGGCGAGCATTCTCGCGATGGCCGACAAGGGTGAAATCAGCGGCGGGCAGGCCAAGGAAATCTTCGAGATCGTCCTCAAGACGGGCCGTGACCCATCCGAGATCGCCGAGGCCGAAGGGCTGAAGCAGGTCTCGGATACCGGCGCCATCGAAGCCGCGGTCGATGCGATCATTGCCGCCAACGCCGACAAGGTTGAACAATATCGCGGCGGCAAGGAAGCGCTGTTCGGCTTCTTCGTCGGCCAGACGATGAAGGCGATGCAGGGCAAGGCCAACCCGCAGGTGGTGAACCAGCTTTTGAAGGCCAAGCTGGGGTAATGACTTTCGCCTGCTTCTGCGGGGCGGTCAGCGTCACAACCGCCAAAAGGCCGGATTTCGTCCACGCCTGCAACTGCGATCTGTGCCGCAAGGCCGGAGCGCAATGGGGCTATTTCGATCCCGCAGAGGTGACGGTGCGGGGTGCGACGGCGACCTTCCGGCGCCACGACAAGCCGGAACCGGGCGTCGATGTGCACTTCTGCCCCGCCTGCAGCTCGACGACCCACTTCCGCCTGACCGAGGCGGCAGTGAGCCAGCATGGTGACGTCATGATGGGCGTCAACGCGGGACTGGCCAACGAGGCCGAACTGGCGGGGATCGAACTGCGCTATCCCGACGGGAAGAACTGGTCCGGCGAGGGCGCGTTCGGTTATGTGCGAGCCAGCCGGATTCTGGGAGATGGCTCCTGTCGGGCGAGCGACCCGTCCTCGTCTGACAGGACGAGGCAATGAGCCGCGATCTGCCTCCCCGTGGCCGGGCGCTGGCCGTGGTGGGCGGCGCGCTGTTCCTCGCGGGGCTGCTGCAGGGCCTTGTTGTCGATTATTTCCCCAATCCGCGCATGGCCGTGTCCGCCCATCTCGATGCGGTGCAGAGCGGCATGGCAGTGATGATCGCCGCCGCCTTCTGGTCGTCCGCACGCCTCACGCCTGCTTTTGAGAGGCTGGCGTGGTGGGCGCTGGCTGGCGGAATGGTCGGCCTGTGGATCGGGATCACCCTTGCCGCGATGACGGGGGCGAGCGAGGCCCTGCCGATGGCCGGCAGCGGCTTTTCGGCCAGCCCCGTTACCGAATCCATGGTCAGCACCGTTGTCATCGGCTCCAGCCTCGCCTTGCTCATCGGCTGGGCGCTGTTCCTGTGGGGCCTTGCCCGCGGCCGATGACCGCCATCATCCTCATCCAGCCCGAAATTCCCGGCAACACCGGCGCTGTCGGGCGCACCTGCGTGGCGCTGGGGATGGAGCTGATCCTGATCCACCCCTTGGGCTTCGAGATCAGCGACAAGCGGGTCAAGCGGTCGGGCCTTGATTACTGGCCGCATGTGCAGCTGACCGAATATGCCAGCTGGGACGCCTTCGTCGATGCCCGCAGCCCCCGGCCCGATCAATTGTTCCTGTTCGAGGAATTCGGTGCGCGCAGCTTTTACGAGCCGGATTATCCCGATGATGCCTTTCTGGTTTTCGGTCAGGAAACCAAAGGCATACCGCGCAACATAATCGCGCAGCACCAAGACCGCCTGTTCAAGCTGCCGATGCGGTCCGAGGTGATCCGCTCGCTCAATCTGGCGAACACGGTATCGGCTGCCGCCTATCAGGCATTGCGCGGCAAAATCTAGCGCGCGGCAAGCGCTGCCATAAGAAAACCGCCGGAAGCGCGGGGCGCTCCGGCGGCTTTCATGTGCCCATCAGGGCGCGTCCAATCAGGCGCGGGTGCCCGACATCGGCATCGCGCCGAAAGCGCCGGCATTCACCGCGCCGGTGATCGCATCGCCATCGACAGTCGCTTCGCAATCGAGCGTCATCGGCATCGGCACGACCATGTTCATCTTCCAGGTCAGCGTGTTGCCATCGACCTTGCCGTCGACCACATCCATCGTGCCCATGCCGCCTGCCATCTGGCCGGTGAAGGCATCACCATCGACCACCACGGTGAGCGTGCCGGTCTGATCGCCCATCGGGCTTTTGACGGTGGTATTCCAGGTTCCTGCAACAGACATTCGTGTATCTCCTTGTTATCCGTGCCGGGCCCGCGTGGGGGGAGCCGGACGGTTGAGGCTGGCACGGTCGGCCCTCCCGCCCGTGCAATTCTCCGGGGGCTTGTTTACACCAGTGTCAGCCCGCTTCAACCACTTATGCCACTGCTGGGTTGCGTCTTTACGACTTACTGTGATGCGGGCAATTCGCGTTCCTCGATGGGCAGTCCCAGCGGGGCCAGCTGGGCGCGCACCTTGGCGGCATCGCCCACCACGATCCACACAAAGCCATCGGGGTTGAGCACGCTGCGCGCCACCTTATCAAGGCTCGCCGGGGTCTGGCTGCGATACTGGCCCACCAGCGTTTCGTAGTAATTGTCGGGGCGGCGATAGAGCGCAAGGCTCTGCATCGCGCCCAGCACCGCAGGCGAGGTTTCGAAACGGCCCGGCAGCTCGCCGATTTCGGAAGCCTGGCTGCGGGTCAGTTCATCGGGCTTCACCCCGCTGGTGGTGAGGAATTCGCGGGTCTCGCGGATCATTTCGGCAAGCGAATCGCCGGTGCGATCAGCCTGCACCCCGCCCGAAATATTATAGACCACGGCCTTTTCACGCGGAGCCGCCCCGCCGCGCACGCCGTAGCTCCAGCCCTTGGTCTCGCGCAGGTTCATGTTGAGACGCGCCAGGAAATTGCCGCCCAGCGCGTTGTTGGCGCTGTTGAAATCGACAAATTCCTTCGACGAGCCATCCAGCGCCGTCAGCTGCGCGCCGAGGATGAAGCTTTGCGGCGAATTGGGGCGGTTGATCAGGATCACGCGGTTGCCGGCAGGCCGCGCGGGCGGCGTGGTGAAGACCTTGGCGGCCTTGGCTGCCTTGGGCGCTTTCCAATTGCCAAAGCTCGCATTGAGCGCAGCGACGATATCGGCCAGCGGCTTGTCCGAAATCACGAAAATCTCGCCATTATCGGGCCGGATCCAGCTGTCCTTGAAGGCGATCAGATCATCGCGGGTGATCGCGCGCACGCTCGCCACCGTGGGATTGCCGCCATAGGGATTGGCCTCGCCGAAAATCTCCGGCCCGAGCGCGCGGGTCGCAAGGCCCTGCGGCGATTTCATCGCCTGCTGGATGCCGGTGATCGTCTGGGTGCGCACGCGTTCCAGATCAGCCGGCGCAAAGGCCGGTTCGCGCACCACCTGCCGCAGCAGATCGAGGCTGGGGGCAAGATTGGCGGTGAGCGCAGACAGCGTGAAGGTCGAACGATCCGCCCCGCCGCCAGTGCTGATCCGGAGGCCGAGCCGTTCGCTTGCCTCGGCGATTTGCTGGGCTGAAAGCTTGGCCGTGCCTTCGGTGAACAGGCCAGTGGTGAGATCGGCCAGCCCGCGCTTGTCCGCAGGGTCTGCCGCGCTGCCTGCATCGAAGGAGAGGCTCACATAGGTTGCAGGCACCGCAGTGCGGCGGGCATAGGTCAGCTTCATCCCGTTTTTCAGGGTCGCGCGTTCGAGCGTCGGGAAATCGAGTTCGGCGGTTGTGGCAATGGCAGGCTTGGGCCGTTCCACCGTAACCTTGAGAGTTTCCGCCGCGCGATCACGCTGCGAGGCATTATCCGCGCTCCCGACCGAGGCGGCTTCTTCATAGCTTGCATCACGCGCGCCCGGTTCAAGCACCAGCGTGAAGGCGGGCTTTGTCATCCAGCGCTGCATCGCTGCCTTGACATCCGCCGGGGTAAGCGCGGCGAGCTTGTCGAACTGGCGCGCATAGAACGCCGGATCGCCTGCCAGCACTTGGCCCTGGGCGAGCGTTACGGCCTTGCCGCCAAACCCGCCGACCTGTTCAAGGCCCCGGATCGTGCCCGAAAGCTGGCTGGTGGCAGCCCGGCGCACTTCGTCTTCGGTTGGCCCCTTGGCGATGTAATCGGCCAGCAGTTCGTCCAGCCGCGCTTCGAGCTTCGCCAGATCACCGCCCGGCTTCAATGTGGCGCTGACTGACAGAAAGCCGACCCGCTGGAAGGCGGAATTGCTTGCCGAAACGCTCACCGCCAATTGTTCATCGCGCACCAGAATCTGGTCAAGGCGGCTCGATGCCAGCCCGCCCAGAATGCTGGTACCAACGCTCAGCGCGGTGAGTTCATCGCTGGTGAGGCCGGGCGCGGGCCAGTAACGGGTGACGCGGGTGGCGGCGACCTGATCCTTCATCACGCTGCGCACTGGCGCGGCCAGCGTCGGCACAGGGGCGGCGGCGGGCGTGTTCACCGGACCGCGCGCGATCGGGCCGAAATATTTCTCCACCAGCACGCGCGCCTGCGCCGGAGAGACATCGCCCGCCAGCACCAGCGTGGCGTTGTTGGGGCCATATTTGTCGCGGAACCAGGCGCGCACATCCTCCATCGAGGCGGCATCGAGATCGGCCATCGAGCCGATCACCGAGTGGTGATAGGGGTGGCCTTTGGGAAACAGGGTCTTGAGGATTTCGTAGAAGACGAGACCGCCCGGCTGGTTATCGCCCTGCCGCTTTTCGTTCTGCACCACGCCGCGCTGGTTATCGAGCTTTTCCTGCGTCACCGCGCCGAGCAGATAACCCATGCGGTCCGATTCCAGCCACAGCGCGCGTTCGAGCGCGGGGCTGGGCACGGTCTGGAAATAATTGGTGCGGTCGAAATTGGTGGTGCCGTTGTAATCGGTCGCGCCCATTTCAGCCAGATACTGGAAATAGTCCTGCGGCGCGTTTTCCGATCCGTTGAACATCAGGTGTTCGAACAGGTGGGCAAAGCCGGTCTGGCCTTCGGGCTCGTCTTTCGAGCCCACATTATACCACACCGCCACGCCGACGATGGGCGCCTTGCGGTCTTCGTGGACGATCACGGTGAGGCCGTTTTCGAGCTGGAATTGTTCATAGGGGATCGAAACCTGCGCGACGAGATCGGCAAGGCTTGCGGTTGCCTCAGCGCCTGCGGGCGCGGCTGCGGGGCGGGTTTGCGCGGCCACAGGGGCAAGCGGGGCGGCAACCAGCGCCAGCGCCAGCGCGGCAAGGCTGGCAGAAGCAAGAGCGTGCGACATCGGGGTCTCCGGTAAGGTCAGGATGAGGGAAAAAGGGTTCAGGAACGGCTCGTCACGCGCCGCTTCGCGCGCGCATGTTTCTCTACGTCGCTGCGCCAGAAATGGACGGGCTTCAGCTTGTGATCGACGAACAGCATCATCTGATCCGTGTAATGCGGGCTTTGCGGGCGGGTGGTGGCCGCGCCGAAGGGCTGGATGGATTGCGAGGCTACGGGCTGGCCCGCCTGCCATTCCACCCACTGGATAAAACTGTCCCCATGTTTGAGCGCGAGGCGGCCATCTTCGGCGACATCCCAGGTGGTCGAAGCGCGCAGGGTGTCTGATCCGCCGTCGAGCGGCAGATCGCGCGTGCCTTGCCGCAGGCGCAGCAATTCGCCCATCGGCGGATCAATCCGCCCGAAATGCTGCATCAGGTGGGCCTGCGCCGCCGCCAGCTTTTCCGCGACATCGGGCATGGGCTTGTTGCCATATTCAGCCGACATGAAATCGCGGATGACGAGCAGCGCCAGCGCGTCGGCGGGATGCTTGCCATCGGCCTTGAAATCCCATGACAGCAGCAGATCGCGCGCCTTGGCAAGATCGCCGCCCGCTTTGAGGCTGGCGAGCCCATCCCACAGCTTGGCAACATAGCCCGCACGTTCGTAGCCGGTATCGTACTTGATCCGCCGGAGCGCCGCACGATCAAGCACGCCTGCCTCCGACAGCAGCTTGTAAGCGCGGCGTGAACGGTTGGTCTGCTTTTCTTCAATGCCCAGAACGGGCGAGAAATCATCTGGCTTCAAATCGTCGCGCGCGCCGGCGGCGGTCCATGGTTCATTATTAGCGTTGTAAATCCAGCCCGATGCCGGATTGATCAGCTTAGGCAGGCGTTCATAATCCACCGCGCCCTGCCAGATCAGATCGGAACGGTTACCGGGCAGCACCCCGCGCCAGTTCGCCTTTACCGCCTCCAGTTCCGGGCGGTTGGGCAGGGCCGCGTTATAGACATAGGCGATATTGCCCGCCTTGTCGGCGTAGATGAAATTGGTCGAAGGGATCGCCAGCCGCGCCAATTGGCCCTGCCATTCATCAAGATCGCGCGCCTTGTTGAGGCGGTAATAGGCATCGAGCTGGTCGATTTTGCCCATCCCGCCATAACGGATCGCAAAGGCGCCCTTGGCGCCCACGATCACCGGGCCATGCACGCTGCGATGCACGGTGCGCGGCACTGGCAGCACCAGCGGGCCGACTTTCACCGGCAGGATCACCTCGCGCACTTCGAGATCGCGCCATTCACCATCCAGCTTGTAGCGCGTGCCGCCTTCGTCCAGCTCCAACTCGTACACGTCGATCATGTCGGGCCGGTTGACGGTGTTGGTCCAGCCGAGATTTTCATTGTGCCCGAGGAAGGGGAAGGGCGAGCCCGGAAAATTCGCACCGGCAAAGTGCCAGCCTTCGCCGCTTTCCACCACCAGTTCATACCACGCGACCCCGCCGCGCAGGGGCTGGTGCGAATTGGAGATCAGCGTCGTTGGCCCGCCGCTGCGTTCGGGGCGCACGGCAAAGGCGTTGGAGCCCAAATGTTCGGCATCCTCCCCCAAGGGCAAGGCCAGCGGGCGCGAAGATCGCGGCTGTGCCGCGGCCACCATCGAACCATCACCCACTTGTTCGCGCGGGAAGCCGGGAATATCAGGGCCGTGCTCAGGGCGCAGCGGCTCACCCGCCACCAGCGGGCCAATCACGCTGTCGAGGCCAAAGAAAAACGGCTGGCGCAGGGCAAAACCTGCGGCAATATCCTCGCCATTCACCGGGAAGAGATCAGCCAGCTTCACCTCGCCCGGGTGTTCGGCGGCGTAGTGATTGAGGCCCGCCGCGTAGGCTTCCAGCAAGGCGCGGGTCTCGGCTGGCAATTTGGGATATTCGCGCGCCGCCGTGCCGCGGGCATCAATCAGGTGATAGACGAAATCGACCTTGGCCCCGTCCTCGCCCGCAATCGCGCCATAACGCCCCCGGCTCATCGCCACCACATCCTGAAGCGTGAAGAAATCATCTTCCGCATGGGCCACCGCCACGCCGAAAGCGACATCGGGATCAGTCGCGCCGTAGATATGCGGCACGCCATATTCATCGCGGATAATCTCGGCGGAATAGGCGCGCGGGGCGGCCGGGGCGGCGGCGGCATGGGCGAAGAACGGCTCCCACGCGGCCAGCCCTGCCACGGCCACACCTGTCACGCCCGCAAGCGCAATCGCGCTGCCTTTCAGCCATCCCATCAGTGCTCTCTCCTTGTTGCCCGCCAGTTTGCGAGGCGATGGCAGCAAGGTCAAGACGCGCAGGCGGTGCCCCTTGCCACGAGCCGTCTGCCGACCCATGTCTGGCTTTGGCAGGCAAGCGATCAAAAATCCGCGCCCGGGGCCTTGTGTGGCAAATGCGCAACACTATTTGATGGCGGCAACCTGATGGAGGGGTATCGCACATGAATCTCGAAAAGTTCACCGACCGCGCCAAGGGCTTTCTGCAAAGCGCCCAGACTGTGGCGATCCGCCTCAATCACCAGCGGATCACGCCGCTGCATATCCTCAAAGCGCTGCTGGAGGATGGCGAGGGCATGGCGTCGGGCCTGATTGCCCGCGCAGGCGGCACCCCGGCGCTGGCGGTGGGCGCGGTGGATACGGGGCTGGCCAAGATCCCGGCGGTCACCGGCAGCGGCGCGCAGGCGACACCCGGCCTCGATAATGATGCGGTGCGCCTCCTCGATAGCGCCGAACAGCTCGCTGACAAGGGGGGCGATTCCTATGTGACAGTCGAACGCATCCTGACCGCGCTGGCGCTGGCGCCGGGGGCAGCGGGCGAAGCGTTGAAAGCTGCCAGCATCACGCCGCAAGGCCTCAACGCCGCCATCGAAGCGCTGCGCGGCGGCAAGCGTGCTGACAGCGCCGGGGCCGAAAACACCTATGACGCCATGCAGAAATTCGCCCGCGATCTCACCCAGGCCGCGCGCGATGGCAAGCTTGATCCGGTGATCGGCCGCGACGAGGAAATCCGCCGCACCATCCAGATCCTTGCCCGCCGCACCAAGAACAACCCGGCGCTGATCGGCGAACCCGGCACCGGGAAAACCGCGATTGCCGAAGGCCTCGCGCTGCGGATCGCCAATGGCGATGTGCCCGACAGCCTCAAGGGCCGCACCCTGATGAGCCTTGATATGGGCGCGCTGATTGCGGGCGCGAAATATCGCGGCGAGTTCGAGGAACGGCTGAAAAGCGTGCTTGACGAGGTCAAGAATGCCGATGGCCAGATCATCCTGTTCATTGATGAAATGCACACGCTGATCGGCGCGGGCGCGAGCGAAGGTTCGATGGATGCCTCCAACTTGCTCAAGCCCGCCCTGTCGCGTGGGGAGCTGCATTGCATTGGCGCAACCACGCTTGATGAATATCAGAAATATGTCGAAAAAGACCCGGCATTGCAGCGCCGCTTCCAGCCGGTGTTCATTGCCGAGCCGACGGTGGAAGACACCATCTCGATCCTGCGCGGCATCAAGGACAAGTATGAATTGCACCACGGCGTGCGTATCACCGATGCGGCGATTGTTGCCTCGGCGCGCCTTTCCGATCGCTATATCCAGAACCGTTTCCTGCCCGACAAGGCGATTGATCTGATGGACGAAGCCGCCAGCCGCATCCGCATGGAGGTGGAGTCGAAGCCCGAGGAAATCGAGGCGCTTGACCGGCGGATCATCCAGCTGAAGATCGAGGAGCAAGCGCTTCAGAAGGAAGATGATGCCGCATCCAAGGAGCGCCTTGCTGCCTTGCGCGGGGAGCTTGCCAATCTTGAGCAGCAATCAGCCGAACTCACCACCCGCTGGCAGAATGAACGCGACAAGATCGAGGCGGAAAGCCGGATCAAGGAGGAGCTTGATGCAGCCCGGCTCGAACTGGAACAGGCCCAGCGTGAAGGCGATCTCGCGCGCGCGGGCGAACTTTCCTACGGGCGCATTCCCGAGCTGGAAAAGCGGCTGGCCGAAGCGCTCGCGCAGTCGGAAAACGCGATGCTGCGCGAAGAAGTGACCGAAGAGGACATCGCCGCCGTCGTCAGCCGCTGGACGGGCATTCCCATCGACAAGATGATGGCGGGCGAGCGGGAAAAGCTGCTTGCAATGGAGGAGATCATCGGCAAGCGGGTGATCGGGCAATCACAAGCGATCGAGGCCGTATCGAAGGCCGTTCGCCGTGCGCGCGCGGGGCTGCAAGACCCCGGCAGGCCGCTCGGCAGCTTCCTGTTCCTCGGGCCGACGGGTGTCGGCAAGACCGAACTCACCAAGGCGCTCGCGGGCTTCCTGTTCGATGATGACAGCGCGATGGTGCGCATCGACATGAGCGAATTCATGGAGAAGCACTCGGTCGCCCGGCTGATCGGCGCGCCGCCGGGCTATGTCGGCTATGAAGAAGGCGGCGTCCTGACCGAGGCTGTGCGCCGCCGCCCCTATCAGGTGGTGCTGTTCGACGAGGTCGAAAAGGCGCATTCCGACGTGTTCAACGTGCTGCTGCAAGTGCTCGACGATGGCCGCCTGACCGATGGGCAGGGCCGGGTGGTGGATTTTGCCAACACGCTGATCATCCTCACCTCGAACCTCGGCAGTCAGCACCTGGCAGGGCTGGGCGATGGCGAGGATGTGGCGAGTGTCGAACCGCAGGTGATGGACGTGGTGCGCGCACATTTCCGGCCCGAATTCCTCAACCGGCTGGATGAGATCATCCTGTTCCACCGGCTGGGGCAGGAACACATGGCGCCGATTGTCGCCATTCAGGTGGGCCGGGTGCAGAAGTTGCTGGATGATCGCAAGATCACGATTGATCTCACCGACGCGGCGCTGCGCTGGCTGGGACGGGTCGGCTATGATCCGGTTTACGGGGCAAGGCCGCTGAAACGCGCCGTGCAACGCTACCTGCAGGATCCGCTGGCCGAGATGCTGCTCGAAGGCAAGCTGCCCGATGGCACCACGCTGAAAATTGATGAAGGCGATGGCAAGCTGGCGATGCAGATCGCCTGATTTTCCAACCATCGGCCCAAACAAAAAAAAGGCCCCGGTTTCCCGGGGCCTTTTCTTGTAACAATTCCCGAGGAATTAGAATTCCTTGGTCACGTTCACCGTGAACTGGCGACCGAAGGAGTCGTTGATGCCTGCCGGGATACAGAATCCGGCATTGAGCTGACAGCGACGATCAAACAGGTTGCGCACCGCAAGGTTCAGACGGAAATTGTCATCCGTGCGGTAGAAGATGTTCAAGTCGGTGGTGACGAAGGCGTCAAGCTTGTCGAACTGGCGCGCATCCGGCGTACGGTCGAACCGCGAGAACAGCTGTTCGCCAGTATAACGCCACACCGAACCGATGCCCCAGTTCTTGTTGGTGTAGTTCAGCGTGAACTGGCCGGCCCAGGTCGGATCGCCGATCACTGCATCCGAACGGGCAGGCGCCACGCCGGTGATGTCGATCTGGCGACGCAGCACCACGGTCAGATCGCCGCGCGCTTGCAGCGTGCCCGGGATGCCGATCCCGTCGAGCGACGTGGCATAGAGCATGGCACCCTGAATGCCTTCGTAGTCGATACGATTGCCGTTCTGGAAACCGGTACGCACGCCCGGGTTACCCGGATCGTTCACGACTTCACCCGTGGCCGTGCGGCGGATCAACGAGCAGAACGAGTTGCCGTTGGCCGGATCGGAGGTGTTGAAGGTGTCGTTGTCGAAGCAAGCCGAGTTGATCTGCGCCGTGTTGAGCTGCGCAATCGGGTTGCTGATGGCGATGTTCACGTAATCGACCGTGAGCGAGAAGTTGCGCAGGAACCGCGGACGGAAGATCCCGCCGATGCTGTAGCTGTCGGCCTGTTCGTTGAGCAGGTTGGGGTTACCACCAACGATGATCGGAACGCTCGCCACCGAAGCCTGCTGCGGACGCTGCACGTTCGGGAAGGCACCGAGGAACGCCTGGCAGTTACGCTGACGCGCTGCCGGGTTGGCACCGCCCGTGATCGCACCCGGCATACACAGGTCAGGCACGAAACCGAACGCGTTTGCCTGCGGCAGGAACAGTTCGGCCAGCGCCGGAGCACGGAACGAACGGGTGAAGTTGCCGCGGAATTCGAGGTCGCGGATCGGTGCGACGCTACCGCCGGCCGACCACGAGAAGAACCCGCCGTTCACGGTGTTGTCCACGTAACGACCACGACCATAGACGATGGCCGATTCGAACAGCATGTCGTTTTCCGGGCTGATCAGCGGCACGAGGACTTCGCCGAACACTTCGTTCAGGGTGTATTCGCCGGTAATCGGGGTCACCGCAGCGCCGCGACCACGACCGAGCTGTTCGAACTCCGACGGGATGAACGAGCCCTTTTCACGGCGGAATTCGTAACCGCCGTTCACGCTGACATCATTGTTGTTGAACTTGAACAGTGCGCCGCCGAGGTTGGCGTTGAACACGATCTGTTCAAGGTTCGTCTGGGTGACGTTGTCCGAGGTCACGTAGTCGAGCGCAGCAGCGCTCGCCTGGTTGCCGAAGAAGTTGAACGGAGCGCAGGCGTTGTCAGCAATCGGAGCCGGGATGCCTGCAGCTGTGCTCGGGGTCTGTGCCGGGCTGGTGACCGGCCCGAGGTTGGCGGCGCAGACAATCTGGCCAGCTGCGTTGCGGGCCACGTTGGTGGCGTTCACGAAGTTCTGGACGTTGATGTCCTGACGGAAGTCGGTGATGTTCGACTTGCCGTAGTTGAACGCGGTCTCCCAGTTCCAATCATTGTTGAACAGCTTGAAATCACCGCGTGCGCCGATCACGCCTCGCATGAATTCGGTTTCCGCAAAGCCGGTGAGGTCAGCAAAGCCGACATTGGCACGCGACAGGGTGAAGCTCGTGAGGCCTGCACCCTGCAACACGCCGCGCGCCTGCGGGCTGAGGAACGGGTTGTTGATGTTGAACGTCAACGCACCGCTCGACCCGCCGAACAGCGGCGTGTTGAACGTGGGCTGCTGCACCAGTTCATTGGCGCGCGAGTTGAAATACTGCGCTTCGACGAAGATGTTGATCTTGTCGGTCACATCATAATTGGCAAACAGGTTTGCACCGAAACGGCGCAGGTCCGAAGTCAGCTGGCCAAAGTCAGAGAACTTGAAGCCGTCGCCGTCAATTGAGTTGTTACCGCTCGGCACAGCAGCGCCGCCGATCAGCGAGCGGACACGGGTACCGACGTTATAGGGCACGAGGTTACCAGCCGCGTCGAACTGGAAGGCCTGGTTGCCGACCGCGCCGGTGGGGCGGTTGGTGGCAGTGGTGACGCCAAGCGGGCCACCGAAGATCACGCCGTTGTTCGACAGCGGAAACAGACCGAGACCCCGGAACACGACAGTTGCCGGGTTGCCATCGGTCGCACCGGTGTCGAAGCCAACACCCGGAGCAAGCCGACCTGCCTCGATAAGGTTCGGCTGGACAGTCAATTCATCGAGGAACACCTGACGCTGGCTCTGAAGGATGCCATCGGTGTAGGTATAAAACGCCGACATCTGCAGGTGGCCACGGCCGCCTGCGAACTTGGTCCCGTAAACGCCTTCGAAGCGGTAGGAGTGGCCATCGCCTTCCTCGTAGATGCCCGAAGTCGCGTTGAGCGAGAGGCCTTCGTACTTGTCATCGAGGATGAAGTTGATCGTGCCCGAGATCGCGTCCGAACCATAGGCCGGCGCACCTTCGGTCGACACGATGTCCACCGACTTGATCAGCGCGGTCGGGATGATGTTCACGTCAACCTGCGTACCGGCAGCAGCCGGACCAAACAGCGACGGCGGGTTCGACGAAACCACGCGACGCCCGTTGATCAGGGTCAGCGTGCGGTTCGAGCCGAGGCCGAAATTGTTGATGAAGTTGACGCCCTGGCCGAATGCCGCCTGAGCACCGTTCGGGGTGACCGAGCCACGAATTTGCGGAAGGGTGTTGAGCGCGTCGGCCACGTTGATGAAGTTACGCTGATCGATGAATTCGCGGTCGATCGACGTGGTCGGCGAAAAGCCCTGAAGGTTGGGGTTGCGGATACGCGAACCGGTAACGGTGATCGCCGCGTTGGCCGCGGCCTCAGGCTCGGCCGAGGAGGTCACATCGACCTTTTCTTCGTCTTGGGTGGATTGCGCCATAGCCGGCATGGCAACGACCAGAGCGGCCAGACCAGCAGTGACGAAAAGAGCGTCCCGGCGCGCACGCGCCCGAAGGTTTGTCATGATATTACTCCTGTTTCAGCAATTTTCTTAAGCGAGCTTGAGCAAATGATGCCTAGGCCCGTTTAGAGGGCAAACATGGGGGCGGCGCAACCTTTGATGCGCGCTAGAGTTGGTTTGTTACAAGATTAAGTGTGCAGCGTTGCAAGAGCGCAACATAATATCGCCCCGGCTATCGAGCGCCCGGGCATCACGCGCCGCTTCAGCGCGTTGATTCAGGGCGTTGGCTGGGTGGGGCGGCCCATGTTGAGCAGTTCCTGAGTTTGCCGGTTGCCGTCGCGCGCGGCGGCTGTCCATTCCTTGTTGGTGCGGCACACGCGCACGCGCTGCGCCCTCGAATTGAGCACGGCCTGGCTGCGGCAGCGCACGAAATCGGGGTGCTTGGGATCGGTGATCTTGCCCGCAGCATCAGTCTTCGCAGCAGCGTCGCCGGTTACCACCACGCTTACGGCTTTCTCGGCGGGATTTTCTGTCGCAGCCGCAGGCGGCTCGGCCAGCGCACCGCTCATCGGAGCGACCGCTGCAAGGCAGAACAAGGCAAAGCCAGCTATCCGGCGATCAGTCATCAACATTCTCCCTCCCGAAAACAGGAATGTGCGACATGCTGAGGGTGTGCCTTGCCATACCCGCTGTCAAGCGCTGTTGTATAAGGCCATCCAAGCGCCCTTCTATAAGGCCATCGCACAAGAACGTGCCGCAAGGGCCAGCGCGGGGCATTTTGCACGAATGGCGTAAGGGGGGTAGCCCTCCAGCAACACCGCGCGCCGCCGGGATGACCGCGCTCCCAAGCCCAAGAGTGTTGCATTTTTGCGACTAGCCGTGATGAAGCGGCGCGCCATAAGTCCGGTTGCCTTTACAGTCTCAAGCGTCCGACTGTATTTCGCGGCAATGTCGGACGGGGGCTGTGGTTCATTTTTGGGCCACGGTTTGCGTTTGGCTGGCTCACCAACGTCCCGAGGGGAATAACGTGTCTCAGAACAAATTTAAGCTGCAGGGCGGTTTTGCAAGCCTCGCCATCGCGCTGGCTGCTACCGCAGTGCCTGCTTTCGCACAGCAAACCGACGATCAGGCGGCTGCTCCCGAAGAAACCGGCAACGTCATCGTTGTGACCGGCACCGGTACCCGCATTTCCGGTTCGAACCTGGTTCTCTCGAACCCGGTGCTCGGCGTTGATGCCGAAGAAATCGCGGCGCAGGCTCCGATGTCGATCGAAACCGTGCTGCGTCGCCTGCCGGGCGCCGCGCCGGGCGTTGGCCAGCAGGTCAACAACGGTAACGGCGGTGTTGCCACGCTCAACCTGCGTGGCCTTGGTGCGAACCGTAACCTCGTCCTCATGAACAACCGTCGTATCGTTCCCTCGACGCTGGGTTCGGTGGTTGACCTCAACGCCATTCCGATCGCCATGATCGAAGGCTTCGAAGTGCTCACCGGCGGCGCCGTGACCACTTATGGTGCCGACGCTATCGCAGGGGTTGTGAACTTCACCACCCGCCGCAATTTCGAAGGCGTTGATCTGCAGATGATCAACGGCATCACCGAGCGCGGCGATGGCCGTCAGTTCCGCGTCAGCGGCGCTTTCGGTGCCAACGTGGCCGATGGCCGCGGCAACGTGACGATCGGTCTCGACTATACCAAGACCGAACCGGTGCGTCAGGGTGATCGCAACTTCAGCTTCTTCGGTCGCGGTTCGACCTGCCCGGGTGCAGTGACTGATGCCAACTGCGCGACCTCGACCGCTGGCCCGATCCAGGGTTCGGCCACTGCTGTTCCGGCTGCGATCCTCTCGCCTGTGCCCACCACTGGCCCGTTTGCCGGCGGTGCGCAGGCTGGCGGTGCTGCTTTTGCTCCGGGTTTGAGCGATTACAACTTCAACCCGCCGAACCTGTTCCAGACTCCGCTGGAACGCTTCAGCATGATGGCGCAGGCGAATTATGAAGTCGCCCCGGCGATCGAAGTCTATGCCGAAGGTCTCTATACCCGCAGCAAGGTTCGCACCGAACTCGCGCCGTCGGGCACCTTCTTCAGCAGCCAGGTCCAGATCCCGTTCAACAACCCGTTCCTGACGACCGGGATGCGCGACCAGCTGTGCAACTGGGCGAACCTCAGCGCCGCGGCCTGCTCGACCGCGATCGCCAATGGCACGAACGTTCCGGGCCTGCTGGTTGGCCGCCGTTTCGTGGAATCCGGCCCGCGTGTGACCGAATTCACCACCGATCTGTTCCAGTTCACTGGCGGTGTGCGCGGCAAGATCACCAACACGGTGAACTTTGACGTGTTCGGCCAGTATGGCGAATCGAACCGCGTCAATACCAACGTGTCGGGCAACGCCTTGCTCGCTCGTGTGAACCAGGCGCTGCGCGTCAACCCGACCAACCCGGCCGCTTGCGCCGATCCGACGGGGGGCTGCGTGCCCTTGAACCTGTTCGGTCCGGAAGGTTCGATCACCCCGGAGATGCTGGCTTTCATCGGCACGCCGACCAGCACCTTCAGCACCACCACCTTTGAAACCGCCCAGGCGATCATCAGCGGTGATTTCGGTGTGACCTCGCCGATCGCCGAAACCCCGATCGCCTTCGCGCTCGGTGCCGAATATCGTCGTTACTCGGGCCTCACCTTCGGTGACCTTCCGACTTCGACGGCGGGCGCCGTGCTTGGCGCCGGTGGTGCGGTGCAGCGTACCGAAGGTTCGTTCTTCTCGACCGAATTCTACGGCGAGTTGATCGTTCCGCTGGTTGAAAACCGTCCCTTCGCTCACCTGCTGCAGGTCGATGGCGGTTTCCGCTATTCGGACTTCAACACCACGGGTGGCAACTGGACCTTCAAGGGCGGCGTGCAGTGGGCCCCGGTTGAGGACATCAAGTTCCGCGCAGCCTGGACCCGTGCAACCCGTACGCCGAACATTGGTGAACTGTTCTCGCCGGTGAACACCACGCTGACCAACCTGACGACCGATCCGTGCCAGGGTGCGCTCGGCACGGCCAACGCGACCGTTTCGGCGCTCTGCGCTGCCCAGCTTGCAGCAGTTGGCGCCGCGCCTGGCCGTCTTGGCAGCATTCCTGGTCCGATTGCTGGCCAGATCAACCAGACCGGCGGCGGCAACGTCAACCTCCAGCCCGAAACCGCGACCACCTGGTCGGCGGGCGTGGTTTTCACCCCGACGTTTGCACGCGGGCTGTTCATCTCGGCTGACTGGTACCGCATCACCGTTGACGAAGCGATCACTTCGCCGGGCGTCGGTGACGTGGTCAGCGGCTGCTTCGGCCAGTCGAACCCGAACTTCGTGAACTGCCAGCTGATCCGTCGCGATCGTCTGACCGGCGGTCTTTCGGGCGATCCGGGCTCGGTGCAGGGTCTGCTGCTGTTCCCGTCGAACCTTGGCACGATCCAGCGTGAAGGCATTGATATCAATGCCAGCTACGCGACCCAGCTGGGCGATGTTGGTCTCGACTTCGCGCTCAATGCCAACCACTCGATGCGTAACCGCTTCCAGTCGGGCCCGGCCTCGTTCAACCGCGAATGTCAGGGCTTCTTCTCGGTCGATTGCGACGGCGTCATGATCCCCGATTGGTCGGCGAACCTGCGTTCGACGGTCAGCTACAAGGGCTTTGATGCTTCGCTGCTGTGGCGTTACATCAGCGGCTTCGATGTCGAACCGCGCACGGTGCCGAACACCCTGCAGCCGGGCGTTGTGGGCAGCTTCGGCGCCACCAACCCGAACCGCGTAGTGGGTGCCTATCGCTCGATCGACAGCTACAACTGGTTTGACCTCAACCTGGGCTTCAACGTGACCCAAGAGATCCGCGTTTCGGCCCTGATCGAGAACCTGTTTGACCGTAATCCGCCGGAAGTCGGCAGCACCATCGGTTCGACCGCGTTCAACACCGGCAACACCTTCCCGACGGTCTATGACGCGCTGGGTCGCCGTTTCTCGGTCACCATCGGTCTGAACTTCTGATCGTCTGACTGATCATGACGCGTCGGCGTCACTGGAATTGGGGCGGCGGGGCAACCTGCCGCCCTTTTTCTTTGCGCAGAAGGCAGGCGCGCGCCCGTTGACCTTGTGCACAGCCGCGCTAGTCACAATGCATGGCTGACAAGCATGATGAAAACACGCCGCGCCGGGTGATGGTCGCAGGCGCGAGCGGAACGATTGGCCGTGCGGTGGTGGCCGAACTGGTCGCGCGCGGGGCTGGGGTGACGGCGCTGCTGCGCCCGGCGGGCGCTGGCGGGGCGGCGCTGCCCGAACTGGCGGGCGCGCAATGCCTGCGCGTGGGGCTGGGCGATGCCGCCGGGCTTGCCGCTGCCTTTGAAGCCGTGCAGCCTGATGTGGTGATTTCCTGCATCGCATCGCGCAGCGGCGCGCCGAGGGACGCCGATCTGGTGGATCGCCAGCACAATCTCGCCCTGCTCGCCGCAGCGCAAGGCACGGGCGCGCAGCATTTCATCCTGCTGTCCGCCATCTGTGTGCAAAAACCGCTGCTCGCCTTCCAGCACGCCAAGCTCGCCTTCGAGGCCGTGCTGCGAGAGAGCGGTATGGCCTACACCATCGTGCGCCCAACCGCCTTCTTCAAATCGCTGTCAGGCCAGTTGAAGCGCGTGAAAAAGGGCAAGCCCTTCCTCATTTTCGGTGATGGCGAACTCACGCGGTGCAAGCCGATTTCCGATGGCGATCTGGCGCGCTTCATCGCCGATTGCATGGATGATCCGGTGCGCCGGGGTGCGATCCTGCCGATTGGCGGGCCCGGCCCGGCGATTTCGCTGAAGGAACAGGGCGCGCTGATCTTCGAACTGCTGGGGCGCCAGCCGCGCTTCAAATCGGTCTCGCCCGGCCTGTTCACCAAGGCGGAAAGGGTTTTGGCGCTGGGTGCGGGGTGGTCGGGCTGGTTTGCCGAGAAGGCCGAATATGCCCGCATCGCGCGCTATTATGCGACCGAAAGCATGCTGGTGCTGGATCCGGCGAGCGGCACCTATCGCGCTGATCTCACGCCCGAATATGGCAGCGAGACCCTGCGCGATCATTATGCCAAGGTGCTTGCCGAAATCTAGCGCGCAGTAATGTGCCAGCTGGCAGGCGCGAGGGTTTCGCCAAGGTGCGGCACGAACACGGGCACAGCTGCATAATTGAAGGTGAAGCTGTGCGAGGCGCTGCGGCGCACCCGGATGCCGTCGGGCAGATCGAGCAGCGGCAGCGCTGCCTCTCGCGCCATGCGCTCCACCAATCTGCGCAGCAGGGCGCGGTCGGGCCATGCCGCGCAATATCGGATATTGCGATGGCGATAAACGACACCGCGCCCGGCAGTATCGGTGATTTCCGGCGCGAGGTTGCTTGCCACATCCTCGCGCCAACGGGTGATGGCAAAGCCGTCCGCTGCCTCGGCAAATCCGTCGCGCAGGCTTTCGACGCGGGTGATGGTGAGCGGGATCGCCGCGCGCAAGCTGCCCGGTGCCAGCCCCGGGGGGATCTGGAAACTGGCGGTCTTGCTCCCCGAACGCGGGCCGACCAGCACGGGGCCTTCCAGCGCCGCGAGGCGATCCGCAAACCCATCGGGCATGATCGGCAGGCTTGGCACCACCACCATCGCATAGCCTGCCAGATCAGCCTGCGGCGCGACGATATCGACATCCAGCCCGCGCGCGCGCAGCGCCGCATAGGCCTCGAACACCAGTTCGAGATAGCGGAAACTCGCCCCCTGGGGCTGGATGCCGATCACCCACGCCGCTTCATAGGAAAACACCAGCGCCGCCTGCGCCCTTGCGATGGATTGCGGGCCGATCTCGCCCAGCACGCGCGCGGCCTCGCGCACTTCTGGTGCGGCTTCGGCCTCGCTGCTGTCGGGGCGCAGCAGCCCTGCGTGCATCTGTTCCTGCGCAAACGGCGCCTGCCGCCAGCGGAAATAGCTCGTCAGTTCCGCGCCGTGGGCGCAGGCCTCCAGCGTCCACAGCGCCACCATTCCCGGCAGCGGCGCGGGGTTGAAGCGCGCCCAGTTCACCGGGCCGGGCTGCTGTTCCATCACCCCCCAGCGCCCGCTTGCGCAACCCCGGTAGAGATCATGGTGGAAGGCGGCGATATCGGGGTGGCCCTGCCTGAGGTAGGCGCGCTTTTCCTCGCCGGAGAACCAGAATTGCTCAAGAAAGCCGAGCGGGTAGGAATCCCACGTCGCCACGTCGATATCGCGCCCGACCTTGTGGTGATCGAATTCGGTGAAGAAGCCCATGAAATTGTGGGTGATATCCTTGCCCGGTGACTTTTCGCGCAGGATCGCGACTTGTGCTGCGTTAAAGCTGGCGACTTCATCCGAGGCAAAGCGGCGATAATCGAGCCAGTGCGCGGGGTTTGCCTCGGTGACAGTCAGATGGGGCGGATCGACTTCGGCAAAGCTGCGATATTCCATGCTCCAGAACACATTGCCCCACGCCGTGTTGAGGGCATCCACGGTGCCATAGCGGGCGGCCAGCCATTCGCGAAAGCGCGCGGCAGCGGCGGCGGAATAGCTCAGCACCGTATCGTGGCAGCCATATTCATTGTCGGTCTGCCACATGGCCATGGCCGGATGCTCGCCATATCGTGTCGCCAGCGCGGTCACGATGCGGGCACATTCTTCGCGGTAGCCGTGATGGGAAAAGCAATAGTGCCGCCGCGATCCGAAGCCGCGCGGGGCTCCGTCGGCGTCGATGGCGACCATATCGGGCATCCGGTCAACCAGCCACTTGGGCGGGGTGGCGGTGGGCGTGCCAAGGATGATCCGGAGCCCCGCGCCCGCCAGCGTTGCGATCGCCCGGTCAAGCCAGTCCCAATCGTAACGGCCCGGTTCCGGCTCGATCCGGCTCCATGCAAACTCGCCGATCCGCACGAGGCCGAGGCCCATGTCGGCCATGCGGCGCGCGTCCTCGGCCCACATTTCCTCCGGCCAGTGTTCGGGATAGTAACAGCAGCCCAGTTTCATTCCGGCAATCTTTCCAATGCTATCAGCCACGCGGTTTCCGGGTGGGTGAGGGGAGGGCAAGGCCTTGCCCCATCAGCGCGGTGCCCGACAGGGTGATCCCGCTGCGCCACGCTTCGGGATTGGCGAGATAGCGGCGCGCCTTTTCCGGCCAGGGTTCGGGCAGGGTGACGCGATAACGCGCCGCCGGATCGAGCCCCGCCAGTCGCAGCGGCGCAGCATCGAACACGGGTGAAAAAGCCGTCTGCGCGGCGAGCGCCAGCGCCTTGCCCTGATGCGTCACCATCATCGCTGCGACATGCGGATCGGGATGGGCAAGCCGCCACAGCGCGCCCCTGTGCAGAAGCCCGCGCCAAGCCTTGTAGAGCGCGATATGCGCAGCAAGACATGCGCGATCCTCCTCGCTCATCCGCGCCGGATCAGCCTCCACCCCCATGTGCCCGAAGATTGCCACTTTGGCGCGAAAATCCATCGCCGCGCGTCTGCCGGTGATCGGGTTGGGCGAGGGGCCGACATGGCTGCCGAGCACTTCGAGCGGGAGGAATTGCGACCATGCCGGGATGATCCTGAGGCGTTCGATCGCGTCGTTGTTATCCGATGGCCAGACGCGGGTGACGCGGGCAAGCACGCCCATATCAATCCGCCCGCCGCCGCTGGCACAGCTTTCGATCTCGACATGCGGGTGGGCGGCGCGCAGGGCATCGAGCAGGGCGTAGAAGCCCTGCGTCTGCCCCGGAGCCGGCGGGAACAGGTCACGGTTGTGATCCCATTTGAGATAGGCAATCGCGTTTGCGCGCAGCAGCGCATCAAGCGCGCCGAACAGGTAATCGCGCACCTCAGCGCGGCCCATGTCGAGCGCCAATTGCCCGCGCATGGTGGGCCGTGCCCGCCCCTCAAGGTGCAGGCACCAATCGGGATGCGCGCGATAAAGATCGCTCTCGGGGAGACCATTTCGGGCTCCACCCACAGGCCGAAATCCATGGCCAAAGCGTGGACGCGGGCGATCAGCGGGGCGAGGCCGTTCGGGAAGACATCAGGCGAGGGCCACCAGTCGCCAAGGCTGGTGGTGTCATCGCGGCGCCCTGCAAACCAGCCATCATCCAGTACGAAGCGTTCGATGCCGAGGCTCGCGGCATTATCGGCCAGCGCCATCAGGGCGGGTTCGGACAGGTTGAACCCGAGCGCTTCCCACGAATTGAGATGCACCTTGCGCTCCGGCCACCGGGCGCGGGCGGGCAGGATTTCGGTGCGCAGGCAGGCGTGGAAGGCTTGGCCGAGCGCGCTGCGATCCGCCGCGATGGTGAACGCGGCCTCGGGCGTCTCGAAAGCCTCACCCGGCGCAAGCATGACTTCGCCCGGCTGCCAGCTTGCCGCCAGTTGCAGCACGGCAGCGCTGTCGCTTGCGCCGCTGGTGTCGCATTCGAGGTGGGTGGCAAAATCCCCGCTCCACGCAAGGTGCGCAGCCAGACACTCCTCGTCCGCGCCGTGCAGCAGCAGCCAGTTGCCGCCATCAAACCCCGGCTTGCCCCCGCGCGATTGGCGGCGCAGGCCATCAGGCGCGATGGCGCGGCGGCTCTCTTGCATTTCGCCCGCCCAGCGGCCTGCATAGCTGGTGAGTTCGGCAAAGCGGCGCGGCACTGGCAGGGCAAGGCTGGCAAGGTGTTCGATCTCAAGCGGCGCAGCGCCAAGATTGGTCAGCGCCGTGTGGCAGCGCACCACATCGCCCGCGCCGATCTGCCAGTGGAGCTGCGTTGCGATCCCGGCTGTCTCATCGCGCAAGGTCAGGATGATCGCAGAGCCGCTGGCCTGCCAGTCGGTGCACCGCAGATCCGTCGCCAGCTGCCTGCCCCCGCGCCGCACAAGGATCGCAGGGCTGGCAAGAAGCCCGCCCTTGGCCTCGGGCAGCAGGCCAGCGGTGGGGGGCACATCGGGCTGGCTTTCGTGCCGCGCGCGCGTGGTGGCGGCATCAAGCGCTGTCAGATCCTCGTCTGCCGGGAGCCGCGCCCCGGCATGCATCAGCCGCACCGCGCCGCCGCGCTCACACGCGAACACCAGCGTCAGCGCGCTGCCATCAATCCTTGCGTAGTCGGGCGCGCTTGCCAAGTTGAGCCTTTCCCCGCCTGAGCCGGTGATGAGCATGGGCCAGCCCCTTGCCGATCCCTGCTGCATCGGCTGTAACCGCGCGCGCGCGCCAGCGAAAGACGCTTGCGAAAGGGAATGATGCTCGAAACTCTGCCCGCCAACAGCCTGATCCAGATCGGCGTGTGCATCGGCCTGACTGTGGCCGTTGCTGTGGCCACGTGGCTGACGATCCGCCGCAGCCGTCACGATGGATCAAGCAAGGATGTGTTCCTTGCGGGCAAGGGGCTGTCATGGCTGTTTGTCGCAGGTTCGATCACGCTCACCAATCTTTCGACCGATCAATTGGTGGGAATGAACGGCAATCAGATGGCGCTGCTGGCGTGGTGGGAGATTGCAGGCTTTGCCGGGCTGCTGATCCTCGCCTTCGTGTTCGTGCCGATCTATTACCGCGAAGGCTGCACCACGGTTACCGAACTGCTCGAACGGCGGTATGGCGGGCGCAGCATCCGCACGCTGATTTCGGGGCTGTTTCTGGCCGGAAATGTGCTGATCTATCTTCCGGCTGCGCTCTATTCCGGAAGTCTGTTCATGCAATCGCTGTTTGGCGGCGCGGTGCCGCTGCTGGCCTATGCGGCGGTGCTGGCGGCGATTTCGGCGGCTTACACCATCATGGGCGGATTGCGGGCCGTGGCGGTGATGGACACCTATTCGGGTGTCGGCATTCTGGGGCTGGCGCTGCTGATTGTGGTGCTGGCGCTGGCGGCGGTGGATTTCGATATCGTCACCGGCGTGCCGCCCGAACGCCTCACCATGATCGGCGCAGCCGATAGCCCGATCCCGTTCCACACGCTGTTTACCGGCATGATCTTCATCCAGATCTTCTATTGGTCAACCAATCAGAACCTCACCCAAAAGGCGATGGCCGCGCCATCCGTGCGCGAGGCGCAGAAGGGCGTGATGGCCGCTGCCATCATCCGCATCCTGATCGTGCCGCCGATTGTGGTGATCCCCGGCATTGTCGCCTTCAAGCTGTTCGGGCAGGTGGGCGATGCGGCCTATGGGCGGCTGGTGGCCGAAGTGCTCCCCCCGTGGCTTTCGGGCGCTTTTGCCGCGATGGTGGCAGCTGCTGTCATCACCACTTTCAGCGCGGTGCTGAATTCCTCGGTGGCGCTTTACGCGGTCGATTTTCATGAGCAGTTCGTTGGCGAAGTGCGCGATTTCTGGAAACTGGCCGTCGCCGTTTCGGTGCTGCTGACGGTGGCTGCCGTGGCGCTGGTGCCGATGTATCAATCGGCCACCAGCATCATCAACCTGCTGCAGCAATTGAACGGGCTGCTTTCGATGCCGATCCTGTCGGCATTTGTTGCAGGATTGATGTTCCGGGGGGTCAGCGCGCCGGCAGCGATTGCGGGGGTGGTGTGGGGCGTCGCGCTCTATGCCGCATTCACCTTCTGGTGGCAGCCTGCTGGCCTGATTGCGATGCATTACATTGATTTCATGGTAATCACGCTGGCAACCTCGGTGATCGCAGCGCTCATCAGCAACCGGATGATGGGCGGGCGGGCGACCTTTGCGCCCTTCTGGCAAACCAGCGCCGAGGCCCTGCCGTGAGCCTTGATTTCGCCCGCCCGCATCGCCGGTTCAATCCGCTGACCGGCGGCTGGGTGCAGGTGTCGCCCCAGCGCATGGGGCGGCCCTGGCAGGGCGATGTCAGCCCGCCCGATCCGCTGCCCCCGTCCCATGATCCGCAGTGCTATCTGTGCCCCGGCAATGTGCGGGTCGGCGGCGAGGTGAACCCCGATTACACCGGCGTGCATGTGTTCGAGAATGATTTTCCCGCACTCGCCGAGGATGGCAGCGGGGGGGTGAGCGATGATCCGCTGTTCCGCGCCGAAGCATCTGAAGGCGTGTGCCGGGTGATCTGTTTTTCCCCCGATCACGGCAAGTCGCTGCCCTTGCTGGCCGCGCCGCAATTGCGCGCGGTGGTGGATTGCTGGGCCGATCAGACCGCCGAACTGGGCGCGCGGTTTGCTCATGTGCAGGTGTTTGAAAACAAGGGCGCGATGATGGGCTGTTCCAACCCCCATCCCCACGGACAGATCTGGGCAACTGCGCATATCCCGCAGGAAGTCGCCGCCGAAGATGCCACCCAGCGCGCTTACATGGCCGAGCATGGCACGCCCTTGCTGCGCGATGTGGCCAGCCGCGAGGCGGCGAGCGAACGGGTGGTGGAGGTGAATGATGACTGGCTGGCAATCGTGCCGTTCTGGGCAGCATGGCCGTTTGAAACCCTGCTGCTGCCGCGTTTTGCGGTGCAGCGCCTGCCGCAGCTTGGCGATGCGCAGCGCGATAGCCTTGCCGCGATCATCAAGGCGCTGACCACCCGGTATGACAATCTGTTCCAGACCAGCTTTCCCTATTCGATGGGCTGGCATCAGGCACCTTTCACAGGCGAGGCCGCGCCGCATTTCCAGCTCCACGCGCATTTCTACCCGCCGCTGCTGCGTTCGGCTGCCGTGCGTAAATTCATGGTTGGCTATGAAATGCTGGCCGAGCCGCAGCGCGATCTCACGCCCGAACGCGCTGCTGAGATGTTGCGCGCGGTAAGCGGCGCGGTGCATTATCGTGCCTGACGGAGAAAAATCGCCCATGGATCGCCGCGAACGCCTGATCGCCCGTGCACGGCAGGGATACCGCCTTGCTTTTGGCGCCGAACCTTCGCGCTTTTTTGCCGCGCCCGGACGGGTCAATCTGATTGGCGAGCATGTCGATTACAATGGCGGCTATGTGCTGCCTGCCGCGATCAACCGCGACACGGTGATTGCACTGGGGCCAGCCGACCAGCAGGACAAGGGCCGCTTTATCGCGGCGGCGGCGATTGACATGGGCAGCGCGCGCTGCCGGGTCGATCTGGATGCGCCGCTGGCGGCTGGCGATAATGCCTGGGAAAATCATGTGCGCGGGGTGATTGCCGCGATCCGGCGGCTGGGCCACGAGGTAAAGCCTGCGCGCATCGCGATTGCCGGCGATATTCCGATTGGCGCGGGCCTGTCCTCGTCGGCTTCGCTTGGCGTCGGACTTGCGCTGGCTTTGTCGGATTACGGCAATCTCAGCCTCAGTCCCGAAACTCTGGCCAAGGTTGCGCAAAGCGCGGAAAATGATTTTGTCGGCTGTGCTTGCGGGATCATGGACCAGATGGCTTCGGCCTGCGCCGGCGCGGGCCATGCGCTGCTGCTCGATTGCGCCAGCTTGCAGCACATGCCGATCCCGATGGCGAGCGGCCTTGCGATCACGGTGATCGACACCGGCATCCGGCGGCAGCTGACGGAGAGCGCGTTCAACCAGCGCCGCGCCGAATGCGAGGCGGCGGCGAGGCATTACGGGGTGAAAACCTTGCGCGAACTTTCGCCCGACCAGCTTGAGGCGGCGCGCGGCACGCTGGATGATGTGCTCTATGCCCGCGCCCGCCATGTGGTGCAGGAAATCGGGTTGGTGGAACCTGCCGCCGTGGCGCTGGCGAAGGGCAAGACTGCGATGCTGGCCGAAGTGATGGCCGCATCGCATTGGTCCTTGAGCAAGGATTACGCCGTTTCGCTGCCTGCGATTGATCGCCTCGTCGAACTGATTGCCGATGTGCTGGGCAATGCAGGCGGCGTGCGGCTGACAGGCGCGGGCTTTGGCGGCTGCGTGGTGGCGGTGGCCGAAGACGCGGCGAGCGAGGCGATCATCGCGGCGGTCGAACAGCGCTATAATCGGTCAGCCTCGCTGGCCGCGCGCGCCGAGGTGTTCCATGCCAGCGCCGGGGCCGCACCGATCCGCAATCTGTAAAAGCGGGCAAAAAAGCCGCGCATGTTCCAATCGGATTTACACATATAAAAATATCTTTATATGTGGCTGGTGATGCAGCTCGATGAAATCTTCAAGGCACTGGCCGATCCCACAAGGCTGCGCATTGCGCGGCTGCTCGGCGCGATGGAGCTTGCCGTGGGGGAACTGGCGCAGGTTCTGGGGCAAAGCCAGCCGCGGGTCTCGCGCCATATCGGGATCCTGTGCGATGCAGGCCTTGCCGAACGCCGCCGCGAAGGCAGCTGGGTGTTCCTGCGGCAGGCTTCGGCGGGCGATCAGGCCGATCCGGTGATTCTTGCCGTGCAGCGCCTGCTGGCCACGGCCGAAGCGCAAATGCCCGAATTCGCGGCGCTGTGCGAGGCGGACCGGCGCAAGCTGGCGGCGATCCGTGCTGCGCGTGAGGCCGCGGCAGAGGCCTATTTTGCGCGCCATGCGGGCGATTGGGACGAATTGCGCGCGCTGCACAGCGCTGATGGCGATGTCGAAAGCGCGCTCAGCGCGGCGCTGGCCGACGCGCCGCTTGGCGTGATGCTGGATATCGGCACGGGCACGGGCCGCATGGCCGAATTGTTCGCCGCCGATGCCGAACGCATTGTCGCGCTTGATAAAAACCTTGAAATGCTGCGGGTGGCACGGGCCAAGCTGCAACATCTGCCGGCTGCACGGATCGAGCTGGTGCAGGGCGATTTTTCCGATCTGCCCTTTCCTGCCGAAAGTTTCGACACGGTGCTGCTGCATCAGGTGCTGCATTTCGCGCAGGAGCCCGGCCAGGCGCTGGCCGAAGCGGCGCGGGTATGCCGTGCGGGCGCGCGCATCGCGATTGTCGATTTCGCCAGCCATTCGCGCGAGGAATTGCGCACCCGCCACCAGCACGCCCGCCTTGGCTTTTCCGATCGCCAGATGGCCGATCTGCTCAAGGCGGCAGGCTTTGTCCCGCGCGAACCGCAGGCGCTGGGTGACGGCGAACTCACCGTGAAAATCTGGATTGGCGAACGCCGCGCCGCCGCCCTTCGCACCACCGCGAAAGCTTCATCCCCCAAATCTTCCTCCCCCAAGCCTTCCTTCAACAGCCAGCAGGCCCGTTCATGACCCCGACGCTCGATCAACTGCACGAATATCGCACCGCCACCGATCTGCCGCTGTTCTCCGGCCTGCCGGGGGATGTGGCGGTGAGTTTTGAATTCTTCCCGCCCAAGAACGCGAAGATGGAAGAGCAATTGTGGGACGCGGTGACGCAATTGCAGCCGCTGGGGCCGAGTTTTGTGTCGGTCACCTATGGCGCGGGCGGTTCCACGCGCGAGCGCACCCATGCCACTGTCGCGCGGATCATTGGCGAGGCCGGGCTTCCGGCGGCGGCGCATCTTACCTGTGTGGCGGCATCCAAGGCGGAAATCCGCGAGGTCGCCGAACAGTATTGGGAAGCGGGCGTGCGCCATATCGTCGCCCTGCGCGGTGATGCCGGGGAACCCGGCGCGCCCTTTACTCCGCACCCTGAAGGCTATGCCAGCGCGGCCGAACTGGTAAGCGGGCTGAAAGGCATCGCCGATTTCGAAATCAGCGTCGCGGCCTATCCCGAAACCCACCCCGATGCGCTGAGCCCGCAGGACGATATCGACAATCTCAAGCGCAAGCTTGATGCCGGGGCGACCCGCGCGATCACCCAGTTCTTTTTCTCGCCCGAGGCGTTTTTCCGGTTCCGCGATGCCTGCGCTGCGACCGGGATCGACGCAGCCATCCTGCCCGGTATCCTGCCGGTGACGAATGTCGCGCAGGCGCGCAAATTCGCCAGCGCTTGCGGGGCCGAGTTTCCGGCGTGGATGGACGGCTTGTTCGAAGGCCTCGATGAAAAACCCGCTGCCCGCCAGCTGGTTGCTGCCACGGTCGCTGCGGAAATGTGCCGCCGGCTTTACGCAGGCGGCGTGCGCGATTTCCACTTCTACACCCTCAACCGCCCTGAGCTGGCCTATGCGATCTGCCACATGCTCGGGAAGCGCCCTGTTCTGGAGCAAGCTGCATGAGCGCCCGCCACAACCTCCTCGCCGCCGCGCAAGAACGCGTGCTGATCTTTGATGGCGCCTTCGGGACGCAGATTCAGCTGCGCAAGCTGACCGAGGAAGATTACGCCGGTGATCTGGGTCTGCCCGCCGATCAGAAGGGCAATAATGATATCCTCGCCCTGACGCGGCCTGACGTGCTGAGCGATATCACGCGCGCTTATTTCGAGGCGGGCTCGGACATTGTTTCGACCAACACCTTCTCGGCCAACCGCATCAGCCAGGCCGATTACGCCGCCGAAGGCCTGGTGCGCGAGATCAATGTCGCCAGCGGCCGGCTCGCCCGCAAGCTCGCCGAGGAATTTGCCGCCAAGGATGGCCGCCCGCGCTTTGTCGCAGGCGCAATCGGGCCGACCAACAAGACCTTGTCGCTCAGCCCCGATGTCGAAGATCCCGGCTACCGCGAGATCGACTTTGATTATCTGGTCGATGTCTATCTCGAACAGGCGCGCGCGCTGGTTGAAGGGGGCGTGGACTTCATCCTGATCGAAACCGTGTTCGATACCCTCAATGCCAAGGCCGGGATCATGGCGGTCAAGCAGCTGGAACGCGAGCTGGGCCGCGAAGTGCCGGTGATGATCTCGATGACGCTGACCGATCTTTCGGGCCGCAATCTTTCGGGCCATACCGTCGAAGCCTTCTGGTATGCCGTGCGCCATGCCAAGCCGCTGACGATTGGCCTCAATTGCAGCTTTGGCGCGGAGCAATTGCGCCCGCATGTGAAAGTGCTCTCGCAGATCGCGGACACGCTGCTGATGATCTATCCCAATGCGGGCCTGCCCAATGAACTGGGCGAATATGACGAGATGCCGGATACCACGGCGGGCCTCGTCAAGGATTGGGCGGATCACGGCCAGGTCAATATCCTTGGCGGCTGTTGCGGATCGAGCCCGGCGCATATTGCCGCCATTGCCAAGGCGGTCGCAGCGTCGCAGCCGCGCGCTGTCCCGTCGCCCGAACCTGCGATGAAGCTTGCCGGGCTTGAGGCGTTTATCGCGGCCTAGCAACCACACCCGTTCGCCCTGAGCTTGTCGAAGGGCTGTCCTTCTTTTCCACCACCGGTCCGAAGAAAGTGCAGTGCTTCGACAAGCTCAGCACGAACGGAATTGGGAACCAAAAATGCAGACCACCTCCTCCGCGCGCTTCATCAACATCGGTGAACGCACCAATGTCACCGGCAGTGCCGCGTTCAAGAAGCTGATCATGGCGGGCGATTATCCGGCGGCCGTCGAAGTCGCGCGCCAGCAGGTTGAAAACGGCGCGCAGGTGATCGATGTCAACATGGACGAGGGCCTGCTCGATGCCGTCCACGCGATGACGACCTTCCTCAAGCTGATCGCCGCCGAGCCCGACATCGCCCGCGTGCCGGTGATGATCGACAGCTCGAAATTCCACGTGATCGAAGCGGGGCTGAAATGTGTCAGCGGCAAGCCCATCGTCAATTCGATCAGCATGAAAGAAGGCGAGGAAGCCTTCCTCCAGCACGCGCGCATCTGCATGGATTACGGTGCGGCGGTGGTGGTGATGGCCTTCGACGAGACGGGCCAGGCCGATACCAAACAGCGGAAAGTGGAAATCTGCAAGCGCGCCTATGATCTGCTGGTGGCAGAAGGCTTCCCGCCCGAAGACATCATCTTCGATCCCAACATTTTTGCAGTGGCGACGGGGATCGAGGAGCACAACAATTACGGCGTCGACTTCATCGAAGCGGTGAAGGAACTGCGCGAATTGTGCCCCCACGCGCACTATTCCGGGGGCCTCTCCAACCTCAGCTTCTCCTTCCGCGGCAATGAGCCGGTGCGCCGCGCGATGCATTCGGTGTTCCTCTATCACGCGATCCCTGCGGGGCTCGACATGGCGATTGTCAATGCGGGGCAACTCGACGTTTACGACCAGATCGACCCGGCGCTGAGAGACGCCTGCGAGGACGTGATCCTCAACCGCGATCCTGACGCGACCGAGCGCCTCATCACGCTGGCTGAAAGCTTCAAGGGCAAGTCGGTCGCGGACGAAAAGGCTGCCGAGGAATGGCGCGGCTGGGCGGTCGAAAAGCGGCTCGAACACGCGCTGGTCAAGGGCATCGACGCGCATATCGTTGACGATACCGAAATCATGCGCGTCGCCATCGCCGAGGCTGGCGGGCGGCCCATCGAAGTGATCGAAGGCCCCTTGATGGACGGCATGAACGTCGTCGGCGACCTGTTCGGCAGCGGCAAGATGTTCCTGCCGCAGGTGGTCAAATCCGCGCGCGTGATGAAGAAGGCGGTCGCCCACCTCATCCCCTTCATCGAGGCGGAAAAGGACTTGCTCCCCGAAGAAGAGCGCAAGGCCAAGGGCAAGATCATCATGGCGACGGTGAAGGGCGACGTCCACGACATCGGCAAGAACATCGTCGGCGTGGTGTTGCAGTGCAATGGCTATGACGTGATCGACTTGGGCGTCATGGTGCCCTGGCCAACGATCCTTGCCAGCGCCAACGACAACAAGGCCGACATGATTGGGCTGTCCGGCCTCATCACCCCCAGCCTCGACGAGATGGTGACCGTTGCCGAAGAAATGCAGCGCGCCGGGCATCGACAATGCCGCTGCTGATCGGCGGGGCGACCACATCGAAGGTGCACACCGCGCTCAAAATCGACCCGGCCTATGATGGCCCGGTGATCCACGTGCTCGACGCGAGCCGCGCGGTGGGGGTGGCCTCAAAGCTTCTCTCCGACACCCAGCGCGATGGCTATGTCGCCGAGGTGGAGGATGAGTATATCGCGGTGCGCGATGCCCGTGCGGGCAAGGGGCAGAGCGAATTGCTCAGCCTTGCCGAAGCGCGCGCCAATGGCTTCCCAATCGACCTTGCGCAAAAGCCTGCCGCGCCTGCCCAGCCGGGCCTGCATGTGTTTGATGACTGGGATCTGGCGCACCTGCGCGATTTCATCGACTGGACCCCGTTCTTCCGCGCCTGGGAACTCCACGGCAATTACCCCGCGATCCTGACCGATGAGGTGGTGGGCGAAACCGCGACGCAATTGTTCGCCGATGCCAATGCGATGCTCGATCAGATCATCGCGGAAAAATGGCTGACCGCGCGCGGGGTTGCAGGCCTGTGGCCGTGCGGGCGCGACGGGGATGATATCGTGCTCGACAACGGCACGCGCCTCCCCATGCTGCGCCAGCAGATCAAGAAATCGCGTGACCGGGCCAATATGTGCCTTGCCGATTTCATTGATCCGGCGGGCGACTGGATCGGCGGCTTTGCGGTCGGCATCCACGGGATCGACAGCCATTCGGCGCGGTTCCAGGCGGACAAGGATGATTATTCCGACATTCTCCTGAAAGCGCTGGCGGATCGTTTCGCCGAAGCTTTTGCCGAGGCCCTGCACCAGCATGTGCGCACCACTTTGTGGGGCTATGCGGTTGGCGAACAGCTCGACAATGCGGCGCTGATCAAAGAGCAATATCGCGGTATCCGCCCCGCGCCGGGCTATCCCGCCTGCCCCGATCACAGCTTGAAGCCGATCCTGTTCGATCTGCTTGATGCACCCACAAACACCGGCCTGACCCTGACCGAAAGCTTTGCGATGTGGCCGACGGCTGCCGTCAGCGGCTTCTATTTCGGGCACGGCCAAGCCGAATATTTCGGCGTCGCGCGGGTGGGCCGCGATCAGCTTGAAGATTATGCCGCGCGGCGGGACGTGGAATTGGCAACGGCGGAACGCTGGCTCAGGCCGAATCTCGATTGATCTTGCAGGGCAGGGCGGCGATGATGCGCGGCATGATCCGCCGCCTTCTCGCTGCTTTTGCGTTGATCGCTGTCCCTGCCGCCGCCGAGGATGCCGCCGCGCCGCCGCCTGCAACAGTGCTGGTTGCCTTCGACGATGAAGGCGTGCGCCCGCTGATTGCCGAAGGGCTGGCGAACAAGGCGAGCGGCCGCGCGGCCGAAGCCAATGATCCGGTGCGGATCGCGAGCATCTCCAAACTGATCATGGCGCTCACGGCGCTGCGGCTGATGGATGAAGGCAAGCTCGATCTCAATCGTGACGTTTCCGACTATCTCGGCTGGAAGCTGCGCTCGCCCCATCACCCGGAAACGCAGGTGACGCTTACCCACCTGCTGTCGCACCGCGCCGGGCTGTCCGATGCGGCAGGCTACATCATCCCGCTCGGGGAGAGCCTTCAAGCCAAGCTTGCCGACCCCGCCGCATGGCGCGCCGCTGGTGGCCACCGCGCTCGAAGCGGCGAGCGGAGAGCGCTATGACCAGCTGGTGGAACGGCTGGTGTTTGCGCCGCTGGGGGTGAAGGCCTGCCTCAACTGGACGCTGTGTGACGAGGCGACCAAGGCGCGTGCTGTCACGCTCTATCGCCACACCGGCGAAGTGGCGCGCGATGATCCGGCGGACATGGCCTGCCCGATCCCGGTCGCCGAAGGGCAGGCGTGCAGCCTTGAAGGCTATGTTCCCGGCACCAATGCCTCGGTGTTCTCGCCGCAAGGGGGCGTCAGGATCGGGATGATGGACCTTGCCAAGATCGGGCAGGCGCTGCTGCGGTTCGACGGGCGACCCGGCTTCCTGTCGAACAAGGCGCAGACCTTGTGGTTCACCACGATGAGCACGGTCGCGCACCATTTGCCGCGCGGCGAGAATGATTTTTGCGCCTATGGGCTGGGCGTTTATGCGCTGGTTGAAAGGCCGCCGTGCCACGATGATCTGTTCCGCGATGGCGGCGCGCGGATCGGGCATGGCGGGGAGGCCTATGGCCTGCGTTCAGGCCTGTGGCTGTCTTACGACACGATGGCTGGCTTTGCCTATTTCACCACCGAGGTTCCCCCGCCCACCGGGGCAGTGGAAACCACCGCCGCCGATCCGCGCGAAACCGCGCTGATGGCCCGCGCGCAGGCTTTGGTGGCGCAATAGCGCAACATCTTGTCAGTTTTCCCGCGCAATTCGTGGCCTATCGTGCACAGCGCGATTGACGCCGCATTGTGCATCCGCGAAAGGAGATGCGCCTGCCGGGAGCGATTCCGGCGTCTTTCGCGGGAGAGACAGGCTCGGCCCGATGGGGCAGGGATGGCGCCGAAGGAGCAACCGCCCCGGAAACTCTCAGGCAAATGGACCGCGGCAGACAGGGCACTCTGGAAAGCGTTTTGGCCTCACCCGCCAAGGCCACCGAAGGGGAAAGTGCAGGGCGGCCCGCAAGGCCCCCCGCGCCCAAGCTCTCAGGTCACCCGACAGAGGGGGCAGGAATGGTAAAGCGCTGCCACGGCGCTGAACCGCTGTCATTTCTGTGATCGGGAACCCCAGTGAGCGACCAAATCGACCAAGCGATTGAATCCGAAGAGCCGCTGCCGCTCGATCCCTTGCCGCTGGATAGCTGGCACCGGGCCATGGCGGCGCGCATGGTGCCGTTTGCGGGCTACCAGATGCCGATCCAGTATGAGGGGATCGTTGCCGAACATAACTGGACGCGGGAAAGCGCCGGGCTGTTCGATGTGTCTCACATGGGCCAATTGCTGCTGTCGGGCGCAGGGCTGGACGGTGCGCTCGAAGCCATCCTGCCGATTGATCTGTCCACCCTGAAAGTCGGCCAGCAGCGCTATTCGCTGCTGCTGGACGAGAACGGCGGCGTGCTGGATGATCTGATGGTCTCGCGGCTCGAAGATGCGCTCTATCTGGTGGTGAACGGCGCGACCAAGTGGGATGATATCGCCGTCTTGCGCGAACATCTGCCCGATGAAATCACGCTCCAGCACATGGATGAACACGCGCTGCTGGCGCTGCAAGGGCCCAAGGCGGCAGAGGTGCTTGCCCGCCACGTGCCCGGCGTTGCCGCGCTCACTTTCATGAAGTTTGGCGCGTTCACGCTCGCAGGCCATGCCGTGCAGATCGCGCGGGCAGGCTATACTGGCGAGGATGGCTTTGAAATCTCGCTGCCCGCTGCTGCTGCCGACGAAATCGCCACGCTGCTGTGCGGCGAGGCGGAAGTGAAGCCCATCGGCCTTGGCGCGCGCGATTCGCTGCGGCTTGAGGCCGGTCTGCCGCTTTACGGCCACGACATGACGCCCGAGACCAGCCCGATTGAGGCTGGCGCGCTGTTCGGCATCAACAAGCGCCGCCGGACGGAAGGCGGCTTCCCCGGAGCGGAGCGCGTCATCCGCGAAATCAATGAAGGCACGGCCCGCAAATGGGTCGGCCTCAAGTTGGAAGGCCGCCTGCCCGCCCGCGAAGGGGCCGAAGTTTTCGCCGGGGGCGACCATGTCGGAACTGTCACCAGCGGCGGGTTTTCGCCCACGCTTGGCCAGCCGATCGCCATGGCTTACGTCGCCAGCGCGCAGGCTGCGCCCGGCACTGCACTTGAGGTGGAAGTCAGGGGCAAACGCCTTGCTGCCACCATTTCGCCGACACCTTTTGTCCCGCATCGCTATTACCGAGGGAGCTGACCGATGCCGCGTTACTTCACTGACGAACACGAATGGATTGATGTCGAAGGCGATGTCGCCACTGTCGGCATTACCGACTACGCACAGGGCCAGTTGGGCGACATCGTGTTCGTCGAATTGCCCGCACCCGGCACTGCCGTCGAAAAGGGCAAGGATGCCGCTGTCGTCGAAAGCGTCAAGGCGGCGAGCGATGTCTATGCGCCGATCACCGGCGAGGTGACCGAAGGCAATCCTGCGCTTGAAGCAGACCCCTCGCTGGTCAACACCAGCCCCGAAGAAGATGGCTGGTTCTTCAAGATGACAGTGGGCGATGCGTCCGAACTCGAAGGCTTGATGGATGCGGGCGCTTACAAGGAATTCATCGCCTCGCTATGACCAGCATCCCGCCTGTCCGGATCACGCGTGATTTGCGCCTGATGATTGCCAGCGCCCTTGATGACGGGGCGGCTGCCGATCACTTGCGCGCGATCACCGGACTGGCGGGTCTGGCGCAGGGGCGGGTGGATGAATGCCGCTTTGCCTGCGCCAACGCCGAAGATTCCGCCGACCGGGCAAGGAATGCGCTGGCTGGCGTCTTCCTTGCCGCCAACGCCACCCATCTGGTGCTGGTGGATGGGGCCATCGGCTTTGATCCTGCGGCGCTGCTTGATGTGATCGACCTGATGCAGGGCGATCAATCGCTGGCGATCATGTTTGCCCCATGCACCGCGCGGCAGATCAACTGGACACTGGTGGCAGCGGCCAGCGCCAACGGGGTGGGGGCTGGAAACCCGGCGGAATTGGCGCGCTTTGGCGGGCATTTCGGCCTCGACTTTGTCGATCCGTCAGCGGGCATCCGGCTTGATCAGCCGGTCGAACTGGCAGGGGCCGAAGCCGGCTTGATGGTGATCCGCCGCGATGTGATCGAGACCTTGCGCCAACGCCACCCCGAAGTGCGCTACACGCCCGAACCGCAGGATGCCGAGGCAGGCGCGCTGGGAGAAAGCCTGTACGCCCTGTTCCAATCCACCATTGATCCGGCGAACGGGCGGCTGCTTTCGGGCACCATGCTGTTTTGTTACCGCGCCCGCGCAGCCGGTTTCCGCCTGTGGCTTGCGCCCTGGCTGCGCACCTCCAACACCGGCACGGCGCGCTTTGCGGGATCGCTGGCCGATCTTGCTCATCTTGAACCGACTTCGTCCGCCCGAACCTGCGTTTCGTAACCCCTTTCTCAACCCACCTCCAGCCGATGGAATTCGCCGATGCGCTACCTTCCTCTCACTGATACCGACCGGGCCGCCATGCTGGCCAAGATCGGCGCTGGCTCGATTGATGATCTGTTTGTCGATGTGCCCGCCGTGGCCCAGCTTGACGGCCCGATTCGCGATCTGCCGCTGCACGCGAGCGAAATGGCGGTCGAACGCCACATGAAAAGCCTCGCGGCCAAAAACCTTGCCGCAGGCGATGCGCCGTTCTTTCTGGGGGCAGGGGCCTATCGCCACCACGTGCCTGCCAGCGTTGATACCATCATCCAGCGCGGCGAGTTCCTTACCGCCTACACGCCGTACCAGCCGGAAATCGCGCAAGGCACCTTGCAGATGCTGTTCGAATTCCAGACGCAGGTCGCGCGGCTTTATGGCTGCGCGGTGGCCAATGCCTCGCTCTATGATGGCTCGACCGCGTGCTGGGAAGCGGTCGCGATGGCGGCGCGCGTGACGAAGCGTGGCCGGGTGGTGCTGTCAGGCGCGCTCCACCCGCATTATGCCGAAGTCGTCAAGACCATGGCGCAGTTCACCGGCTATACCATCGGCGATGCGCTGCCTGCGATCACGCCGGACCCTGAGCTTTCGGGCCTGATCGGCCGGATTGACGATGATACCGCCTGCGTGGTGGTGCAATATCCCGATATCCTGGGCCGCATTGCCGATCTCACCCCGATTGCCGAGGCTGCCCATGCCAAGGGCGCGCTGCTGGTGGTGGTCAATACCGAGCCGGTGGCGCTGGGTGCGATCAAGGCGCCTGGCGAAATGGGCGCGGATATCGTGGTGGGCGAAGGGCAATCGCTGGGCGTCGGCCTCCAATTCGGCGGGCCTTACCTCGGCCTGTTTGCGGTGCGCGATCCCAAGCATGTGCGCCAGATGCCGGGTCGCCTGTGCGGCGAAACCACCGACGCCGAAGGCAAGCGCGGTTTCGTGCTGACGCTGTCCACCCGCGAACAGCACATCCGCCGCGAGAAGGCGACGAGCAATATCTGCACCAATTCGGGCCTGTGTGCGCTCGCCTTTACTGCTCACATGACGTTGCTGGGCGAACGCGGCCTGCGCGAATTGGCGGCGGAAAACCACCGGCTTGCCTGCCTTGCCGCAGATCGGCTGGCCAGCGTGCCGGGGGTGCGCGTGCTCAACAACGGGTTCTTCAACGAGTTTACCGTGATGCTCGATGGCAAGCCGGCGCGCGAAATCGTGCGCGATCTGGCTGATCGGGGCATTCTGGCGGGTGTCTCGCTCGGGCGGCTGTACCCCGGCGTCGCCGCGCTGGAACATGCGCTGCTCGTTGCTGTTACCGAAACCACCACCGAAGATGATATCGAACGGCTTGCCGCCGAACTGGAAACCAGCCTCAAGGAGACTGTGTGATGAACGCCCCCAACAAGTCTGGCTGGAAGCCGCAGATGGAAGTGTCGGAAGATGGGCTGCACAACGGCCCGCAGACCGTGACGGGCAACCGCGCCCTCATGCTTGAAGAACCGCTGCTGTTCGAGATTGGCCGCGCTGATGTGACCGGCGTCGATCTGCCGCCGGTCGATCCGGCACGTGCCACGCGGCTCGGCGGCCTTGAACGCGCCGCGCCGATCGGGCTGGTCGGCCTCACCGAACCGGAAACCGTGCGCCATTACACCCGCCTCAGCCGCCAGAATTACGGGATTGATCTCGGCTTCTTCCCGCTGGGCAGCTGCACGATGAAGCACAACCCGCGCCTTAACGAGAAGATGGCGCGCCTGCCCGGTTTTGCCGATATCCACCCCTTGCAGCCGCAATCGACCGTGCAGGGCGCATTGGAAGTGATCAGCCAGCTGGGGCACTGGCTCTGCACGCTCACCGGCATGCCCGCCGTCGCGATGAGCCCCAAGGCCGGCGCCCATGGCGAATTGTGCGGGATCCTCGCGATCCGCGCTGCGCATACCGCGCGCGGCGATGCGCGCGAGGTGGTGCTGGTGCCCGAAAGCGCCCACGGCACCAACCCGGCAACCGCCGCCTTTGCCGGCTACCGGGTCGAGGATATTCCCGCAACGCCCGAAGGCCGCGTCGATGTGGCCGCGCTGAAAGCGCGGCTGGGCCCGGATGTCGCCGCCGTGATGATCACCAACCCCAACACCTGCGGATTGTTTGAAAAGGACTTCCGCGAAATCGCCGATGCGGTGCATGCAGCGGGCGGTTATGTCTATTGCGACGGGGCCAATTTCAACGCCATCGTGGGCCGGGTGCGTCCGGGCGATCTGGGCGTGGATGCCATGCACATCAACCTGCACAAGACCTTCTCCACGCCCCACGGCGGCGGCGGGCCGGGTTCTGGGCCGGTGGTGCTGTCCGAAGCGCTGGCGCCCTATGCGCCGCTGCCCTTCGTGCGCAAGGACGAGGCGGGAGCCTTCTATCTCGTCGAGGAAGAAAACCGCGAAGAACGCGGGCCGACCTTTGGCCGGATGACAGCGTTTCACGGCCAGATGGGCATGTTCACCCGCGCGCTCACCTATATCCTCAGCCACGGGGCCGATGGCCTCAAGCAGGTGGCCGAAGATGCCGTGCTCAATGCCAATTACATCCTGCGTTCGATGGAGGATATCCTCCACGCGCCCTTCGCTGCCAGCGGGCCGTGCATGCACGAGGCGCTGTTTGGCGACAAGGATTTCGGCAATGGCCTCTCAACGCTCGATGTCGCCAAGTCACTGATCGACGAAGGCTATCACCCGATGACGGTCTATTTCCCGCTGGTGGTGCACGGCGCCATGCTGGTCGAGCCGACCGAGACCGAAAGCAAGGCAGCGATTGATCAGTTCATCGCGGCGTTCCGCAGCGTGGTGGAACGCGCGCTGGCGGGTGACGAGACGATGCGTCAGGCGCCTTACTATGCGCCGCGCCGCCGTCTTGATGAAACAGCCGCTGCGCGCAAGCCCAAGCTGGCGTTTGAAGGCTGAACCACGAGCGGGGGCGGGCGATCACGCCTGCCCCCGCATCGGTCTTATCCCATCGTCGGGATGATGAAGGCGTTGCCGCCGTCCTGCGCGCCATCGGGCCAGCGCTGGGTGATCTTCTTGTTCTTGGTCCAGAAGCGCATCCCTTCGGTGCCATACTGGTCGATATCGCCAAAGCCGGAACGCTTCCATCCGCCGAAGCTGTGATAGGCGACCGGCACCGGGATCGGCACATTGATCCCGACCATCCCGACATTCACCCGCGCCGCAAATTCGCGCGCCGCATGGCCATTGCGGGTGAACAGCGCGACACCATTGCCATATTGATGCTCTGACGGCAGGCGCACCGCTTCTTCGAAATCGGCAGCGCGCACGATCTGGAGCACGGGGCCGAAGATTTCCTCCTGATAGGACTTCATCTGCGGCGTCACATGATCAATCAGCGTCGGGCCGACGAAGAAGCCTTTCTCGTGGCCCTGAAGCGTGAACCCGCGCCCATCGACGACGATTTCCGCGCCTTCTTCTTCGGCGGTGGTGATCCACTGTTCGATCCGCGCCTTGTGTTCGGGCGTCACCACCGGGCCATAATCCGCGTCGGGATCGTTCGACACGCCGATGCGCAAACCGGCGATGGATTTGAGCAGCTTTTCCTTCAGCCGTTCCGCGGTCTCCTCGCCCACCGGCACCACCACGGGCAGCGCCATGCAGCGTTCGCCCGCCGAGCCGAAGGCCGCGCCGGTGAGGTCGGTGACGACCTGATCGAGGTCCGCGTCAGGCAGCACGATCCCGTGGTTCTTCGCGCCGCCAAAGGCCTGCACGCGCTTGTTGTTCGCTGCACCGCGCGCGTAGATATATTGCGCGATGTCGGAACTGCCGACAAAACTGATCGCCGCAATATCCGGGTGATCGATGATCGCATCGACCATTTCCTTGTCGCCGTGGACGACCTGTAACAGGCCTTCGGGCGCGCCGGCTTCAAGGAACAATTCGGCAAGGCGCACCGGCACGCTCGGATCGCGTTCGGAAGGCTTGAGGATGAAGGCATTGCCCGCCGCGCAGGCCATGCCGAACATCCACATCGGGATCATCGCCGGGAAGTTGAACGGGGTGATGCCCGCCCCGATGCCGAGCGGCTGGCGCATCGCATAGACGTCGATCCCCGGCCCCGCGCCGTGGGTATATTCGCCCTTCATGATCTGCGGGATACCGCAGGCATATTCGATCACCTCAAGGCCCCGCTGCACATCGCCGCGCGCATCGGGCACAGTCTTGCCGTGTTCGGAGGACAGCATTTCGGCAAGGCTCTGCATGTTGGCCTCGACCAGTTCCTTGAACGCGAACATCACCCGCGCGCGGCGCTGCGGGTTGGTGGCGGCCCAGCCGGGCTGCACGGCTTTGGCGGCCTCGACCGCGCGCGCCAGCAGCGCTGCATCACCCAGCGCGACTTCGGCCTGGACTTCGCCGGTCGATGGGTTCCAGATGGGGTGCTTGCGGGCGGCGGGGGGTGTCTCGCCGACTATGAAGTGGTCGATCTGACGCAGTGTTTGTACCATCGGGGGAAAACCTCTCCTGTCCTGAGGCTTCCCCATGCCGCCGCGCTGCCGCCAAGGCAAGGGCGGTTAGCTCCTCAAAAGTGGGGGGAGGGGCGCGCAGCGCCGACCCCGGCAGAGCGGCTACTCGCCCGCGTCAAACCCGATCCGTTCCGCCGCCGCGCCCGACATGATAAAGCCGATGGGCCGTTCGGTTTCTTCCTGCAGATGGGCAATCAGGCTGGCGGTGCGGGCCAGCAGCGAGATGCCCTTGAGCGCCGCGAGCGGAAAGCCTGCATCCAGCATCACCGCCGGGATCGCGCCGTTGACATTGATCGGCAGCGCGCGCCCGATTGTCTCGGGCAGCACGTCTGCGATGGTGTGAAGCATCGCGATATGCGCGCCTTCGACGCCCTGTTCCTTGGCGATGGCGAGCAAGCGATGCGCGCGCGGATCGCCGCCTGAATGCTGCGGGTGGCCAAAGCCGGGGATGGCTTTCTTCTCGGCGCGCAGCGCCTTGATCGCCGCGATGGCAGCGGGCGCCGGATCGCCGCCTTTCGCATCGGCGACGATTTGCGCGTAGAACTTGCCCGCCACCTCAGCGCTGCCCAGCACCACGCTGCCGCAGCCCAAAAGCCCTGCTGCAACCGCGCCGTGAAACGCCTCGGGCGCGGCGGCGTAAGTCATGCGGGTGGCGACCACGCTTGGCACCAGGCCATGTTCGGCAATCGCGCACAGCACGGCATCGGCCAGCACTTTTTGCCGCGACGAGGGCATGGCGCCGGTCACCAGCAGCCAGAAATAGCTGGTGAAATCGACCTTGCCGATCACCTCGTCGCACAGGTCCATGCCCCGCACCGTGATGCTGGTGGCATCCGATGTGCAGATGGATGTGACTGCGTTGTCCTGCTTGCCAATGCGCATCGCGTCGCCTTTTCGATAGTCGAAGTTGATTTCGCTATGCGAAAGATATAGGGTAACGTCAACCACCAAGCGCACATCCGGGATCATGACATGACAGCACAGCCATTGAAGGACGTAACCGTGCTCGAAATGGGCACTTTCATCACCGGGCCGGCGGCGGGGATGATACTGGCTGATCTCGGCGCCAATGTCATCAAGATCGAACAGCCCGGCACCGGCGATCCGTTCCGCGCGTTCAAGGGGGAATTCTACTCGCCCCATTTCCAGACCTATAACCGGAACAAGCGTTCGCTCAGCCTTGATCCCAAGAACGCGGAAGATCTGGCGGTGCTCGACAAGCTGGTGGCAACGGCGGACGTGTTCATCCAGAATTTCCGCCCCGGCGTGGCAGATCGGCTGAACGTCGATGCCGCGCGCCTGCAAGGGATCAACCCGCGTCTCGTCTATGCCTCGATCTCGGGCTTCGGCAGCGAAGGGCCGGATCGTGATCGCCCGGCTTTCGATACTGTCGCGCAAGCCGCGAGCGGGTTTCTGCGGCTGCTCGTCAATCCGCAGCATCCGCGCGTGGTCGGCCCGGCGATTGCCGATGCGATGACGGGGTTTTACGCTGCTATCGGCGTGCTTGCCGCGCTGCACGAGCGCGAGAACAGCGGCAAGGGCAGGGTGGTGGAAACCTCGATGTTCGAGGCGATGTGCCACTTCAACCTTGATGATTTCACGCACCTTTTGTCCGCCGATCAGGTGATGGGGCCGTATAGCCGCCCGCATGTCAGCCAGTCTTATGTGTTCCAGTGCGCAGACGCCCAATGGATCGCGCTGCACATGTCCTCGCCGCCCAAGTTCTGGGAGAATCTGGCAACCGCCGTCGGCCAGCCCGACATGCTCAGCCTGCCTGCCTTTGCCAGCCGCGATGCGCGCATTGCGCATTACGAGGACGTGGTCGCCTTCCTCGCGCCGATTTTCGCGAGCCAGCCGCGCGCGCACTGGGCGGCGGAACTCACGCGGCTTGAGGTGCCCAATTCCCCGGTGCACACCTCGGCCGAAGTGCTCGCCAGCGATCAGGCCCGCGCGCTTGGCCTTGAAGTCAGCGATCCGGCTGGGCCGAAGGGCGAGTTTCGCACCATCCGTTTCCCCGTGAGTTTCGATGGCGAGCGGATGGACAAGGTGACAGCACCCCCCCTATTGGGCTCTCATGACGAGGAAATCCGCCGCACAATCGGGAGTTGAGCATGGGTGAGGCAGACCCGGAGAGCGCGGCCAAGGATCCGGAATATCTCTCCACGCTCGAACGGGGGCTGCGCGTGCTGGTGGCCTTTGATGAAGACCACCCCGAAATGACCCTGAGCGAAGTCGCCGCGCGCACCGATCTGTCGCCCGCCGTGGTGCGGCGCTGCCTCAAGACGCTGGTGGCCCTTGGCTATGTCGGCCAGTATCAGCGCAAGTTCCTGCTGCGCCCCTCGGTGCTGACGATTGGTTCGGCGTTTCTCGCCTCGATGCAGATCGAACAGGTGGTGCTGCCGCCCTTGCAGGCCCTGCGTGATCAGACGGGTGACAGCGCCAGCCTGGCGGTGCTTTCGGGCGCGGAGATCCTGTATGTCGCGCATGTTTCGACCGATCGCCGCTTTCGCGTGGCGGCCAATGTCGGCACGCGCTTTCCGTTTCACGCAACCTCGCTTGGCAAGGCGCTGGCTGCGTATCTGACTGCGCCCGAACAGGCCGCGCTGCTGGCGGGCGCACCCTTCCAGCGCTTTACCGAGCGCACCACCACCGATCATGCCGCGATGGAGCAGCGGCTCGCCGCCGTGCGCGAGCGTGGTTACGATTCGGCGCTGGACGAGCTCGATTACGGCATCGTGTCGGTCGCCGTGCCGCTGTTCGGGCGCGACGGGCGGGTGATTGCCGCGATCAATTGTTCAACCTCCACCACCCGCATCTCGCAGGACGAATTGGTGCGCACCCGCCTGCCCTTGCTGCGGGCGGCTGCGGGCGAGATCGAGGCATCGCTGCGCCGCTGGCCCGCGCTGGAGGCATCCTTGCGGCCATAAAGCCACACAAGCATATTTTCGCATATCGAAGTTGACTTCGCATTGCGAAGTTAATAATCCCCGGCTCAGGAGGGCATGACGATGGCGCGCGTCTCGCGTGCTCCACAGGGGAGAGAGATATGAAGTTTTCGGGCGTGACTTTCGCCAGCACCGCAGCGCTTGCCGCTGCCCTGCTGGCCACTCCGGCTTTCGCACAATCGGCTGAGGATGCTGCCACCACGGCTGAACCTGCGGCGGCGGGCGAGATTGTCGTGAGTGCGCTGCGCCGCGATCAGCGCCTGCAGGATGCCCCGCTTGCCATTACCGCCTTTGATGCCCAGGCCATCCAGAATGCCGGGATCGAACGTCCGGCCGATTTCATCGCGCTCACTTCCAACGTCACGCTGGTGGAAACCCAGAACGCGGGCAATGCCTTCGTCGTCATCCGCGGGATCACCCAAAACCGCAATTCCGAGCCTTCGGTCGCAGTGATTGTAGACGGGGTGCTGCAAGTAAACCCTGCGCAATTCAATCAGGAGCTCTTTGACATCGCGCAGATCGAAGTCCTCAAAGGACCGCAAGGCGGCCTTTACGGACGCAATGCGATCGGCGGCGCGATTGTCATCAACACCAAGCAGCCGACGAGCGAGTTCGAAGGCAACATCACTGCCGGGATCGACAATGGCTTTGGCTATTTCCTGCGCGGCGGGGTGAGCGGGCCGCTGGCCGACAACCTGTTCTTCCGCGTGGCAGGATCATGGTATGATACCAACGGTTTCATCCCCAACACGTTTCTGGGTGAAGATGCCGATCCGGTGCAGGATTTCTCCCTGCGCGGCAGCCTGCTGTTCGAAGCGACTGATCGCCTGACGATTGATCTGCGCGCCTCGACCAACCAACTGCGCACGCAAGGCCTCTATTACAACATCGTGGGTGATGTGAACACCATCGCGCCGGTGCGGGTGAACAATCCGGGGCAGAATGATCGCGATATCTACAATGTCGCGATGAAGGTGGAATACAAGGGCGACAACGCGGTGCTGACCGCGATTTCATCTTACGATACGCTGAAGGAAATCCTCACCGGCGATGCCTTTGACTTCCTGCCGATCCGCGAGAGTTTCTTCTTCAATCTGTTCGAAGGCATTTTTGGCCCCGGCAATGGCTTTGACCTCAATCAGAGCCAGTATCTCAATGTGAAGGCGTTCAGCCAGGAAGTGCGGCTTGCCTCGCCCAATGACGGGCGCAAGTTCAACTGGCTGGTCGGCGGCTATCTGGTCGATACCACGCGGTTTATCTCCACCGGCAACATGATTGATACCGGCAACGGCGTCTTCCCGGTGTTCCGTACTCCGTCCACCAATCCCTTGAACCCGCAGTTCAGCTTTCTGGCTGACGGGCAGGAAAACTTCGCCTGGGCCGGCTTTGTCAACGCAGGCTATGAATTTTCCGAGCAGTTCCGCGTCGATGCCAGCCTGCGCTATGATCGCGATCGCCGCCGCCAGACCACGCTGACCCCGCAGGCCTTCCTGCCCAATGTGCCGGGCGTGCCGCAGGCGCAAAGCGGCGAAGTGCGCACCCGCACATTCCAGGACTGGCAGCCCAAGGTGACGCTGACCTACAAGCCGGATCGCGATGTCACGATCTATGGCGGCTATAGCCGGGGTTTCCGTTCGGGCGGCTTCAACCAGACGGGCGTCGGCGCCGAGGCGATCAGCAACGCCATCGTCGGCGTGGGCGATATCTTCCGCGCCGAAACCGCCGACACCTTCGAAGTCGGGGTGAAATCCAAGCTTGGCCCGGTGCAGGTGAACGCGGCGGCCTATACGACGCGGTCGAAGAACAGCTATTTCTTTGTCTTCCTCGCCCAATCCTCGACCCAGAACCTTGGCAACATCCCCGAGGTTCAACTCAATGGCTTCGAGATTGATGCCACCGCGCGCATCGCCCCCTATTTCGATATCAATGCCTCGTTCGGCCTCACCGACAGCAGCATCGAGGAGTTTCCCGATCCTTCCGTGATCGGCAATGAAGCGCCGCAGATTGCCCGTTCGACGCTCAATTTGGGTGCGCAATATGCAGGCCCGCTGGCGGGCAATGTCGATCTGCTGGCGCGGCTTGATTATCGCCGCATCGGACGCACCTGGTGGGAGCCGTTCAACACCACTTCGCGCGATCCGGTGGATCTGGTTGACGGGCGGCTTGGCATCAAGGTCGCCAATGTCGCGATCACTGCCTTTGCCCAGAACCTGTTCGACAAGACGTATAATGCCGAATTCTCGCCCGGCGGTTTCGTGTTCCGCGCCCGTCCGCGCCGCTTCGGGGTTGAGGTGCGCTACGATTTCTGATGCGGTAAAGCCGCTGGCCCGCTGGCCCGCTGGCCCGGCCCGGCCTTTCAAGGAGAGAGCAGATGACGCAAAAGATTTTGGCCAATCGCCTGCACCACACCGCCTATGTGACCAAGGATCTCGAAGCGACCCGCGCTTTTTATGAAGACGTGCTCGGCTTCCCCCTGATGGCGACCTATTGCGAAAAGGACGAATTGTTCGGCAAGGAGCGCACCTATTGCCATGTGTTCTTCGAACTGGCTGATGGCAGCGCGCTCGCTTTCTTCCAGTTTGCCGACCCGGATGATCAAGCCGAGTTCGGGCCCGATATCCCCTCAAGCCCGTTCATCCACATTGCGCTTCAGGTTGATGCTGATGCGCAGGATGAACTGGCGCGCCGCATTGCTGCTGCCGGCATCACCGAGCCGCAGACCTATGTGCTCGAACATGGCTATTGCCGTTCGCTTTATGTGACTGATCCCAACGGGATGATCCTCGAATTCACCCACGACGATGCGCGCGCCGCGCCGCTGGATGCGGAACGGCGCGCGTCGGCCCATGCGGAACTCAAGCGCTGGCTGGCGGGCGATCATCACAACAACAACCCGTTCCGCGCCGAAGAAGCGGCGTGAGCGGGGGCCATGGGGGCAAGCGCGATGATGGCTGCCCCCGTGGCCGGTAACAGCCGCATCTGGCGCGGCGCGGTGGATGTGACAGGCGGGCTGCTGCGTCTGACAATTGCAGGCGAGGGCCCGGCGCTGATCCTGCTGCACGGCTGGACGCTGGATGCGCGGATGTGGCAGCCGCAGATGGCAGGGCTCGCGCGGGATTTCACGCTGGTGATGCCCGACCGGCGCGGCTTTGGCCGGTCGAGCGCGCCGCCCGATCTGGCGCACGAGGCGGAGGATATCGCGCGCATCGCCGATTTCCTGAAACTGGATCGTGTCAGTCTTGCAGGCCTGTCGCAAGGGGCGAGCGTGGCGCTGGATGCTGCCACCCGGCTGCCGGCACGCATCGCGGCGCTGGCGGTGTGCGGCGCGCCGCTGCCCGCGCTGGTGGAGCGGGCCGAGGCGCTTGATCTGGCGCGTTACCAGCGCATGGCAGGCGCGGGCGATCTGGCCGCGATGCGCGCCGACTGGGCTAGGCATCCCTTGATGCAGGCGCACGCCCCATCCGCGCGCGAGGCCGTGGCCGCGATGCTGGCCGGTTACGAGGGGCGCGATCTGGCCGCGCCGTCCAGCCTGCCCGAGATCACCCGCGAAGCCGCGGCAAGCTTGCCCATGCCCTGCCTTGCGCTTGTCGGCGAACATGACACGCCGTGGCGGCGTGCCTGTGCCGCAGCGCTTGCCGATACCGCGCCCCATGGCCGCTTTGCCCTGATCGCGGGCGCAGGCCACCTCGCCAATCTCGACAATCCGGCGCGCTTTGATGCGTGCCTCAGCGATTTCCTCAAGACCGCCACGCAACAGGGGCCACGCGCATGAGCCAAGACCGTTTCCTCACCACCCATGTCGGCAGCCTGCCGCGCCCTGAATATCTGCTTGATCTGGTCTTCGCGCGCGAGGAGGGCAGGGCGGTCTGCGAGAGCGATTTCGCCGCCGCCGTCGATGAGGCGACCGCCTATGTCATCGCGCGCCAGATCGAAGCGGGCGTGGCGATCGTCAATGATGGCGAGATGTCCAAGCCCAGCTACGCCACCTATATCAAGCACCGCCTGTCGGGCTTTGGCGGCGAGGCAGGGCAGTATGAATTCGCTGATCTTGAGGATTTCCCCGGTGCCAAGGCGCAGGTCTTCGGTAACAAGGGCCGCGCCAAGCGTTCTGCCCCTGCCTGCACTGCGCCCATCACCGTCATCGACATGGAAGCCCCGCGCGAGGATGCCGGGCGGCTCAAACGGCTGGCAGGCGGCCATGCCACCTTCATGTCAGCAGCCTCTCCGGGGGTGACGGCGCTGTTCTTCCCCAACCAGTATTATGCGAGTGATGAAGAATATGTCTTCGCCCTCGCCGAAGGCCTGCGCCACGAATACGAAACCATCGCAGCCGCCGGGATCACGCTGCAGGTCGATTGCCCCGATCTGGCGATGGGCCGCCATGTGCAATTCACGCATTTGAGCCTCGAGGATTTCCGCAAGCGCATCGGCATGAATATCGCCGCATTGAACCATGCGGTGCAGAATATCCCGGCCGAACAATTGCGCATGCACCTGTGCTGGGGCAATTATCCGGGGCCCCACCACTGCGATGTGGCGCTGGGCGAGATTGCGGACATCGTGTGGACGGCCAAACCCCAGACCGTGCTGCTCGAAGGCGCAAACCCCCGCCACGCGCATGAATTTGCCTTCTTCGAAGAACACCCCCTGCCCGAAGGCAAGGTGCTGTGCCCCGGCATGGTCGAACCCCAATCGCCCTATATCGAACACCCCGATCTGATTGCGCAGCGCATTGGCCGCTATGCCGATCTGTTGGGGCGTGAACGGGTGATGGCAGGCGTGGATTGCGGGTTTTCGGTGCATGCGGGCAGCAATGCGCTTGATCCCGAAATTGTGTGGGCGAAACTTGCCGCGCTGGCGCAGGGGGCGGAGATCGCCAGCCGCAAATATTGGAGGTAGGGCCGCCTAATCCGTCAAGGCGGTGATGTCGGCCCAGAAATTGTCGGCCCCGCGCGTGATGATCTGCGGGCCGAGAACGCTGCTCCAATAGGCATCATTGCCGAATTCCGAACGCCACGCCCACAGCCGCCGGGTGAAGGGGTGCAAGGCATAGTCCTGCGTAAAGCCGATGGCGCCGTGCACCTGATGGGCGAGCGCGGCGCCCACGCCGACAGCGCGATTGGCGCGCAGCTTGGCCGCCGCGATTTCATAGGGCGCGCTGCCCCGCACCATGGCTTGCGCAACGCCGATGGCAGCACAATTGGCAGCCGCCGCCTCGCAGGCAAAGGTGGCGAGGCTTTGCTGCACCGCCTGAAACTTGGCCAAAGCCCGCCCGAATTGCTGGCGCTGGTTGGCGTAATCGACTGACATCGCGAGCGCTGCATCCAAGGCCCCGGCAATCTGCGCAGTGCGGGCCAGCGCGCCCAGCGCAAAGACATCGCCCGCAACCGCCTCGGCAGGCGCGCCATCGAGGCGGGCGGTGCCGCGCGGCTCGCCCGCGACATTGGCTGACAGGGTGAGCGCGGCGGGCGGCACTGCGAGCACCATCGCGCCCCCATCCGGCGCGGGCGCGACAACATAATCCGCGCCTTCAGGATAACAGATGCCGCTGATCGTGCCGGTAAAGCGCCCGTCTGCCAGCGTGCCTTCAGCCCCGCTCGCAATCGTTCCGCGCCCGCTGGTGCGTGCCGCGAGGTACGCTGCGATCACCGCTTCGGCCACCGGCAGGGCGAGCGCGTGATAGCCTGCCAGCCGCAGCACCATCACCGCATCGTCCCAGCTCCCGCCAAAGCCGCCGTGTGCTTCGGGCACCAGCAGCCCTGCCAGTTCCACCTCGGCCACTGCCGCCCAATCGCTGGCCTGCGCTGCGGGCCCGAGGCTGGCAAACAGGTTTCCGGCCATCTCGGCCAGCATGGTCTGTTCGTCGCTCATCTCAGCCCCAGTCCCCGCGCGATAATGCCTTTGAGGATTTCCCGCGTCCCCCCGCGCAGCGAGAACGAAGGCGAGACTTGCAGCAAGTGCCCCAGCACCAGCCCCAGCGCTTCGGGCCCCGCCGGATCGACATCGACAGCGGCCTGCACCAGTTCGGGCATGGCCTGTTCAAAGGCATTGCCGAGGTCTTTCACCATCGTTGCTTCCAGCGCCGGGTCTTCGCCGCGCGCAATCTTGGCCGCGACCGACGCGCTCATCAAGCGCAGTGTCCAGGTTTCTGCCGTGAGCCGCGCGACGAGATCAGCAAGCTGGCCCGAAGGATGCGTTTCGGCATGGCGGATCAATTCCACCATCAGCGCCATCGAAGAAAGATACCGCTCAGGCCCCGAGCGTTCGAGCGACAATTCCGCTGTCACCTGCCGCCAGCCATTGCCTTCTTCGCCGAGCAGCGCGGTGGCAGGCAGGCGCACTTCGTCGAAGAACACCTCGTTGAAATCATGCCCGCCGGTGAGATCAATGATCGGGCGCACGGTCACACCGGGCGCATCCATCGGGATGATGAATTGCGACAGGCCCGCGTTCCGCTCCGATCCCGGATCAGTGCGGATGAGCGCGATCATCACATGGGCGTGATGCGCGTTGGTGGTCCACACTTTCTGGCCCGTGATCACCCATTCATCGCCCGTCCGCCGCGCGGCGGTGCGCACCGAGGCAAGGTCTGATCCGGCGCCGGGTTCGGAAAGGCCAATGCAGGAATAAATCTCGCCGCGCGCCATGCCGGGCACCCAGCGCTGCGCCTCGCTGGCATGGCCATAGCGCAGGATCAGCGTGCCGGTCTGCCGGTCGGCAATCCAGTGTGCGCCCACAGGCGCGCCCGCCGCCAGCAATTCCTCCAGCACCACATAGCGCTCCATCGCGGATCGTTCGTGCCCGCCATAGGCACGCGGCCACACCATGCCGAGCAAGCCCGCTGCACCCAGTTTGCGGCTGAATTGGGGATCGGGTTTCGACCAGCAATTGGCCCGCGCCACCGGATCGGTGACCCCGTGTTCGGCCACAATCTCGCGGACCTGCGCGCGCAAGGTCGCGCTGCTTTCAGGCCATTCCAGCCGTTCGGGAACGAATGTCTGCACCTGTTGCCTCTTGCCCTGTGTCAGCCCTGCATCGCGCGCCACTCGCGCTTGATCTTCTTGGCGAGGCTCCACTTATGTACTTCGGTCGGCCCGTCATAGATGCGGAACGCGCGCACTTCGCGGAAGATCTGCTCGACAATGGTCTTGCCCGTCACGCCGGTGCCGCCCATCACCTGCACGCAATTATCGGCAATTTTCATCAGCGCTTCGGATACGGCAACCTTGGCCATCGAGCTTTCCTCGGTGCCGAGCACGCCGGTATCGAGCACGCTCGCGCACCAGTTGATCATCAACTCGCATTGTTTGATGAGAATGCGGTTTTCGGCAAGCATGAAGCCGACGCCCTCGTGATCGATCAGGATCTTGCCAAAAGCCTCGCGGCGGCAGGCATAATCCGTGGCGATTTCCTGCGCGCGGATGCAGCCGCCCAGCCAGCGCATGCAATGCGACAGGCGGGCAGGGGAAAGCCGGATCTGCGCATAGGCAAAGCCTTTGCCCGGCTCCCCCAGCAGCTGGCTTGCAGGCACGCGCAGATTGTTGAGGCTCAGCGTAGCGTGCCCACCGGGCATCGAGCTGTCGATGGTATCGGGCACGTCCTCGATGACAATCGCCGGATCGGGTAGGTCGACAAGGAACATCGCTGCGCCTTCCTCGGCCTTGGCCATCACGATGCCGATGCTGGCGCCCTTGTAGCCGGTGATGAAGCATTTGCGCCCGTTGATCAGCCAGTGATTGCCATCGCGCACCGCGGTGGTCTGCATCATCGAGGGGTCAGACCCGGCGCCGCCTTCGGCCGCAGGCTCGGTCATCAGGAAGGATGAGCGCGCGCGCCCTTCGATCAGGGGCGTGAGGAAATGCGCCTTCTGTTCATCCGAGGCGACATGGCCAAGCAGATACATATTGCCTTCATCAGGCGCCATGGTGTTGCAGGCGAGCGGGCCCAAAGGCGAAAGGCCCGAACGCATCAGCACCATCGCGGTCTCGCACTGGGTGAGGTGGCTGCCATCCTCCATGATATGCGGGGTAAGTACGCCCGCCGCCCGCGCCTTTTCGCGCATTTCATAGACCAGCGCATCATCCGGCCCGTGGCCATCGCCCTTGGCGCGCGGATCGCGTTCATAAGGGATCACAATCTCGCGGACGAAGGCCTCGACCTTATCGGCAATCGCGCGGGCGCGTGTCGTCATTGCTATTGTTTCCCTGCAAGCTGCGCGGCAGCATCTATCGGGAAAACCCGCAAGGCCCGCCTGTGAATTTGGGTGAGAGCCAGCCTGCCCCGAACGTGGCCACATGGTCAAGCGGGCAACCCTGCAAGCAGCCGCAAGATCGCCCTTGACCCTCGCGGGCTCCTTGGGCAAAGCGCGAACATTCAGCGCTGCCCTTAACGGGCGGTGTCCGGATGCGGGTGTAGCTCAATGGTAGAGCAGCAGCTTCCCAAGCTGACGACGAGGGTTCGATTCCCTTCACCCGCTCCACCTTCACCACAATTGGCGGCGATCCTTTCGCTTCTGTGCAGCATCGCAAAGCTGCGGCCGGAGACCTGGCGCGGGTGCCAGTGGTCCGAGCGCCAGTGGTCCGAGCACTTGTTGATCCACTCCCTGCGCCGACAGCGCCCTGCCATCCCATGTTCGCTCGCGCGGCACTGCTCTGATGTGCCGCCGTCTGCGTGTCGCCGGATGGGGGGCATTCGCTGTCGCCCCCCGTTGTTTTGCGGTGTGTTGTCTCAGAACGCGATGGAGAGGCCTGCTTGAGCGGTGTGTTCGGTGTCGGTGTTTGAGAACTCTCCGGCATAGTCGAGGCGCACTTGGATGCGTTTGGTGATGGGGAGCATGGCGCCGAGTCTTCCGGTGAAGGCGGTGCCGGCAAGGCGCGGGGCGGTGATGCGGGTGGTTTGGCCGGGGGCGGCGGCGAGCGCGATCAGCGCCTCAGGCGCGCGGTCGCCGAGCTCGAACCGGGCGGCTCCTTCAGCATCGAGCCGCAAGCGCCCAAGCGGTGCCTTGAGCGCAAGGCCGGTGGTCGCGCCTGCCACGCGGTATTTCTGGCGCCCGATCGCAAGGGCCGCGGCCCCGCCGCGCTCGGTGGTCTGATCAAGCGCGATCCATGCCGCATCGCCAGCGACGAACGGCTCCAGCGAGGCTGCGCCCAGATCAAAGCGATAACCCATCCGCCCGAACACCTGCGCCATGTCGCCCGCCGATGCGGTGGAGGTGCCCCCGGCCAGCCCCGGCAGGGCGATGGTGCGGTTGGTCAGGATATCGAACCGCGCCGCGCCGCCGCCTGCCACCAGCGAGAACCCGCCCAGCGCCAGGCTGGTATAGATGCCGCCGCCCGCCTGCTCGATCCGGCCCGATGATCCGCGCGCATCCATCGCGATGCGGGTGTTAAGGTAGCTGCCATAGATGCCGAACCGCAGCGCGCGGGCATCATTGGCAGTGCCGCCATCGAACCCGATGACAAAGCCTTCGGTATCGGTTTGCTGGGACGCAGCGCCTTGGGCCGCTGCCACATCGCCCCACGAACGCATCAGCTTGCCCCAGCCACCCCAGCTATTGCCCTGCGGATTGCTGGCAAGCGCGGCGCCTGCAGCGCGTTCCAGCACGGCTTCGCGCGGCAGACGGCTCTGCCGCATCGCGGCGCGGCCCATCGCCGGGTGTACCTCGCCCGAGAGCTGATCAAGCGCGCCCGCCAGGGCAGCAGGCGCAAGGCTATAGACCCCGAAGAACGCCTGCGGATCGAACCCGGCGGCGACTGCGGCATCAAACCGCGCAGCCACCGCGGCCTGATTGGTGGTGAGACCCGTTCCTGCCAGCCCGGCAAGGCTGGCCGGTGCCAGCACCACCGCCACGCCATTGACGCTGGTGCGCAGCACCGGGCGGTAGATCGGGCTGAACCCGGTAAAGGTGACCGCATCAAAGCTGCCGTTAATCCCGCCTGCCGCCTCGATCACAGTGAAGGCCGTATTGAAGCGGTAGTTGGCCCCGCCAAGGTTGACGACATCAAGCGCGCCTGCGAGCCGCGCCGTGCCGCCTGCCGCAATCAGATCCGCGCCCGCTTCGGTTACTTGCGCGAGGAACCGGCTGGCCGCGCGCAAGGTGACATCGCCGGTCACCCCGATCAGCCCGAGGCTGCTCCCCGGCGTCACCAGCGCGCCGCCTTCGGCCACCAGCCCGCCGATCAGGCCCGTGCCCGACAGCGTGGTGCCCGCCGCCAGCGTCACCACCGCGCGATCAAGCCGGCCGCCATTCGCGCCGTCAAGGCGCAAGCCGCCGCCGAGCACCGCAAACGGCCCTGTCAGGCTGCGGCCATCGCCGCGATAGGTGAGGATGCCCGCGCCGGTCTTTTCAACGCGGCCCGTGCCGCCCAGCGCTCCTGCAAAGGTGCCATTGGCCGGCATCGCGAACTCGACCACGGCATTGGTGATGATGGTGCCTTGCAGAGCGCCGATATCGCCCACCAAGCGGCCCCGGTTCACCAGCGTGCCGCCGGTATAGCTGTTGGCTCCGGTAAGGCGGGTGGTGCCAGCGCCGTCCTGCACCAGCACCCCGCTGCCCGCAATGGCATTGGCAAGGCTCACCGCATCGCTGCGGTTGATGATGAGCGCGGCGTTGTTGACGATGCCGCCGCTGCCGACCGCGCCGCTGGTGCCGCCATTGCCCAGTTGCAAGGCGCCGCCTGCGATGGTGGTGGCGCCGCTGAAGCTGTTGGCACCCGTCAGCGTAAAGGTGCCGCTGCCTGCCTTGATGAGCCCGCCGCTGCCCGCGATCACGCCTTCAAAGTTGGTCGAGGCATTATTGCCCCCGGTGGTCAGCGTGGCGCTGCCAAGCTGCACCGTGCCGCGCCCGGCAAGGCTGCCGATCACCGTGCTGTTGCCCGCCAGATCGAACACCGTGCCAAAGGAGCTCTGGCTCACTGCCCCGATACCCGTGGTCGCCCCTGTCAGCGTGATCCTGCCCGCATTGCTGATCGCGCCGTTGACCTGCCCCGCCAGCAGCGCCGTGCCGCTGGTGCTGAGATCGCCATTGATCGTGCCGCTGCTGGTGAGCATGCCCGCATTGGTCGCGCCGCCCGCAAAGGTGCCGGTGTTGAGCGTGGTGGCGCCAGCAAAGGTCTGCACCAGGCCGCCGATGCTGCCCGCATTGGTCAGGCTGGCCGCATTGCCGATCCCGCCCGCCAGGCTCGCCCCTGCTGCAATCACCAGCGCGCCGCCATCGACCGAGGTCAGCCCGGCAAAGCTGTTGGCCCCCGTCAGCGTCAGCGTGCCGCTGCCGTTCTTGTTGATGAAGCCGCTCGCCGATCCTTCCAGCGTCCCTGCAAAGCTGGTCGCACTCTCGCCGGTGAGCGTCAGGATGCCGCTGCCGATACGCACGGCGCCTGCGCCTGCAAGGCCGCCCAGCGCCGCGCCGCGTCCGCCAAGATCCAGAACCCCGCTCGCCGTCTGGCTGAACACGCCGCTGGCGCGCAGCAGGCCTGTCAGCGTGATTCTGCCCGCATTGCTGACCGCGCCATTGACCCGCCCCGACAGCACCGCCGTGCCGCTATTGGCAAGATCGCCGGTGATCGGCCCGCTCGATGTGAGCATGCCGCTGTTGGTGACAAGCCCGGTAATGCTGCCCGTGCTTGTCAGGCGTGCCCGCATTGGTCACCCCGCCCGCAAAGGTGCCGGTGTTGAGCGTGGTGGCGCCAGCAAAGGTCTGCACCAGCCCTGACACCGTGCCCGCATTGGTGAAGCTGTCGGCATTGCCGATCCCGCCCGCCAGGCTTGCGCCCGCAGCGATCACCAGCCCGCCGCTGTTGATCGAGGTCAGCCCGGCAAAGCTGTTGGCCCCCGTCAGCGTCAGCGTGCCGCTGCCGTTCTTGTTGATGAACCCGCTCGCCGATCCTTCCAGCGTCCCTGCAAAGCTGGTCGCACTCTCGCCGGTGAGCGTCAGGATACCGCTGCCGATGCGCACCGCGCCTGCGCCCGACAGGCCGCCCAGCGCCGCGCCGCGTCCGGCAAAATCCAGAACCCCGCTTGCCGCCTGATCGAGCACGCCGCTCACCCGCAGCCCGCCGCCCAGCGTGATCGTGCCCGCATTGCTGACCCTGCCATTGATCCGCCCAGACAGCACCGCCGTGCCGCTATTGGCAAGATCGCCATTGATCGTGCCGCTGCTGGTGAGCGTGCCTGCATTGTTGATCAACTCGGCGATGCTCCCTTCGTTGGTCAGCGTCGCATTGTTGAGCACGCTGCCTGCGAGCGAGCCGCTCGCGGTAAGTGTCAGCGTGCCTGCGCTGATGGTGGTCACGCCCGTATAGGTGTTCGCGCCCGACAGCGTGAGATTGCCAGTGCCGACCTTCGTCAGGCCTCCGTTGGTGCCGCTGATGACACCCCCAAAGCTCGTCGAGGCATTGTTGCCGCCAAGCGTGAGCGTGTTCGCCCCCAGCAGCACACTGCCCGATCCGGCGAGCGAGCCGATCGTCTCGGAAGCATCGATAAGCAGTGTCCCGTTGTTGATGGTAACGCCCGCCGTATCAGCCAGCGCGCTGTTGGCCGGGCCGCCGTCAAAGCCCATCTGCACCGCGCCGCCGTTGATGACCAGTTCGCTGATCGCAGCATTGCTGCCGAACAGGCCGAGCAGGCTGGTGCCATCCTTGATGATCCGCCCGGTGCCAAGCGCAATCGGCGACGAGATGATGGTGAAGGCTGCCCCGCCAAGGGTCAGATCATGATCTGCACCCGAAATCCCGCCTGCGATGGTGAGAAAGCCGCTGTCCGAATTGATCCGCGCCGCACTTGCCAGAGTGAGCGCGCCGTCAAGCTGGCTGGAGCCTCCCACGTTGCGCAAGGCCCCGCCACCACCCAGCCCGCTGCCATTCAGCGTGATCGCCTCGCCCAGCGCCACACTGAAATCCAGCGCGAGTGTCGCACCGTCAGCCACAACGGTGTTGCCTGCCGTGGTGCCGAGCGCCAGATCATTGGCGACTGTCAACGTGCCTGCGCTGATGGTGGTCACGCCCGTATAGGTGTTCGCCCCCGTCAGCGTGAGATTGCCGGTGCCCACCTTGGTCAGGCCACCTGCACCCGACACGACATTGCCAAGCGTCTGATCGGTCGCGATGTCGAAGGTGGTCGTGCCCGAGGCGATTTCGACCCCGCCGTTCAGCGTGCCGATATTGGTGATGGTGTTGGTGCCCGACAGCCGCATAGCGAGCGCACGGGTGACGCCACCATCGCCGCCTGCGCCGCCTGAGTTTCCAATACTGGCGCTGCTCTCGCCGCCCGCGCCGCCGCCGCCGCCATCGCCGCCCCGGCCCACCGATTGCGCCTGCGCCGCACACGGCAACGCGATCAGGCTGGCCATGGCAAAGGCCGCGATAACGGGCACCAGCGCGGTGGAGGTGAGCAATCCGTTACGGCGGGTCGGCGCTGCGGCCATGGCAAATCCTCAATCTTTTCGTGGTGATGCAACCGCAATCTGCACGGATGCCCGCAAGATTGCGGTGCACGATTAGAGGATGTGGATGCGGAGGCGGGAGGCCATTTGTCTCAGGGGTGTTGGCGAATTGTCTCACCCCGGCCCGCGCTGCCCGATGTGCCGCGCAGCCCTTCGCGATATTCGCTCGGGCTCATGCCTTCGCGGCGGCGGAAAGCACGGGCAAACGACGCGCTGTCATACCAGCCGCAGCGCACGGCCACCATGCCGACCGGCAATTCGGGCGAGCCTGCCAGCATCGCCTTGGCGCGCTGGATCCGCATGTCCAAAATCACATCCGAAACCCCGGCGTCAGCCTGCGCAAAGGCGCGGTACAGCGTGGCCCGCGAACAGCCCAGTTTGGCCTGCAACTGCGCAACAGAAAGGCCGGGATTGGCAAGGTTCTGCTCGATCAACTGGAGCGCGGCTGTCATCAGATCGGATCGGGCAGCGCCCTTGTCATCGTGAAGCTTGGCTGTAGCGGTCTCGCAGGTAAAAAACGCCATCTGCGTGATCTGGCTCAGCATGAAAGCGCGTTCGGCATCATTGCCTTGTGCCATCTGGCCAGCGGTAAACTGCATCAGCGATTTGAGCGCAGGCGCCATGCGCGAGGCCTCCAGCGCGCGGCACATCACATCGGGCGGCGGGATCCGGCCTCCCAGCAGCCGTTCCAGTTCGGCACGGGGCAGGGAGATATGGATCGCGCTGTGATTGCTCCACGACACGCGCGAATAGCCCCGGTTGTCGAACACGAAGAATTGTCCCGGCGTGCTGGAGGCGACACTGGCGTTGTCCTCGGCGTAGTGGCGATATCCGCTCACCACGAGGCCGATCAGATAGCTTTCGCGATCATCGGCAAAGGCCGCAGGGATGCCCCTGCCGCTGACCGGTGCCGATTTATAGGCGAACAACTGGGTCTTGCGCCCGATCAGACAGCGGGCCTGCGCGTTGAAACATCCCGCCGAACCCGCTGGCAGGGGGTCAGCCTCGAAGCTGTAATAGGCAATGGAGCGCCAGTAATCATAGCGCGCGCGATCGGGCACGATATCGGCAGTGATCTCGAAATAGACCGGCACTTCAGGCAGGCCATGGGCGGCCAGTGAATAGCGCCCGAGATTGGGCGACCACAGCCATTGCCCCGCCATACGCTCAATTGAAGACCCCAAGTCGTTCCCCTTGCACCGCAGACGGATTGGTGAGCGCCCCGGCTTTCATACGCCCGGAGATGGTGCATGATGCCCCGTGCGCCGCAATGTGTAGCGGGCGTACTTCAATTGCACCGGCGCTCAAGTCAAGATTTGCCAGCTCTGCCCGGTGTCCCGGATCACATGGCGGCACGTATGAACATCTGCTGAGATGCGCTGGCCTCAGGGCGACCAGAGAATGCCTGCGTCACCGGCCGCGAGTTTTGGCGAATAGGTGAATGGTGCGCTTACGGCACTCAAACACCAATTTTAACTACTTGTAACGTCAGCGTAATCTTGTTCAAAAGCGCCCTGCTGCCCCCAAAATTGCCCCCAAAATCGTCGTAACATATTGATGCAGCACGTGTTCGAGTCCTGTCGATCAAGGCTGCACCACGATTTTGGTTTCAAAAACCATGGCAGAGTCACCGCTCAACGAGTGCTTCGCGCCGCTTCTAGCCTGCTCAACGAAAGTGGCAAGTGGTCACCTGATGTGATCGCAAGCTCGCTTGCCCACGTCGATATGAACGCCATTCGCGGCACCTACAATCGTGGCCGCTACTGGGATGAGCGCGTCGCGATGGCGCAATGGTGGAGCGACTATCTCGACGAACTGCGGGCGGACGTCTCCGATGAGCCCGTCAGGAAAGTGAGGGCGCGCGCCTAGCGTGCGCCTTCTTCGACCTTCTGTTGATGCGCGGCCTTGTCGGTTATCTCCTCTCGATACCCGACCGGGTCTGCGATCCAGCGATTGATGGCGGACTCGCGCCAGCCTGCACCGTGCACGCTGATCCTTACCTGACTTGGAAACGTGCCCTCGGCTATCTTGCGATAGACCGTCGAGCGCGAGAGCCCCGTCCGGTCGAGAACGGTTTTGAGGCGGATGATCCTGTCGGTTGCGTCTGGCATGGGACTGACCTCCATCGGTTGGTCTGCAGTGGCACCCCGTAACCGCAGCCAACGACAACGCCGGGGATCAGGCAATCGCAAAATGGTCCCTCGATAGAGCAGCGTAGCAACGGCGGAAATCGGCGAGCCGGAACAGTCGCAGTCCTGCCAAAAAAGAAACCGGCTTCGGCTTTCACGCCGCAGCTGACGTTTGATCGGAGCGGGCGGGCGAGTGAGCCGGATATCGGTGCGGCAGCGCCATGGCATCCCCCGCCCTGCCGTTGGAATGAACTGCTCCCTGAGTGACAGGCCGTGCCGGGCGGGATCAACAGCCTGCCCGCTCCATTCGGGCTGCGCCCTCCCGTGTTGGCTGTTCCGCGCTTCGCGCTGACCCGCCCGGCCATCCGGCCCGTCCCTTCATCCGCGTTCCCAACGACAGGACGAAGGAATTACCACAATGGCCACCACCGCAATTGCCAGCATCTACGACACCATCACCAATCAGATCATCGCCGCGCTGGAGCGCGGCACGGGCGATTACACGCTCCCTTGGCACCGCAGCAGCGCCCCGCTCACCCGGCCCATCAACGCGGTCACCCGCAAGGCCTATCGCGGCGTCAATGTCCTTGCCCTCTGGGCTAGCGCCGAGGCACAGGACTTCGGGCACGGACTCTGGGCAACCTACCGCCAGTGGCAGTCATTGGGCGCTCAGGTCCGCAAGGGCGAGAAGGCCTCACCGATCGTGTTCTACAAGGTCTTGGACAAGCCCGAGGGCAGCGAAGACGAGGCGCGCGAGGGCGCTGGCCGGATCTTCGCGCAGGGCTCGCATGTGTTCAACATCGCGCAGGTCGAGGGCTACGCCTTGCCCGAGGTGCCGGAAGCCGAGGCCTTCGACCCCATCCCTGATGTCGAGGCCTTCATCGCCGCCACCGGGGCTGAGATCCGCATCCAGGGCGACAGCGCCCACTACACCCCGTCCTCCGACACGATCACCATGCCCGACCGCGAACGGTTCTTTGCGACTGACACCGCCAGCGCGGTGCAGAACTGGTATGCCATCCTGCTCCACGAGCTGGTGCACTGGACCGGCGCCGATCACCGTCTTGCCCGGACCTTTGGCAAGCGCTTCGGGGACGAGGCCTATGCCATGGAAGAGCTGGTTGCCGAGCTTGGCTCAGCCTTCCTGTGCGGCGATCTCGGCCTGTCCGTTACTCCACGTCCCGACCATGCCAGTTACCTGGCCAGCTGGCTAACGGTGCTCAAGGGTGACAACAGGGCGATCTTCACCGCCGCAAGTGCGGCAGCGAAGGCGGCGGAATGGTTATCCGAAGAACCACGCCGGTGAGGGAGGCTGCTGTCGACCGAGACCCCGCGATCCACAAGCTCAAATCGCACAGATCGTGTGCTAAATGCCACCACCCCGCTTTTGGGATTGTGCTGGAGCTCTGCACATCGCTGGAACTAGGTTGACCTGCCTATATCTCGGGATAGGGCGCAGCACGCCGTATATGCTGCTCGGTTAAGGCGAAGCCACGATCATCAAGCTGGGGACTTCGACGCTCGTTCTGACAGAGAGTCTATGGAATCTCGAGGACGATAGGCGCAACCGTTCATGTCAAAGTACGGTGTTGTGACTCAGCGCCCTGAATGCGTTTGCCATCATCTTCGGGTCGTTCTCTAGAAGTTGGTTGCCGATCGCATAAACTGCCATTCCGTCTTCCAGTGGGCATTGCCAATCTTGGCCGACAGAAATTACCGCCATTCCAGCGCTGTATGGCTAGTACTCTGCGTATCGCTCTACTGATTTGCCATCACCCGGTCCTGCTGTAACCCGACGCACGGCAAAGTTTGCAAGCTCAATGGCGCCAAATTTGTGCTCGAAAGCTGCGCGTCCGGCGTCTGACAATACGACAAATTGGCCCTCGGCAGATTGCGCGTCATAATCGACTGGCTGAGGCAGGCCGTCACGCCACCAAGTCGTGTTAGCCATCAGGTTGCCGTCCTCAGAGTAGAACTCGTGAATGCTTGTGTCGCTTTGCATCCAGCCTAATTTTTCGGCAGCGCGGGGACAAAAAATCAGAAGGACGTCAGGGTGCCCCTGAAGTGAATAGGGCCTAAAGCCGGCGACGAAGGTGTCAGCTGGCTCGTCATAGAGCGGAACAATCGCCCCTAGCCGGATCACTCTCGCAGTGCTGTGCAATCCCTCTTCCAACGAGCTGTATCTTCCAGCAGTCGAAGAACGAAAACTCCATCTCTCGCATTCGTAGGTTACGCGCATGTCTCGAACCTTGGCAGAGTGCCAGTAGGCTAGGACGGCCTCATTCTGGCCGCGAGGTTGCATTCGAACATCTTGAGCGACTTCCCCAGCCCATTCATCTCGATCATCTCCCCATAGCATTCGAGGTATGACGGGCAGTTCGAGATCAGGCGGCCTTGCGGAGGGAACCATCAAGAAGGATGGTCCCGGATAAACTCGCAGCTTGTGCAACAAAATGCGCCAATCATGCACAGCTAACCGGCCACTACTTCTAAGTTCTTCAACGACATGCCGAAGAGCGCGCAGCGTAACCTCAGCTTGGGGACGACGATAAGCCAACTTCATGGAAATCTTGTCGAGATTCTCCCTCAAGTCTCTTCGAACCAGCATGTCCATATGACGCAACGCCGCCCCAAGACTGAATGAGTTGCCCAACGCGCCAGCGCAAGTTCGCAACCTCCAAGCCGCAATCGCCAGCCATTTCCTCAACCAAGTCTGTCCAAGGGTCGGTCCAACCAAAGATATCTTCCAAGACCAGTCCTCGCGTGTGCTCGTCAGACGCAGAGCTGGTGGAGTTCAAGGGGTAGCTCGGCAGATCAAGGGTATAGATCGGCGACAAGTCCTTCTTAGTGAATTGTATGGGAACCTGCCATTCTTGAGCCAGATATGATGCGGCTGCGACGATCCCACCATCAGGGTGTTTCATCCATGCTGTAACCTGTTGCCGAAAATTCGAGGACAGATCGGCGACACCGCTCGTCTTCGCTAGCAAGCCTACGGCCATCATCTGCGCTTCGCCATCCATCGAGATCAATTGGTTGACGATCTCGACGAACACATCCTCCTGACCTTCTTCTAGGAGCAACAACGCTCCTCGCTCTGCCTCAACGTTCAGTAGGGGCACCCCAAGCATGAGCGCCCATGCGAACAAGGCCGCTAAATTCTGAAGTTCCCCTGCTGTTGATGATTTTTCAGGCAGCGCTCCGCCAATTCGATAATCCCTAGTGGCTTGCAAGTGCTCTGAAAGTCGATCCCAGATCTGAGACCAGGGTACCTCTTCAAAGAGCAGGGGGAAGATCGATCCAATGTCCCACAATGTCGATCCGACACCGTAACGCGCATTCGCCATATCTAATGTGAATGCACGTCGCGCGCTCTCATGAGCATCCTTTTCCCCGAGTAGATGCCGTATTTCGTGAAATGAACGTCGTCGATGATTGCTGGGCCAAGCCCAGCCTGCTTCGTCGTCATCGCCAAACGAGGCCAATATCGTTCTAGCGTAATCAAGCTGACAAGCTGCAACTGCGCTTCGTGCCACAGCAAGCCTCACCTCTTCATGAGCCATGACGTCTGGGTACTCGTCAACGAAGCACGATACATCTTGCCAGCCTGTATTGCTGATCACCCGTATGGCAGCGCGGCGCAGATTGTAGGTTATGCGCCTATTCCCCTGCTTTCCGCCCTCACCATTCTCATCGAAATAGCCGAACTGGGAAGAGATTGCCTCGGATATGTCCGAGAGGCTTCTAAGGTGCCCATAAGAACGGTGCTCTGGATCGCTCGCTTCACTGCCGCCTGCTAATTCCCAACGACCGGCAGCTGTCGCTGCTTTGTCGCCATAGCCCCTGCTTCTTGCACCTTCTTCCAGTGTTTTGAGCAGACGATGCTTTGCCTCAGGGCGGCCAAGCGTTTCAATATAGGAAGCGGCCCTTTCTTCCAGGTGAGCAACCAAGCCATCATCGCAACCCGACATTAGGTCTGCGATAAACTGCCCGAAACTTGTCGTACTGCCATGAGGTTCTTCATACCAAGGAAGTGCAAGATGAGACCAAGCTACGAGGATTTGTGAAGCAAGATCCGGGGACCGATGAAGTGCACCCCGCAACGCGGCATCAACAATCCCATCCCAACTGAGGACTCCCGTTCCAGCTGCCCAACGCGATGCATCTAGGGAGAATTTCGGACTCGCTGCACATGCCTCGAACAAGATCTGCCTACCGGCACGAACCGCTGAGTCGTCCCCTTCTGTCGATCTCATTCCGTCAAGCAAACGCAAAGCAATCTTCGCTCTGTCTGCGCGGGCACTAGGGTCATCGAGGTTTGCCAACGACAGGACAGAAGTCCAAAGCTCATATTGTCCGTCCTTCTTTGCAGGAAGATAACAGCCCAATGATGAGCGCCTCAGACTTTCTATCTCTGCTCTTGCAGCATCAATCGCACCGACCCATCCGAGAGCCATTGCGTATGCAGCTCTCTCCTCGACTTCAGCTTGCGGATTATACTCTTGCACATCTGCTAGTCCGGCATTCAGCCTCGACGTAGCCGCCTGCACATCGCCGTCATTTTTGAACATACCAACTGCGAATTCACGGCGAAAGCTATGCCACCACCGGAAGACCGCGGCATCTTCTGCGACTAATTGATCAATCAACTCAAGTGAACCAAATTCTCGCCGAGGATCAAGCTTAGCCAGATCGAATAAGGCATTCAAAATAGTCTCTGCGGCCGCCGGGATCCCGAATCCGACAAAAGCATCCTCACTTGGCGTGGCCCGAGCCGTTGCCAGGAATTTTATTGCGCTTTCTGTGAGCGACAGGATTGGAACATCAGTCGCAGCCCTTCCAGAACGTAAGTCCCCGATTGCGGTGCCTATCGCAACGATGTGGTGCTGTATCCCCCGCCAAAGTCGATTCTGAGGCACCGTGAGAGTTGGTATTGGGACCTGCAAACTCGCCCTAGCAGTCACCCCAGCCAAAAGAGCTCGGGATGTAGACAATAAGCGATCAGATTGATGCTGCTTCTCTGCTTCCGCTAGATCCTCCAGGGGGCACTGATCAAGGAACTCGGATGCGATCGCCTTCTCCGAAAGTTCAATAGCAGTCTTAGCGCCAGCCATTGCCCACGAGTGATGTAAATTGTCGAGACAGCCCGATCTGAGTGCATTTTGGAGCAACGATTTGGCCAAAGACGTTTGTCCAATTTGTGCAGCTGCAATCGCGCCCTCAATCTCCAAGAGGCATTGACGCTCCTTGTTGACTTGCCACTTCTCCACTAAGTTTGACATTGGAAGCGCGGGGTCGGAGCGGATCATAGCGCGAGCAATTTGGAATTTGAATGCCCGAAGGATTTCGCTAACCTCTTCCCCATCCTGATCAAAGGAAGCTTGCCTGATGAGGCGGGTTTCTATCCGCCTTTCGATCTGCTCCTCGCTGAGAAATGCGACCGCTCTTTGTGCCCAGGGGAAAGCCTTGTTCGCGTTTGAGCCGCCAAATGGCGGCGGGCGCTCTGAGATAAATGCAAACGGATTCTGGTCTTCGAAGATCCTCCGAGCTGCTTCGACGTTACCGGCGCTCATGAGCGCATCTATCACTATCCATTGCTTACCGTCTTGAGAGCTCTCGCTGAGGCTTGCTGACGCGGAACGGGCATCGCCAATCGCCAGTTGTGCATCGATGAGCGAATGTGCACTTTCCATGATCGATGCGCGCCGCGTGACTTCGTCGTCGGCGAGCAACAGATCGAACAATTTTGTAGCATCAACTTTGTTTTCCAACGCGCGCAATGCATCAGAAATATCAGCTCGAACTGCATGAGCAGGACGGCCTTCGCAATATTGATCAACGAAGTATGAGCGACTTGCGACTGTCGTCGCCTCATCCAGATCGCCTGCGAGAAACAGATAGCGGAATTTCAGCCAACTCTGATCACTTCGGATCGGTGCTTCGTCGACCAACTTTGCTAACGTGCGGTAGACTTCGGCGCGTTCGAAGTGCAGATCTGGGGAGCCAAATTTGAGAACCGGCTTCCTTCTAACAAAAAGTCTGAAACTGTTGTGAAATATTCTCCAGCCGTCTTCAGAGAGGTCGAGCAAATGACGGACATCCCGTAGCGTCAATTCTACAGATTCATCCGAGGTAGCTTTGGCGAGCGCTTCGGGGGCGATCCTGCCTTCAACTTGAGCCAACAGCGCAAGAACCTGATGAAGTGAGCCGCTGCTGTTTTGCGCTCCTACACCGCGCCAAGCGGATTCATAGACGGCTTCCAAATCACCGCCGAAAGGGACTGTGTCGGCGAGAAGTCTTTCTCGATCCTCTCTTGAAGCCCCAGCTAATCGTTCAAGCAAATATCGTGTAGCTAGTGGGTGGCCGCCGCCGAGCTCGAAAATTTTGGACGCATCGATCTCATCACCCAACGCGAACGCGTCTTTCATAGCCGATATAGCAAACGGCGAAAGTCGGGCTACATTGATTCCTCGCCCGGGTTGACCAGCTTGTTGCTGCACTGCTGGAGCAATCTCTGGTAGATCTAGTTTCTGCGTCCCGAGTACGAATAGGACCCCATCCGGTATCGATTGAGGTATCGGCAACACGCTCAACAATGAGCGCTCTGTAGGTTCTTCGCGCGGAATATGGTCCAATCCGTCGACTACAATGATGATGCGAGATTTGTTTCGCTTAAATATTTCACCGGCTTGTGCGAGCAAGTGCTCGAAGTTTTCTCGCCTTGCCAGCAGCGTGTCGTCCTTGACTCTCAGTGGCTTTAAGCCAGTTGCAGCGAGCTGGGTGTTGACGTCGTCCAAAAACGAAATTGCCTCGCCACGACCCTGCCCTTGCGCCATTCCTGGAACAAATGCGAGATAGCGCACGACGCGCAGTTGAGGCCTATCTTGCAACTCGCGCTGCAACAGGGTCGATTTTCCCGATCCCGGAGGACCGATCAGACTTAGATACCCGCCGCAATGCTCCCTTATGGCAGTGTCTAGATCACTTTCGGTTTTTTCATTGCGTTGAACGTAGGACCCAATGGGGAATTGATGGTGGAAGCGAAGAGCAAAGCGATCTGGCCAACCAATTTCTTGGAGCAATTCCGCCCGGGTCCATCGATCTTTTTCTGGATTGTCGATAATCAGCGCCGAGAGAGCGCGCGCGAGCTCTTCGGTTTGCGAGATCCGCTCAGCTCCCATGGCCGGATCTAGAGTAGGCGCCGCCGAGGGTCCGATTATCAGTTCAAAGCATGTCCAGAACTTGTCAAATTCCTGCTCGCGAAGGCCTGACGCCTCTTGAATTTCATCGATCACGCTCTTCCATCTGGAACCTTGCCAATCGGCTAACGACCAGCTTCGATTCCTTATCCAGGTGGCTACGAAATCTGCGGTGCTGGAGTTTGGTTGACCGATCAAAAGCTTGTCGTTCGGCGATGGGAAATTATTCGTCAAAAATTTGATCTTGACGGTTTCGTCTACGAACTGCGCTTGCAACAATAGAAAGGCAGAAGCTAACTTTCCGATCATATTCTCGGAACCGAGCAACAGGCCCTTTAGGCCGACAGCTTTTGGCTTCTCGGCTTTTTTGAATTGATGGGCGAGAACACCTTCATGCGTACCGAGCACCAGATCATCCGCTATCCCAGCGTTCCGATCTGCCAGCCCTACCCATTGCAACTTCCGATCAATTATTGCCTGATAGATCAACCGAGCTGAGCTGCGATCCTGATGAGTATATCCCAGCCTTGCTGATCGCTCACCATCGGCCGGGTTCTTCACGCCTGTCTTTCTCACGTGACCGTTCATTCCCGTAGCATGGCATATATGGCTCAATGCTGCCATTTTCGGTGAAAACAATATGTGAATGAGGCTAACATCGACCGCCTATGCAAAGAAGATCGGCAATGGCGATTTTGCTATCGACCTCATCCCACAGCAGCGTAAGCGCCGACGGAAGGCGGCATTGACGTGGTTTCAAAGGGCGGCGCAGCAGTGCTTGTACTTTTTGCCTGAGCTGCAGGGGCAAGGATCGTTGCGTCCTGCCTTGCCAGTTTTCATGGCCTGTAGGGTTGTCTTTTTGTCCTCTCGCATGAGGGCGAGCTTACGCATCCCCACCAGCGCACGAGGTAGCAAGGCTGCATGCTGGTCGCGGATTTCCTCAGCGTCGTCACGCTCTTCAAACGGCTCGCTCACATCCATGAAGCCGGCGAGCAGCGCAACGAACGTAGCAGTGCGGTGATCCTCTGCGATAGCCGACCAGTAGCTGGGTGCCAGCTTCATGGCAGTCCAGAACCCCTTGACCCAGATCCTGACCATATCGTGATCAGCCCTTCTGCCTGGCTCACAGTATCCAGGCATGAAGCCAGGCCAGCCCTTTGCGAAGTTGGCTTCGATCTTTCTGCGGTGGGCAAGCGCTTGCCGAAGGGCCTGCTCTATCCTGGCAGGGTCGTTGCTGGCTGGCGGTTCGCGCCAAAGCCCCATGACCCAGTCGGATGAGTCCAGATGCGGCGTAACCAACAGGCCCGTCAGATAGCCGTCCATTTCAAGCGGCGGCAACAGGCCCGGATCGCGATCCAGCGGCATCAGGATAGCAGAAGACGTAGTGGAGGTACTCATGCCGCAAGGGCATTATCTTGGGCCGCCTGCCATTGCCATGGGAGAAGCTCGTCGATCCGGTTGATCGGATGATCGCCGATACGTGCGATGACATCCGTAAGCCAGGCCTCGGGCTCAACACCGTTCAGACGGCACGTCTCCACGAGAGAGTAGAACAGCGCCGCTGCATCGCCGCCTTTGGGTGAGCCGACGAACAGCCAGTTCCGACGCCCAAGCGCCACGCCGCGCAGGGCATTTTCCACGAGGTTGTTGCTGATCTCGAGCAACCCCTCGTCACAGTATCGGACCATCGCCGCCCATCGGTTGAGCGGATAGCGGCACGCCTTGGCCAGGGGGCTGTCGGATGACAGCCCGCGCCTCTGCGCCTCGAGCCACGGTCGCAACGCCTCCAGCTTTGGCCGTGCCAGTTCCTGACGGAGCCGCCTTCGCTCATCGGGAGGTGCGCCGCGGATATCGCGTTCGATCGCGAACAACTCGCCAATGCGCACCACCGCTTCTGCCGCGACCGGCGACGGGTTCTTTTCCAGGATGTCGGTAAACTTGCGCCGGGCGTGCGCCCAGCAGCCGACCTCGGTCACAATGCGGTCCGGATCACGATACAGCCGGTTGTATCCGCTATAGCCATCGGCCTGGAGATAGCCGCGATACCCGGCCAGGTGTGCCGCAGGATGCTCACCGCCTCGCCCCGGGGTGAAGCGGAACGCGACTGCAGGCGGAGTCATGTCACCGCTTGACCGATCATCACGCAGATAGACCCAGAAGTACGCGGTCCTGCTCTCGTCATGGCCGTTCAGCAAGGTGACCGGGGTCTCGTCCCCATGGATCTTGGGTGCCTCACAGACATAGGAGAGCAGCCGCTCCCCAAGCGGGGCCATGAGCCAGGCCAGCTTGCGCGCCCAGCGCCCCATCACATCACGATCGATATCCACGCCCTGGCGGCGCAGGATCGCCGACTGACGATACCAGGGCTGATGATCGATAAAGCGGCTGACAATCAGATGAGCGAGCAGCGCGCTGCTCGCCATGACCTTGGGCAACGGAAGATCAATGGCCGGTGCCTGACGGATCTGTTCGCAACGCCTGCATGCAATGCGGGGACGCACATGGCGCAGAACCCGGAACCGGGCAGGCACATAATCCAGCACTTCCGTCACATCCTCGCCGATGACCGTATCGGTGCCGCCACAGGCACAAGGGCCAGGACGATGCTCTGTCGTCTGCCGAGGGATATGCGCCGGGATGGGCTGACGTGATCCGGCCTTGCGGATAGTCCTTGGCATTGCTGCCGTGTCGTCATCATTGGCCGGCGCTGGCGTATCGACGTCTTCGAACATCAGGCGCAGCTGGGCGATATCCATCTGCTCCGAGCTGCGGCCAAATTGCACCCGCAATAGGCGAGCGAGCCGGTGCTCGAGCTTTTCGATGGTCAGGCCCTGTGCCTTGACGGTGTCGTTCGCGAGCCTCAGCGCATCGCGCTCACGTTCCATCGCCTCAGCCATCTCCCGCACCATTTTCTGCAGGAGAACAGGGTCTGAAGGAAGGCGATCAAGGTCGAACCGCATGCCCGCAACTATAGCGCAACTACGACTCCGATCCTACAAAAAACGCCAGTTTTCCAGGCGTTTTCTGATCAGGCGAGCGTCGGAACCGGCACCCTTTCGTGCACGATCGCCTGCCGCCAGTCGAGCCCTTCGATCAGCATCGCCACTTGCGCAGAAGACAGTCGGACCGCCACCCCATCCTGTGTCCGGGGCCACACGAACTTGCCCCGCTCGAGCCGCTTTGCGTACAGGCAAAGTCCCGATCCATCCCAGACCAGCGCCTTCAGCCTGTCGCCCCTCTTGCCCCGGAACAGGAACACAGCGCCACTGAACGGATCGAGCTGCAGGATATTGCGAACCTGGGCCGATAGCCCGTCAAAGCCCTTGCGCATGTCGCAGGGGGCCAGCGACAGATATATCTTCGTCGATGGTGGCAGCGTCAGGCTCAAAGGCCGAGCTCACCGATAACTTCAAGCGCCAGCTTCAGCGCTGTCCGGTCGACCGCCCGGTCGATGGATACCGTCAGCCCGCCCTGCGCACGGATATCGATCCGCCCGGTCGCCGTCGGCTCCTGCGCAGGTTCCGCGCTCATCACCTCCACCGGCACGAACCCGGCCATGGCACCGCGTAGCAACTGCTTGCGCCAGGTATAAAGCTGGCCTGTTCCAATCCCGTATCGCCGGGCAACCACTGCCACGATCGCACCAGGCTGTGTCGTCTCCTTCAGGATCGCGAGCTTCTCGTCATCGCTCCAGCGCCTGCGGCGCTCAACCCGTATGACCGCTCCGCCGCTATTGCGACCACTCATACGAGGCTCGTTTGACTGCTCACTATCCACTCGCAAAGGCCTCCTTCGGCCCTGCCGTTCCGATAAATGACCCCGCCCAGCAAGGCCGGGTTCCGTCGGCGCTTACACAGCAGCATCAGCTAAGCTAACTGCACAGGAGTTGCGCAAGCTACTATCGTGTTGCAATCAGATCGTGGGCTTCCCTGCCGGGCAACCTGCTTCTGTGGTTGCCGCCCTTGGTGCAAGTGGTTTCGTCCATTCAGCGCAGGTGATCGAGTGCGGTCTTCTGTCAGGCCTGTGATGCGGCGTTTCAGAAGCCGCTGGCCGGTATGGTGATCTGCGGATCAGGTCCTAATCTCTATCCATCGAGTTGTTTCGCTCAAAGCAGGTCGACAGGTTTTCCCGATCCAGATCTTTTCGATCATTTTGCCCATTCAGGTCGTTGCCTCTCACACTCCCTTCACCGTCGCTTCGGTTGCTGCACGACCATCACGCAGCCGCCAAAGACGCCGGATTCCGATAATCTTCCCCCTTCATCAACATCGACCAGATCTGCCGCGCCATCTTGTTCGCCAGAGCAATGGCGACCAGCATTATCGGCTTTCGCGCCAACATTCGGTCGAGCCATGACCCCGGCCGGATCGACCTGCGTCCGAGCCATGTCAGCCGCGACATTGCCCCGTTGATCAGCAACTTCCGAACATCGGCTTGTCCAGCCTTGGTCATGCGCCCAAGCCGCTCTTTGCCGCCCGATGAGTGCTGTCGCGGAACAAGACCGAGCCAGGCCGCAAAGGCACGGCCATTGTCGAACACTTCCATCGGCGGCACGTAGGCATCGATTGCCAGCGCAGTGATGGGCCCTACTCCAGGCATGGTCTCGAGCCGGCGTGCGATTGGTGATTTGAGCGCCTCGGACCTGATTTTGACAGACTTGGCATCAATGCGTTCGTTCAGCTTGTCGATCTGATCGAGCATGTCCCGGCACTCGTCGCGCGCCAGTTCAGGCAGGTCGCAATCGGGAGCGTCGACTATCTCTCTGATCCGAGCCAGATGCACCGTTCGTTGCGGAACAACGTGCCCAAATTCATAGAGCACCGATCGCAGACCGTTAATGACTTCGGTGCGCTGGTTGACGAGGCGCCCGCGAGAGCGGAACAGCACTGCCTTCGCCTGCTGCTCCTCGGTTTTCGGTTCGATGAACCGCATCTCAGGGCGCTGGGCCGCCACGACAATCGCCTCTGCATCTGCGGCATCGTTCTTTTGCCGTTTCACGAATGGCCGAACATACTGCGGGGCGATCAGCTTGACGACATGACCCATGCTGCGAAATTCGCGGGCCCAATAGTGCGCGCTGCCGCACGCCTCCATCACCACGACGGCGCGCTCATGCGTCGCCATGAACTCGTGCACCTTGTCTCGCGGTAGCTTTCGGCGAAGCAGGACTTCGCCCGTCATCGTGGCGACGTGAAATTGAAAAACGCGCTTAGCCAGATCGATCCCGATCATCGTATCCATCGTCATGGTTGCCGTCCTTTCCGTTGAGTGAGCTTTCAGGCCCACGTTTCTTGTCACATCGAGTTGCTGTCAGGGAGGGCGGCAACCACTCCATCTCTATCCGCTGGCGCGGACCGGGCCTGTAGTCCCGGCCCATCCGGGTGACGATCAGGAGCGGGTGCAAGCGGAGCGGGAGTTTCTGGAGGACGCGCTCTGTCCCGCATGGCCTGTGGCCATGCTCCTGAGGGCGCGGCGTATTCTGAGCTGACCCGCAGGCGCTCTTGCCTTTCTCATTGCCGGACGCCCGCTGGCCCACTTGGCCCGCGCGCAGGGCGTCCGGCGGCTTCGCGCCTTGCAAGGGCGCCGTTGTCTGTGCGGATCGCTGCGGCGATCCTTGAGGGGAACGCCAAGGGCTTTGCCCTCTCGTTCCCAAACCCCAATCGATCACCCCCGTGTGGCGGGCTGTCGCCCGCTGGCCCGCGCCAGGGCATCGATTGGGGTTTTCCCTCCCCCTCCCATCCTCGCCGGAAGGCAGAGCCGCATGCCGCGTGACGGATGCGGCTTTGCCGGATGGAGTTTGGAACCATGGGTGACCTGATCTTGAATTATCGCGCCTGCGGGGCCGAGTGCCGCGAGGACTGGCTGCGCATGCTGGCGCATGACAATGGCTTGCCGCTGGTGGCGGTGCAGCAGCTGGCCGATAAACTGGGCGAGCGCGAGGATTTCGGCAAGCTGGTGCGTCTTTGCGAATGCGGCGGGAGCCTTGCGGCATGAGCGGCGCGGTGCTGTCCCGCGCCGAGCGGATTGCGCGGCTCAATGATCTGGCGCGCCGCGCCATGGGCATTGCCTGCGTGGTGGTGGCGACCGAGGGCATTCGGGCCTTGCCAGAGGTCGATCAGTCGCGGCTGCGCGAGCTGGTCGAAACCTTCGATGCCTTCACGCCCGACAACGATCCCTATGGGGAGCGCGACTTCGGGGCGATCTGGCAGGGGGTGGACGGTGTCTGGTCGACCTCGCGGCCTGCTGATGTTGCCGTTGACGGTGTTCTGGAAAATTGATGCCTATGACCGCGCGTTGCAGTTCGGCAGTGAGGACCCGGCTGATCCCGCTGTGACGCTTGCGAGTGCTGACCATCATGTTGGCGGGTGAATATTGAGGTCAGCGCCTGTGAGGCTTGAATGCATTTATTGCGTTTAGAGCATATGGTGCATATATGACCTGAGAGAACAAGGAGGTTCCCATGACCATGCTCGCCCACCGCCAGATGCCGCCCTCTGCACAGGACGCAGCCATCGCGCGCGCCTCAGGCCAGCTTTTGTCCCGCTTTGCCCACCGCAAGCGGCCCCTGACGCTGCGCGTGCGCGACGCCGACCATGACGAGCCCCTTGAGCTTCCCACGGGCGCGGTTGAACTGCTGATGGATATTCTGGAGGCCATGGCCGCCGGACGGGGCGTCACCCTCATTCCGGAGAACGCCGAACTGACCACCGTTCAGGCTGCCGAGATTCTCCAATGTGTCGCGGCCCTTCCTGATCCGGCTCCTCGGCGAGGGGCAGATCCCGCACCGCAAGGTTGGCAAGCATCGCCGCATCCGCATGGAGGACGTCATGGCCTACAAGGCCAGGATCGACAGCGACCGTGAAGCCGTGCTCGACCAGCTTGCCGCCGAAGCCCAGGAACTGGACATGGGCTATAGCCGCCCGTGAGCCAATACACGGCCCTGCTTGACGCCAACGTCCTCTACCCCGCGCCGATGCGGGACCTGTTGATGCAGCTTGCCGTGACCGACCTGTTCAAGGCGCGCTGGAGCGCCGACATCCACCGTGAATGGATCGAGGCTTTGCTGCGCGAACAGCCGCATCTCGACCGCACGTCAATCGAACGCACGCGCGACCTGATGGACCGTCATACGCGCGATGCGCTGGTGACCGGCTATGAGGCCCTGATCCCTGCACTTGCCTTGCCCGATCCGGACGACCGCCACGTTCTCGCCGCAGCCATCACAGGGCGCTGCGATGTAATCGTCACCCAGAACCTCAAGGATTTTCCCGAAGCCGCACTTGCGCCTTTCGGTATCGAGGTCCAGCATCCCGACACCTTTTTGTGCAACCAGATGAGCCTCGCGCCCGGCCTCTTCTGCACCGCCGTTCAGAAGGTCCGGGCACGGCTCAGGAACCCGCCTTTTTCTGTCGAGGACTATCTCGACACGCTCACCCGGCAGGGGCTCGTCGCCACAGCGGCCGAGCTGCAACCGTTCGCCGCCGTGCTCTGACCTCCGATGGAGATCAGCCGCCGCCTTCGCAATCTGCTCATGGACCACCTAGCGAGCGCATCGGTGCTGCGCGAGATCGAAAGCGAGTTCGAAGCCGCCGACATTGCTCCGGGCGCACCGCCCGAGGAGACCGGCCTTGCGCTCGGACAGAGGCGCACGCTCGTGCAGACCTACTACAATGGACTCGATTTTTCGGCTCCTGCTGACATCCGCAAATTCCTCAACGTGCTGTCGGTCTTCATGGCCAATCTGGAGCGTCAGCTTGCCACGGCTTCCCCGTGGGCCAGCCAGACCGATGATTCCTACGCCCGCCAGCAGTTCGACAAGTTCCAGCAACAGCTCGGCCGCGACGGCTACGAGTATCGAGGCGGCGTGATCGTACCATTGACGGCAGCAGCCCGGCTCGCCGACGCCAAGGCCATCGCCGAGCAATTCGATGCTGCCCATATCACCGATCAGATCAAGCGCATCGAGGCCTCGATCGACGCCGACCCGGCTCTTGCCATAGGGACCGCCAAGGAGCTTGTCGAAAGTTGCTTCTAGACGATACTGCGTGAACGCAATATTGAATATGGCAAGGAAGACCTGCCACAGCTCGGCAAGAAAGCATTCTCGGCGATGAAGCTTTTGCCGGAAGACGTTCCGGACAGCGCGAAAGGCGCGAAGACGATCAAGGTGCTATTGTCCAACCTCGCCACTGTCGTTCAGGGCCTCGCTGAAATCCGCAGCCTCTATGGCACCGGCCACGGACGCGACGGCAAGGCGCGCGGAGTGACTTCCCGTCACGCAAGGCTGGCCGTGGGTGCGGCCAGTGCGCTCGTCACGTTTGCCTTTCAGACGCACCTGGAGAACCCGCCCGGGGAATGAGGGCTGATAAGACGCAATCAGCGGGCCTTGTCGGGTCTCGCCTTTGCATCAGCCTTGAGCTTTTCGATCCGCTCCGAGCAGACCTCGTGTACGACGCGGCCAAGTTCCTCGACCTGCGCGCCGAGCCACTCGAGTTCTTCCTTCGTGACACGGTAATGCTTGGAGTAGCGGGCCTTGACGTACGCGTCCTTGAGCTTCTCGAAACGCGCGCGATCCTTCTTTAGTTCGCGCGGCCAGACATAGGTCAGGCGCGGGTCGATCCGTTCGGCCTGGGTCCGCAAGAAGCCGAGATTGTGCACGTGAGGGGTGTAAAAGGTGCAGACCAGTAGCACGCAGTGATAGAGGCTCTCCGTCGCCTGATGCATCTCAAACGCGGTCTCCTTGTAGTGGCCCCGTTCCATGCCGAAGCGAACGAAGTCAAACCTGCGCAACGCTCCCGGCATCCATTCGTCGAAATACTCCGTCGCCATCGCCAGCGCCTGCGTCGGCGTCTTCGGCTTGGGGGTGTGCAGCTCGGTATCGTCGGACTGATAGACCGCGATCCCTTCGGCCTTCACGTCCATGAAGAAGTAGCGCCCGTGGGCGAGGCCGTCGTTCACCTCCTGCAGCGTGTGAACGATGAAATTGACCGGGGTCTGCAGCGTGCCGGTCACACCATACTCGCGCATCAGCCTCTCATCGAGCTTGGCCCAGTACTTCACCCGGTCGGTGAGCCGCTTGTCGCTGACGATGATGAGCAGATCGAAGTCAGAGCGGTAGCCCTTGGAGGTGTGCGGCTCGTCGACCCAGGTGCCGCGCGCATAGCTCCCATAGAGGATGACCTTCAGAATGCGTCCGGCCTTCTTCCACTCGTGCTTGGCGAGCGCGAAGGCGTCGTCGAACTCCTCAAAGATCAGCTGCACCACGCGCTCCAGCTCGCGCTGCTTTTGCGGAGGCAGATGATCAAGGTCGGTGCGCATGGTCAGATGAGTGTAGCAAAGCCGGACTCGCCCTGCACCTTTGTTCTTACTCTGTTTGTTCGATGGCGCGTTTGCCGCGCCGCCGCCACAGGACCAATGCCTGTTCGCGTTCCTCGCCCTGCAATTTGGCAGCAATGGCGAGGAACGCGCCCAGCAGCACGGGCCGGTCATCGTCGGTGAGTTCGATCAGCCCCGCCTTCTGGACCAGACCGCCGAGCTCAATCAGCTGCTTTGTTCGTTCGCGGCGTTTGATCTGCCAGTCGCGCATGTTGGTGCGTGCTTTGATAGCTTCAAGCCTGTGCCGCGCTGCTGTCAGGCGGGCGAGCGCGGTCCGGCTGGTGTTGAGCTCCTTTGCTAGCATTACGGCCCTTGCTCTGAAAGAACGCCGCGCCGCGTTTGCGCCAGCTCTCCTTTCGTGCGGCATCGGAGGTCTCGGCGATCACCAGCAGAGCGCCGGCCAAGGTCTCGGCGTCGATGCTGTCCGCGCCAGTGCCGATAACCAGCTCGCCGAGCTGCAGCACGCGACGCTCCTTGAGCTGCTTCGCCTTCTCGGCAAGCGCCTTAAGCTCGGCGTCAATATCTCTTGGTTTGCGCATCATGGTTCTCCGTTTCGGGGTGATGCGCTGATAATAGTAGCTGAACGCCGCCAATGCTTTAGGGCCGTCGGGACCGTCTGAGACCGGGTAGTCCCGAACAGGATTTTATCATGTGAGGGCGCGCTTATACGTCGTGCCGACGTGGCTTGTGCGGTGTAGATGGATGGCCGTTATGGCGATCTACCATCTCTCCGTAAAAGTCATCAGCCGCTCTGCCGGGCGCAGCGCTGTGGCAGCTGCTGCCTATCGTTCGGCAGGACGGCTGCATGATGAGCGCATCGATCGCACCCATGACTTCACCAACAAGGGCGGTGTGGTTCATTCGGAAGTGCTGCTGCCCGAAGGCGCACCCGAGCATCTCTCCGATCGCGAGCAGCTGTGGAACGCGGTCGAGGCATCCGAGAAGCGCAAGGATGCGCAGCTGTCGCGCGAGGTCGAGTTTGCGATCCCGCGCGAGCTGAACCGGGAACAGGGCATCGCCCTCGCCCGAGATTATGTTGAGCGCGAGTTTGTCGATCGGGGCATGATCGCCGATCTCAATGTCCATTGGGACATCGGCGCGGATGGCCTCGCCAAGCCGCATGCGCATGTGATGCTCACCATGCGCGAGGTTGATGGCGACGGGTTCGGCGCGAAGGTGCGCGACTGGAACCGCACCGAACTCGTCGAGCAGTGGCGCGAGCGCTGGGCTGACCACGTCAACCAGCGGCTGGCCGAGCTCGATATCGATGCGCGGATCGATCACCGCAGCCTTGAGGCACAGGGCATCGGGCTTGAGCCGCAGGACAAGATCGGGCCCGCTGCCTCGCGCATGGAGGGCCGCGGGCTTGAGGCCGAGCGGATCGAGGAACACCGCGCCATTGCCGAGCGGAACGGGGCGCGGATCATTGCTGATCCGACCATCGCGCTTGATGCGATCACGCACCAACAGGCCACCTTCACAACCCGTGATCTTGCCCGCTTCGTCCACCGCCACAGCGACGGGAAGGAGCAGTTTGATGCGGTGATGAGCGCGGTGCGCCGCTCACCCGACCTGGTTGCGCTGGGCAAGGACGGGCGCGGCGAGGAACGATTCACCTCGCGCCAGATGATCGAGACCGAGCAGCGGCTGCAGCGCGCGTCGGAGTTGATGGCCGAACGCAGGCGGCACGACGTCACTGAGCGCAGCCGGGACGCGGCATTGGAGCGCGCTGTCGACCGTGGTCTGGTCCTGTCCGGCGAGCAGCGCACGGCGTTCGAGCATGTCACCGGCGAGTGTGGTCTCAGTGTCGTTGTCGGTTATGCCGGGACCGGCAAGAGCGCGATGCTCGGCGTCGCCCGCGAGGCCTGGGAAAGCGCGGGCTACACTGTTCGCGGCGCGGCGCTGTCCGGCATTGCGGCTGAAGGTCTGGAGGACGGTTCGGGCATTGCCTCGCGCACCATTGCCAGCCTTGAACATCAGTGGAGCGAGGGGCGCGAGTTGCTGACCTCGCGCGATGTGCTGGTGATCGACGAGGCCGGCATGGTCGGCACGCGCCAGATGGAGCGCGTGCTGTCCCATGCCGCTGAACAAGGCGCAAAAGTTGTGTTGGTCGGCGATCCGCAGCAGCTGCAGGCGATCGAGGCAGGCGCGGCGTTCCGCGCGATCCATGAGCGCCATGGCGGGGTTGAGATCACCGAAGTGCGGCGCCAGCGCGAGGACTGGCAGCGCGATGCGACCCGGCATCTCGCCACCGGGCGCACGGGTCTCGCGATCGCAGCCTATGACGAGCGCGGCATGGTGCATGTTGCGGACACGCGCGAGGCGGCCCGCGGTGAGCTGATCGAGCGCTGGGATCGCGAGCGGCAGGCGAGCCCGGTCGATACGCGGATCATCCTCACCCACACCAATGACGAGGTGCGCGGGCTCAATGCGGCGGCGCGTGAGCGGCTGCGCGATGCTGGCGAGCTCGGCGGTGACGTAACCATCGGCACCGAGCGCGGGGCGCGGCAGTTTGCCAGCGGTGACCGCATCATGTTCCTGCGCAACGAGCGCGAGCTTGACGTGAAGAATGGAACGCTCGGCACGGTCGATGAGGTGACGCCGCAGCGCATGAGCGTGCGCACCGATGACGGGCGCAGCCTTTCCTTCGACCTCAAGGACTATGCACACGTCGACCACGGCTACGCCGCCACAATCCACAAGGCGCAGGGCATGACTGTGGACCGGGCTCACGTGCTCGCCACGCCGGGCATGGACAGTCATGGGGCCTATGTCGCGCTGTCGCGGCACCGGGACGGCGTGGCACTGCATTACGGCGAGGATGACTTTGCGGATCAGTCAGAACTCGTGCGCACGCTCAGCCGCGAGCGCGGGAAAGATATGGCCAGCGACTACGCGCGCGATGATCCGGAGCAAGCCTTTGCCGAACGGCGCGGGATCACCTTCCGTGAACGCGTTGTCGAGATCGTCCGCAAGGTGCCCGAGAAGGTTCGCGGCATGTTTGACGGGCTGCGCTTGCCTAGCGCCAGAGCCGATGTTCCGGAACAAGCGGCACCAGAACGGGAGGTGGCCGAAGACCCGGAAGCAGAGCTTCGCCGTGCCCGCACCAGGGCGCTGATCCGCCATGCCCGTGCCGTCGATGATATCTTTGCCGCTCAGCACACAGGCGAAAAGTGGAGTCCCGCTCAAGCGCGCGAGCTCAACGCTGCCCGCGATGCGTTCGAGGAAGTGCGGCCCCATGGCTGGCGCGATGCCGAAGCCGCCTACAAGAAGAACCCGGAACTTGCGCGCGAGGCTGCTGGCGGTCAGGTGCGTCGGGCTGTGCAGGCGCTTCAGCTTGAAACTGAGCTCCGCACTGATCCGCAGCGCCGTGCCGACCGCTTCGTCGAACGTTGGCAGGAACTGAAGAAGGACAGCAACCGCCAGTATCGTGCAGGTCAAATGTCCGGCTACAAGGCAACGCGCTCAGCGATGGGCGACATGGCCAAGAGCCTTGAGCGCGATCCCCAGCTGGAATCGATCCTTGCCAATCGCAAGCGCGAGCTCGGGATCGGCCATGACACGGGTCGCAGATTAGGAGCGGAGCTCGCGTTTACACACGGGATCGACCTTGGCCGGGGACGAGGGATCGGGATCTGAAGGCGGTCACCTCACTCCCTCCACCGGCTTGCAACATTAGGCCTTTTTCGTGCGGCGTCTCTTGGGCGCGGGCGCAACGGGCTTGCGGCTGAGCCCGATCTTCGTGGTCAGATAATGGCGCTTCTCCACCACACTGTGAACGGACTTCACGTTCCCCGCTTTGCGCCTCTATCTGGCTCGTAGCGCATCAACTTTCGATCGCATGAAGGCGGACAGGTGTGCCAACTGGTTTCAAAGGCACAATGTGGGACATCTTTGCCGTACAGCGCTGCGACTGCGAATATCTGACTTTGCCGAAACCGGCCATTCGCTTGGCCCGGAAGATCCTCGCTCCTATGACGAAGCCTGCAGACAATCCGGAACGGCTCCTTTCAGAAACGCAATTTGGGATATCGGACGTTCAGGACGGTGAGTTGGCATCTCAGCTCGCCGTCCTAAAGTCGGTCAGTCAGTCGGTTTGCTCGCAACGGCACAAATGGGTGGCTAGGTTCCGTTCATGCCTTAGCAAGAGCCACAAAATCGGCGCTCTCAAGTTCGCAGCTTCAGGCCAAGAACGGCGTCGAGTTCGTCCCACTCACGGCGAGACAGCCCGGACCCCTCGTACTCGACTTTTTCGCCGGCTAAGGCACGTCGAACAACTTGCAGCGAACTAGCGGACAACGAAAAAGCGCCCATTTGATATTCCATAAACGCTTCATGACACAGCGGAACCCACTGCTTGACGATGTCAAGAATGACATCCGCATAAGCGCGAATCTCGTATTGTGCATGAGAATCGGCCCGGAGCCGTAGGAAGCGGAGGAGGTTGTGTAGATCGACCTTCCAATACCATTGCGTATAGGTGTTCAGCCCTAGGCCGATCCGCGCTAGTTCGCGGGCTACACCGGGGCGTTCCGGATCGTGCTGCGGCCCGTTTTCGTCATTTAGCATCCATAGGTAGTTGGAGTAAGCCCTGTCGGAATCGTGGCGCAGCAAGGCGCGGACCGCGTCGGCCGCTTCTGCGCTCGAAGCGGCGGAGCGGCCTTGCTTGTTGAGATCAGATTGCGGTGCGACTTGATCGCGCTCAGGAATGTAAAATTCGCGGTCAAGAATTGAATAGCGCGCGGAGTATTCGTTCACGTTGGCTGTCCGGTGCCGGATCCATTGCCGTGCGACGAAGATTGGAAGCTTCACATGCAGCTTAATCTCGCACATTTCGAATGGTGTCGTGTGCCAGTGGCGCATGAGGTAGCGGATGAGGCCACGGTCCTCGCTTACCTTCCGTGTGCCGCGTCCGTAAGACACGCGAGCCGCCTGCACAACGGCGGCGTCATCACCCATGTAGTCGACTACTCTGACGAACCCATGGTCGAGGACCGACAAGGGCGTGTGGAGCATCTCGTCGAGCGCGGCCACGGTGGGACGGCGTGTTTGGGCTAGGGCCGACCGTGCCTCCTGGATCTCGCTCTGCTCGCTCATGTAGTCTCCTCTGCTTTTCTCGACCTAGACTGCTGCCGCTTCCGACGTTTGCGCTGAAATCCTGCTCGATCATGTCGAGCATGTAACTGATGAGGCCAGGGGGGCCTAGATTGGCGAGACCCTCGCGAAGTGTCTCGTCGATGTCGAGCGTTGCCTTGCCGAGGGCGACTGCCAGCAGGATCTCAAGCGCGACATCGTGCTGGGCGGGGTTCGGGTCAAGTAGAAGGGTGCGGAGCTTTGCCACGCGGTCCGACTCACGCTGTCCATCGGTGTAAATGAGTTCTTCTGCTGTTGCAGCTCGAAGAAAGACTGCGCGGAGCACGGAATCGGTCCAAGTCTCGACGAGATAGTCGCCGTGCTTCAGCACGGTGGCCGTAGGGAAATGACGGGGACCGAGTGGCGGCCGATCCGTGCTGGAGTTCGAGCGTAAGCGTTGTAGGGCCGACGACACAGCGACGAAAGCGTCAACCTGACTGCTTTCCTGGCAAACGTAGAAGGACCCAGGGCCAAGCGCCATGGCTGGAAGCCCAGGCAGACTGAGCGCAAACTCGCCTCTTAGTCCGTCTACCGACGCGGCTAATAGATGAGCCCGGCGGTCGACGAGCTCAGCAGGCAGCGCTTGGCGCTGAGACCAGCGCGAGTACAGTCGGAGTTCGGCGCACCAAGGACAGGCCTTATTGGTCCAATCGGGCAGCGGCAGTTCGAAGGCCGCAGTGACTGTATGCTGGTCGGCGTGGTTGCGATACCGCAGGCGCGTAGCCGACCGGACCCAGTCGGTCAGATCGGGCGGTCTTGCCACGCCCACGATGTAATGAATGCGCCCGCTATAGCCCTCAGATCGCAGGAAGCGCTGGAATTGAGAGAGGCTCGCATCATTAATCCAGGCATCAACGACGATGACGATAAATTCGGTATCGGCAGCCTCCCGGATGCGCTCGCGAAGGGCCTTGTCTTGTTCTGTCATCGCATCCTCGCGGAAAAACAGATTGGGATGCTCCATGACGCTGCTTGGAAAGCCTTTGTGCGTCAGCCTAGTGGCGACCCAATCCGCAATTGCAACGCAACCGGTCGTCGGGGGTGTGACAACGGCGATGGGGGCGGTGGTCACTGCAGCGATGGCGGCTTCTAGCCCGTCGATGAAGTGCGGCACGGCCAAAAGTCCCTCGGTGTCGAGATGAATGGCGTGATGACGTGTTCGCTGTAACGCTGACACGTCACGATGCACGCGCAGCAGGCCCGTTTGGGCGAGCCCGTCCATAAGGACCTTTGAAGCCTCTGCCTGGGGCTTCCTCACCTCATAGACTAGGTCATGAAACTCTAGAGGGAAGTAGACCTTCGGATCGATCGGTATCGGTCGATCCGGCTCCGCCTCGCTCTCGTCGGGCGGCAGCAGCTGGAAGCGGGGGTCATCGGACAGATCGCGGAGGTTTTCCATTCCGGTCTCCCCAAGCGCGAAGATCGCGACAAAGCGAGGCTTGAGTTGCCCAAGGGCCTGACGGGCCACCTCATCGAGGCGCTGCTGAAGACTGCCGCTCTGGGTCGCCGAAACAAGACAGAGGACCTCACTGCGTTCGGCGCTCGTCGGCGATTCGCGAACGAGCCGCTCTACTATCAAGCCCGCGCGCTTCTTCGCATCCTCCGAGATTTGAAGGTAGTCCGGCAACAGTTCGACAGGTGCCGGTGCGCCGCCGAGGTGGATGGCTGCGATACGCGCCGTGTTGAGGGCGATTGAGGATATCGACCATGTGTCGGTGAGGATCGCAGCCGCAGATCGCATGTGTGGCAGAAGCCAAAAGCTCACCGCGTCGATCGCCTCGCGGTCATACTGGATGTTGCCGACGCGAATGAAGTTGCGCACCAGCCGACCACTCGGTGCCCTAAACACCGTCCGCTGCGCGCTGGTAAGAAGCGCGCGCGAGCGAACGAGCAGGCAGTCGAGCTCAGCATGGCGGATGTTCGCGATGATGTCTCCGGGCGCGAGACCGCTCTCAGCCAGAACGTCGACGCGATAGTTCGGATTGATATTGGGTGAAAGGATGACTTCGTGTTGGTGAAAGCCCAGCAGATGGACTGGCCGGTCCGCTGCACGCTCGAACGCGGTCGCGACGTCGGGAGCGCCAAGCCAGTCGGCGACCGATTTCGAGGTCTCGCCCATGGCCGCTGCGTCCACTAACTCCTGATTCCATCGCACATTCACTGGCAGCCGCAGAATGAGCAAGTCGGTCCCAAGACGGGTTTCTGACTCCCCATCGTAAATCTCCGCCAGCGCCTGACGGAAAGTGGAGCCGGTGTGGAGCTGGTCGACCTCGGCTATCAGCCGCGAGCCGATCTCCGCCTTAAATCGATGCACGTTGACCGCCGTGTCTGGCACCACCCGAGACCATGTCTGGATAGAGAAGTTGCCAGTGCGTGCCTTGCACCTTCGGAAACCTGCCTTCGCGCCGTACCAACCGGATCTCGCCCTCCCGCGAGCTACCATCGAGCGTGAACCAAAACTCGCCGGTTCGTAGGGACACGAAGCCCCAGATCGCGCGCGCGGCCTCGAGGGCGTTGCGAATGCCTAGCCCCGCATTAGGATCGCCGGCCTTGGCGGAGAGCTTTTCATGAAGGAGGCGATCGAGCACGTCCGCCCTCGGCGCCTCTCGGAACACCTTTCCGGCGAAGCTCTGGAGGAAACCGTCAAGAATCCCAGGTCCGAAATCGGACACGCTAACCTCGACGAGGTTGATCTTTCCACGCGTCTGATTGCGAACATAGCCTTGTAGTTCACCGAATCCGCCCGCCTTCACTGCAAGGCTGTCCCGCTGCAGATAGAGATGCTTGACCAGTCGGAGCGTGCGCACGCTTTTCCCCACCCGCGCGTGCTCCCAACCGTTGGTGTGGAGCTCGCTCAGAAATTCCAGTACGGTTCCCTTAGCACCAAGATCGCCGCCAGACTCGCGCTTGCCGTAGGCACCGACTTCCAGCTGATTGAGAATCGAGTGCACTAGGCCCAGCAGCGCATCGCGGCGTGGAATCTCGGCATTCAGAACCGGTGCAACGCCTGCGTGCGGGTCGAGTTCGACCAGGCATCGCCAGCGGCCTGAATTTTGGCCGAGAAGTCCGCCTCGATCGACCACATAGCGGCGCGCATCCTCCGGGTTGAAGGGAGCAATACCGTTAGCGAGCGTGACGTCGGCATCGCGCTGGAACGCGAGCAGCGATGGGATCGAAACCTGAAAGGCCTCGTCGTCGAGATCCGGCCATTTGGTCAGGCCGGAGGCCCTGATCGTCTTGCGATCAGCTTGGCTGAGGCCATCAGCGATGGCCATCCCTGCCCATTGCTCTTTGAAGAGATGGTCGCTCCAGTCTGACAGCAGCCGAGCTTCGAACTCGGTGATTCGACTGGTCTCTGGGTGCGCAGCGGCGTCGATGTCGCGTTTAAGATCGACTATGCGCTTCTCGACCGCGAGCAGATCATCTGCCTTGGAAATGGAGATTGTCAAAGCCATGTATGCACCCCTAAATTCTTCTCCCTAGCGCGCGGATGTTTCCGATGCGAGATGCAGATGCCTTGACGCCCTTCGTATTCTCTAGCGGCGGGCGCCGCTGGAAGTTTTGGTCGATCGGTCGCCCGGATTTCAGTTCTCAGCAGGTGTCTTGAGGAAGGGCCCCTAAACGCGAGCGCCCCCTAGAATCTTCCAGAGAGCAAACAGCGTAGTTGCCGTGGTTGGTGAACTGCCGAAAGTATGGCAGCTACCGCTGAAAAAGTACAAAGTCAGGAAAGACAGCTATGGTTGCAGCCTCGACCGGAGGACTCAAGAAGCTCGGAATGACTGGTGTTGGCATAAGCTGACGCTCTCAGCACCTTTCTGGAACGACCTATCTTGGGTCGACAGAGGTCGGACGGTCTTGGGACAAAACTGCCGTTCCCGGCCGGCCGGTTCAACGGCAGATCCATCACCAAAGCCTGACACTCACCGAACGTTTCACTGGATACCGCGATGGCAACTTGACCATTGGTAGAAGGTCGGCACCGCCTTGGCGCCAGGTTGACAGGCGCTGCCACCACTCTAGCGCCGCAACACGCTAGGCGATCTCACTGCGGCACAAGTTCTTTAAAGTTAGTGTCGTATGCGTGATGTATGCGACCTCGAGGCCGCGAATGTGTTGGGAGGTGCCGATTGAGCAAGGTTGCGGCTGCGGGCCCAGAGCAGCTGAAAATGTTCTTGCCGCCTTGCCTTTCGTCTGTTCAACTACGACGGTTAACACCGAGGTACCAGCCAGTGGCGACTGCTGTTCAAATCGCAGCCGATGATGAAGAAGCCTCTCAGTTTTTGAGGCCCTACATTCAGTCAGGAAACCTCAATTTCCTGCTTGGATCGGGCGCATCTTTTCCTGCCATAAAGACAGCGGGTAACATCGAGGCTAAGATTAATGGCCACCTTATGTTGGGCGAAGAGGCAAATGCCAATCTCCGAGCGGTTGACCTCATCGAACATATTGACGGAATTCACGACAGCATACCAAATGCGGCGCCGGGTACCGACGTTTATAATGTGACGGAGAGCTACAAGACGTTTCTAGGCGTCATAGATCACATCCTCTTCGTCCGGAAAAATATACTTCTCCCTCGGCAAGCGACGGTTTTTACAACGAACTACGACATGTTCGTTGAACATGCGTCGAGCTTGGTCCCATCGGTATTGCTGAATGATGGATTTGATAGATCGTCGGGCTTGGGCTCCGATTTCGCGTTTGCTCCTGAGCGATACTTCGATCGAACATATCGTTCTGGAACGGTCTACAGCAGTCAAGTCGAAATACCGACCGTGAACCTAGTCAAGCTTCACGGTTCGCTGTCGTGGCGCCGAGGTACAGACTCGGTTGTTTTTGATCCGGTCGCTATTAGCAGTCTCACTGCTGCTCAGAAGGCCGATCCCGCGCAGGTGGAGGCATACCTGCGGCAGCACTTCCTCATTCTTCCAAATCTCCGAAAGTTCCACGAAACGCTAATGGAACGGGTCTACTACGATTTGTTGAGACAGTTTTCGAAGGCGATGGAGCAGGAGAATTCGGTACTAATGACCTTCGGCTTCTCGTTTGCCGATGAACATATTCTAGACATCACGAGGCGTGCCCTTCGCAATCCCACGGCTCAACTCCTCATTTTTGCGTTCGATGCTGCATCCGTGGCCGGCTACGAGGAGAAGTTTGCCAAACAAAGAAATGTGACGATCCTAGCACCAGCGCCCGGAAGCACACTCCCATTCGGGGAGTTCAATAAGCTTCTCGCATCAATCACGGCGGCTTAGGAATGGCGACGCTGCCAGACAGATTGTCGCGAGAGGCCGCGCTTCGCGTTGGTGAGGTATCGGCCGTTACTGGCCGGCGTGTGTTCGTCACCGTTGATTCCGACAAAAATTTGTCGGAGCTATTCTTCGACGGCGATGTACTTCGGAATATCGCGGTCGGTAGCTACATCGATATCCGCAAGGGATTTATTAGCCTCATCGGCAAAGTGGAGGGGGAGAATGCTCAGGCCGAAGATGGTTTGAACAACCCGCGCACCGCCCGTGGCAAACGCCTTCTCACTGTATCGCTCGTCGGATTTTTAGACAATAAGGGCGATTTTCTGGGCGGAACGAAGGAGTTGCCACTTGTTGGAAATGAAGCGTTTTTGCTCACGAGGGAGAAAGTCCTTCGGGTCCACACGCTCATTGCTCAGCATGGCATCGCGCTTGATGTCGCTCAATCCGAATACGAGGGCTACGACATAAGCCTTCCCGTGGATGGCCTTATGAACAGTCATATAGCCATCTTCGGAAACACGGGTAGCGGTAAGTCAAATACGCTTGCCATGCTCTATCAAGAGTTCATTGCTGCGATGAGAGCGCGCAACGCTGCGGCCTTTTCAGAAAATAGTCGTATCATTCTGTTCGATTTTAACAACGAGTATATTGGCGATGCGTGCCTCACTATCCACAAGCGTGTCCTCGCCCTCACCACGCGAAATGACAACGGCGACAGGATTCCTCTTGGCGCTGGGGGCTTTCGCGATATCGAGGTGGTCAGCATCCTCAGCCGACGCCACCGAGAAAACACAGAAGCCCTTTCTCAAGCGCGCATTGGCTTTGCAAGATCGAGTTCTTGCCGGAAATGAGCCCGCTAACCACACCAGAAACATTCTGCGCCAGCAAGTCACCCAAGTGCTGCAGATGTCGGACAAGATCCGTGTCGATCTGCTGATCGATTACTTTAGGCAGATTTTACCTGCGACCGATCCGAACGGAAATGACATCGAATTGGCTGCCGACTTGGAGTGGCATAACACCGTATGCGAGTTCCGACACCAAGGCGTTTTTCTAAAACAAAACCCTGACCAGATTTTGCAAACTATCCTCTATCAGCATGTAGTAAATTTCGCGCTGGCGGACGATCTGGTCTCAGACCTCATTACATTCTGTTACATTCAACTTGTTTGGGACGTTCTCTCCAACCGCGCTCAAAATGAGCATATCGCTCCTGCCATCAACAAGCTGAAGAGCAAACAGGCCGACATCAGAAAGGTGTTCGACCCAAACCCTGATGCAGAACTGTTTACTGAAAACTTGGTCGTCTTCGCGCTCGGCGATGTAAATCTGGAGATGCGGAAAACAGTTCCGTTACTCGTCGCCAAAAAAATCTACGAGGAGCACAAGCGGCTTGGCCCGGGGCGCTCTCTAAGCATCGTGATTGATGAGGCACACAATATATTGTCACGGGATTCGTTTCGAGAGTTTGAAAGCTGGAAGGATTATCGCCTGGAAACGTTCGAGGAGATTATCAAAGAAGGCAGAAAGTTTGGCGTGTTTGTAACTATATCGAGCCAACGTCCGAACGACATTGCCCCGACGATTACTTCTCAGGCCCATAACTACTTTATACATCGCCTGATCAACCAAAGGGATCTCCAGTCGATCGCTAGCGCGGTGTCTTATATCGACAAGATCACCGAGGAATCTATTCCCACCCTTCCAACCGGCACTTGTATTTTCAGTGGTGTGGCGGGGCAGATGCCCTTGAAGCTGGCCATCCGTCCACTTGCGCAGCAATTACGGCCTAGAAGCGCGACCATAAAGTTTGAAGACATCGTCCCAGCGGCCTGAGCGCTACCGGCCAATCGAGAATTTATTTCTGCACTCATGTTGCCATTTTGTTGCATAAAAGTCACGCGTCGCGCAGCAAAGGTCCGCTTTCAGGACTTACCGTGGTCGCGATGGACGACTGGGAATGGGGCGAATTGCTGACATGCTTTCTTTTGATCAGCGATCGAATGGATTCGGCTAAAATCTGACGGTTACAGGTGCGGATTTGATCGTCCGGGTCTGGTCGACAGCCGACACTGTTCGCTTATGGGTGGGGATGGCGGCGAGGCGAGTTGAGCATGCTATTGGGTTAGCGGCCCGTCGACCTTCGGATGGGGATCACCTCGGCTCCGGTCCGCAACTGGTCTAAATAATCGCTCCACCATTGCGCCATCGCGACGCGCTCTTCCCAATGCTGACCGCGCGCGTAGGCCCCTCTGACGGCATTGCTATGGCCATGCGCTAGCGCTCGCTCAATTGCATCCGGGTGCCATTTCCCGCTCTCGTTGAGCAACGTGCTGGCAGTTGCTCTGAAGCCATGGGCAGTCACCACATCCTTCCCAAGGCCCATCCGACGATAGGCAAGGTTCATGGCATTCTCGCACATTGGCTTGCGGTGCGACCGTTCACCGGGGAACATGAATTCCATCCATCCGGTGTTTTCGCGCAGCTGCTTGAGAAGCGAAAGTGACTGCCGCGACAGCGGAACGCTGTGAGGCCGCCTAAGCTTGGTGCGTTCTTCGGGTATCCGCCAGATAGCTTCGTCAAAATCGACCTCTGGCCATTTGCCGAAGCGCAGCTCACCTGGCCGAAGGAATACGTGGGGCAGGAGCTGCATGGCGATCTTGACGATCACTCCCCCGCTATAATCATCGATCGTGCAGAGAACCTCTCCCAACTTTTTCGGATCGAGAACCGCCGCATGGTGGGTCACCTGGGGTGTCGCCAAGGCACCTCCGAGCAGCGCGGCAGGATCATTCTGGCACAAGGCCATCGCGACGCCGTGCCGAAATACCCGACTGGCAAATGCTCGCGTTCTGACGGCCGTCTCGCGTTTCCCAGCGCGCTCGATCTTCTTGAGAACGGCAAGAAGTTCGGCGGGTTCGATCGCGTCAATCGGACGGGGGCCAATCGCAGGGGTCAGGTGAGAAAGAAACCAGCGCGCCTTCTCGATTGTCGCCTCGGCCTTTCCGCTGGCGACAAACCTTACGTCGATGAAATCCTCGGCAACTGACTGAAAGCTGTTGTCGGCGGATATCCGCGCCCTGATCTTTTCCATTTTACGGTTGTGTGAAGGATCTTCTCCCGCCCTGATCATGCGGCGGGCCTCCTCACACTTTTCCCTTGCTTCGGCGAGCCGCACTTCAGGGAATGCGCCGAGCGCCAAGCGTTTCTCGGAGCCGAGGAATCGGTATTTAAAGTACCAGAGCTTTGAGCCGTTCGGCCGGACCTCAATGTACAGCCCTCTGCCATCGAATTTTCGATAGGGACGACTGGCGGGTTGTAAGGCCGGTATCTGGGTGACTTTCAGGGCCATGGGGCAACGCCTTCTTTCTGGTCGCTGTGCCCCCAAATCGTTGCCCCCAAAGCGATGAGATTTGGGGGCATCTTGTGGAACAAAGCGAGACAACGGCTCCGGCCATTATGGCTCGAAACCCGCAGAAAATCAACGCTTTGGGACGATTTGGGAAGGGGGGTTGGTGCCGCTTACGTGAACTCGAACACGTGACCCCATCATTACGAAAGTAGGGATAGCCAAGCTCGTTTCTGAGGGTTTACAAAGCGATGCGGGCCGAATTTTACCCTGATCGCTGACGGTCCCAAACCAGACCCAGAATGCGGGCACCCAACGGTACGGCAAGATGAACGCAAAGGTGCTCTCGCCGAACCGGGTAGCGTGGGCCGCCCCAAGTCAGACCCGGGTGCACCCGGGTCCTAGCGGATCCCCAGCCGCGAGAGTGCTTCAACAACCTCGGGGCGCAACTTCCACCGCCACTCAACGTACTCATCCGAAGGCTGGGCCTCGGCAGCATCGCGCGTTCCTGTGGCCAAGGTGAAGGTCCAGATGGGTTGGTTGGTTGCCGATGAGGTTTCGGCCGGAGTGAACTCCATCTCCTCCGCGAGCTCCCTTCCCAATCGACCATACTGCAAGTTCGTATACTCGAAGCTGTCTTTACCCGCTGCCGCTGCCAACTGCGTCGCCGTCAGGATGTGATCAGTAGCATTCAGGTGCGCCACGAGCATGGCAAGCTGGCCATCGTTCGGCTGTAATCTTGCGAAAGCTTTTTTGACGTGATCAGCAGTCGGATAGCCATCGTCACCGCGACGCTCACGTTCTTCCATGGCTGCACGATCTAGCTCAGCCTTCACAGCAACAATGACCTCGTCCGACGAGGGCCCGGTGTGCGGTTCCGAGGCCGGGGCTTTTCCATCGAACGCTCGCGCCTCCCATCCGCTGGCCGTCTTGCGCGCGATGATCTTCATGCGCCGATAGGTAATCGAGATTCTTTCGGTCTTCATGCTCAATTCCTTTCCGCCAGCGCGACACGGAAAGAGGCGGCAGTGATCGGAGATATCCGACCAAGCCAATCGCCGGTGCTGGTTTTGCTCCACTCGATCAGCGAGGCCTCGGGGTCGCCGCAGATCGTGCGCGTCCGCTTGGTGATACCGCCCAGAGCGCCGCGCAGCTGCATGTTCGATTTCCCCGTCAGCCGTGAGATATCGGACATGAGCAGCGCACCATCCCGATCGACAATCGCCTGGAGAATCTCAATCGTGGCCTCAGAGCAGTTGTTCAAATAGGCGCGCGCCTGCACCAAGCTGAGCGACGTCGCCGTTGCCCCGCCAGCACCATCGACATGATCCTCGTAGATTGCGAACGCTTGCGAGACGTAAGCAAGGAGCTCTTTTTGGAACCCTTCTGTGAAATTCGGAACCTCGGAAAACGGGATCGATATGGTCGCGGACATTGCATTTCTCCTTGTGTCGATCCTCGTTTGGTCCAGATTTAGATAAATGTCAACCGCTATAGTTCTCGCACATAGATTTTCCAAGAATATCGTAAACTCGGTCGAGCTTTTGGTCCGCCCAAACAAGTTGCGCAAGAGGGGCGCTAAGCTGCCACGAGCATGGCAAAGACGCCCCGGAAGCAGGCACCCACCGGGCACCGCCTCCGAGGCGTTGAGCAGGAAGAGTCGATCAGATCCGACCCAGGAATGAGTTTATGCGGTTGAATCGGGGGTTGTAACGCCGAACTATCTCTTTAGCGGCCCGCTTGATTTCAGCGGGCGGGGCATCCGAGAACATCACCCATAGCTCGAGTTGATCCTTGAGCCGGGCGATTGCCTGCGAAGCGCGGTGTGTCTTCACATCGCCTCTCCGATACGCCGCGATCCGCCCCGCCAACCCGGGTTTCGCACGCGCAGCATAGCCGATGTACACGACGCGCCCGTTCAGGACGAAGCGAAATAGCCCGGGCTCAGCAAGATTTTGGAGCGGCCCTTCCTGCCAATCAGGAAGGTTGAACCACTTGCCGGTGAGTTTGTCAGTCATTGAAATCTCCGAAAAAATAGGGGAAAGATCCCCTCCCGATCCATGTGGGACCGAGAGGGGAAGAGGTTCAAAGCGCCATGTGCGAGGCACCAGCCTCGACAGCGGCAGCGAGGGAAGCGTCCGACAAGGCCGCATACCTTGCCGTCGATTCCGGCCTTAGGTGGCCAGCGATCTTGCCCGCGACGTGCAGGCTGACATTGTTCGACACCATCGCCCCTATTGCCGCATGCCGCAGCGAGTGCGGCACAAGGTTGGGAAGCCCGGCGTCTTTGCAGGCAGTTGCCCAAGCACGTTTGAAGTTGTCGAAAGGCTTGAGGGTTTTGGGGTTTGGCAACAAAAACGGGCAACCCTCATAGCGGGGCAGCTCGTTGATCACCGCCATAGCTGCCTTGCTCAAGGGCACGTGTCGTGAACGGCCATTCTTGGTCATGGGGATCAGCCAAACCGAACGCTGAAAATCGATGTGCTCGATCCGGGCGTTCAACAATTCGCCCTTACGGCAGGCCGTTGCCAGCAACAGCTGGACGATTGGCTTCAGCAAGGGGTTCGGTGACTTGGCACACGCTGCGAGCAACCGCTCAACCTCTTCAGGTGAGAGCAGACAGGTGCGCTTGTTGTCGTACCGGGGCCGAGCAACGGCAGTGACCGGATTGCTTTCAGCGCCGGGCACTTTCCAGGACCGTCCCAAGTTGTAGGTGCGGTTCATGACCAAACGTGCTCTATCGACCGAGGCTGGAGCAAGGGTCTTGCTTAGCTCGGCAAGGAACCGCTCGATCGCCTGAGGGGTGATCTGATCGAGAGGCAGCTTCCCAAAGCGGGGCTTCAGGTATAGCCGGTGGGTCATCTCCACACAGGCATGGGAGCGCAGGGTGTTCTGCGCGTGCTCCACATGCATGTCGGAGAGCTCGCCAAAGGTCAGTACCGCCTTGCGGTTCGCCTTCTCGGCAGCAGGGTCACCGCCCAGCACCAGCCGCGATCGCAATTCCTTCGATCGACGCTTCGCATCCTCGAAGGTGATATCACCGACGCCTCCGATCTTGATCTGAGCCGCCTTGCCATTGGGTTTCGTGTAGTAGTGATAGTACGTTTTGCTGAATTGTCGGACCTCAACACCGAAGCCAATCTGTTCGGTGCACCGGTAGACTTCCTTGCGCTTGCCGGGAACCGGCAGAACATCACGGCAGAATACCGAGGTAAGTTTCACTTTAGCCATATCTGTGTTTCCATGCAGAAAAGGCGCACACGACCGGGACCGAAGCCAAAAGGCTCAGCCTGAACACGTGCACATCATTGAGGTGAAAGATCGTCCGCCAGCTGCCCGATGGGTGGAGGTGGGAGGAGCGCGTCTGAAACTGTAATTTAGTACAGTCTCAGATCAAACTACCCCCCACCTCCCTCCCCCTCTCTGCAACCCCCGGAAAAGCATGAGCTTCGCCGAGAGCGCAAGGGGGTGGCTGGGGGCAGGACGACTAGCGGCGGAGCCCGTACGGGTTTCGCGGGACTTCAATTTCCCGAAGCGGCACGCGCCACTTCATGCTCCCGTGTATCCTTTTGGGCTCCCCGATCAGCTCACGAAGCACCGCCGCGACTTCCTTGTTCTGACCGTTTCGGGGATGGTCGATGCCGAGCATCTTGAGCACGTCGTTCGTCCCCATCAGCCGGTCACCAGCCGATGGTGGACGATCCACATCGACACGCTCGATGAGGGCTTCCCGAATGGGGCTGATCGCCTGATGGGACCGGTTGCTTTCGGCGAGGCGGGTTTCCTCGTCTGCCGTCAACCACCACTGAGCACCAGCAAGAAAATCGACATGCAGTTGAGCAAAAAGCTGTTGCATATCAATGGTGTGCTGGTAATCGACTGCCACCAGCGGCAAGGTCCAAAACCGGCTGTTCCCCGTGTCGTCAACAAGGAAATTCCGATCGTTGACCGTTGCCACGAAGACCGTCCGGCGCGGATACTCCGAATTGTTTCGAGCGTACACGCGCCGGATCTTGTCACTGTCCCGGGTGATAAAGCCCTTCAATCGTGCGATGTCTTTTCGAAACGAACTATCGAGTTCGCCCACTTCGACGATCAAATGACTGACGGCTGTTATCACCGAGTCCTTATCATGAGGGTCAAGATGATGATCGAGCTTGACGATCATTTCTCGGACCTCAGGGTCAGACACGAGCTTCGCCACCCAAGTACTCTTACCAAGACCTTGCGGCCCCTGCAAAGTCAGCACGCCCCTAGTCTTGAAGTTTCGGGCCATGAAGGTGGCCGCAACGATGGACAGGAGCCATTTGCGGATGAGCACGTCCTTGAGCTCGACGGGGAAATCGTCTTCCGTGGTCAGGGTTTGATAGAACGCTGGAAGACGATCCTCGCCATCCCAAAGAGAACTACTCATCCAGTCAGCAGCGGGATTGAACAAGTTTTCGTCAGCCACGACGAGTACTTGTTCCTCAATCCCGGAGCGTTGCAAGCCATTGAGTTCCGCAAGGCTCACAACGATCGATATTGTGACGTTGGCACGATTATCTGATGAGCCCGCCCATCCAAGAGGCTCGATTAAAACTGCCCTCCGAATTACATCGTAACGGCAGCTAATATCGTACGACTTTAGCAAATGCTTTACATTGGGAGTAGTACAAGGAAGTACGCCGGGCCGCATTCCTTGGTCCGGGAAGCTGCGCGGCGGTAAAGGTTCGTGTGCTTGCCAGCGACCGACTTTAGTTTCGCTTGCTGAGGGCACACGAATAGTTTCGGGAGCCACGCCTCCAGGCGCAGCCCCCTCTGTATTAGAGGACATGATTCAACTCCACGATGAGAAAGAGCGGTTGGATTTGGCGGGTCCGCTCTGCGGGAGGCGATGCAAAAGGGGACTTGGTCCCTCGGCCACTTGGCCGGTGCTATGGCTATGAAGCCGCCGAGGTCACATTTACGATCGCGGGACGGGCAAATCAAGGCCCTCCTTCATCGCGCCCGCCCTTCAACAGGTGCGTCACGATCGCCGCGAGGAACACCGCGATCAGCACCAGCAAGGCAGGCACAGGCCCCGACAGGATCAGCAGGAACACCGTGAGCGCCCCCAGCCGGGTGATCGTGCCCTTCGGATCGAGCAGCAGGGCGACCAGCAGGATGATCCCGAGCAGCACGAGGGCGACCTGCAGGGCGGAGGCGAGCACCGCCAAGGCCAGCGCCGCACCCAGCACATAGAGCAGCGCCTTCATGCCCCCTGCCCCTTGCGGCACAGCTGCGCAACGGGTGAGTGGTCCGCATCCTCGATCAGCAGGATGAAAGCGAACCCGCTGTTGCCGACGCAGTAGAGCGCTTCCCACCAGCCGCCGTGGCTCTCCAGCCAGTCCCAGTCCGGCTGGTTTTCCTGCCCGTCAATTCGAGAGGCCAGCGGGGAGAACCCCACGGCCTCCACAATGGCTTCCTCGCGATCGTCAGCTTCGACCACGAGGATATGGGTAAGGTGTTCCAGGCCGCACCGTTCGGTGTCAGCTAATCGATCACGCAGGAGGGTCTTCAGGTCCGCTCGGAGCGGCTGGTTCAGGGCAGCACGCAGGGCCGCCATGTCGGGAAAGTCGAGCATCGTTAGTTCCTTTCAGGCATAAAAAATGCGCCCGAGGCGGAGAGCCTGGACGCGGTTTCGGGTTGGGTTCGGGTGGGTTAGAGTTCGGCGCGGCAGAGGTTCAGAAGTTCAGGGTCTATGTCCGGCTGGTCCGGCACGAAGACCACGTGGCCAAACCCGTCGTCGCTGAGGATGAACACGGCCTCGAACCAGCCGCCGTGGCGGTGGACGAACTCCGGGTCGGCAAGGGGCGGCCCCGCAAGGCCGCGAGGTCGGCCAGAGAGTCCCCCACCTGCACCACAAACAGGTAGGCGATGGGGTCGGCCTCCAGCAGCGCGGCGTAGTGCAGGAGGCGACCCTTTGGCGGCCCTGGGGGGTGGGGGCAGGTTGCGGCAAAGCGGATCGCCCGCGCCGAGGTGAGAACAAGCATAAGGTTTGCTCCAAAGAAAAAGCCCCCGGAGTGCATCCGAGGGCTTGGTGGGGGTGGGGAGGGGCGGCAGCCTTGGCCGCTCCACATAAGATACCGGGGTTTGCGCAGACGCGCCGATGTTATTCCGGCTGCGAGAACTCGATGATCTCGCACGTGTCCGGATCTATATGCGCCAGCACTTCAGAAGTTATAATCCCACCGAAGCCATTGGTTGCGCGAAACTTCATTATGACATTTTTGCTGTCGGCAGTTGGGATAATCACTTCCGTAGACACGTGCTCGAACGAGTCCGGGTTGTGCAAGCGCTCCTCCACCAAGCTGTTGAGCGCAGGTATCCGCCCCCAACGCTTGCAGGCGTGGAGCTTTGCGGTCACTATCTTTGCGCGCGCCATGGCCTCTTCGTAACCTTCACGTGCAGCTTGCTCCTCAGATGCTATCCGCTCGACCTTAGCTTGCTCGGCACGATCGGCTGCATCCTCTGCTTCCCGTTCTGCGGCCCACTTCGCGCCTTCGGGCGTCTGCTTATAACTGTTGAGGACCATTCCGTTGAAGTTAACTGCAACGAAGAATGCAACGAACAGTCCCGCGTAGCTGCCGATCTTCGCCTTTTTTGGCAGACGGAAGAACACAGGAGGCGAGAGGCAAATCGCGAGGGCCGCAAATACCGCGAGGCTTATGAACAGACCCGTGACTGGCGCGCCCGGCACAGATAAACCTTGGTTCGCTAAAGGGATCGCCCCGGCCAGCAGCAGAGCGAACACGGCAACCACCCACTGCAGCAGGCCCCAGCCGCGCCGCAGGATCGAAGTTTTGGTTTGGTCTGTTTCGGCCATGACCAGTCCTTTCGCAGAACAGATTTGCTCGGCGTACCTGACAACGCAAGCAAAAATGAGATTCATAGTCCGTGGTTCTATGATCAACATTTCGGTTCAGTCTGGCGGATGGATGTCCGCAGCCGCCTTGCCGCCAACATGAAGTCGCTGAGGAAGGCGCGCGGCTGGTCCCAAGAGGCCCTTGCGGAGGAAGCCGGGCTTGATCGGACCTACATCAGCGGCATCGAGCGCAAGGTGAAGAACCCTACGGTCAGCGTCGTCGACAAAGTCGCGACAGCATTGAATTGCTCCCTCGGCGCGCTCTTGGACCGGGCCGAGGATTAATAACCGCGCAAAGTTGTAACGAGCACATCGATGAATGGTACGAGATTTCCGCCAATCTCATTCCTTGACATCTCGTCATGGGGTCGGTGCCTTGCTATCGCCGACATATGAAGAACCGGGGCAAAGCAAGGGACGTCAGATCAGCAAACTCGCAGCAAACGGGCGGTCGAATCGTCGCGATTGATCTATTTTGTGGTGCCGGAGGCTTGGCATATGGCTTAAAGGAAGCCGGAATTGACGTTGCAGCCGGTGTCGATATGGATCCACGGTGCCGGTTCCCAATCGAAGAAAATTGCGGCGCAAAATTCTATGAGCGCGATGTCGTTGGTGTCAGTGCCAACGACATCAAAAGCTGGTTTGGGAGCGCGGGGATCAGGGTGTTGGCAGGATGCGCTCCCTGCCAGCCATTCTCGACTTACACGCAAAGCAGAAAATCGCAGGACTCTCGTTGGGAACTCCTCCGTAGCTTCCAACGACTGGCGGTGGAAGCACTTCCCGACGTCGTAACGATGGAGAACGTGACCGGGCTTGCCTCACATAGCGTCTGGTCCGAGTTTGTTGGCGCACTCGAAGCCGCAAAATATCATGTCAAATGGGCTGAAGTTCGCTCTACCGATTTTGGGGTTCCTCAAAAACGCAAGCGGCTAGTCCTGCTCGCGTCACGACTGGGACCAATTGCGCTCCCGACACCGACGCATCAAGACGCCCCACTGACCGTCAAGGATGTAATTTCTTGGCTTCCACCAATTGCCGCAGGTCAAGCTGATAAGCGAGACAGGCTTCATGTAGCCAGCAAGCTAAGCGCCACAAACATGCAGAGGATTAAAGCCTCGAGCCCTGGGGGGACCTGGCGGGATTGGGCCCCGGGGTTGCGAGCGGACTGCCACCAAAGGGAAACGGGTGCCACGTACCCAGCGGTTTACGGTAGGATGGAGTGGAACAAGCCTGCCCCAACCATTACCACTCAATTCTATGGCTTTGGCAACGGTCGCTTCGGGCACCCTGAACAAGACCGCGCATTGAGCATCAGAGAAGCGGCGATTTTACAGTCATTCCCACCAGATTACCGTTTTTTACCTGACGAAGCGAAAGTGGCTTTCCGAGGCCTTGGAATACTCATTGGGAATGCTGTCCCCCAAAACTCGCACAAGCGATCGGAGCAACCATTCGCGCGCACGTTGAAGAGATGTGTTAACGTGTGGCGGCGTTGCCGGAGTTAGAGCTTGCTCGCGGTATCCCTGCATATCCAAGTATCGATCTATATGTTTCAATATGGCACTCATATAGGCTAGAGAATACCGGGCTATCTTGACGATATCCTCAGTGGTATACTGCTTTCCAACTTCAGAAAATGACTCTGTGCCGTGAGCTAAGTCTTGTCGGCGAGTCTTAACGGTTAGCAAGTCGGAGCCATGTTGAGTTAAAGAATACTCAGAATTCGTCTCAAAATCGTAAGTTTGAGCAGCCTCGCGAAGTTTTTTCGCGTCAACATTACCAGAGAACAACTTTTGGGGATCAAGGCTGGTATCGATAAGGTTTAAAGCGATAGATTTTATTTGTTTGTATCGTCCTTCTCCGACATTGCTTTTGAAGTCACTTAAGATCTTGTGTCGAAAATCTTCACGAAGATCATCGAAGCTTGTTCCTGTCCTTTGAACTTCATCGTAAATCGCCAATATTCCGAGTCTTGCTGATGCCTCGACGGCATTGTAGATGACCAGTAGTGCGCCTGCTCGAAATATCTTAAGTTCTTCATCATGCTTTTTAGCATGAGCTGACATCAACTTACGCTCAGCAAGCAACATGACTGCCAGATAGCGGCGCACTTCAGAACGCCGCTTTTCGAATTCTTGTAGAAACGGCCTCATACTCCCAGAAGCCTATCCCTCACATATTCAATGCGGGCAGAGATCCTTGGGCGCGAGTTTGCGCCATCGGAGGTGACTAGGGCGGTAAACTCGTCGCCGTAAGCCCATTTTTCAATTTCATGCGGGTCGGCTTTAAGATCCGGTCGCTTTCGAAGAGCCAATGCCGTTCCAACAGCAATCGCCTCAAAACGAACTCGCGGCACACGCATGTTGTTCTTAGATTTTTTGAAACCGAATTTAAAGTTCTCAGATACGAAAGAAAGCACCCGATGCCACTCAGCCGTCATGGCTGGGCCATCAATTTCTTTTCTAAACTCAGCCTTTGACGCAATATATTCATCAACAAATTCAATGACACTTCTCTTAAAGTCGTCATACGCCTCAGTGTAAGCGAAAAACCGCACGACCAGCTCATCGTAATCTCTTCGCTTTATCGAGGCATTTGAAAGTGGTGCGATCTCTCTGAGCCTTGGGTCATCTGCGAGTTCGGAGATGAATGACAAAAATGATCCCTTAAGAACCCCTCTGCGGACCTCCATTGGGTTCAAAGGCTCACCGCCCGAATTGATGCGATCGAACATATCGCGCCGCATTTCCTCGTCGGCTTTCTCGGTCAGCTCAATCAGGCGGATGGTGGTTCGAAGAAAACGTCGGCGCCTAGAGGGCAGGAGGTCGTCCAGCTTGGTTCCATTGAGGGCGTCCAGTTTGGTCAGCTTTTCCAACACAAGTTGATTGGAGACATAAGCCGCAAGCGTTCTAATACGCTGGGTTCCATCGACGATTTCCAGACGACCCGAAAGGTCTTCATCCTCCGACCCCACATCAGCGACAAATAAATAGGGAATGGGGAGACCAATCAGTACAGACTCTATAAATCGAGATTGCTGTTTTGTTGACCAAACAAAGCTTCTTTGATAGTCAGGTACGAATATTTCATTTGTTCCCGTCTCTGCGCCAACCAAGTATTTTGGAACAAGTACCTCGATCGGGTATTCCCGAATCGAGTAGTCCACATCGCGCATATGGGCACGAATTTGCTCCTCGCCCTGCTCTTGGGCGCGCAACCGTCTCTCAGCGGCGAGCTGTTCTTCAAATAGGTCCATGCATTTACAATGCATAATGATTGTCTTGGGGGCAAGCCCGGTTGCCAGCGCCTTCGGTCTTGGAAGTCCCGTTCGTGCGGCGTCAGCGAATAGTGCCGCCTAGAACTCGGCCAGCCATTTTGGCGAGCCTGACGTTTCGGTGAACGGCGGTCAATTTGCTTACTGAACCCGCTTCTCGTCAGCCTTGGCTCTCAGCCTCTGATAGGGTCCAGCGGACGAACCGGTTTTCATGATGCAGACCTTGATCAGGTGAGGGCAATCTCCGTGCCTACCGGAGTGAGCGACTTCACCAGCAACTGCTTCATCACAAACGACGTAGCCGCACAAGGTGTCGCGACTGAACGCCGCTCTCATGCCACCAGACGAAAAGCTCCAGTGGGGGTCCTGGATTTGGTCTTCTCTGTAAGAGGCTTCTTGCCAGTCTTTGGGGTGGCGCTTGACCCTCAAAAGTTCCTGTTTTTCCATGCTTGCGCTGTCTCGTTCGAATGCACCCTCGACAGATATGGGTGCTGGGAAGCGAGATAGGGTTCGGACTTAGGAAACCAAGGTTGACCCATATTCTACCCAAGCGTGCTGCTGGTTCGCGTAGAACAGATGTAATCGTCGCCCTTCCTACCCAACCCTTGTGGCTTCTCCGGCGACCGTATGAATCGCAAGAAAAAACCTAATGATTTTTGACCCATTCCTTGGGCCTACCGTGGGTTTCGCCCTTTCAGCAGGCAAACCTGCCCCATCAAGCCAAAAGGCCTTCCACAGTTTGCCGATGATTTTCCTAGGGAAAGTGCGGAAAAGAGGTGGTGCCGCTTACGTGACTCGAACACGTGACCCCATCATTACGAATGATGTGCTCTACCAACTGAGCTAAAGCGGCGCCTGTTGTGACTGGCGCTAGGCACACAGGCCATCACGCGCAATCGCAAAAGGTGGAGGCCCGAGCCGGAATCGAACCGGCGTATACGGATTTGCAGTCCGCTGCGTCACCACTCCGCCATCGGGCCGAGCCATCAGGGGCAGCGCGAGCGCCTTCCCGGATAGAGCGCGCGCCCTAGCGATTCCCGCAAGCAAAGGCAATCACTCTTGAACATGCGATCTTCTGCCGCTCCCGGTGATCGGATGATATGCATGCAAGCTTACGCAACGTCACGCTGGACCAGCGCGATTTTGCGCGGCAAGACTGGGGACGATGACCATCGCCAGCTTGCTCGAACCCGTCACCGGCCAGCCCGGCCCTGCCCGCCTTGCCCATGCCCAGGACTGGATGCAGGGGCGCACGCTGTATGGCGGCGCTTCGGCGCTGGTGGCCTACACCATGGCCACGCGCGCCTTTACTGGCCTGCCGCCGCTCAGATCGGCACAGATCGGCTTTGTCGCGCCGGTGGGCGAGGAGATCGAACTGACCGCCGAAATTGTCCGGCAGGGCCGCAATGTCACGCAGGTCCGCAGCGAAATCCTGTGCGCAGGCAAAGTGGCGCTTACCGCATTCTGGCTGTTCGCCGAAGGGCGCGAGGCCAATGCGCAGCGTGCCGCCGATCCGCCCGCCGACTGGCCCGGCCCGCCCGATGCCAACCCGCCTGCGATGCAGCAAGGCGCGCCTTCGTTCATCGCGCACAATTTCGATATCCGCTACGGCCAGTCGAAAGACGCCGATCATGGCGCAACGATCCGGCGCTGGGCCCGGCTGACCGAGGATCACAGCCTTGATCCTGTCGCCAAGCTGGTGCTGATGGGCGATGTGATGCCGCCGGGCGCGATGCGGATCATGCAGCGGATGGGGCCGATCAGTTCGATCAACTGGTCGTTCAATGTGCTCGATCCGGAATCGCTGTCGCCCGGTGGCTGGTATCTTGCCGAGAACGCCAGCCAGTTCGCTGCCGAGGGCTATTCTTCCGAACGGCTGCGGATGTGGGACGCAGACGGACGCCAGGTGCTCGACGGGATCCAGTGCGTGGCCGTGTTTGGCTGAGCAGGTCAGCCGGGACCGTGTTCGGCTAACCGCCGCGCGCTGCGATCACACGTCCTCGAATTTGGGCCGCCGCTTCTGCATTTCGGCCATCACCGCCTCGACCTGATTGGCGCTGCGCATGATCGCATGCTGTTCAAGGCTTTCTTCGAGCAGGATCGCATCGGTTTCGCGCTCCCACATGCCGGCCTGCAACCGCTTGGCCGCGCGGATCGCGTGCGGGTTCTTGTCGGCGATCATCCGGGCGATGGCGGTGGCGCGTTCAAGCGGATTGTCATCGACATAGGTCGCAAGGCCAAGGCCCTGCGCCTCGGCACCGGTAAATTCGCGGTTGGTGTAGATCAGTTCGCGCAACACATCATCGCGGATCAGGCCGCGCCACAGGGCATAGCCGCCCATGTCGGGCACCAGCCCCCACTTCATCTCCATGATCGCCATGCGGGTATCGGGGTGAATGATGCGGATGTCGGCCCCGCTGGCAATCTGCAAGCCTCCGCCAAAGCACACCCCGTGGACCGCTGCGATCACCGGCACCGGCAGCTTGCGCCATTGCATCGCGACCTGCTGGGCGCGGTTGGCATTGCCATAGGTGCGTTCGGTCAGCCCCGGCTCGTCCGGCGCGGGCGTGCGGGTGAAGTTCGACAGATCAAGCCCGGCGCAGAACGCCTTGCCCTCGCCCGACAGCACTACCGCGCGCAGGCCCTTCATGCGCTGGAGCACGCTGCCTGCCTCGATGATGCGATCAAACATTTCGGGATCGAGCGCGTTCATCTTGTCGGCGCGGATCAGGCGGACCTGCGCAACGCCGTCCTCGTCCATGTCAATCGCGACCCGTTCGTTAGCGGACATGGTGGCAGCAAGCGGCATGGCAATCCCCGGTATCTGTTACAGTGTTCAAGGCGTGCGAGATTGGCGCAAGCCCTGGCGCAAGTCCAGATGCAATCAGGCAGGCGGCAAGGCACCCGGCAGCGGCGCAAAACACAGGCAACCTTCGCCATGGCGCACCAGCACGCTGCCGAGATGGTGCCGTGCCAGCTTGGCCGCAAGACGCAGGATCGCCAGTTCCGCGCTTGGCTGTTCGCGCGCCCAGCGGGCCAGTGCCCGTTCTGACAGGCAGCGCCGGGGGGCTTGGGCCAGCCGCCACAACAATTCGAATTCCGCAGGATCAAGCGCAAGCCAGCGATCCTCCACCCGGCCATCATGGTGGAACAGATCCAGCGTCAGATCGCCAAGAACGCGGAACCGCGGCAGCCATGTCTCGCCGCCGACAAACAGCGCAGAGGCGTTGAGCATGCTCATATCAGCCCGCCTGCGCGCATCGAATAGACCGCGCTCGGCGTGATGATGAGGTGATCGAGCAAGGCCAGATCGACCATCCGGCCAAGCCATGCCAGCCGCTCGGTTGCGTCATGATCTGCACGGCTCGGGCGGCATTCGCCCGAAGGGTGGTTATGCGCCAGGATCATGCCGCGCGCGCCGAGCGCAAAGCCTGCTTCGAGGATGGCGCGCGGGCAGAGCACCATGCTGGCGCGCCCGCCCGTGCCCAGCGCAGTGCTGCCGAGATAGCGCCGCTCGCTATCGGTAAACAGCACATGGCCGCGCTCGCGCTTGGCGTCGCCGGCAAGCAGCGCGCGGCGAAAATGCCTCACCAGGCAATCGACATGGATCGGAAAAGCGCCCGCCGCCGGCATGCAGGCCGCAGCCGCAGGGGCAAGGGTGGGGAGTTCGGCCAGCACGCGGGCTATCTCCGCGGGCTCAGCGCAGCCGCGAGCCGGGGCAGGCCATGCCCGTCGCGCCAGTCACGATAGGCCCCGAAACGCCTGACCCGGCGGCGATGGCGCAGCAACCCCGCCAGCAGCACCGCCAACTGGCAATAGGACGGTCCTATCGCCAGAACCGCATAGGCAATCGGGGAAACCGCATCGACCAGCCCGCGTACGATGTGCGAACCCACTGCGACCAGTTGAAACCCCGCCACCCACAAGGGGTAAGTGCGATTGGCGTTCAATGCGATAGCCATGAAGCCCACCAGCACCACCACATCAATCGCGACATAGACAGTTGCGAAATCGCCGAACAGCATGATGCGCTGCGCATAAATGCGGAACAGCGCTGCCGGGGCCATCATGATGCCCGTGAACAGGATGGCCATGCCGCGCTCCGGCCCGCCGCCCCAGCGCCACATCGCCAGCCCCAGAAGGATGCTGGCGATGTATTGCAGATCAAACCGGTAGGCGTTGAGAAATTCGAGGATCATTACGGTGCAATCAGCCTACGGCCTCGCTGGGCAAAAGCAAATCCGCAGGCGCAGCGGGATATTCCAGCGCAGCGTGAGGGACCACAGTTGGGACCGGGCCATCGGGCCCGGCGTGGGTCACCGCAAGCTTGCTCAATTCGTCATGCACCCGCAGCAGGCTGGTCGACATCGCCAGCGCCTGTGCTTCGGCCTGCGACAGGCGCATCAGCGCGCGCTGGCCGGTGTGCACCGCGATGGCGGGGTTCTGGCGGGCAGCCAGCATCGCCTGCTTGAGGCGGGCAAAGGCAATCATCGTTTCATCAGCAACGGCTTCGGCCTCGCGGATGAGTTTGCGCAGAGCAAAGGCGTCAGCAGTGACAGTGTTGCCAGCGGCAGATGTGGTGTTCATGTGTGTATCCCCGATACCCTGCAGCTCAGGCAGAGCCGTTATTGATCCACGGACAGGGCAGCCTTGCCTTCCATCGCGTCGCTCAGGGCCACAGCGGCAGTCACCGTCAGGATCACCGCCGCCAGAATACCCGCAGCGATGAGCATCATCGCCAAGAGCCGGAAAGGAACGGCATGCTCCCCTTCGAGCAGTCCGGGGACAACCCGCGGCTCTCCCGACATCAGCCACCGCGCATTTTGCGCCAGCGGCATGACATCGCCAATCACAAGCTGGCCGGCATCGTCCCGGGGCCATTCATCAAGGGTGGGGAAGGTTTCGGGTATCTGCTTTTTGTTGTATAAAGGTTCACTGAAGGGGGGGCTGGCAAGCTCGGGATAGGGCGCCCCTTCGGCCGCGCTGTCTGCGGGCTGATCATCGCTGCTGCGGCCTTGGCTGATGCGGTAATTGGAAACCAGTTCGAACAGGCTGGCAGCGCCGTAAATGTCCTTGAGTGCCCGGATATGCTGGTTGACGCGCGTCTCGGACACGCCGAGTTCGCCCGCGATCACCTTGATCGGAATGCGACGATCAATTCGTTCCATGACAGCGCGCTGCCTGTCGGTCAGCGGCCGTATGGTGCCCGGCAGCATAGCCATCTCCAGTTACCCATTAGCCCCGCATTGTCTTAACACGCTTGCGCCAGATGCGGACAGGCCTCTCTTTGCTGGCAATAATGTCGAAAAATGGGCGCGCGGTTACGCCGCGCTCGAATTGATACCGACTGATGCCAGATAACGCCGGATATTGCGTGCCGCCTGGCGCAAGCGCTGTTCGTTTTCGACCATGGCGATGCGGACATAGCCTTCGCCGTTTTCGCCATAGCCCACCCCCGGCGCAACCGCGACCTCGGCCTGGGTGAGCAATTGCTTGGAAAATTCGAGGCTCCCCATCGCCTTCAAGGCAGGCGGCAGCGGCGCCCAGGCAAACATCGATGCCTTGGGCGAAGGAATCTCCCAGCCTGCCCGCGCGAAAGCTTCGATCATGACATCGCGGCGCTTGCGATACAGCTGGCGGTTGGTCTCGACGATATCCTGCGGGCCGTTGAGCGCCGCACAAGCCGCCGCCTGGATCGGCGTGAAAGCGCCGTAATCGAGATAGGACTTCACCCGTGTGAGCGCCGCGATCAATTGCCGGTTGCCGACCGCAAAGCCCATCCGCCAGCCTGCCATCGAATAGGTCTTGGACATCGAGGTAAACTCGATCGCGACATCTTTCGCGCCCGGCACCTGCATGATCGACGGCGTCGGATTGCCATCGAAATAGAGCTCGGAATAGGCCAGATCGCTGACCACCCAGACCTGATTCTCCTTCGCCCAGGCGACGAGGCGTTCGTAGAAGGCAAGATCGACAGTCTCGGCGGTGGGATTGGACGGATAACTCACCACCAGCACGCTGGGGCGCGGCACGGTGAAATTGACCGCGCGTTCGAGCAATTCCCAGTAATGTTCATCCGGCGTCGTCGGCACCGAACGGATCGTTGCCCCTGCAATGATGAACCCGAAAGTGTGGATCGGATAGGACGGGTTGGGCGCCAGCACCACATCGCCCGGCGCAATGATGGCGGTGGCAAGGCTGGAAAGCCCTTCCTTCGAACCCATCGTCACCACCACTTCGGTTTCGGGATCAAGATCGACCCCGAAGCGGCGGGCATAGTAATTGGCCTGCGCACGGCGCAGACCGGGAATGCCCTTGGACTGCGAATAGCCGTGGGCATCAGGCTTGGCCGCGACTTCGCACAGCTTGTCGATGACGTGTTGCGGCGGGGGCTGATCGGGATTGCCCATGCCCAGATCAATAATGTCCTGCCCGGCAAGGCGCGCCTGATGCCGCATCGCGTTGACTTCCGCGATCACATAGGGGGGCATGCGCTTCATGCGGTAAAACTGATCGTTCATGGGCTTTCCTGATCTGGCCGGTGCAAGCGGGCAATATGCTGCGCTTCATGCAACTTCTAAGGCATTATCGGTCGAAGTGGGAAGGCGTTTTCGCTAGAAAGCGTGGTAACGGGGATTCTCCTGCAGTCTCAAGCCTGAGACGCAGGACTTCAAGCGGGACAGATGCGGCAATGAGCAAGGCAGACGAAAGCAACGAAATCATGACCGCAGCGCTCGGCCAGTTCATGACGCAGATGATGGCAGCGCAGGGCGAGGCGATGAAGGGCATGCTGGGCGGCGCAGGGCCTGCGAGCGGCGGCGCCCTAGGCCTGCCGGGCGGCTTTCCCGAAGGCATTGATCCGGCCGCGCTCACCGACGGGATGGCCGAATGGGCGGGCACTGCGGCGCAATTGCAGCAATTATGGCTCGATTTCCTGACCTGGCAGGCGGGGCAAACCGCCGAGAAAGCCAGCAAGGGCACCAATCTGCTTGATCCGGCGCAATGGCTGGTGATCTCGCAATCCATGCTTACCCAAATGCCGGGCGATCTGTTCAAGGCGCAAGGCAAGCTGGTCGAGGAATCGATGCAGCTGTGGCAGGGCATGGCCGCGCGCTTCATCCCCCAGCCCGGCGGCACAGGCGTGGAGGCCGCCGATCCGACCGGCCTGCCGCGCAGCGACCGGCGCTTTGCCGATCCGGCCTGGCGCGCGAACCCCGCCTTCCTGCTGATGCACCAGACCTATCTGATGCTGACCGATTATTTCCGCACCGGTGTGAAGGGTATGACCGATCTTGACGCTGAAAAGCGCCAGCAGCTCGAATTCGCGGTCGGCGCGCTGGCCGAAGCGATGAGCCCGGACAATTTCCTGCTCACCAATCCGGTGGTGATGAAACGCACTATGGAAACACGCGGGGCAAACCTTGTGAAGGGGATGCAGCACCTCATCAATGATCTGAAGCGCGGGCAATTGACCCACACCGACCCCGAAGCCTTCCGGCTGGGCGAAAATCTGGCGGCAACGCCGGGCAAGGTGGTGCATGAAACCCCGCTGTATCAGCTGGTGCAATATACCCCTGCGACCGACGATGTGTACGCTGTGCCGCTGGTGATCTTCCCGCCGTGGATCAACCGGTTCTACATCCTCGATCTGACGCCCAAGAAAAGCTTCATCAAATGGGCGGTGGATCAGGGGATCAGCGTGTTCGTGGTCAGCTGGAAATCAGCCGACGAGACCATGGCCGACGTGGTGTGGGATGATTACATCCGCGCCCAGATGGAAGCGATTGATCTGGTGCGCGCCCGGCTCGACGTGCCGGCCGTGCACACCATCGGCTATTGCGTCGCTGGCACCACGCTGGCAGCCACGCTCGCAGTGCTGGCGCGGCGGGGCGAGGCGGACAAGGTGCAGTCGGCAACTTTCTTCACCGCACAGGTCGATTTCGAGAAGAGCGGCGAATTGAAGCACTTCATCGACGATGCCCAGCTCGAAATGATCGGCCAGCTTTCCCCGCAAGGCTATCTTGACGGGCGCTATCTGGCGGCAACCTTCAACGCGCTGCGCGGGCGCGATCTGATCTGGAACTATGTCGTCAACAATTACCTCTTGGGCGAGGATTACCCGGCGTTCGATCTGCTCCACTGGAACGGCGACGTTACCAATCTGCCCGCGCGCTGGCACAATGATTACCTGCGCGATCTCTACCGCGACAACAAGCTGGTGGTGGCAGACGCGATGCATGCCGATGGGACGCCGATTGATCTGACACGGATCGAGACCCCGGCCTTCATCCAGGCCGGGCGCGAGGACCATATTGCACCGGCTGAAAGCGTGTGGCGCGCAACGCAGCACTTTTCCGGCCCCACCGAATTCCTGCTTGCAGGGTCAGGCCATATTGCAGGCGTGGTCAATCCGCAGGCGGCGAACAAGTATCAGTATTGGGTGGGCGACAGCAGCGCGCCTTCGCTGGCCGCCTTTGTCGAAAGCGCGGTGGAACATCCGGGCAGTTGGTGGCCGCACTGGCTCCAATGGCTCGAACGCCAGAGCGCAGAGCGCGTGCCCGCCAGCGGCAAGCGCGTGCCCGGCGGCGCAGGCGATCCGGTGATCGAGGATGCTCCGGGACGCTATGTAAAGACCCGATAAAGCGCTCAATTTCCTCAGCTTCGGCAGCCCGCAGCGGCTTTATTGTGCGCTGCACAAAAAAGTCTTGACTTCGCATCCGCAATGCCTATTTTGTGCAGTGCAACATGGGGCAACCCAAGGACGTGAGGACAATATGGCTGACGAAGTGATCAAAGCCGAAGAGGCAAAGACCGCCGCACCGGTCGCCAAGATCGATGCCGCTGCTGAAAAGGCCTATGCCGAAGCCGCCGCCAAGGTGGTTGAAGCGCCCAAGGCCACTGGCAAGGCTCCGGTCGTCGAGGCCCCCGTGGCCAAGGCTGCTGTGAAAAAGGCTGCTCCGGCCAAGAAAGCGGCTGCCAAGACTGTTGCAGCCAAGACCGTGGCAGCCAAGAAGAAAGCCGCCCCCAAGGCTGCTGCTGCCAAGAAGCCGGTTGCCGCCGCCAAGGCTGCCCCCGCTGCCAAGGCCACCACCACCGCCGCGGCTGCGCTGGCTGCTCCGGTCGCCACCATCACCAAGCTCAAGGATACCATCATGGCCACTGCCAAGAACACCGATTTCACCGCCACCGCCAAGACCGTGGCCGCCGATCTCCAGACCCGCGTCAAGGGCGCCTATGCCAAGACCACCGAAGTCGCTGCCGAAGTGACCGAATTCAACAAGGCCAATGTCGAAGCCGTCGTTGAAAGTGGCAAGATCTTCTTCGCCGGCGCGCAGGAACTGGTGAAGGACAATGTCGAAACCGGCAAGACCGTGGTCGAAGTCGTCACCGCCGACGCCAAGAAGATGCTCGAAGTCAAGTCGCCGACCGAACTGATGCAGATGCAGGGCGAACTCGCGCGCCGCAATTTCGACGCCATCGTCTCGTTCGGCTCGAAGCGCACCGAAGCCTGGGTGAAGCTCTACAATGATGCCTTCGCCCCGATTTCGAACCGCGTCAGCATCGCGACCGAAAAGCTGACCAAGGCGGCCTGAGGCCCCTTGTCACAAGTTCCTAAGCCGGGCCTCTCCTCTCTCTCCCAACCCGGCTTATGAAAGCGCGCTGAACAAGCGCAGGGCCGGATGAACCTTCAAGCGGTTCGTCCGGCCCTTTTTTATGGTCGCAAGTCTCTTGCACTGTGCCCAGCGAATCCCATAATGAAGGTTCATGCCAACATCCTCTCCCCCTGCCCTTGCGGAAAGCTCTGTCGCGCCGGTGCTGCCGCTCGCGCCGTGCTGCGCCGGTGATGAGGACAAGGATGGCGGCAACGACGGCGCAGGCCAGGTCGGCATCGCCACCAAAACCCGCACCCGCCCCAAAAAGCCCAGCCAGTACAAAGTGCTGATGCTGAATGATGATTACACCCCGATGGAATTCGTGGTGATGGTGCTGAAGCGCTTTTTCGGGATGGATCTCGAACAGGCGACCCGCGTGATGCTGCATGTGCACCAGCGCGGCGTGGGGGTGTGCGGCATCTTCACCTACGAAGTCGCCGAAACCAAGGTGCATCAGGTGATGGATTTCGCCCGCCAGAACCAGCACCCGCTGCAATGCACGCTCGAAAAGGCTTGAGGCGCAGCGCGCTTCGCCAGCCATGAGACTGCCGCACCACCCGGAGCCTGATCCCGCCGGTCCGGGACAGGAAAGCGTATGGGATTATCCGCGCCCCGCGATCTGCGAGCCGACGCCGCGCCGCATCCAGATCATCCATCGCGGGATCACGCTGGCCGACAGCACCAGCGCGTGGCGCACGCTCGAAACCAGCCACCCGCCAACCTATTACATCCCGCCTGGCGATATCGCGATGGCGCATCTTGCGCCCAATCCGCGCCGCTCCTTGTGCGAATGGAAAGGGCAGGCGCATTACTGGGACATAAGCCTTGGCGGCGATCATTTCGCCGCTGCTGCGTGGAGTTACCCCGCCCCCACCCGCCCCTTTGCGCCGCTGGCAGGCTTCATCGCCTTCTATCCTGAACCTTTCGAACAATGCCTCGTCGATGGCGCGGCGATCACCCCGCAGCCCGGCGGCTTTTACGGCGGGTGGATCAGCCACCACGAGGCCGGCCCGTTCAAGGGCGGGCCGGGCAGCCGCTTCTGGTAGGCGGATTTGTGCATGGCGGGGCATGACCCGCGCTGATAATGGCGCTATGGCCTGTTCCATCAAGAGGGTGCGCAGCCGCGCTGCCACATAACCAACCACAAGGCGACAAGGCCGCAAGACCGCACCGTGTTCACATTTCTGCCCGCCATTGATCGCTATATCCTGCGGCTCGTGATTGTGCCGATGGTGGGGGTGTTTGCGCTGGCGGCCTCGCTGTTCATGCTCGACAAGATGCTGCGCCTGTTCGATTTCGTGGCGGTCGAAGGCGGGCCGATCGGCGTGGTGTTCCGGATGCTGGGCGCCTTGGTGCCGGAATATGCCAGCCTTGCGATCCCGCTGGGCCTGCTGCTCGGCATCCTGCTTGCCTTTCGCAAACTGGCGACCTCCAGCGAACTTGATGTGATGCGCGCGGTCGGCCTGTCTTATGGGCGGCTCTTGCGCGTGCCCTATGCCATCACGCTGGTGCTGGTGGCGATCAATGTGGGGCTGGTGTTCTACATCCAGCCGGTCAGCCGGTATTATTACGAACAGCTCGAATATGAACTGCGTTCGGGCGCATTGGGGGCGTCGATCAAGGTCGGCGAATTCAACAAGCTGGCTGATCGGCTGGCCTTGCGGATTGATGAAAGCGAAGATGATGGCCGCCGCCTGATCGGCATTTTCGCGCGTGTTGCCAACGACAAGGGGCAAGTGCTGTCGATCAGCGCGCGCGAGGGGCGGTTCCTTGCCACCAGCGACAGCCCCGACACCATCATCCTGCGCCTGACCGAAGGCACGATTATTCAGGATACCGGCATCACCCCCGGCATGACCCAGGGCGGAAGCGGCCCGCGCGTGCTCAGCTTCAGCCGCCATGATCTGCCGATTGATCTGCCCGCAATCGAACAATTCCGCGCCCGCGGCACCTCGACCCGCGAATATATCCTGCTCGAATTGCTGCAAATCAGCTGGAATGATCGCACTGCGCCTGCCCAGCGCGAAGCCGGGCAGGCGACCTTCCATTACCGCATGGTCGAAATCGTGATGATGTTGCTGATGCCGCTCTTGGCCGTGGCGCTGGCGATCCCGCCCAAACGTTCGACCAGCGCGCTCGGCGTGTTTGTCTCGATCGTGATGGTGGTCGCCTATCACAAGGTGAACCAGTACGGCGAGGATGTGGCGAGCCTAGGCCGGGTGGATCCGGTGATCGCGCTGTGGGTGCCGTTTGTGCTGTTTGCCGCGCTGATCATCTGGATGTACACGCGCATCGCCCATGTGCCGGGCGGCCAGCCCATCGGCGCGCTGGAAACCGGCTCTGCCAAGCTAGCGAAGCTGCTGGGCAAGCTGTTTGCGCGGCGCAAGGGGCATTATCAGCCCGTGATCCGCGATGGCGGCGCTGATCTTTCGGCGCAGGCCGCGGAATAGGGGCAGGCGCGCGCCATGCAGTTCGATTTCTTCCCTTCGCGTACGCTGACGCTCTATCTTGCCCGGATGTTTGCCGCGCGCATTGCGGCAGTTCTGTTCCTGCTGGTGCTGGTGCTGCTGGCGCTTGATCTGCTGGCTGCTACCGGCAAGATCCTGGAGGTGGCAGGCAATGGTCAGGCCGAGATCGCCCGCTATGCCGGGCTGCGCCTGCCGCAGTTGGTGTCGCGCTTTCTGCCCTATTCGGTGCTGCTGGCCACGCTTATCACGCTGGTGACCTTGAACCAGAACAGCGAAGTGGTGGCGATGAAGGCGGCCGGCCTCAGCGCGCATCAGGTGCTCGCCCCGCTGCTGTTGACGGCCGGTGTGGTGGCGCTGGTGAGTTTCGGTTTCAACGAAAGGATCGTCACCCGCGCCAATGCCGCGCTCAACGCATGGGAAAGCGGGGGGTTCGTGCCCGTGCCTGACGCCGGCGCGGAGGCGGGCAGTCCGCGCGCCAATGTCTATCTGACCGATGGCACCAATATCCTTGCCGCCAGCAGCCTGTCCGGGCGCGGCGGCACCATCGCAATGACGGATGTGACCTGGTATGCGCGCGGGCCCGGCGGGATCATCCGCGAACAGGTGCGCAGCCCCCGCGCGGTCTATGCAGCGCCCGGCTGGCGGCTGGAAAACCCGGTGCGCTTCGACGTGGCAAGCGCCACGCTGACCCCGCTCGCCACTCTTGTGGTGGGCGAAGGATTGACGCCCGAACGGATTGATCTGCAAGCGGTCGATGCCGATGCCTTGGGTTTTTTCGAGCTTGGCAGCACCATCGCAGCCTTCGAGGCCGCAGGCCGCCGCAGCAGCGAATTGCGGGCCAAGTGGTGGCACCGCATTTCGGGGCCACTCTCGGCGATGCTGATGCCCTTGCTCGGCTCGATTGCCGCCTTTGGCCTCGCGCGTTCGGGGCAATTATTCGTGCGCGCCATCATCGGCATGGCTTTGGGATTTGCCTATTTCGTGGTCGATAATGCGGCGCTCGCGATGGGCAATTTCGGCGGCTACCCGCCGCTGCTGGCCGCCTGGGCACCGTTCGTGCTGTTTGCGCTGGTGGGCGAGACCGTGCTGATCAGGACCGAAGAATGAGTTCGGGGAAGACGGGGGAATGGTCGCTGCGCCTTGCGCGGCCTGCCGATGATGCATTGATCGCTGAACTTGCCGCAGGCCGCGATGCGGCCAGCGCCGCGCGGCTCATCCGCAAGGGCCATTGCCTCACCGCGCATGTGGCAGAGGCCCCCGCCGGGTTTCTGGTGAACGAGCCCTTCAGCCGCGAACTCCACATCTGGCAGCTTTTCGTCGCGCCCGGCTATCAGCGGCGCGGGATCGGATCAGGCCTGATACGCGCGTGCTTGATTGACGCACGCAATGCAGGCTTTCGCGCGGTCACGCTCACGACGGATCGCGAAAGCACCGCGTTCTTTGCCCGGCTCGGATTTGAGGAAGTCACGGCGCTTGATGCCCACCCGCGTCTGGCCGGGGAACTCGCCAACGAAGTCGATGACGGCCTGCCCGCCGACCGCCGCTGCGCGATGATCTGTTTCTTGGATTGAGGGACGTGGTGTTTGTGCCACCGTCGGTGGCACAGACCGCCCGCCCGGCCTCCCTGCCCGGCCACCATAACATAGTGGTACTATTGATGGCCGGGCGGGGAGGCGGGGCGGGTGGTATGCATCGCGCGTCAGCGCGATCGCAAAATCAACGCTTGCCCATCGTGCTGCGCGCGATCCGCGCCACCAGCATCAGCATGCCGGGATGGTTGGCGCCTTCATAGGTCGAACCCGTGCCAAGCTCGCGCGCCAGACGCCGGTGCGCTTCGGGCAGATCGTGATAGGGCATTGATGGCATCAGGTGATGCAGCGCGTGATAGCGCAGGCCCACCGGCGCCCAGATTTCCGCAGCCACGCCCGGCGGCGGCACGTTCACCGAATCGAGGAACTGCGCGGTCACCGTCATCGGTTCGCCTTCGTTCTCCCACAGATGCGCCACCAGCGTACGCAACTGGTTGAGCACCGCCGTGAACGAGAAGATCGCCAGCGCTGTCGCCAGCGGCTGCCAGCCGATCACAAAGATGCTGGCAATCAGCGTCCACGACCACACGAACACGCCGATTTCCTGCCAGCGCACGCGGGCCGCAAAATCGCCTTCGGGCGGGCGGCGGCGGAAATCGGGATTGATCGAGAGCGCCGAAAAACGCTCCCACGTCAGGGTGCGGACCTTGGGGATCACCGCGCCAAGCGGCACCAGCACCGCCGCGCGCACAATCAGCGCAACCGGCGCGAGCAGCGCGATCGTCACAAACAGCGGCAGGCTCCACGGCTTCATCAGGGCCAGCGGCAGATATTCGGGGTCTTCCGCCGTGCCATACTGGGTGCGCTTGTGGTGGATGGTGTGCACGCCTTCATACATGAAAGACGGTGTCAGCAGCGGAATGCCCACGATCAGGTTCCAGGCGGTGCGAAATCCGGGCAGCGCATCGCGGTGGATATGCGTGAGTTCGTGAATGAACATCAGCGCGCGGTACAGCGCCAGCGCTCCCACCAGCCCGGCGGCAAGTTTCACCCCCCAATCGGGCGAAAGCACCGCAGTTGCAACACCGGCATAGCCGATCCCTGCCGACAGCAGCATATCGGGCCAGTAGATGCCGGGCCTTGCCTCGCCCAGCCCTTTGGTCAGATCGCGCGCCGCAAACAGCATGGCCTTGTCGTCCACGCTCTGGAAGTCGGCGCGGGTGGCACGCCGGGGCGCTTCCCGGCGGACGGGCACGGTGGACGAAAGCGATTGCGGCACATTCATGATCGTGAACTTTTTTCCAGATTTGGCAGCGCTCTTAGCCCACATCACCCCATCTTGCCAAATGCAGCATGGTGATGACAGTGATCGAGGCGCTTGCACCTCTCGCCGCAAGCGGACAAGGAAAGCATTGATCCATTGCACTACGGGACACAAAGCGTGGCAGACGCAGGCCTTTCACCTTCGCAAATAGGAATTGTGCCCGTCAGCGACAAGCGCGGGCGGGCGCGCTTTGTCGATCTGGGACGGGCGTTTTCGGATCGCCTGCCGCATTTCGTGCCGCAATTGCGCTCAGAACAGCTCGAACTGGTCGATCCGGCGAAAAACCCGTTTTTCGGCCACGGGCGCGCGCAATTCTTTATCGCCACGCGCGGCGGGCGCGATGTCGGGCGGATCTCGGCGCATATTGATGATCTGGCACTGGCCATGCCGGCCGAACAGGGCTTTGGCCCCGGCACCGGCTTTTTCGGCTATTTCGATGCCGAGGATGAAACCATTGCCCACGCTCTGCTGAACGCCGCCGAAGGCTGGCTGCGCGGCGAAGGGCTGGTGCGGATGGTAGGCCCGATCTCGCTGTCGATCTGGGAAGAGCCGGGGCTGCTGGTGCGCGGGGCCGATCACGCGCCGATGATCATGATGGGCCATCATCCGGCCAGCTATGCCGGATGGATGACAAGCGCTGGCCTTACCCGCGCGCAGACCTTGTTCACCTATGAACTCGACATCAGCAAAGAATTCCCGCCGCTGGTGCAGCGCATCGTGGCGTCAGGCGCGCGCAATGCCCGGATCAATGTGCGCCGGGTCGATAAGCGCCGCTGGGACGAGGAAGTGGCAATCGTGCTCGGCATTCTCAATGATGCCTGGTCGGACAATTGGGGCTTTGTCCCCTTCACACCTGCCGAAGTCGCCTATGCGGGCAAGAAACTGCGCCCGATCATTTTTGAAGAACTGAACATGATCGCCGAGGTGGATGGCAAGCCTGTCGCTTTCATGCTGACCTTTCCCGATATCAACATGGTGCTGGCGAAGATCCGCGGGCGATTATTCCCGTTTGGCTGGTTTCATCTGCTGCGCTGGCTGCGCCACCCCAAGGGCGCAGGGATGCGCGTGCCGTTGATGGGCGTGGTCAAGGAATTGCACAACACGCGGCTGGCCAGCCAGCTTGCCTTCATGATGATCAGCGCGATCCGGCGCGAAGCGCACGGGAAATTCGGCTCGGCGCGCGGCGAGCTTGGCTGGATCCTCGAAGGCAATCAGGGAATGGTGGCGATTGCCGACACCATCGAAAGCTCCGTCAACCGCGAATATGCGATTTATGAAAAGGCGATTGGCTGAGGCGCTGCCGCGCTCAGGCAGAAAAAAGGCCTCCACTCGGATGGAGTGGAGGGCTTTCGGGCCAAAATCGAAAAAAGGCCTCCACCCGGATGGAGTGGAGGCCTTTCGGGATCGTATCACCAGCCGCTTGGACGGGAGGGGGGTCTCGGCGGTGACATAGCTCTAAATGCCCTTCCCTTACGTCAGTTCCCGGCCTTGCGAAAATTTTTTTCGTCTCCGCAATTCTCCTTAAGTCTATGGCTGGCAGCAATCCCGTCCTAAGGGAGCAAGGTGGAACCACTCGGCCCTTTGGGCTGTTGCCACACCACTTGCCTTTTTCCTGAGCATCCTTGCGGAGCAACGCCCATGTCATCCGGTCAGTCTCTTGGTCATCAGGTTGCCCGGCCAACTGCCGTTCCTGCGGCGCTATGCCCGCGCGCTGACAGGATCACAGGCGCGCGGCGATGCCCATGTCCGCGCGCTGCTCGAACGGGCGCTGACCGACAGTGCCGTGCGCACGCAGATCAGCGAGGGGCGCATCGGGCTTTACCGCGCGTTCAGCCAGATCTGGGCAAGCCGCGCGGGCGAGGTAGCAGCCACAACAGGCGCACCCGCCAGCGAGCACGAAGCGGGCGCGCAGGCGCGTCTGGCCACCATCACCACGCCTGCGCGCCAGGCCCTGCTGCTGACCACGCTGGAAGAATTCTCTGCCGCACAGGCCGCCGAAATCCTCGGCCTTGGCGCCGATGAGCTGGCCGCGCTTGTCGCCGAAGCTGTCGCCGAGATCGAACGCGAACAGGCCACATCGGTGCTGATCATCGAGGATGAGCCGCTGATTGCGATGCAGCTTGAAGATCTGGTCGGCGGGCTTGGCCATACGATTTTCGGCACAGCGGCCACCCGCGCACAGGCGCTGGAAGTCATGGGCGACGCGGTGCCCGGACTGGTGCTGGCCGATATCCAGCTGGCGGATGGATCATCGGGGCTGGATGCGGTCGATGATATTCTGGCGATTGCCAGCGTGCCGGTGATCTTCATCACCGCCTATCCCGAACGCCTGCTGACCGGCGACCGGCCCGAGCCGACCTATCTGGTCACCAAGCCATTTCAGGAAGCCACTGTGCGCGCCGCCATTAGCCAGGCGCTGTTTTTTGGTTCCAGCCGACCGCTTTGATCGCGGTGCCGCCGGCGGGGCGGGTGGTCTGCCACAAACTACGCCCTGATGCGGAAATCCCCGCGCCGCCGCACTGGCACGCGCATCACGCAGGTCACGCCTTCGGGGGCGAAATCGAGGCTGACGGGGCGGCGCAATTCGTGGGCCACGATCTTTTCGATCAGTTCGGTGCCAAACCCGCGCCGCCGCACTTGCGCCACCTCAGGCCCGCCGCGTTCGCGCCAGGTGATTTCGGCCAATCCTTCTTCCACCATTTTCCAGCTGACCGCGATTTCCCCGCCCGGCACGCTCAGCGCGCCATATTTGGCGGCATTGGTCGCCAGTTCATGCACCGCAAGGCCAAACGACAGCGCATCATTGGGCGCCAGTTCCACCGGCGGGCCTTCGATGGTTACCGCCTGTTCCGATGTCGTGCGGCAATGCTGCAATTCAGCCTCCACCACCGCGCGGATCGGGGTGGTGCCCCAGTCGGTAACAGTCAGCAAATCATGGGTTGCCGACAACGCCCGGATCCGCCCTTCGAGACTGTCGGCAAATTCATCGAGATCATCGGTCCGCCGCCGGGTGAGCGACAGGATCGAGAGCACATTGGCCAGCGTATTCTTGACCCGGTGATTAAGCTCGCGGGAGAGCGAATTGCGGATCGAATGCTGTTCTTCGAAAAAGGCCAGCCGTTTCTGATCTTCGTAGGCTTGCTGGGTCAGCAGGCGGGCCAGCAGCATCAGCAGGCTTGCCAGCGCGAGGCCGAAAAACAGCGTCACCATCGATAGCGGCGCAAGCATCTGCGGCGCGGCTTCTTCGACCACCAGCAGCAGCCTGCGGTTGGCGATGGTCACTTCCTGCGCGATGCGTTCCGTGCCGCCGCCCGACAGCGAATGGGCCACCAGCAAGTGATTGGTGCTGGCCTCGCCATCATACAGCCTGACGCCCAGCGCATTCTTGCCCGCCGCCGGGCTGGCCGCTGAATCGAGGAACGTGCGCGCGTTGAATGGCGCATAGACAAAGCCGCTCAACCGGCTTTTGCCCGCGTCGGAACTGAACACCGGCATGAAGATGATGAAGCCCGGCGCATAGCCGCCCGCGCTCTGCGCCACCTGAATGCGCCCGGATGTCACCGGGCGGCGCAGCCGCGCCGCTTCGTCCATTGCGGCGGCGCGCACCGGATCGGAATACATATCATAGCCGAGCGATCGCTGGCCCGCCGCGCTTGTCGGCGAAAACATCATGACCGGCGCGATGCGCGGCTTGGTGTGGCTGGCAGGCGGGCGCACTTCGGGAAAATCGGGACGGGTGCGGCGGGTTTCGGCGATGAGGCGCGGCAAATCCTCCTTGTCGGTTACCGCGATCCACCCCACCCCTTCGGCCCCGCGCACGCCAACCGCCAGTTGGAGATTGGCGACAAAGCTTTCAAAGCGTTCGGGCGATACGTCGCCAAGCGCGGCAAACAGGGCCGAGCCTGCGCGCAGATAGGCCGAAAAACTGTTGCCGCGGCGATCCAGCGCAGCGGCGATGCCTTGCGCATATTCGCGCATTTCGGCGCGTTCGCGGGTGCGCGCATTGCTTTCGATGGCAAAGACGCTGACCAGCGTGATCGCAGCAATGGCGATGAAGATCACCAGCGGCACCGCGCGCGGATAGACGATCAGCCAGCGCCGCGCCCTGCCGCCAGCGGGCGGCGCGATCACCGCTGCCCCATCGCCGCTGGCGGGCACCGAAGATGGCTGGCTTGCGGTCATGGGTGGGGCGGCGGGGCCTTTGCGGACAGGGTGGATGCGGACGGGGTAAATGCGGGCAGAGCGGGTCTGCCACAAGGAACCAAACACATGGCGCATCGTTCCGCTCACGTCCATGTCTTGCTCACCCGGTTGCGATGGACATCGCACGCCATTGGGTCCAAGGTTGGCAGGCAGCAGGCGGGATCAAGGAAGTTTACAGCGCTTATGGCCTCTGATGGCTCAGACAAATTGTCGCATGGCAGCGGCTCGGGGCAGGCACGGCGGCGCAGTGCGGCCAGAGCTGCGCCGGAATGGGCCGATGGGCTGAAACAGCTTTATGATGCGGTGGTCGAAGAAGACCTGCCCGACCAGTTCCTTGATCTGCTGGCGAAGCTCGATGAACAGGAGATGCCATCGCAAGGCCGGGGAGGGTCTTCGCCCTCCGGCCAGGGCAATGCCCGATGAGCGAAAGCGATCCGGTTCGCCCGCTGCGCAGCGCCGATGACAAGGCCAATTTCAAGCGCGAGCTGACCGCGGTTGTCCCGCATCTGCGCGCCTTTGCCCGGGGCCTGTGCGGACGGCCCGACATGGCGGATGATCTGGTGCAGGAAACCATGCTCAAGGCGTGGGCCGCGCAGGACCGGTTCGAACCGGGCACCTCGATGCGCGCCTGGACTTTCGTGATTTTGCGCAATGCCTATCTCACCGACATGCGCCGCAACCGGTTTCGCGGCGAATATGACGAAGGCGTGGCCGAACGCATTCTGACAGCGCCTGCCGGGCAGGAAGAACCGATCCACCTCAGCGATCTGCACCGCGCGCTGCTGACCCTGCCCGCCGAACGGCGCGAGGCGTTGTTGCTGGTGGGCGCTGGCGGGTTTTCCTATGAAGAAGCCGCCGCCATCTGCGGCTGCGCGGTCGGCACCATCAAGAGCCGCGTGGGCCGCGCGCGCGCCGCGCTGTCGGAAATGCTGGCGAGCGGCAATATCCCCCAGCGCAGCGTCGATGATGCGAGCGCCCACCGCGCAATTCTGGAAGAACTCGACGCGGTTTCAGGTGGCTACATGGGCGCGCCCGACGATGGTGACGACGATTACTGATCCCAGATAAGCAAAAGCCCGCCGCAACCGGTGTTGCGACGGGCCTTGCGAAAGATCCGGGATCAACGCTTACGCGTAGGTCCACACCGTCCCGCGCGCGAGGTTTTCCGAAGCGAACGCCCAGTTGAGCTTCCCCTCCACCACCGCATCGAGATAGGCCGGGCGCTTGTTCTGGTGATCGAGGTAATAGGCGTGCTCCCAAACGTCGAGCACCAAGAGCGGGTTGAACGCGCTGTCAGCCAGCGTATCGGCATCGTGGGTTTCCTCGATCGAAAGCTTGCCGTCCTTTTCGGCGAGCCACACCCAGCCCGACGCGAAGTGGCCAACGCCGCGATCCTTCAGCTGCTGCTTCAAGGCATCGACCGAACCAAATGCCTCATCAATCTTGGCGACCAGTTCATCCGAAGGGGCAGTGGTTTCAGCGGCCAGCGAATGCCAGTAGAACGCATGGTTCCAGGTCTGCGCCGAATTGTTGAACAGGCCTGCATTGCTCCCGCGTGAGGCGGCGATGATCGCTTCGAGCGATGCTTCGGCGTGCGGCGTGCCTTCGATAGCGGCGTTCATCTTGTCCACGTAAGTCTGGTGATGCTTGCCGTGGTGGAACGACAGGGTTTCCGCCGAAATGGCAGGGGCCAGCGCGTCATCGGCGTAAGGCAGGGGGGCAAGTGCAAAAGCCATGGGTCTCTCCGGATTGGGCATGAGTGATCAGATGTCGAATATAACGCATGTCGGCACGGATGGTTGCCGTTTCAAGACGCCTCACTAGCTTGCGCCGCCTTGCGGTCAACCGCGCTTGTGACAGCCACGTTCATGGTGACATTGCCGAGCGTGCGCATGATATCGGGCACCATCTCGACCGCGACCAGCAGCGCCAGCGGTTCCACCGGCACGCCCATCGCAATCGCAATCGGGCCGACCGAGATCACGAAACTGATCGAACCGGGCAGGCTGACCGAGCCGACACTGATGATCAGCGCCACCAGAATGCCGACGAGCGCAACGGCGGGCGAAATCTCCACGCCCGCAAGCGCGCCCACATAGAGCGCCACGGCCATGTTCATCGCCGGGCTGGTCGCACGGAAGATCGCAACCGCCAGCGGCAGCACGAATTCGGCGGTGGCGGGTTTGAGATTGAGGCGGCTGGCGCTCTCCAGCATGGCAGGCAGGCTGGCGAGCGAGCTTTGCGTCGACAGCGCCACCGCCTGCGCCGGCAGCATCGCGGCAGCAAAGCGCAGCGGCGCAATCCCGCCCAGTGTCCACGCCACCACATAACCCAGCACCAGCACGATCCCGCCCATCGCTGATACCACCACGATATAATGGGCAAGCGCAGCAAAGGCCCCGCCCCCGCTTTTCAGCCCTACGCCGAAAGCCAGCGCAAACACGCCGACAGGTGCCACCCACAAGACCCAGCCGATGATCAGCAGCATCGCATTGCCGAGCGCGTGGAACACGCCCAGCAAGCGCTGCGATTGGTCGGCGGGCAGGCGGCTGATGGCAAGGGCGAACAGCGCAAAGAAGATCGTCAGCGGCAGCATCGCCGTATCGGCAGCAGCCGCGATGATGTTGGGCGCGATCAGCGATTTGAGGAAATCAAGCACGCCCGGCACCGCTTGCTCGCCCGCAGGCACTTCGGCAAGGAACGCCGCCGCGCTTGGCGGGATCGGAAAGATGCCCAGCAGCAGCGGCAGCGCAATCGCGGTCGAAACGCCGCCTGCAATCAGCATCGCGAACACAAGGGTCAGGAAATGCCGCGCCACCACGCCTGCGCGCGCCGCCGCCGCCATTTGCGCCAGCCCCAGCACCAAGAGCGAGGCGACCAGCGGAATGATCGTCATCTGCAAGGATTGCAGCCACAGCCCGCCAATCAGCGCCGCCACCTCGGCAATCACCGGCGGCAAGGCAGCGCCGCCGCCGATCATGCCAAAACCCAGCCCCAGCACCAGCGCGGCAAAGGTCAGCTTTACCGGCAGGCGGATTGTCACCAGTTCAAACGGCCTGCCCGCCTCCGCGCCTGACTGTGCCCCGTCTTGTGCCAAAATTTCGCTCCTTTTGAGCATTTCCCGATCAAACCGGATCGGACAATGCGACAAGCCCGCGCGGCGCCTGAGCGTTGCTTTTCCGTTCGCGCCAGCTTGAACGGAAAACGCACTAAGGCCCCGGCGCCCCTTTTCATGCGGCGATAACCGCGCCACAAGCGGCGCACAATCGCACAAGCACTATCCGGGGGCACACAAAGTCTATGGCGCGCAAGTTCTTCGGCACCGACGGGATCAGAGGGCGCACCAATGCAGGCGTCATGACGGCGGAAATGGCGATGCGCGTGGGTCAGGCGGCGGGAACATATTTCGTGCGCGGCGGGCATCGCCACCGGGTGGTGATCGGCAAGGATACGCGCCTGTCAGGCTATATGATGGAAAGCGCGCTGGTGGCCGGCTTTACCAGCGTGGGCATGGATGTGATCATGACAGGGCCGCTCCCCACCCCCGCCATCGCGCTGCTGACGCGCGAAATGCGCGCGGATCTCGGCGTGATGATCTCTGCCAGCCACAATCCTTATGCCGATAATGGTATCAAGCTGTTCGGCCCGGATGGCTTCAAGCTGTCGGACGAGGCCGAAGGCCAGATCGAACGCCTGATGGAAAGCCCGGTCAGCCTTGCCCCTGCCGAAAAGATCGGCCGCGCCCGCCGCATCGAAGACGCGCGCGGGCGCTATATCCATGCGGTGAAACAATCGGTCTCGTCCGAGGTGCGTTTCGATGGCTTGAAGGTAGTGGTCGATTGCGCGCATGGCGCGGCCTATCAGGTGGCACCTTCGGCGATCTGGGAGTTGGGCGCGGATGTGATCGCGATGGGGGTCACCCCCAATGGCACCAACATCAATGACGGCGTGGGATCAACCGCAATCGCCGCCTTGCAGGAACGCGTGGTGGCCGAAGGCGCGCATATCGGCATTGCCCTGGATGGCGATGCGGATCGGCTGATCGTGGTGGACGAGGCTGGCCGCGCGGTCGATGGCGATCAGATCATGGCGCTCATCGCCACCCGGATGCACGAAAAAGGCGCGCTGCGCGGCGGCGGCGTGGTGGCCACCGTCATGAGCAATCTGGGCCTTGAACGCTATCTGGCAGGCAGGGGCCTCACGCTGGCGCGCGCCAAGGTGGGTGATCGCTATGTCTTGGAAATGATGAAGGCAGGCGGGTTCAACGTCGGCGGCGAACAATCGGGGCACATGATCCTGCTTGATCACGCGACCACCGGCGATGGCACTGTCGCCGCGCTGCGCGTGCTGGCGGGGCTGGTGCGCAGCGGCAAACCGGCGAGCGAATTGCTGCATGTCTTCGATCCCGTGCCGCAATTGCTCAGGAATGTGCGCTATGCGGGCGGCAAGCCCTTGGAGAACGCAGCGGTGCAAGCGGTGATCGCCGAGGCAGAGAGCGAACTGGCTGGCAAGGGCCGCTCGTGATCCGCCCCTCCGGCACCGAACCGCTGATCCGGGTGATGGCCGAAGGCGATGATGCAGCCCAGGTCGAAGCGGTGGTGGCGCGCATCTGTGCTGCGGTCGAAGCAGCAGTATAGGGGGCGGCAACATGCTCGAAATGCGCCCCGATTGCGAGCGCTGCGGCACCGATCTGCCCGCCGAGGCGCCCGGCGCGTTCATCTGCTCGTTCGAATGCACTTTCTGCGCAGCCTGCGCCGAGGGGCTCGATGATCGCTGCCCCAATTGCGGCGGCGAGTTGATGGACAGGCCGACACGGGCCAAGGCGCTCCACACAGAATATCCCCCCAGCACCGCACGCAAGTTCACAGGGTAGGGAGGCAGCGGCCTCGGCCGTCAGCAGCTTGGATGCCCCGCAAGGATTCGAACCTTGATTGACGGAGTCAGAGTCCGCTCTCTTACCATTAGAGGACGGGGCATCAGCCGCGGCGCGTTGCCGGCAAGGACACGCGCGATCACAACGAGACGCGCCCTTTATGAGCGCGCGCCTGCAAGGTCAAGGCTTGGCGCGCAGGTGCGCACCGCAGCCCTGCTTGCTCTTGGCTGCGCGTTGCGGTAGTTTCCTGCCCAAGTGCCGTGCCCGCTTTTCGGGCAAGGTGGAATGGAAGACGAAAGTTTATGGCGGATGCTCGGCCGCCGGACAGGAATAACAGAGCTGGCAGAAACAGGGGCGCCAAGTCCGGCAAGGTAGCCGATTTCCGCTACAAAACCGCCCTCCAGCCCGATAACAGCCGCCCGCCCCGCACTGCGCGCGCGGGCACCATGACCCAGCAGATTGCTGATCCGCGCCGCACGTGGTCGCCGGATCCTGCATCGTCTGATCCGTGGCGCGCGCCGAAACATGGCGAAGCTTACGCCGCGCTGGATCTGGGCACCAACAATTGCCGCCTGCTGATCGCCCGCCCTTCGGGTGAGGATTTCACCGTGATCGATGCCTTCAGCCGCGTGGTGCGGCTGGGCGACGGGCTGGCCACCAGCGGGCGATTGTCGGACGCAGCGATGGACCGCACGCTCGCCGCGCTCACCATCTGCGCTGACAAGCTGCGGCGCCGCAATGTCCGCCTTGCCCGTTCGGTCGCGACCGAAGCCTGCCGCCGCGCGGAAAACGGGCTGGCCTTTATCGAACGGGTCCGCCGCGAAACCGGCATTGCGCTCGATATCATCAGCGCCGAGGAAGAAGCGCGCCTTGCGGTGCTGGGCTGCCACATCCTGCTGGAAGCAGGCGATGGCCCGGCGGTGATCTTCGATATTGGCGGCGGTTCGACCGAACTCGTGCTGGTCGAAGCGGGCGCACGCCGCCAGGCCCGCGTGCCGCGCATCCTTGATTGGCAAAGCGTGCCGTGGGGCGTTGTCTCGCTCACCGACACAGTCGGGCGCGCCGAGGCGAGCGAGGCTGAGCGCATGGCGCGTTATGCCGCGATGCGCGATCTGGTGGCGACCAGCTTTGCCCCCTTTGCCCAGCGGGTGCGCGAGGCTGCGAGGCACCCTGATATCCGCCTGCTCGGCACCAGCGGCACGGTGACAACGCTCGCCAGCCTGCACCTGGAACTGCCGCATTATGATCGCAAGGCGGTGGATGGCCTGATCGTGCCCTCGCACGCGATGCGCAGCATCAGCGCCCAGCTTTCCGCGATGCCCCCCACCGCGCGCGCCGATGTGCCCTGCATCGGACAGGACCGCGCCGATCTGGTGGTGGCAGGCTGCGCGATTCTTGAGGCGATCCTTGATCTGTGGCCCGCGCGCCGCTTGGGCGTGGCTGATCGCGGCATCCGCGAAGGCATCCTGCGCAGCCTGATGGCCGCCGAACATCGCCGTGAACGCAGCTCTGACAAGCGCCCGGATCCCCGCGCGTGAGCCGTTCTGGCCGCAATCCCGACAAGCGGGTGAAGACCGGGCGCGGGCGCACCGCCAGCCAGGTGCGCTGGCTCGAACGCCAGCTCAACGATCCCTATGTGCAGCGCGCCAAGGCCGAAGGCTATCGCAGCCGCGCCGCCTACAAGCTGATCGAGCTTGATGAACGGTTCGATCTGCTGAAACGCGCGCGCCGGGTGGTTGATCTCGGGATTGCGCCCGGCGGCTGGACGCAGGTGGTGCGCAAGCAAGTGCCCAAAGCGACGGTGGTGGGGATTGATCTCTTGCCGGTCGATCCGATCGAAGGCGTTACCATCTTCGAGATGGATTTCATGGCCGATGCCGCGCCTGCTGCCTTGACACAGGCGCTCGGCGGACCGCCCGATCTGATCCTGTCGGACATGGCGGCAAACACCGTCGGCCACAAGCAGACCGATCACCTGCGCACGATGGGTCTGGTCGAAGCTGCCGCGTGGTTTGCCACCGAAACGCTGGAGCCGGGCGGAGCCTTTGTGGCCAAGGTGCTGGCAGGCGGCACCGACACCGACTTGCTCGCCCTGCTCAAGAAGCATTTCACATCCGTCAAACACGCAAAACCCCCTGCAAGCCGCAAGGGGTCTTCCGAATGGTATGTGATTGCCCAGGGCTTCAAGGGGCAGGCCTAGGCCTTACCCCCTGAGCGTAAGCAGCTTATTCGGCTGCGGCTGCCGGATCGCTGCCCGCTTCAGCTGCGGCGACCGCTTCGGCTTCGGCTTCGACGGCACCTTCGGTCGCGGCTGCTTCGCCTTCGGCTGCACCTTCGGCAGCCGGGGTGAAAGTCGGCAGCGCGATGTTCGAGCCATTGGCGTTCAGATAGAGCGCCACCGCTGCGCGATCTTCAATCTTGGAGAGGCCGGCAAAGGCCATCTTGGTGCCATCGACATAGCCGCGCGGGTTCTTGAGCCATGCATTCATGCGCTCCCAGTCCCACTGGCCGCCCAGACCCTTCAATGCGCCGCTATAGCCAAAGCCTGCCTTGGCAGCGACGGTTGCGCCCATGATGCCGTGCAGGTTCGGGCCAACCCCGTTGGCGCCGCCTGCGTTGATCGAATGGCACGACTGGCACTTCGACCAGACCTTCTCGCCGTCTGCCGCGCTCACCTTGGTCAACGCTTCGGCGAAGGACATTTCGGCAGGGCCGCTGCCCGCATCTTCGGCAACCGCGATCACATAGCCAAGCTGTTCCGGGCGCGGCGCGCTGCTGCCGTGGAAATACTTGTCCGCCAGGATCGACAGCCCCAGCCCGAGCGCGGCGGCAAACAGCACCCAGCCCGCAGCGGTGTTGAACAGATCGCCGCTGGCCTTCTGGCCGACAGGCGGGGTTTGCGAAGAATTGTCCTGTGTCATCGGGGGCGTCCCTTAATGTTGCAACCGCGAGCGCGCAAGGCCCTAGAACCCATCATCTCTTGCATGAATTGCAAGCGGGCTTGATGCTCAGCGGCAGGCGCTCTAGCAGGCCATCTATGAACCGCAGTCTGAACCAGTCTTTTCCGGGCCCGGCGCTGGCGCTGGCGCAGCAATTGCAGGATGCCGCCGCGGCTGATCCCGCGCGCGCGATTGCCTTTCAGGGTTCGCCCGGCGCCAATTCGCACCGCGCCGCCAGCGAAGCGCGGCCCGATATGCTGCCCCTGCCCTGTTTCAGCTTCGAAGATGCGCTCGATGCCGTGAAGGATGGCCGCGCGGCTGCCGCGATCATCCCGATTGAAAATTCGCAGCATGGCCGGGTGGCCGATATCCATTTCCTGCTGCCCGAAAGCGGCCTTGCCATCGTCGGCGAATATTTCATGCCGATCCACCATGCGCTGATGGCAACCAGCGAGGGGCCCTTTGCCGCCGCCTACAGCCACCCGCAGGCGCTTGGCCAGTCGCGCCGTTTCCTGCGGGAACGCGGGATTGTGCCCTTGAGCTATGTCGATACCGCAGGCGCGGCGGCTTTCGTGGCGGAACTCGGCGATCCGGCGACAGCGGCGATTGCGCCGGCGATTGCGGCTGAACTTTACGGCCTCACCATCATCGCCCGCAACGTGGAAGACAGCGCCGACAACATGACGCGCTTTGTCATCCTGGCGCGCGATGCCTTGCCCGCTGCGGCGATTGAGGGGCAGGATCTTGTCACCACTTTCATCTTCGAGGTGAAGAACATTCCCGCCGCGCTTTACAAGGCCTTGGGCGGGTTTGCCACCAACGGGGTCAACATGACCAAGCTGGAAAGCTACCAGCAGGGCGCGACCTTTTCAGCCACCATGTTCTATGCCGATATTATCGGCGCGCCGGGCGATCCGGCGATTGACCGGGCGCTGGAGGAATGTGCATTCCATTCCAAGGAATTGCGGATCCTCGGCAGCTATCCGCAAGGCCGCGCGCGCGGCTGACGGGCGCACAGGCGCGCCCCGCCGCACAAGCCTGTTGCGCCCCCTTGCAACCCATGCCACCACCAGCGCTGCATGATCGCAGCATCGCAACCCCTCAACCCGGCTCTCCCCTCGAGTGCTCCGGCCAGCCCTGCTGCGCCCCCCTCTGCCGTGGGCGCGCCTGCGGGCTGGGAGCAATTGCGCGCCTCGGGCGATATCCAGTTTGCGCCCGTCGCCGTGCCCGAAGTGCCCCCGCGCGAACTCGGCGCCTTCGAACGCTTTCTGCAAGGCCTGTTCGAACTGCTCGGCGCGGTGCTGGGGCCGGTCGGGCAATGGCTGGGCGCATGGTGGGGGCTGATCCAGTGGGTGCTGATCGCCGGGATCGCGGCCTTTGTGCTCTATCTGCTGGCGCGCATGTTGGGCCCGCTGGCACGCCGCCGCAAGGCGCGCCGGGACGAACAGGCCGCAGACTGGCGGCCCGATAGCGCTGCCAGCCTGGCGCTGCTGGCCGATGCCGAACGGCTGGCCGCCGAGGGCCGCTTTGACGAGGCGACCCATCTGCTGCTGACCCGCAGCGTGGGCGAACTGGCCGCGGCGCGCCCCGGCGTGGTCGAACCTTCCAGCACCGCGCGCGAACTGGCCGCCCTGCCCGCGCTGCCGGAAGCGGCGCGCACGGCCTTCGGGGTGATGGCCGAGCGGGTCGAGCGGAGCCTGTTTGCGCTCCAGCGGCTTGACCGTGCTGATTGGGAAGCCGCGCGCGATGCCTATGCCCGCTTCGCGCTTGCCCTGCCGCACGAAAGCGCCCGCGCATGAGCGAACGCGCGCCTTTCCCGCGCGGGGCGATCATCGCGCTGGTGGTGGGCGGCTTTGCCCTGTTCGTCGCGCTGCTCGTGCTGATGGGCCGGGGCGAAGGCCCGCCCACCGATACGCAGAACGGCGGCGCGCATGCCGCAGCCAATGGGCTGAACGGCTATGCCGGGCTCACCCGCCTGCTGGCCGCAGCGGATTACCGCATCACGCGGTCGCGCAGCCCTGCCGGACTGGAAACGCGCGGCATTCTGGTGCTCACCCCGCCGCTGTGGAGCGATCCGGAGCACATCGGCACCATTCTGGAAAAGCGCCGCATCATCGGCCCCACGCTGGTGATCCTGCCCAAATGGAACGCCAGTCTGCCGCCGGGCAATCTCCCGCGTGAGGCGGCGGCGAAATTCAAGCGCGGCTGGGTGGTGCTGGGCAGCGGCGATCCGCCGCAATGGCCCGCCGAACTGCCCGCGCCGTTCACTTTGGCCCCGCGTGTCGAACAAGCGCCTGATGGCCCCCTGCCGCGCTGGAGCGGTCTTGGCCAGTCAGGCGCGCTGCCCACCCGCGCAGTGGCCTTTGCCGATCCTGATCCCGCGCACGAGGTGCTGATCACCGACAATGCAGGCCGCGCGCTGGCGCTGCGTGCCGGGCTTGAACCGATCGGCGGCCCGGAGATTGTGAATTATCCGGTGATCTTCGTTGCCGAACCGGATCTGGCCAATAATTACGGCCTTGCCGATCCGGCCCGCGCGGCAGCGGCGATGGCACTGGTGCGGATGCTCGAATATACCGGCCTGCGCGAAATCACCTTCGATATGACCCTGAACGGCTTTGGCGGATCGGAAAACCTCCTCACCCTCGCCTTTCGCCCGCCGTTTCTGGCCGCCACCTTGTGCCTCATTCTGGCGCTCGTCATCGTGTTCTGGCGGGCAATGCTGCGGTTTGGCCCGGCGGCGGTGGGCGCGCCTGCCACTGCTTTCGGCAAGCGGCAGCTGGTCGAAAATGGCGCAGGCCTCATCCTGCGCGCGCGGCGGTGGAGCCTGTTGGCTGCGCCCTATGCGCGCCTTGCCGAACGGCGGCTGGCGCGCAGCCTTGGCCTTCACCGCCATGATCCTGCCACCCTTGATGCAGCGCTTGCCCAGCGCGCGCCGGGGGAAGAACCCTTCAGCTCCCGCGCCGCCCGCCTTGAAAGCGCCGCCACCCCCGCCGACATCCTGAGCGCTGCTGCCGCGCTCGACACCCTGCCACGAAAGCTTGACCGATGAGCATGAGCCTAGACAACCTCGCCGCCCTGGCCGATGCGATCCGCCACGAAGTGCGTAAAGCCATCGTCGGGCAGGATGCGCTGATCGAACAATTGCTTATCGCCATGCTGGCGGGCGGTCATGTGCTGATGGAAGGCCCGCCCGGCACCGCCAAGACGTTTCTGGCCAACAGCTTTGCCGCCGCCTTGGGCCTCGATTTCGGGCGCATCCAGTTCACGCCTGACCTTTTGCCCGGCGATATTCTGGGATCAAACCTGTTCAACTTCCAGACCAGCCAGTTCACGCTCACACGCGGGCCGATCTTCTGCGAATTGCTGCTGGCCGATGAAATCAACCGCACCCCGCCCAAGACACAGGCCGCCCTGCTCGAAGCGATGCAGGAACGCCGGGTGACGCTGGACGGGGAAACCCACGCCCTGCCCGCGCGCTTCATGGTGGTGGCAACGCAGAACCCGATCGAGAACCAGGGCGTCTATCCCCTGCCCGAAGCCCAGCTTGATCGCTTTTTGTTCAAGCTGCAGGTCGCCTATCCCGACGAGGCGGAGGAGGCGCGCATCGTGGCTGCCTACAGCCTGCGGCACGGCCCGCAGCGGCCCGCCGATCTGGGCGTGGCGGCAGTGGCCGATGCGGCGCTGCTGGCGGCAACATCAGGCGCGCTTGATCAGGTGACAGTGGCCGACGAGATCACCCGATATGTGGTGCGGCTGGTACGTGCGACCCGCGATCACGCCGAACTTGCCGTCGGCGCATCCCCGCGCGCGGCCGTGTTGCTGGCGGGCGCAGCGCGGGCACGCGCAGCGCTGGCGGGGCGCGCCTATGTGCTGCCTGATGATGTGAAAGCGCTCGCCGTGCCGGTGCTGCGCCACCGCCTCACCCTCACGCCCGCTGCCGAGATCGAAGGGCGCGATATCGAAGCGCTGGTCGCGGAACTCGTCGAACAGGTCGAGGCCCCGCGGTGACCGGGCGCTGAGCCGCATCGCTGCCCTGTTGGCGCGCGTGCCCGCGCTGCCGATTGTGCCCACTGCGCGCGCAGGCTGGGCGATGGCAGCGCTTGCGCCGCTTGCCGTGGTGATCGCCGCTGCTGCGCCCGCCGCATGGGGGCTGATGCCGGCCATCGGGTTGGTGCTGATTGCGCTGGTGGTGATTGACGGCTGGCTCGCGGGCGGGTGCCGCGAATGGCAGGTGGAGGCTCCGGCGGATTGCGAAGTCGGCCAGCCGCTGCGCCTTGCTGTCACCGCCGTGCTCGATGCTGCCAGCGCCAATGCCGCCATCGCCTGCGATCCGCGCCTTGGCAACGATGGGCGCATCACCCTTGCCCTTACGCGCACCGGCGATAGCGCTGCGGGCACAGCCATCCTCACGCCGGTGCGGCGCGGCACTGCCCTGCTCACCCGGCTATGGCTGCGCTGGGACGGGCCGCTGGGCCTTGGCGCGCGCCAGATCGCCTGCCCGCTCAGCCAAGCGATCCGCATCTGGCCTGATTTGTCGCCGGTGCGCAGCCACGAATTGCAGACCTTCCTGCGCGATGCGCAAAGCGGCCTCATTGCCCGGCGCATGCGCGGCGAAGGCACCCAGTTCGAAGCCTTGAGCGAATACGAGGCCGGGATGGATCGCCGCCGCATCGACTGGAAGGCCAGCGCCCGCCACACGCGCCTTTACGCCCGCGAAAACGAAAGCGAACGCAACAACCAGATCGTGTTTGCCTTTGATTGCGGGCAGGCGATGTGCGAGCCGGTGGATGGCCAGCCGCGGATTGATCGTGCGGTGACAGCGGCGCTGACCTGCGCCTATGTCGCGCTGAAAGGCGGCGACAAATGCGCGCTGTTCGGCTTTGCGCAGCGGCCGCAGTTGCTCACCCCGTTCATCAGCGATGCCCGCAGCTTTCACCGCCTGCAATCGGCGGCCGCCAGCCTCGATTATGCCAGCGCCGAGGCCAATTTCACGCTGGCGCTGGCAACGCTGACAAGCCGGCTCAAACGCCGTTCGCTGATCGTGCTGTTTTCCGATTTCACCGATCCCACCGCCGCTGAACTGATGGTGGAAAGCATCGGGCGGCTGCTGGGCAAGCATCTGGTCGTGTTCGTCACGCTGGCCGACAGCGAGCTTGAGGATTTCATCACCGCTACCCCGTCAGACCTTGCCACGCTGGCCCGCAGTGTCACTGCCGATAGCCTCGCCCAGCAGCGCGCGCTGGTGCTGCAACGCCTCAAGCGCATGGGCGTGGAAGTGATCGAAGCACCGTGGGAACGCATCGGCTTTGCGCTGATTGATCGCTATCTGGCGATCAGGAATGCCGAGGCGATTGGATGAAACTTGCAGCCCTTCCCCCGCAGCCTGATCGCCCGCTGGCGCAAGGGCGAGGCCGCAGACACCCCCGATGCGGCGGCAGCAGCGGCAGCGGCGGCGGGCCTGCGTTCGGATCGCTTTCGCCTTGAACGCGAGGCTGATTGGCGCCGCCTCGAAGCGATTGTCACCGCCATGGAAAAGGGCCGGATTGCCAAGGTTTCGGATGAAGACGTGCTGGCGCTGCCCGCGCTCTATCGCACTGCCGCCTCCAGCCTTGCCGCTTTGCGCGAAACATCGCTGGATGCCGCAACGCTCGGCTGGCTTGAACATCTCGTCAGCCGCGCATGGTTTCAGGTCTATGGGCCGCGCCTTGGCCTGTTTGGCTGGCTGCGCGAATTTCTGCTGGGCGGGTGGAGCCGGGCGGTGCGCGCGATTGCGCCGGATATCCTCATCACGCTGGCCGTGATGGTGGCAGGCGCGGCGGTCGGCTGGCTCTTGGTGGCCAGCGATGTCGAATGGTTTTACCGCCTCGTGCCGGGCGGGCCGGGCGAAACCCGCGTGCCGGGGGCGAGCCGCGAAGAACTCGCCGCAACGCTCGGCACCGAAGCCGGGATCGGCGGGCTATCGACCTTTGCCGCCTATCTGTTCAGCAACAATGCGGGGGTGTGCATTCTGGCCTTTGCGCTGGGCTTTGCCTTTGGCATCCCCTCGCTGATGCTGATGGTGCACAATATGGCGCTGCTGGGCGCATTGCTGTGGCTGTTTGACGGGCAAGGGCTGGTGGTGGAACTTGCCGCCTGGCTCAGCGTGCACGGCACCACCGAGATTTTCGGCATTCTGCTGTCGGGCGCGGCGGGGCTGCATATCGGGCGCGCCATGGCCTTTCCCGGCGACAATTCCGTGCTTGATGCGGCCGCTGCCGCCGGACGGCGCGCTGCGCTGGTGATGGTGGGGGTGGTGTTCATGATGATCATCGCCGCCCTGCTCGAAGCCTTCCCGCGCCAGTTGGTGGCAGACACGGGCGAACGCTTTGCCATCGGGGGGGCGATGCTGGCGTTCTGGCTGGCCTATTTCTTCCTCTACCGACCGGGCGAAGCGGCCCCGGATGAGGCGGCACCATGAACGCCGCCACCCCCGCCACCCGCAGCACCCGCCGCCGCACCATCACCACGCCCGAAGGGCTGGCCTTGCCGCTCACCATCGCCTCTCGCGGGGCGCGGGCGGGCGCGCTGATCCTTGATGTGATGATCATCCTGTTTGCGCTGATCGCCTTTCATCTGGTGCTGATTGCGGTGGCGGGCGGGCTGCTGGATGCCGCCGGTGCCAATTTCGCCAATGCGCCTTCGGGGGCGAGCGAGTTCCTGCAGATCGTGCTGATCATCGGCGTGTTCCTCAGCTGGTATGGCTATTTTCTGGTGCAGGAACTGGGGCCGCGCGGCGCAACGCTGGGCAAGCGCATCCTTGGCATCCGCATCGCTGCACGCGGGCAGATGCGCCTCACGCCCGAAGCCATCATTGCCCGCAATCTCTTGCGCGATATCGAGGTGTTCTACCCGCTCATCTTCATCATCACGAGCGCGCTCGGCACACTGGAAGGCGGGGATAGCGGCACCATGATCTGGGCAGCCGCCGGGTGGTTTGCGCTGTTTGCGCTGCTGCCCTTCTTCAACCGCGATGCCTTGCGCGCAGGCGATATCATCGCGGGCACCTGGGTGGTCGAAGCCCCGCGCATGCGGCTGGCAGACGCGCTTTCGGCGAGCGTTCCGGCAGACGCGGCGCGCTTCCGCTTCACGGCGGACGAACTTGGGGTTTACGGGGAACGCGAAGTGCAGGTGCTGGAACGGCTGCTGCGCGAAGGCGAGCCGCAGGCGCTCATCGCTGTCCACCGCACCATCTGCGCCAAGATCGGGCGCGCGGCGGCAGATGGCGAGGAACGCGCCTTCCTCGAAGCCTTTTATGCAGCCTTGCGCGACAAGCTGGAAAAGGACATGCGGTTCGGCAAACGCAAAGCGGACAAGTTCTCATGATCATCACCCGGCGAAGCCTGATGGGCGGCACTCTGGCACTGGCGGCAAGCGGTTGTATCCCGCCCGATCAAAGCCCGATTGGCAGGCTGGCGGCGCAATTGCGGCTGATCGAAGCAGCAGAACTCGGCAGTGCGGGCGGCACGCTGGGCGTGCAGATCCTTGAGCCTGAGACCGGCATCGCGCTCGGCATCAATCAGGATCAGCGTTTTGGCCATGCCTCATCGTTCAAATTCTCGCTCGCCGCGATGCTGCTGGCGCGCCATGCCGCAGGCGCGATCAATGCCGACAAGCGCGTGATGTGGACCGAGCGCGAGATGGTGGAACACGCGCCCTTCACCCGCACCCGGATGGAGAGCGGCGCGACTTTGCGCGAACTGGCCGAAGCGACCCAGAAAACGAGCGACAATCCCGCCGCCAATATCCTGATGCGCGCGCTGGGCGGCCCGGCGGCGCTCACCGCCTTCTGGCGCAGCCTTGGCGACGCGGTCAGCCGGGTGGATCGTTACGAGCCCGAGATGAACATCGTGCCGCCATCCGAATTTCGCGACACCACCACGCCTGCCGCCATGGCGCGCACCGTGGCGACAATCATCTATGGCGACGCGCTGCCCGAGGCTGGCCGCGCGCAGTTGAAACAATGGATGATCGGCACCGAAACCGGCCTCAAGCGGGTGCGCGCGGGCCTGCCGGATGATTGGGTGGCGGGTGACAAGACCGGGACCAGCGGGCTCGTCGGCGATGCCGGCACTTATATCGACATCGGCTTTGTCGAGCCGTCGAAGGCCCGCCCCGCGCTGACATTTGCCGCCTATTACCGCGCGCGTCAGGGCGAGGATGATATGCAGCTGCGCGCCGAGCGCGTGCTGATGCGCGTGGGCCGCGTGATCCGCGAATTTGTCGAACGCGACCGCGCGATCCCGATCCCCAACATGTTCCGGCAGATTTGAATTCTCTTGGCAAGTATCCGTTCGGGCTGAGCCTGTCGAAGCCCTGCACTTTCTTCCGTTTCGCTTATACCCAAGCAGAACAGCCCTTCGACAAGCTCAGGGCGAACGGAGTAAGCCTTAATGATCCGGCGTTGCCGAAGCTTTCGCCTCGCCGCCGAAAATCGCCACTTCGCGCAGGCCCGCGCTCGTCGCCCGCCCGCGATACATGCCGGTGGTGTTGAAGCTGTAAAGCGCCTCGCCCGCAGGCGTTACCAGAATCACCCCGCCATCACCGCCAAGCTTGGCGACATCGGCCATCACATCATCGGCAATCTTCTGCGCGCCATCCGCCCCCGCCAGCCGCAGCCTTGCGCAAATCTCGTGCGCCACGCCCACGCGCAGGAAATATTCGCCCCATCCGGTGGCTGATACGGCGCAGGCGCGGTTATCGGCATAGGTGCCAGCGCCGATCACCGGCGCATCGCCCACCCGGCCCCAGCGCTTGCCGGTCATCCCGCCGGTCGAGGTGCCCGCTGCCATATTGCCCGCACTATCCAGAGCCACCGCGCCGACCGTGCCGAACTTGGTATCGACATCGAGCGCAGAAAGTTTCTCGGCCTTCATCCGTTCAAGCGATTTGCGGCGCGCCTCGGTCGCAAACCATTCGGGCGGGGTGACGGCAAAGCCCTTGGACAACGCGAAAGCCTCCGCCCCTGCGCCGATCATGAAGACGTGTTCGCTATCAGTGCGCACCTTGTCGGCGAGCAGGATCGGGTTCTTCACCGTCTTCACCCCTGCCACCGCGCCCGCGCTGCGATCGCGCCCGTCCATGATCGAGGCGTCGAGCTCATTCGTCCCGTCCCAGGTGAACACCGCGCCGCGCCCGGCGTTGAACAGCGGCGAATCCTCCATCGGGATGATCGCGGCCTGCACTGCCTCCATCGCGCTGCCGCCTGCGGCCAGCACCTTGGTTCCGGCGTCCAATGCAGCCTTAAGCGCGGCTTCGTATTCGGCGCGGCGTTCGGGTGTCATCTGCGCCGGGTCAAGCGTGCCCGCCCCGCCATGGATCGCCAGCGACCAGCGCGGCTTGGCCGGGGCCTCCTCGGCCAGCGCCGGAACAGAACACATCACGAAAGCGCCAAGCGCAAGCATCATAGCATTTTTCATAAGGCCTCATGGCTACCGCAAAGCGCCCGCGCACGCTAGGCCTGACAGGAACGGCAAGCGGGAGCGGCGTGATGAGCGGATTTGGCAAAGAGACAACCACTGACGAAGTGCTGGCGGGCCATGATCTCACTGGTCTTACGGTGTTCGTGACGGGCGGCAATTCGGGGCTGGGGCAGGAAACGGGCCGCGCCATGGCTGCACGCGGCGCCGAGGTGGTGCTGATGGGGCGCGACGGCGCCAAGCTGGATGAAGCCGCCAGCGCGATCCGCAGCGCGCACGCCGAAGCCAAGGTCGAAACGATCACCGGCGATCTCGGCTCGCTCGCCAGCCTTGCGGAATGCGGGGTCGAGGCGCGCGCGCGGCTGGCGAAGATTGATCTGCTGATCAACAATGCAGGCGTGATGGCCTGCCCGCACGAACACACTGCCGACGGGTTTGAACGGCAATTCGGCACCAATCATCTGGGCCATTTCGCGCTGACCGCGCACCTCATGCCGTTGATTGCGGCGGGCACCAAGAAGCGGATCGTCAACCTGTCCAGCCGCGCGCATCACATGGGCAGCGTTGATTTCGATGACCTGCATTTTGAACGCCGCGCCTATGATCCGTGGGTGAGCTATGGCCAGTCCAAAACCGCCAATGTCCTGTTTTCGGTGGAGCTTGAACGCCGCTATGGCCCGCGCGGCATCCACGCCTATGCGGTGCATCCGGGCGGGATCAACACCAATCTGGGCCGCCACCTCACGCCCGAAATGTCCGCTGCGCTGATGGCGCGGGTGACGAAATCGGACAGCGGCTTTGCCTGGAAAACGATCCCGCAGGGCGCGGCCACCAGCTGCTGGGCGGCAACCGCGCCTGACCTTGCAGGGCAAGGCGGGGTTTACTGCGAGGATTGCCATGTCGCAGCCGTCGATGATCAGTCTAGCGCGGGCGGTGTGCGCTCCTACGCGCTCAACCCGGACAGCGCCGCGCGCCTGTGGCAGATCAGCGAGGAATTGACCGGGATTTCCTATCCGGTCTAGCGCGCCTGCGATGATTCTGCGCGATGCCCTGCCCGATGATGCCGCAGCCCTGGCCGAACTAGGCCGGGCGTCATTCTGCGCGGCTTTCGAACATCTTTATGCGCCCGCTGATCTTTCAGCCTTTTTGGGGCAGGTCTATACCCCCGCCGCCGTTGCCGAAGAAATCGCCGATCCGGCAATCTTCCACCAACTGGCGGCGGACGAGGCGAGCGGCGCGCTGACGGGTTTTATCAAATTGAAGCATCCCGGCGGCTATCCCGGCTATTCGGATGCGGCCAACCCGATCACGCTGGGCCAGCTTTACACCGCACCGGGCCGCACCGGCGAAGGGATTGGGGCGGCATTGATGGACTGGGCACTCGCCCAAGCCCGCACCAAGGGGGCCGATGCGGTGCAATTATCAGTGTGGAGCGAGAATTTCGGCGCCCAGAAATTCTACCAGCGCTATGGCTTTGCCAAGATCGCCGATATTGATTTCTACGTCGGCAACCACCGCGACGACGAATTCCTTTATGAATTGAGATTGTAGCCGACCTCGCCTATTTCATGGCGCATAGCACCCCCAACCCCAGCCCCTTACAGGAAACCTCATGTCTGCAATCCGGCCCTGGCGCACCATCGAACGGCGCAAATGTCGCCAGATCATGGTGGGCAATGTCCCCGTTGGCGGGGATGCTCCGATCACTGTCCAGACGATGACAAACACCCCGACCGAGGATGTGAAAGCGACGATCGACCAGATCCGCCGCTGCGAGGAAGTGGGCGCGGACATCATTCGCGTGTCCTGCCCTACGGAAGAATCCACCGCCAATTTCAAGCAGATCACCCGCGCCGCCCGCATCCCGGTGGTGGCCGATATCCACTTTCACTACAAACGCGCGCTGGAGGCAGCGGATGCGGGCGCGGCGTGCCTGCGCATCAACCCCGGCAATATCGGATCGGCTGATCGCGTCGCCGAAGTGGTGCGCGCGGCCAAGGCCAATGGCTGTGCGATCCGCATTGGCGTGAACGCCGGAAGCCTCGAAAAAGACCTGCTCGAAAAATATGGCGAACCCTGCCCCGAAGCCCTGATCGAAAGCGCGCTGGATCACATCAAGCTCTTGCAGGATCACGATTTCCACCAATTCAAGGTGGCGGTGAAGGCATCCGATGTGTTCCTTGCAGTCGCGGCCTATCACGGGCTTGCCGATGCCGTGGATTGCCCGCTGCATCTTGGCATTACCGAGGCTGGCGGGCTGATCGGCGGCACGGTGAAATCGTCGATCGGCATCGGCAGCCTGCTGTGGGCAGGCATTGGCGACACCATTCGCGTCAGCCTGTCGGCGGAGCCTGAACAGGAAATCAAGGTCGGCTTTGAAATGCTCAAAGCCCTTGGCCTGCGCACCCGCGGCGTGCGGATTGTTTCGTGCCCCTCGTGCTCGCGGCAGGGCTTTGACGTGATCCGCACTGTCGAGGCCTTGGAAGCGCGGCTCGAACACATCAAGACCCCGATGAGCCTGTCGATCCTCGGCTGTGTCGTCAATGGCCCCGGCGAAGCGCGCGAGACCGATATCGGCCTCACCGGCGGAGGCGCGGGCAAGCACATGGTGTACTTGCGCGGTGTCACCGATCACACCGTCGAGAACGAGGACATGCTCGATCACATCGTGCGCCTTGTCGAGGAAAAGGCTGCCGAGATCGAGCGCGGCGAAGCCACCGCCTTTGATCCCCACGCCGCGCCGCAAAAGGCGGTTGAAGCGGCCGAGTGATCCGCGCTGCTATCGTCTGCGCTATGGCGCTGGCGCTGGGCGCCTGTGCCACTGCGTCTGCAACGCCGGCTCACCCCGAAGCGCGCGCCTATGCCGTAACGCCCGATGCCATGGCGGATGTGGATGCAGCGCTCGCCCGCGCTTCCGCCAATGGCAAACGGGTGCTGCTGGCGATGGGGGCGAACTGGTGCCACGATAGCCGCGCGCTCGCCGGGTGGCTCGCAACCCCGCGCTTTGCTGCGCTGGTGGCTGATCGCTACGAAGTGGTGTTCGTGGATGTCGGCAGCCCTCAGACCGGCGAGGGCCGCAATCTCGACATTGCCCGCAGGTTCGGCCTTGAAGGCTTCCCCGGAACCCCCGCCGTGCTGGTGCTCACCGCGCAAGGCACGTTGGTAAACGCAGACACCGCGCAAAGCTGGCGCAATGCGGCCAGTCGCAGTGAAGACGCGATTTTTGCCGAGCTGACAGCGCTCGCCGCCGCGCCCGCCCCCGCCGCGCCATGATCGCCGCCGTGCTGCTGGCGCTCGCGCTGGCGATGGATGCTTTTGCGGTGGCGCTGACGCAAGGTGCGCGGTTTCGCCCCGGCTTGCGCGGCGCAGTGGCGATTGCCGCGACCTTCGGGCTGTTTCAGGCGGTGATGCCGCTGATCGGCTGGGGGATCGGGGCGGTGGGCCTTTCCTATCTCGCAGCGCTTGATCACTGGATCGCCTTTGGCCTGCTGACATTCCTCGGGCTGCGGATGCTGGGCGGGCACGTTGGCGAAGACGAGGCTGCGCGCGCGCTCACCGGCACGGCGCTGCTGGTGGCAGGCGCGGCGACCAGCATTGATGCGCTGGCCGCCGGGATCACTCTGCCCACGCTCGCTGTGGCGCCGCTTGTGGCAGCGGCGCTGATCGGCGGGGTGACCTTCGCGCTCAGCCTTGCAGGGGTTGAACTGGGGCGGCGCGCGGGCGATGCGCTGGGCCAATGGGCCGAACGCGCCGGCGGCGTGATCCTGATTGCGCTGGGCTGCAAGATCCTCGTGGAACACACCGGCTGGCTCTAGGCAGGAGCTGTCCTACGCCGGGCAGATCTGGCACAGCGCGGCCCATGTCCCCGCATGCCGCCCTGCCCAAGACTCTTGCGCTGCTGCTGGAACCGGGGGCAGGTTTTTGCGCTTAGGACTGTGTGCCACTTGTGCCCAACAGAAAGCTGAACACGGCGAAACCTGAATGCTCCACGTCGTTCATCACGCCGACTACATGGCCCCGCGCCCCGAACGCGGCACTTTCAAATTCGACAAGTACTGGCTGGTGATGGAGGAACTGCGCAGCAGCGGTGCCCCGCTTACCGAACACGCGCCCGCCCCCATGCCGCGCGAATGGCTGGAGGCAGTGCATTGCCCCGATTATGTCGATGAGGTGCTGCGCGTGGCCGTGCCGCGCGAGAAAGAACGCCGCATCGGCTTTCCGGTGACGCCCGCCATCCTTGCCCGTGTGCGCCACACCAATGGCGGCACCTGGCTGGCCGCGCAATTGGCGCGCCAGCATGGCTATGCGGCCAATTCCGCCGCGGGCAGCCACCATGCGCTGCATGATACCGGCGCGGGCTATTGCGTGTTCAACGATCTGGCGGTGACGGCCAATCGCCTCATCGCCGAAGGCCACGCGCGGCGCGTGCTGATTGTCGATCTTGATGTGCATCAGGGCGATGGCACCGCCAGCCTGACTGCCGGGCGCGAGGACATCTTCACGCTGTCGCTCCATGCGGAGAAGAATTTCCCGGTGCGCAAGGCGCGATCAAGCCGTGATGTACCCTTGCCCGATGGCATGGATGATGATGGCTACATGGCCGAACTGACCCACCACTTGCCGCAAGTCATGGCGCAGTTTGCCCCCGATTTCGTGCTCTATCAGGCCGGCGTTGATCCCCACCGCGATGACAAGCTCGGGCGGCTGGCGCTGACTGACGAAGGGCTATGCCTGCGCGATCGCTATGTGGTGCGCAGCGCGCGGGCGGCGGGCCTGCCGGTCGCCTCGGCGCTGGGCGGCGGATACGGCGATGATGCCCGCGCCGTGGCCGCGCGCCACGCGGCCTCGATGCTGGCGATGGCCAGCGAAAATGCGGCGGCCAGCGCAGCAGACCCACGAAACGAGCTATAAGTGCGATGAAGCGTTGTCACCCTTATTGGGAAGCGGCGGGGCGCGGGTTACCTTGTGCGCTCATGACAACGCGGCGCGATATTCTCAAAGGCACGCTTGGTGCAGGGCTGGTGGCGGCCAGTGGGCTGGCGCTTCCGGCACGGCTGGCTGCGAGCGTGGCGGCCGGCACCCCGCGCGAACGGATGCTGCTGGATATTGCCAAGCGCGAGCTTGACCGGGCAGGGGCTGCCATCTGGAAGCGCGACATTGTCGGCATTGCCGATTTCGGGCTGCATTCGGCCAAGCCCCGGTTCCACCTCGTCAACATGGAGCGCAGCGAGGTGCAGACCCTGCATGTCAGCCATGGCAGCGGCTCCGATCCTGAACATGACGGCTGGCTTAAACAGTTTTCGAACACCGAAGGTTCAAACGCGACCAGCCGCGGCGCCTATGTGACGTGGGAATGGTATGTCGGGCGCTATGGCACTTCGGTGCGTTTGGGCGGGCTTGATCCGACGAATGATGCAGCGCTCAGGCGCTATATCGTGATGCACCGCGCCGCCTATGCCGAAAGCGCGCATCTGGCAAAATGGGGTCGGCTGGGGCGATCGAACGGCTGCTTTGCCTTTGGCGAGGAACAATTTCGCACCGCATTGCTCAGCCTGTCGGGCGGGCGGCTGCTCTATGCCAATTCGCTCGGGCTGGAAGAAGATGGCTCGATCCAGCCGATGGCCGAGCTGGCGCTGCTGCGATCAGAGCATCCCAATGATCTGCAACGCTACGCGCCGGGATCGTTCTGACCGGCGCCAAGCATCCTTGCGGCCGAGCCCGCACCCCGCGCGTCAGAACGCTCCGCCACAAACTGGCCTTCCGGAATATTTCCGCCCCACAGCGGCCAGACCGGCCCCTAACTATCCCGCAGATCATCCTCGATCACGATCACCTCATCCGTCGGCGCGCGGGTGCGTTCGCGCACGCGGGGCTTATCAAGGCTGGCGAGCACCGGCGCATCGCGATCATAGATGTCCCGGAAGGTCGCCATGTCGCCATTGATGTCGGACGCCATGGTGAAATAGGTGATGTAGGCAGGCATCCGCTTTTGGATCGGCACCTTGGTGTACTTGCCCGAATTGGCGATTTCGACGGCCTCTTCCTTGGTCGCGCCCTTGCCGAGGATCGCCATGGTAATGGCCAGTTCCAGCGCGCGTTCGGTGCGGATGCAGCCATGCGACAGCGCCCGTTCCGCATTGGCAAACAGGTGGCGCGACGGCGTATCGTGGAAGAAGATCGCATGCGGGTTGGGCATTTCCAGCTTCATCAGCCCCAGCGAATTGCCCGGCCCCGGCTGCTGCACCACAGTGATCATGCCGTTCGCCGACCGGCTGCCGACATAGCCGTTGCGCTTGGCCCAGGCCGGATTGGCCAGCACGCGCGCGCCCAGCCCTTCGCCTTTCACGATTGATTGCGGCACCGTCCATGTCGGGTTGAACACCACCCCTTCGACCTCTTCGGCCAATTGCGGCGTGGCAGTGCGCCCCGGCTTGCCCACCACGGTGCGATAGGTGCTGATGATCTTGTTGTTCACTGTCAGCCGGAGCTGGTATTCAGGCACATTGGTGATGAGATATTGCGAGCCGAGATCGCGCGGCAGCCAGCGCCAGCGATCCATATTGGCAAGGATCAGCTTGCGCTTGGCGGCGTTGCTGGCGGGGGTTTGCGCCAGTTCATCGCGCAGCCGCGCATAATCGGGGTGGCTCGGCGCAAGCTGGGCCAGCGTGCCTGCGATATCGCCGCTGGCGAGCGCTTCGGTCAGCAGCTTGCCAGTGGGGAACTGCTCGGCATCGGTATCGACCACAAACCACTGGCGGCGCGCCTCCATGGGCGTGCGGCCATCGCGCAGATCCTCGACCAGCCAGACAAATGCCTGCGAGGCGATTTCGTCGAGTTCCTTCGACGCGCCGGAGGCGAGCGCCACCTTGAGCGCGGCCAGTTCGTAATCGCCGGGGGTGAGGCCTTCGGCGCTGACGCCTTCGATCACCGCCACCAGCGCGCGGGCCTGCGCCACGCTCCACGGCTGGGTGAGCGGATGCATCACTTCCATGCCCGGCTGCACCACCGGTTCGGAAACCATCTGCGGGAAGGCCTGCTGGAACGAGGCGGAATTGGTGCGCTGGGCATTGTCCTGCGCTCCGGCGCCTGCTGCCGCCAACGCCGCCAGCGCTGCCCCGCCAGAAAGATAGCCCACCACTTTGTTCATGTCACACCTTTGACCCCGCACCGCGATGCCCGTTGCCCCGCGCGTGCCTGCCGCTGCCGCCATAATCGGCTGCCCCCTATACTATCAACCATCAAGCCTTGCACTGCGATGAATCTGCACAGCTGCGATGCTGCAAGAACACACGCGCCGCGTGACGCCGCTGGTGCAAGCGGCTAAGCGCAGCCCTGTCATGACCGCCGCCGCCCGCCCTCTGCTGCCGATCCTTGCTGCCTTTGCAGGCGTGGGGTTTCTGTCGGTGATGGATGCCTTCATGAAAGAGGCCGCGCTGCTGGCGGGCGCTTTCACCGCGACACTGCTGCGTTCGGCCATGGCAGGCGCGATCATTGCACCCGTCTGGCTGGCGCGCGGGCCGGCATGGCCTTCACGCGCAGTGATGAAGCTGCATATCCAGCGCGGCGTGATCACCGCCTTCATGGCGCTGACCTTCTTTTTTGCGCTGACCCGCCTGCCGCTCGCGGAAACCATCGCGCTGTCCTTTATCGCTCCGATTGTCGCGCTGTATCTGGCAAGCGTGCTGCTGGGCGAGACCATCAGCCGCAATGCCATCGCCGCAAGCATCCTCGGCTTCATCGGCACGCTGGTGATCATCGGCGGCAAGATCGGGCAAGGTTCGTTCGATCAGGACACCGCGCTGGGCCTCGGCGCGATCATGATCTCTGCGCTGCTTTATGCCTATAATTTCATCGTGATCCGCCGTCAGTCGCAGGTGGCTGGTCCGGTCGAGAGTACGACCTTCTACAGCACCATCAGCGCCCTTGTGCTGCTGATTTTTGTACCGCTGGCATGGGCGAACCCTCCGGCAGAGGCGTGGGCACCCCTGTTGGGAGGGGCCCTGTTCACGGTGGCGGGGGCGCTGGCGATTGCCTTTGCCTATGCGCGGGCCGAGGCGCAGGTGCTGGTGCCGATCGAATATTCAGGCTTTTTATGGGCCAGCGTCTTGGGCTGGGTGTTCTTCAGCGAAGTGCCCGGCCTTGCGACATGGGCGGGCACAGCGCTGATCGTGATGGGCTGCTGGCTAGTTACCCGGCAGGCCAGGGCGCCGCTGCCAACGGCGGCTGAAACCCCCGCCTAGGACCAATTTCCTACCCGCCGCCCCCTTGACCTTGCGCCCCTGAAAGCGCAATCGCCACGGCGAACTGGCCGCGCCCATGGATCGGGGTGCGGCCACGGGACATCTTCAAAAAGGACGACAGCCGCCATGACTGCAATCGGCAAAGACACGCTTGGCACCCGCGACATTCTGAATGTCGGCGGCAAGGAATACGCCTATTACTCGCTCGCCAAGGCGGCGGAGCAGTTGGGCGATGTGTCGCGTCTGCCGATTTCGATGAAGGTGCTGCTGGAAAACCTGCTGCGCTTCGAGGACGGCGGCTTCACCGTCGCGCGCGAGCATATTCAGGCGCTGGTTGATTGGCAGGACAACCCCACCACTGGCGAGGAAATCCAGTACCGCCCGGCGCGCGTGCTGCTGCAGGATTTCACCGGCGTGCCTTGCGTGGTCGATCTCGCGGCGATGCGCGACGCGATCAAGAAGCTCGGCGGCGATACCGCCAAGATCAACCCGCTGGTGCCCGTGAACCTCGTGATCGACCACTCGGTGATGGTCGATGAATTCGGCCACCCCAAGGCGATGGAAGCCAACATGGCCTTGGAATACGAGCGTAACGCCGAACGCTATGACTTCCTCAAGTGGGGTAGCAAAAGCTTCAAGAACTTCACCGCCGTGCCCCCGGGCACCGGCATCTGCCACCAGGTCAACCTTGAGCATCTGGCGCAGGCCGTGTGGTCCAGCGAAGGCCCGGACGGCGTGATGGTCGCCTATCCCGACACCTGTGTGGGCACCGACAGCCACACCACCATGATCAACGGCCTCGGCGTGCTCGGTTGGGGCGTGGGCGGGATCGAGGCGGAGGCGGCGATGCTCGGCCAGCCGGTCTCGATGCTGATCCCCGAAGTGGTGGGCTTCTACCTCGAAGGCCGCATGAACGAAGGCGTGACCGCGACCGACCTTGTGCTGACCTGCGTGCAGATGCTGCGCGAAGTCGGCGTGGTGGGCCGCTTTGTGGAGTTCTACGGCCCAGGCGTCGCCAACCTCACCCTCGCCGACCGCGCCACCATCGCCAACATGGCCCCGGAATATGGCGCGACCTGCGGGTTCTTCGGGATCGACGACAAGACCCTCGATTACCTGCGCCTCACCGGCCGCAGCGAAGAGAACATCGCGCTGGTCGAAGCCTATGCCAAGGCGCAGGGCATGTGGTTTGACCCGGCCAATGTGCCGGTCTTCACCAAGACGCTGAGCCTCGACATGGCCGCGGTCGTCCCCAGCCTCGCCGGCCCCAAGCGCCCGCAGGACAAGGTGATCCTGCAAGAGGTCGACGACCTGTTCAACGCTGACCTGTCCAAGGTCTATGGCAAGGCTGCCGCTGCGCGCGTGGGCGTTGACGGCGCGGCGCATGACATTGGCGATGGCGACGTGGTGATCGCCGCGATCACCAGCTGCACCAACACCTCGAACCCCGACGTGCTGATCGCCGCCGGTCTGGTGGCGAAGAAGGCCAATGAGCGCGGCCTCAAGCCCAAGCCGTGGGTCAAGACCTCGCTTGCCCCGGATCGCAGGTGGTCACCGATTACCTTGTGAAGTCGGGCTTGCAGGAGCACCTCGACGCGGTCGGGTTCGACCTTGTGGGCTATGGCTGCACCACCTGCATCGGCAATTCCGGCCCGCTCGCCGCGCCGATCAGCGCCGCGATCAATGGCAATGACATCGTCGCCGCCTCGGTGCTCTCGGGCAACCGCAACTTCGAAGGCCGCGTCAGCCCCGACGTACGCGCCAACTTCCTCGCCTCGCCGCCGCTGGTGGTCGCCTATGCGCTGAAGGGCACCGTCACCGAGGACATCACCACCACGCCGATCGGCCACGACCAGAACGGCGATCCGGTGATGCTCGCGGACCTGTGGCCGACCAACGCCGAAATCGCGGAAAACCGCGCCGCCAATATCGACCGCTCGATGTTCGTCAGCCGCTATGCCAATGTCTATGATGGCGACGAACACTGGCATGGCCACTGCGAAAGGTGTCCACCCGTGATAGCGGCTCGTCCAAGTCCGCCAAATCTAGGCGGAGAATGTCCTCCACACTCATTTTGGCTTTTTGATAAAGGGCTGCTACGGGCTCGCTTACTTTTAAGGTCTTCTTAGCCATGATGATTTTCGGAAATTTGTCTCTTAATATAGTGTAATTTGTCCTATTTTTATCTTTGTCCCTCAATTTTTTATTCATGTTTATGCATTGGGAAAGGACTTTTTCTTAAGCCATCTGCCTATGGAGAAACAGGATAACTTTTTTAAACAACATTAGACTCATAGAAATACATAGTTTTTCGCCTTGAAAACCTTTTTATTTTAGGCTGACAACCTACAAGTAAGAAACCCTTTGTGAGCGCCCTCTTTCCCTTGAACGAATTTCTGTTCAAGGGAAAGAGGGCGCTCACAAAGGGTTTCTTACTTGTAGGTTGTCAGCCTAAAATAAAAAGGTTTTCAAGGCGAAAAACTATGTATTTCTATGAGTCTAATGTTGTTTAAAAAAGTTATCCTGTTTCTCCATAGGCAGATGGCTTAAGAAAAAGTCCTTTCCCAATGCATAAACATGAATAAAAAATTGAGGGACAAAGATAAAAATAGGACAAATTACACTATATTAAGAGACAAATTTCCGAAAATCATCATGGCTAAGAAGACCTTAAAAGTAAGCGAGCCCGTAGCAGCCCTTTATCAAAAAGCCAAAATGAGTGTGGAGGACATTCTCCGCCTAGATTTGGCGGACTTGGACGAGCCGCTATCACGGGTGGACACCTTTCGCAGTGGCCATGCCAGTGTTCGTCGCCATCATAGACATTGGCATAGCGGCTGACGAACATCGAGCGGTCGATATTGGCGGCGCGGTTTTCCGCGATTTCGGCGTTGGTCGGCCACAGGTCCGCGAGCATCACCGGATCGCCGTTCTGGTCGTGGCCGATCGGCGTGGTGGTGATGTCCTCGGTGACGGTGCCCTTCAGCGCATAGGCGACCACCAGCGGCGGCGAGGCGAGGAAGTTGGCGCGTACGTCGGGGCTGACGCGGCCTTCGAAGTTGCGGTTGCCCGAGAGCACCGAGGCGGCGACGATGTCATTGCCATTGATCGCGGCGCTGATCGGCGCGGCGAGCGGGCCGGAATTGCCGATGCAGGTGGTGCAGCCATAGCCCACAAGGTCGAACCCGACCGCGTCGAGGTGCTCCTGCAAGCCCGACTTCACAAGGTAATCGGTGACCACCTGCGATCCGGGGCAAGCGAGGTCTTGACCCACGGCTTGGGCTTGAGGCCGCGCTCATTGGCCTTCTTCGCCACCAGACCGGCGGCGATCAGCACGTCGGGGTTCGAGGTGTTGGTGCAGCTGGTGATCGCGGCGATCACCACGTCGCCATCGCCAATGTCATGCGCCGCGCCGTCAACGCCCACGCGCGCAGCGGCAGCCTTGCCATAGACCTTGGACAGGTCAGCGTTGAACAGGTCGTCGACCTCTTGCAGGATCACCTTGTCCTGCGGGCGCTTGGGGCCGGCGAGGCTGGGGACGACCGCGGCCATGTCGAGGCTCAGCGTCTTGGTGAAGACCGGCACATTGGCCGGGTCAAACCACATGCCCTGCGCCTTGGCATAGGCTTCGACCAGCGCGATGTTCTCTTCGCTGCGGCCGGTGAGGCGCAGGTAATCGAGGGTCTTGTCGTCGATCCCGAAGAACCCGCAGGTCGCGCCATATTCCGGGGCCATGTTGGCGATGGTGGCGCGGTCGGCGAGGGTGAGGTTGGCGACGCCTGGGCCGTAGAACTCCACAAAGCGGCCCACCACGCCGACTTCGCGCAGCATCTGCACGCAGGTCAGCACAAGGTCGGTCGCGGTCACGCCTTCGTTCATGCGGCCTTCGAGGTAGAAGCCCACCACTTCGGGGATCAGCATCGAGACCGGCTGGCCGAGCATCGCCGCCTCCGCCTCGATCCCGCCCACGCCCCAACCGAGCACGCCGAGGCCGTTGATCATGGTGGTGTGGCTGTCGGTGCCCACACAGGTGTCGGGATAGGCGACCATCACGCCGTCCGGGCCTTCGCTGGACCACACGGCCTGCGCCAGATGCTCAAGGTTGACCTGGTGGCAGATGCCGGTGCCCGGGGGCACGGCGGTGAAGTTCTTGAAGCTTTTGCTACCCCACTTGAGGAAGTCATAGCGTTCGGCGTTACGCTCGTATTCCAAGGCCATGTTGGCTTCCATCGCCTTGGGGTGGCCGAATTCATCGACCATCACCGAGTGGTCGATCACGAGGTTCACGGGCACCAGCGGGTTGATCTTGGCGGCATCGCCGCCGAGCTTCTTGATCGCGTCGCGCATCGCCGCGAGATCGACCACGCAAGGCACGCCGGTGAAATCCTGCAGCAGCACGCGCGCCGGGCGGTACTGGATTTCCTCGCCAGTGGTGGGGTTGTCCTGCCAATCAACCAGCGCCTGAATATGCTCGCGCGCGACGGTGAAGCCGCCGTCCTCGAAGCGCAGCAGGTTTTCCAGCAGCACCTTCATCGAAATCGGCAGACGCGACACATCGCCCAACTGCTCCGCCGCCTTGGCGAGCGAGTAATAGGCGTATTCCTTGCCGCCGACATTCAGAATGTCGCGGGTGCCAAGCGTGTCTTTGCCGATTGCAGTCATGGCGGCTGTCGTCCTTTTTGAAGATGTCCCGTGGCCGCACCCCGATCCATGGGCGCGGCCAGTTCGCCGTGGCGATTGCGCTTTCAGGGCGCAAGGTGGAAAACAATG
>JBJIOB010000009.1:0-94211 GCA_045377215.1 Erythrobacter sp.
GGCAAGGCAGCGGCGGCGCTGGTGCTGGCTCTGGTCTTGCTCAACATCGCGCTCACCGCGCTGGCCATTGGCGCTGTGCTGGCGCTGCAACCGCTGATCACCATCTGGGGCGCGATTGCCGTGGTGGTGGGAGCCTTGCTGGTCGGCACCGGGTTGCTGGTGCGCAGCGCCAGGGCGCGCGGGCGGGTGCTGGCGGCGATGTTCGGCGATGGAGCAGGCGCATGACATCGCTGCCCAAACGCTATGTCGAGGACAAGGCGCTGCGCGATGCGGCCAAGGGTGTGCTCGAAGCGGATGTTGCGCATTTCAAGGCGGCGCTGGCCGAACAGGGGATCGCCGGGCGCGTGGGCGCGCAGATCACCGGCAAGGTCAAGAACCGCATCACCGCCGGGGCGCATGATGTTATCGAACAGGCCAAAAGCGCGGCCGAGGATCATCGCGGCGTGCTTGCCGTGCTGGTGGGCGCGCTGATCCTGTGGCTGGCGCGCGAGCCGTTGCTTGGCCTCTTGGGGCTGGACAATGCGCCCGGCGAAGCGGAGCTGGACGCGGATGCAGATGAAGCCATGGACGAAACCGAGGGAAACTAAGCGATGAACAGCCACACGCCCAACATCACTGGCAATCTGGCCGATGCCAAGCGCGATGCGCTGCGCGCCCGGATCGAAGCCGCAGAACAACGCATCGCCGCGCGCACGCTGGCCGATGATGCCCGCGATGCAGCCCGCGCCGCAGCCGATTATGCCCGCGCCAATCCCGGCAAGGTGGTGGCAGGCGCGGTGGTGCTCGGCCTTGTCATCGGCCTCTTGACCACGCCGGGCCGCGCGCTGGCGGGCAAGGCGGCGGCACGGGTCACCGGCGCTGCCAGCCGGAAGGCGGGCGGCGCGATGAGCGAGGCTGGCGCGAAATTCAGCGCCTTGCTGGCAAATGCATTGATGGCGCAGGGGCTCAAAGTGCTCGAAGACGTGCTGGAAAGCGCGAGCGCCGGCAAAGACCGCGCCGAGGAGCTTGCCGGCAAGGCCGCGAGCGAAGCCCAGCGCCTCAGCCGCGAGGCCGCCGACACCTCGGGCGAATTTGCCCGCCGCACCCGCACCGCTGCCGAAACCGCCGCGCGCGACATTGCGCGGCGTGTGAAGGGCTGATCCAACCGCTCTTGCCCTTGGGGTGAGGCTGGCGCTAAGGCGCGCCATCTTCCCCTCCCCAAGGATCAGACACCATGGCAGAAACCACCCCGACCCAGCGGCTCCACCTTGTGATGGGCGGCCGTGTGACCGACCCGCGCGGGATCGAATTCCAGGATCCGGAAAGCATCCATGTCGTGGGCGTGTTCAGTTCCTATGATGCAGCGGTCGATGCCTGGCGCGCGCAGGCGCAGCGCACGGTGGATGATGCCGAGATGAAATATGTGGTGGTCCACATCCACAAGCTGCTGACGCCTGAAGACTAACCTGGTCGCGAGCCAAGATGGGTGACGGCATCCGCCGTTTTCGCGATAGCGATGCTGCGTCACTGGCTGCGCTGACGGTCGCCGCGATCCGCACGATTGGGCCGCGTGGCTACAGCGCAGCACAGGTCGCGGCATGGGCTGCGCGCCATCCCGGCCCCGAACGCTTTATCGCCAGCGCTGCCAAGGGTGATGCGATCCTTGTCGCGGTGGACGCCGATGACAGGCCGCTGGCCTATGTGCTGACCGAGTCAGACGGCCATGTCGACATGCTCTACTGCCATCCGGATCACAGCGGGAATGGCGCTGCGAGCATGCTGCTCGGCTTGGCGGAGGCAGAAGCGCGCAAGGCAGGGGTCGCGGCGCTTTTTACCGAAGCGAGCGAACTGGCTCGCCCGGTATTCGCGCGTGCGGGATATTCCCTGCTCCACCGCCGCGACTTCACCATCGTCCACGCAAGCGCAGACGTGGCGATCCACAATTACGCGATGGAAAAGCAGCTCAGATGAATTCGATCTTGTCGACGAGGTAGAACTTCTCGCCCGAAGGGACGGTCACTTCGATCTCGTCACCCACCTGCTTGCCGATCAGCGCGCGGGCGAGCGGCGAGGAATAGGAAATCCGGCCCTTGTTGGCATCCGCCTCGGTCTGGCCGACGATCTGGTAACGCACCGGCTTGTCGTTTTCGTCAAGCAAGGTCACCGTCGCGCCGAACACGATCTTGTCGCCCGACAAGGTGGCCGGATCAATGATCTGCGCCCGGCTGACCATGTTTTCGATTTCGCCGATCATGGCTTCGACCTGGCCCTGACGTTCCTTGGCGGCGTGATATTCGGCATTTTCCGAAAGATCGCCGTGGGCACGCGCTTCTTCGATGGCTTCGACGATTTTCGGGCGTTCTTCGCGCAAGCTTTTGAGGTCGGCAGTCAGCCGTTCATAACCCTCGGCCAGCATCGGAACCTTTTCCATCGTCGCCATCTTTCATCTCGTCCTGTCTGTTTTTACCGGCTTGTCCCCGCACAAGCGAAAAAGTCACCATTGCCGCACAAGATACGGCCGCCAGCGCTTGCAATGTGGGGGAAAAGTGTCCGGTCAGGAATTATAATAGTCCTGCATGGCGCGAACTGCAAGTTGCTCAGGCCTGATCGTTGAAATCGCCAGCGCTGCTGCCACCGAACCCGCGGCAGTGGTGTAATAGGGCACCTTGTTCGCGAGCGCTGCCTGCCGGATGGATTTGCTGTCCGACAAGGACTGCCAGCCCTCGGTGGTGTTGAAGATCAGCGCGATGTCGCCATCAATGATCCGATCGACAATATGCGGCTGGCCTTCGGCCACCTTGTTGACCCGTTCGACGCCCAGGCCCTGTTCCGAAAGATAGGCCTGTGTGCCGCCGGTGGCGATGATGGTGAAACCCGCTTCGATGAGGCGCTTGACGGCCGGCAGGATCGCCGCCTTGTCGGTGTTCTTGACGCTGACGAACACCGTGCCCGCGTTGGGCAGTACCATCCCGGCGCCAAGCTGCGATTTGAGGAAGGCGGCGGCAAAAGTGCTGTCGATCCCCATCACCTCGCCGGTGGATTTCATCTCCGGGCTCAGCACGGGATCGGCGCCGGGGAAGCGCGCGAAGGGGAACACCGCTTCCTTCACGGCCATATAGGGCAAATCGCGCTTGAACGGAGGAAAGGCGCTGAGTGGTTCGCCCGCCATCACGCGCGCGGCGATCTTGGCCACCGGCTGGCCGATCGCCTTGGCGACGAAAGGCACAGTGCGGCTGGCGCGCGGATTGACCTCGATGAGGTAGACCTGCCCGTCCTTCACCGCGAACTGGATGTTCATCAGGCCCACCACGCCAAGCGCATGGGCCAGCGCCTCGGCCTGACGCTCCATCTCGGCGATGATTTCAGGGGGCAGCGAATAGGGCGGCAGGGTGCAGGCCGAATCGCCCGAATGGACGCCCGCTTCCTCGATATGCTGCATCACGCCTGCGATCCGCACTTCGGTGCCATCGCACAGCGCATCGACATCGCATTCGATCGCATCGCGCAGGTACTGATCAATCAGCACCGGGCTATCGCCAGACACGTTCACTGCGGTGGCGATGTAATCATCGAGCTGGGCTTCGCTGTCGACAATCTCCATCGCGCGGCCGCCGAGCACGTATGACGGGCGCAGCAGCACCGGATAGCCAATGCGCGCGGCGACCGCGGCGGCTTCATCGCGGCTGCGGGCAATGCCGTTTTCCGGCTGCTTCAGTTTGAGCTTGCTCACCAGCTTGGCAAAGCGTTCGCGGTCTTCGGCCAGATCAATCGCATCGGGCGAGGTGCCAAGGATCGGGATGCCCGCATCCTCCAGCGCTTGTGCGAGCTTCAGCGGCGTCTGCCCGCCGAACTGCACGATCACGCCGACCAGCTCGCCCCGCGACTGTTCGACGCGCAGGATTTCCAGCACGTCTTCGGCAGTGAGCGGTTCGAAATAAAGCCGATCCGACGTGTCGTAATCGGTCGAGACCGTTTCGGGGTTGCAGTTGACCATGATGGTCTCGAACCCCTGTTCGGCCAGCGCGAAACACGCATGGACGCAGCAGTAATCGAATTCGATCCCCTGCCCGATCCGGTTCGGCCCGCCGCCAAGGATCACGACCTTGCGCCGGTCGGTGGGTGCAGATTCGCACTCCGCCTCGCCAAAGCTGGGCGCTTCGTAGGTCGAATACATGTAGGGCGTGATCGCTTCGAATTCGGCGGCGCAGCTGTCGATCCGCTTGAACACCGGGAAGACGCCGAGCTTGCGGCGCAGGCTGCGCACTTCTTCCTCGCTGGTCGCCCCTGCCATCGCCATCAGCGCATCATGCAGCAGGCCCGAACGCTTGGCCTGGGTTTCGGCAAGCCCGCCCGCCACGCCGACCGAACGCACCGCCAGCGTCGCCAGCCGCTTATCGGAAAAGCCCATGGCTTTGAGGCGGCGCAGGCCCGCCGCATCGCGCGGCAAGCCATCCTTCTGCACCTCGGCCTCGGCAGCGATAATCGCCTCGATCTGGCGCAGGAACCACGGATCGTAGAAGGTTACGGCAGCAATTTCCTCAACCGACAGCCCTTCGCGGAACGCTTGGCCCACCTTGAGCAGCCGATCCGGCGTGCGGCGTGACAGCGCGGCATTGATCACATCGCGCGGCTGGCCTTCGAGTTCAGGCACGCGGTTGAAGCCATCGAGCCCGGTTTCGAGCCCGCGCAGCGCCTTCTGCATGCTTTCCTGAAAATTGCGTCCAATTGCCATGACTTCGCCCACGCTCTTCATAGCGGTTGAGAGGTCATTGGCCGCGCCCTTGAACTTTTCAAAGGCAAAGCGCGGGATCTTGGTGACGACGTAATCAATCGTCGGCTCGAAACTGGCAGGGGTTGCGCCGGTGATCTCGTTGGTGAGTTCGTCCAATGTATACCCGACCGCCAGTTTCGCCGCGACCCGCGCGATGGGAAAGCCGGTGGCCTTGGATGCGAGCGCCGATGAACGCGACACGCGCGGGTTCATTTCGATCACGATCAGGCGGCCATCCTTGGGATTGACTGCGAACTGGACGTTGGAACCGCCTGTTTCCACACCGATTTCGCGCAAGCACGCAATGCTTGCGTTGCGCATGATCTGGTATTCCTTGTCGGTCAGCGTCAGCGCCGGGGCCACCGTGATCGAATCGCCCGTATGCACCCCCATCGGATCGACATTTTCGATGGCGCAGATGATGATCGCGTTATCCTTGCGATCACGCACCACTTCCATCTCGAACTCTTTCCACCCCAGCAGCAATTCCTCGATCAGCACTTCGGTGGTCGGCGAGGCGTCGAGGCCTTCTGCCACGATTCTATCGAATTCCGCCTTGTTATAGGCAATCCCGCCGCCGGTGCCGCCCAGCGTGAAGCTGGGGCGGATGATGGAGGGGAGCCCCGTGCGTTCAAGGATCACGCGGGCTTGTTCCAGCGTGGTGGCAACGCCGCTGCGGGCGCTTTCAAGGCCGATGGAATCCATCGCATCGCGGAAGCGCTGGCGGTTTTCCGCCTTGTCGATGGCATCCGCTTTCGCGCCGATCATCTCGACACCGTATTCGGCCAGCACGCCCATTTCATCGAGCTTCAGCGCGCAGTTCAAAGCCGTCTGCCCGCCCATCGTGGGCAGCAGCGCATCGGGCCGTTCCTTGGCGATGATCTTGGCGACGATATCGGGCGTGATCGGCTCGATATATGTGGCGTCGGCGAACTCCGGATCGGTCATGATCGTGGCGGGATTGGAATTGACGAGGATGACGCGGTAGCCCTCCTCCTTCAACGCCTTGATCGCCTGCGTGCCGGAATAGTCGAACTCGCAGGCCTGGCCGATGATGATCGGGCCAGCGCCAATGACGAGGATCGAGGAGATGTCGGTTCTTTTGGGCATTAGATTGACTTTGCTGGCAAAAGCCCCTTCCCTTGAGGGAAGGGGTTGGGGATGGGTGTACCACGATGGCGGAAAAGCGGTTGACGGGCCTCGCGCGCAAGCTTCGCAATGCGCCGACCGATGCCGAACAGCGCCTGTGGCTGCATCTGCGCGCAGGCCGCTTTGAAGGCGCGAAGTTTACCCGGCAGTTTCCCATCGGCACCTTCATCGCCGACTTCGCCTGCCGCTCGCTTAGGCTGGCCATCGAACTCGACGGCGGTCAGCATTCCGGAATTCTCGCCGATGCGAACCGCACGCAGGTCATCGAAGCGCACGGCTACCGCGTCATCCGCTTCTGGAACAACGAGGTTCTGGGCAACATCGACGGCGTGCTGACAGTGATTGCGCAAGAGATCGCCATAGCGAGGAACGAACGCTGACAAGCCCCCCTTCCCCGCGGGGAAGGGGTCGGGGGATGGGGGAGCGACGCCCGAAATGACGCCCTGCCCCCTCACCGCCGAACCCCCATCCCCAACCCTTCCCCTAGGGGAAGGGAGAAAAAGAAGTGGGGAAGTGCCGAAAACCGCATCATCACCCTAGCCCCCCGACGAACTTCTCGAAAAGGTAGAAGCTATCCTGCGGCCCCGGACTTGCCTCGGGGTGATACTGCACCGCGAAGGCCCGCTTGCCCCGAATCGCAATCCCGCAATTCGTCCCGTCGAACAGGCTCACGTGCGTCTGCTCGACATGCTCCGGAAGCGTATCAGCGTCCACCGCAAAGCCGTGGTTCATGCTCGTGATCTCGACCAGGCCGGTGGTCTCGCCCCAGCCCTCGCCTACGCGCTGCACCGGGTGGTTTGCGCCGCGGTGGCCTTGGTGCATTTTGATGGTCTTCGCACCTGCCGCCAGCGCGAGCATCTGGTGGCCCAAGCAAATCCCGAACAGCGGCACGTCCGCATCGAGCAGCGCCTTGATAACCGGCACGGCATATTCGCCCGTCGCCGCCGGATCGCCCGGGCCGTTTGACAGAAACACGCCGTCGGGCGCCAGCGCCATGACCTCGTCAAACGAGGTCTTGGCCGGCACCACCGTCACCCGCGCACCGGCCTTCACCAGATTGCGGAAAATATTGTCCTTCGCGCCGTAATCAATCGCTACCACGTGGGGTTTGGCATCGAAGGCGGCGCGGCCATAGCCGTGGCCCAAGCGCCAGTATCCGCCCTCCCAGCGCTCTTGCCCATCGCGCGTCACCCGCACCGCCAAGTCCATGCCTTCGAGCCCCGGCCAGCCGCGCGCGCGTTCCAGCAGGGCGGCGATATCGAAGGTGCCATCGGGTGCGTACGCGATCACCGCGTTGGGCGCGCCGCTCATGCGGATGCGGCGGGTCAGCGCGCGGGTGTCGATCCCGGCAAGCCCGATCTTGCCCGCCTTGGCCATCCACTCGACAAACCGCTCGATGCTGCGGAAATTGCTCGGCTCGGTCACATCCTCGCGCACGATGCAGCCCACCGCGCCTTCGACGCGGCTCTCCATATCCTCGCCATTCGCGCCGACATTGCCGATATGGGGGAAAGTGAAGGTGACGATCTGGGCGGCATAGCTCGGATCGGTCATCACTTCCTGATAGCCCGTCATCGCGGTGTTGAAACACACCTCGCCCACCGCCGCACCCACTGCGCCAAAGCCGCGGCCCCACAGCACCGTGCCATCGGCCAGCACGAGCACGCCGGTCGCGCCTGAGGGTTGCGCACGAGTGGATGCGGGGTCGGCCATGGGGCGCTCCGTTTGCAAGTGTTGCCAGCGATGGTGCTAAGTTTTGTCCGCTAGGCCGCTTGCCCCCCCGCGTCAACCTAGGCGGACTGCGATAATTGCGTTAGGGGCGCGGCCATGAAATCCCTTCCACAGGAAAGACGAAAATGATCCGAGACACCATCAAGGCCGCCACCATCGCCGCGATGAAAGCGGGCGAGAAAGACCGCACCGCCGCGCTGCGTCAGATCAGCGCCAAGATCAAGGACCGCGACATCGAAGAGCGCACCAGCGCCAAGCCCACGCCGGATGATGAGCTGGTGGTGAGCGTGCTCCAGAAGATGGCCAAGCAGCGCCGCGAATCAATCGACATGTACGAGGCGGGCGGGCGCGCGGAACTGGCGGCCAAGGAAGCCGCCGAACTCGCCGTGATCGAGGAATTTCTCCCCCAGATGATGGATGAGGCTGCAACCCGCGCCGCGATTGCAGCGATCAAGGCGGAAACCGGCGCATCCACCATGAAGGACATGGGCGCGGTGATGGCGGAATTGAAGGCCCGCCACGGCGCGGTGCTTGACGGGAAACTCGCCAGCGGGCTGGTGAAAGCGGCGCTTTCGTAAAACACCCGTCGCCCCGTGCTTGACACGGCGCTTGGCTCTTATTGGGCAAGGCGCGAAGAAGGAAGCCGAACCCCGTGTCAAGGACGGGGTGACGAGGCGTGTTGCAATAAGGCCGCTTGAATGCGGGCGCTTTCGGGCGCACTTGTGAGCCATGGCCATCACCCCGCAATGGAAGGACGAACTGCGCGCGCGGATCACGCTGTCGTCGCTTGTCATGCGCAGTGTCAAACTGACGCGCGCCGGGCGTGAGTTCAAGGGGTGCTGCCCGTTCCACGGCGAAAAGACGCCGAGCTTCTATGTCAATGATGCCAAGCAGTTCTACCATTGCTTTGGCTGCGGCGCGCATGGCGATGCGATCAGCTGGATGGTGGATCACGAAGGCCTCCAGTTCATGGATGCGGTCAAGCAATTGGCGGCAGAGGCAGGCATGGAAGTGCCCGCGCCCGATCCGGTCGCCGCGCAAAAGGCCGAAGCGCGCGCCAGCCTGATTGATGTGACGGAAGGCGCGCAGCGGTTCTTTGTCGAAAACCTCGGCTCGCCAAGCGGGGCTGCGGCGCGCGAATATCTGGCGCGGCGCGGGCTGAGCCAAGCCACCTTGCGCGAATTCGGGTTCGGCTGGGCGAGCGAAGACAAGCAGGCTCTGCCGCGCGCCCTGCCCCGCTTCTCCGAAGAGATGCTGGCCGACGCAGGCATGCGGATCGTCACTGATAGTGGTGAACGCTATGACCGCTTTCGCGGGCGGGTGATGCTGCCTATTCATGATGCGCGCGGGCGGGTGATCGCCTTTGGCGGGCGCATTCTGGATAAGCGGGATGGCGTTGCGAAATATCTCAACTCGCCCGATACGCCGCTGTTCGACAAGGGCCGCACGCTCTACAATCTCCACCGCGCCGCGCCCGCTGTGCGCCAGTCGGGCCGCGTGGTGGTCGTCGAAGGCTATATGGATGTGGTCGCGCTCGCACAGGCGGGCATTGCCGAGGCGGTCGCGCCGCTCGGCACCGCGCTGACCGAGATGCAGCTCGAAATGCTCTGGCGCATGGTGGACACGCCGATCCTGTGTTTCGATGGCGATGCGGCGGGCCAGCGCGCGGCGATGCGGGCGATTGCGCGCGCGCTGCCGATGCTTGCGCCGATGCGCTCGCTCGGCATTGTGCGCCTGCCTTCCGGGCTTGATCCTGATGATCTGATCCGCGAGCGGGGGGCAAAGGCAATCGAGGACATCCTCAGCCAGCCTGCCAGCCTGATCGACACGCTGTGGGCATTTGAACGCGATGCGCAAAGCCTCGCCACCCCCGAGGCCAAGGCCGGATTGAAGGCGCGGCTCATGGCCCATGCCGATACGATTGCCGATCCCGAAATCCGCTCGCTTTATCGCCGCGAATTGGGTGATCGCTTCTCCGCCTTTGCCTATCCGCCGCGCGCCGCCAATCCGCCGCGCAGCCAAGGGCCAGCCGCCGGCCAGCGCGGCGCCTGGCGCGGCGCGAAGATGCCGCCGCCGGGCCTGTCGCCCGATGCCCGCGCGCAGCTTGGCGGGCTGATGCAGGGCGGCCAGCGGCAAAGCCTGCTGATCGCCACGCTGTATGGCCTGGCGCACTATCCGCAACAGATCACGCGCCACGCCGAAGCGCTGGTTCAGATCGCTCGCCACCATCAGGATCTTGCCGATCTGATCGAATCGCTGCTCGAATTTGCAGAAACGCTTGATTCGCGTCCCCCAAGCGCCATATGGGAAAGCCAAGGTCATCCTGCCCCGCCGGCGGATTCACCATTCGCCTTCCTCAGAGAAGGCACCGAGGCCGGCGATGCGTGTGAGGAATTGGCCGAAGCTGTGTCGCTGCTGGTTGAAAGACCCGCGCTTGAGGCTGCGCTTGCGGCCACCATAGCGCGTTTCGAAAGTGATCCTGAAGGATCCTTTGCCGAGCAGGCACGGCTCAGATCGCAGCTTGCCGCCGTCAATGAACGCCTGAAGCACTTCGGGCGACGCAAGGCGGCCATGGCGGCGAACGAGGGCGAAACCCCGCGTCAAGCGGGAATGGATTAACGCAATGGGCGTCTGGCCTGCTGCCCGGCAGCACGGCACGGCGAACCGGCAAGATGGAATTACAGGGACACATGGCCTCGAGCGCAAACACCCCGGACAAGGATGATGCCCCCCTGATCGACCTCAACGAGGCTTCGGTCAAAAAGCTCATCAGCAAAGCCCGCAAACGCGGCTATGTGACCTATGACGAATTGAACGAGGCCTTGCCCTCGGGCGAGATGAGCCCCGATCAGATCGAAGACATCCAGACGGCTTTGTCGGAAATGGGCGTGCAGATCGTCGAAACCGACGAAGATGCCGAGGCCGAAGCCGAGGCCGATGAAGACGGCGACGATGTCGAAGTTGTCGGCAGGGACGATGACGACGCCGAGGATGACGACGACAGCGAGGGCGAGAAAAAGCCCGGCGTAAAAGATGCCCGCGCGGCCAACCGCAAGACCGCGACCGGTGATCGCACCGATGATCCGGTGCGCATGTACCTGCGCGAAATGGGCGCAGTGGAACTCCTCAGCCGCGAAGGCGAAATCGCCATCGCCAAGCGGATCGAGGCCGGGCGCGACATGATGATCATGGGCCTGTGCGAAAGCCCGATCACCTTCCACGCCATCATCCAGTGGTCCGAAGCATTGAACGCAGGCGACATGCAATTGCGCGAGATCCTCGATCTTGATGCGATGCTTTCCAAGGAACCGCCGGCCGACAAGATGGCCGATGATGCCGAGGATGACGACGGCGAAATCTCCGAAGAAACCGCCGGGCCCACCATCCGCGAGGATGACGAGGTGGAGGACGAGCCTGAGGCTTCCGATGACGAGGACGAGGACGGCACCCCGCGCCGCCGCGAGGAAGAGGACGAGGAAGACAACACCCTCTCATTGGCGCAGATGGAAGCCGCGCTGAAACCCGAAGCGCTCGAACGCTTCGCGCGCATCACCACGCTGTTCAATGCCTTTGAAAAGCTTCAGGGCGAGCGGGTGGATACCCTCGCGGTGGGCAATGATTTCCCGGCGGCCAAGGAAAAGAAATACGAACAGCTGCGCGAAGATCTCACCGCCGAGGTCGAAAGCGTGCAGTTCCATGCGACCAAGATCGAATTTCTGGTCGATAATCTCTACGCCTTCAACCGCCGCCTCACCACGCTGGGCGGGCAGATGCTGCGCCTTGCCGAACGCCACAAGATCAAGCGTGCCGATTTCCTCACCGCCTATGTCGGCAACGAGATGGACGATGCCTGGATCAAGGAGCGCGCCAAGAAGGACAAGAAGTGGGCCGCCTTTGCCGAGCGTGACGAAGCCGCGATCGAGCGCATCCGCGCCGAAATCGCCGATATCGCCGCGCAAACCGGCATGAGCCTCAATGAATTCCGCCGCATCGTCAACATGGTGCAAAAGGGCGAGCGCGAGGCGCGGATTGCCAAGAAGGAAATGGTCGAGGCGAACCTGCGTCTGGTGATCTCCATCGCCAAGAAATACACCAACCGCGGCCTGCAATTCCTTGATCTTATTCAGGAAGGCAATATCGGCTTGATGAAGGCGGTCGACAAGTTCGAATACCGCCGCGGCTACAAGTTCAGCACCTATGCAACCTGGTGGATCCGGCAGGCGATCACCCGGAGCATCGCCGATCAGGCGCGCACCATCCGCATTCCGGTGCATATGATCGAAACGATCAACAAGCTGGTGCGCACCAGCCGCCAGTTCCTCCACGAAGAAGGCCGCGAACCGACCCCGGAGGAAATGGCGCAGCGCCTTTCGATGCCGCTCGAAAAGGTGCGCAAGGTGATGAAGATCGCCAAGGAGCCGATCTCCCTCGAAACGCCCATCGGCGACGAGGAAGACAGCCACCTCGGCGATTTCATCGAGGACAAGAACGCGATCATTCCGGTGGATGCCGCGATCCAGGCGAACCTCAAGGAAACTGTCACCCGCGTGCTGGCCTCGCTCACCCCGCGTGAAGAACGCGTGCTGCGGATGCGCTTCGGCATCGGGATGAACACCGATCATACGCTGGAAGAAGTCGGCCAGCAGTTCTCGGTGACCCGCGAACGTATCCGCCAGATCGAAGCGAAGGCGTTGCGCAAATTGAAGCACCCGTCGCGCAGCCGCAAGATGCGCAGCTTCCTCGATCAGTAAGCCACCGGCTGGCTGCCCCGGTTGCTGCCAAGTGCCGCAACCGGGCAGCTATTCGCCGCCGATATGCTTGCCAGTGACCACCTGATAGGACTGCACCCCTGCAATCACGGGCATGGTGATGCGCATTTCGAAGCTTTGCGCCGCATAAGTGCCTGATACGGCTTGCTGGTGTTCGGGAAAAGGCGCCACGGCCTGCTGATCGAAATGGCCCGAGATCACGCCGCCTTCAAACACGACATTCTGGCCCTTTTCCCCGTGATAGAACTCGGAAAACATCGCCGCATGGACCCCTGCATCGGCCACCTGCGGGGATAGCCTGGCGCTAAGGGTCTGTGGCTCAATCTGCGCGCTGCGCCCCTTCACTTCCAGCCACGATTTGAGCTCCCAGTCGCCGGGCGCAAACCGATCCTGCTGCCCGCCGCACCCGGCCAGCGCCATGCTCGCTCCCAGCATCACGGCTCCCAGAAAAAGGTTTCTCATGGGATGCAGCCTAGCATCCAATCGTGAAGCTTTCCTTGCCTTGCCCCGATGGCCTTGCACAAGCAGCGCCAAGCAGGGCTTTCGTGCGGCGGGGACTTCTTTGTCTATTCGTCGAAAAGCGCTCCCCGAGGGGTGGAGAATCTCCGCCTATGAGCCTATGGGAAAGGCCATGCGCATCGCCATTGCCTCTGATCACGCGGCCATTGAACTCAAGGCCGAGCTTGCCGAATGGCTCATCAATGATGGCCATGACGTGGCCGATCTTGGCCCGGAAGCCGGGGTGAGCGTCGATTATCCCGATTATGGCTACCGCCTTGCCGAAATCATCGCCGAAGGCACCGCCGAGTTTGGCATTGCGCTGTGCGGCAGCGGCATTGGTATTTCGATCAGCGTCAACCGCCATCCGCAGGTGCGCTGCGCCTTGGTTTCCGAGCCGCTGTCTGCCGCACTCGCGCGCGAACACAACGACGCAAACTGTATTGCACTGGGCGCGCGGCTGATCGGGATCGAAATGGCCAAGGCCTGCGTTGCAACATTTCTGGACACCGAGTTTGCCGATGCCGGCGATCCGCATGGACGCCACCAGCGCCGCGTCGGCAAGCTTTCCCGCCCGCCTTTTCTGCCTGACCGGATCGAGACCCACCAATGAGCACCGCCCCGATTGATTTCGCCGCCCGCCAGTCTGCCGCTTCGATGGAAGGGTTCTGGCGTGATGATCTTGCCACTGCCGATCCCGAAATCGCCGCCGCTGTCGCCAAGGAACTTGGTCGCCAGCGCGACAAGATCGAACTGATCGCATCCGAAAACATCGCCAGCCGCGCGGTGCTCGAAGCGACGGGCAGCGTCTTCACCAACAAATATGCCGAAGGCTATCCGGGCAAGCGTTACTATGGCGGCTGCGACTATGCCGACGTGGTCGAAACGCTGGCAATTGAACGCGCCAAGCAATTGTTTGGCTGCAATTTTGCCAATGTGCAGCCCAACTCGGGCAGCCAGATGAACCAGGCCGTGTTCCTTGCCCTGCTCAATCCGGGCGATACCTTCATGGGGCTCGATCTCAATTCGGGCGGGCACCTGACGCACGGCTCGCCTGTCAATATGAGCGGCAAGTGGTTCAATCCGGTCTCCTACGGCGTATCGCCCGAGACCGAGACCATCGACATGGACGAAGTGTTTGCCAAGGCACGCGAACACAGCCCCAAGATCATCATCTGCGGCGGCACGGCCTATTCGCGGCAATGGGATTTCGCGGCCTTCCGCGCCATCGCCGATGAAGTGGGCGCGATTTTGCTGTGCGACATGAGCCACATTTCAGGCCTCGTGGCAGGCGGCGCGCACCCCTCGCCCTTCCCGCATTGCGATATCGTGACCTCCACCACGCACAAGAGCTTGCGCGGCCCCCGCTCGGGCATCATCCTGTGGAATGACGAGAAATATACCAAGCCTTTGAACATGGCGGTGTTCCCCGGCCTGCAAGGCGGCCCGCTGATGCATGTCGTCGCCGCCAAGGCGGTGGCCTTCCGCGAGGCGCTGCAGCCCGAATTCACGGATTACGCGCACCGCATCGTCGAAAACGCCCGCGCGCTTGCTGCCAGCCTTGAAGAAAACGGCCTGCGCATTGTCAGCGGCGGCACCGACAACCACTCGATGCTGGTCGATCTCACGGCGAAAGATGTCACCGGCAAGGACGCCGAAAAGGGCCTCGATCGCGCCTGGCTCACCTGCAACAAGAACGGCATCCCGTTTGACACCCGCTCGCCTTTTGTCACCAGTGGCATCCGCCTTGGCACGCCCGCTGGAACCACCCGCGGCTTTGGCCCGGCAGAGTTCCGCACCATTGGCAAGCTCATCGCCGAAGTGGTTGACGGCCTTTCCAGAAATGGCCCTGAGGGTGACGCCCAGATCGAGGAAAGCGTGCGTGCGCGCGTTGCCGAATTGTGCGCCGCCTTCCCGGTCTATCCGGGCCTCTGAAGGAGCACGCAGCATGAATGATCCGCAGCCGCAGGATTGGGTCGAGGACATCAAGACCGAAGTCACCGGCATGGCCAAGGAGGGGCTCAATCACCCTTCCACCGCGCCGGTGCTGACGGGCGCTGCGGTGGGCGCGGTGGCGGGGCTGATCCTGCCGGTGGTATCCTGGCCGCTTGGCCTTGCCGCTGGGATCGGCTTCGCACTCTATCAGCGAATCAAGAAATAAGTTCCTGAATGCGCTGCCCGTTTTGTGCCCATGATGATACGCAGGTAAAAGACAGCCGCCCGACCGAAGATGGCTCTTCGATCCGGCGGCGGCGGCAATGTTCGTCGTGCGGGGCGCGTTTCACCACCTTTGAACGCGTGCAATTGCGCGAAGTGGTGGTGGTGAAATCCGGTGATCGCCGCGAACAATTTGATCGCTCCAAGCTCGAACAATCGGTCGCGCTCGCCTGCCGCAAGCGCGGGATTGATCAGGAACGGCTCGATCAGCTGATTTCCGGTATCCAGCGCCAGGTCGAAACCTCGGGCGATGCCGAGGTGCCCTCTTCGCGGATTGGCGAGCTGGTGATGGACGGCCTCAGGCAGATCGATTCTGTCGCCTATATCCGCTTTGCCAGCGTTTACCGCGATTTTTCCGAAGCGCGCGATTTCGAGGAATTCGCCAGCGCCGTGGCCGAAGCGGCCAAGGATTGATCCCCCGCATGACTGAACTGAACAAGCCCGTGATCGTGCTGGTGCGCCCGCAACTTGGCGAAAATATCGGCAAGGCGGCGCGCGCCATGCTGAATTTCGGCCTCACCGAAATGCGCCTTGTTGCCCCGCGCGATGGCTGGCCCAATCCCTCTGCTGGCCCGGCGGCTTCGGGCGCAGATATCGTGCTGGCCGAGGCCAAGGTCTATGCCACCACCGCCGAAGCGGTGGCCGATTGCCAGCATGTCCATGCCACCACCGTAAGGAAGCGCGGCGTCACCAAGCCGGTGATCGGCGCGGATGAAGCAGGGCGGCTCGTCCACACGCAGGCCGGACGCCATGCGGTGCTGTTCGGCCCCGAACGTTCGGGTCTTGAGACCGAGGATGTGGCGCTCGCCCGCAATATCCTGACGATCCCGATCAATCCCGAATTCGGCTCGCTCAATCTTGCCCAAGCGGTGATTCTGGTGGCCTATGAATGGTCGCGCATGGGGCGCGAGATCGCGGGCGCTGGGCCGGATGCCGGGGGCACGCTGGTGCAGCCGACGCTGGAAGATACCCTGCCCCTGCCCCGCAGGACGAGCTTGACGGGTTGATCGCCCATTTCGAAAAGCTGCTGGAGCCGCGCGGCTACTTCCTGCCCGAAGCCCGCGCCGAGGCCACGCGCCGCACCCTGCGCGGGGTGCTGACCAAGCCGGGCTGGAACCATCTGGAAGTGCGCACCTTGCGCGGGGTGCTCAGTTCGCTCGACCGTGAAGTGCGGGACTAGCCGCTTCGCGCTTGACGCGGGGCGCCATCCTGCTATGCGCGCGCCTTCGCAATTGGCCCCGCACCCCGGTGAAGCGGTGGCCGCGTCAGGAGCAATTCCTGCCGGTGCGATGCCGGGTTGAATGTCCGCCACTGGGGCGGAACAGCAAATTTTAAGGATGACTTATGTCGAAGCGCAAGAGCGCCAAGTACAAGCTTGACCGCCGGATGGGCGAAAACATCTGGGGTCGCCCCAATTCTCCGGTGAACAAGCGTTCATACGGCCCGGGCCAGCACGGCCAGCGCCGCAAGGGCAAGATGAGCGATTATGGCCTCCAGCTGCGCGCCAAGCAGAAGCTGAAGGGCTATTACGGCGATGTGACTGAAAAGCAGTTCAAGCGCACCTATGCCGAAGCCAGCCGCATGAAGGGCGATACCAGCCAGAACCTCATCGGCCTGCTGGAGCGTCGCCTTGATATGCTCGTGTACCGCGCCAAGTTCGCGCCGACGATCTTCGCCGCGCGCCAGCTGGTGAGCCACGGGCACATCTATGTGAACGGCGTGAAGTGCAACATTGCCTCGCGCCGGGTCGATGTGGGCGATGTGATCAGCCTGGGTAGCAAGGCCAAGGAAATGGCGCTCGTCATCGAAGCGCAGGGCCTCGCAGAGCGTGACATCCCCGATTACGTCGCGCCCGACGGCACCGACAAGGTCGCCTTCACCCGCGTGCCCAAGCTTGACGAAGTGCCCTATCCGGTGACGATGGAACCGAACCTGGTGGTCGAATTCTATTCGCGCTGATCCGGGGTTTCTTCCCACGACATACGCAAAGGGCGGCCCGCAAGGGTCGCCCTTTTCATTTGGGCAAGCAGGTGCAATCACCCGGGCACAGAATCACGCGAAGGGATCCGCGCCATGAAAGTCCTGCTACTCGATGGGCACCCCGATCAAGGGCGCCTGACCACCCATCTGCTCGATGTCTATGAACGCGCCCTGCCCGCGTCAGCCGAAGTGGTGCGCGTGGCGGTGCGCGATCTCGCTTTCAGCCCGGTGCTGCGCCATGGCTACAAGCAGCGCACCGCATGGGAGCCTGACTTGCACCGCCTCGCTGAAGCGCTTGATGCCTGCGATCATCTGGTGGTGGCTTTCCCGATGTGGTGGGGGGCGGAACCGGCGGAACTGAAGGGGCTGATTGATCGGCTGTTCCTGCCCAAATTCACCTTTGCCTATCACGTCGGCAATCCGTGGTGGGACAAGCTGATGGTGGGCCGTTCGGCTGATCTGATTGCCACCATGGATACCCCGCCCTTCATCCTCAAATGGGTGCATGGCAATGCGCTGATCAAGCGCTGGAAGGGCCAGGTGCTGGGTTTTTGCGGCTTTGCGCCGGTGCGCACGCTGTCACTCGGCCCGGTGGGTGAGGAAACCGCGCCCAAGGGGCTGCCGCAATGGGAGCAGCGCATTGCGCGCCTTGCGCAGACGATCCGGCAGAAGGCCCCGCAGAAAAAGGCGCCGCGCCTTGCGGCTTTTCTCCCGCGCGAAAGCTAACTGCGCAGCCGATCCCATTCGGTGAATTCATATGCGATCGAGCCTTCGACGAGGTGCTCCCACATCGCGGCGATCACGCTTTCGGGAATGCCGCGCCCTGCGGCTTCGGCCACGGCGGCCGCGATCACGCTGGCCTTGCGTTCTTCATCGCGCACCGCCTCCCGGCTCTGCTTGATACGGGCGGCGGCGCGCATATAGCCGAAGCGCCGGTCAAGCAGCGCCACCAGCTCGCGGTCCGTAGCATCAACGCCTGCGCGCACCTCCACCATCGTCTGGCAGTCTTCCGGGAGTTTGGGCATCAATCAGGAACTTCCAAGGTAGTCGCGGCGGAAATCGGCAGCGAAGGCAGCAAAACGCCCCCCCGCAATGGCATCGCGCATGGCCTGCATCAAGGCCTGATAAAAGCACAGATTATGCTCGGTCACCAGCATGGCGCCGAGGATCTCGCCCGATTTGACAAGGTGATGGAGATAGGCGCGCGAATATTGCGTGCACACCGGGCAGGCGCAGCGTTCATCCAGCGGCCCGCTATCCTCGGCATGGCGGGCGTTCCTCAGATTGATCGGCCCGTTCCAGGTGAACGCCTGCCCGTTGCGCCCCGAACGCGTCGGCAGCACGCAATCGAACATGTCGATCCCGCATTCGACCGCGCCGACCAGATCATCAGGCTTGCCCACGCCCATCAGATAGCGTGGGCGATCCACCGGGAGCATATCGGGCGCATAATCGAGCACGCCGAACATGGCTTCCTGCCCCTCGCCCACGGCCAGCCCGCCCACGGCATAGCCATCAAAGCCGATGTCGATGAGCTTGTCGGCGCTGATGCGGCGCAGGTCTTCGTGCAGCGCGCCCTGCTGGATGCCGAACAGGGCGGCGCGGGCCGCGTGCTGCGCGCCTGCGTCAAACCCGTCGCGGCTGCGCTGTGCCCAGCGCATTGAAAGCTCCATGCTGGCGGCGATTTCATCGCGCGGGCGATCAGCGCGGGGACATTCATCAAACGCCATCACGATATCGCTGCCGAGCAGGCGCTGGATTTCCATGCTGCGTTCGGGCGTGATCATGTGGCGCGAGCCATCAAGGTGGCTTTTGAATTCGACGCCGTGTTCGGTGAGTTTTCTGAGTTCCGACAGGCTCATCACCTGATAGCCGCCGCTGTCGGTGAGGATCGGGCGCGGCCAGTTCATGAAGGTGTGAAGGCCGCCGAGGCGCGCCACCCGCTCCGCGCCGGGGCGCAGCATCAGGTGATAGGTATTGCCAAGGATGATGTCTGCGCCCGCCGCGCGCACGCTTTCGGGCTTCATCGCCTTGACAGTCGCCGCCGTACCGACCGGCATGAAGGCAGGCGTGCGGATCTGCCCACGCTGCATGGCGATCACCCCGGTGCGCGCCTTGCCATCAGTGGCGTTCAGCGTGAAGGCGAAGCGCGCGCTCATCGCGTTGGCAGCAGCAGCGAGGAATCGCCGTAGGAATAGAACCGATATTCCTGCGCGATGGCGTGGGCATAGGCCGCCATCATCCGATCACGCCCCATCAGCGCGCTCACCAGCATCATCAGGGTGGATTTGGGCAGGTGAAAATTGGTCATCAGGCCATCGACTGCGCGCAGTTTGTAACCCGGCGTGATGAAAATGCTGGTGTCGCCTGCAAAGGGCTGGATCACGCCACTTTCGTCCACGGCGCTTTCCAGCAAGCGGAGCACCGTGGTGCCAACCGCGATGATCCGCCCGCCCGCGGCGCGCACGGCGTTCAGTTGATCAGCGGTAGCTTGGCTGATGCGCCCGAATTCGGCGTGCATCTGGTGATCTTCGGTATCATCGGCCTTGACCGGGAGAAACGTCCCCGCACCGACATGCAGCGTCAGCATCGCGCGGCCAATCCCGGCGGCATCAATCGCCTCCACCAGCCGCGGCGTGAAATGCAGCGAAGCCGTGGGCGCGGCCACCGCGCCATCTTCGGCAGCAAACATCGTCTGGTAATCTTCGAGATCCTGCGCGTCGATCCCGCGCTTCGATGCGATATAGGGCGGCAGCGGCATGGTGCCGGCGCGATCAAGCAGCACTTCGACCGGTTCATCGCCCTCGAAGAACAAAGTGACCGAACCATCGCTGCGGCGCGCTTCGGCCAGCGCGGTGACCCCGCCGCCGAACACGATCTGATCGCCCTCTTTAACCCGCTTGGCATTGCGGATGAAGGCCTGCCAGCGCCGCAGATCAAGCCGCTTGTGCAGCGTTGCGCCCACCTTGGCTTCGCCATCGGCACGGCGGCCTTCAAGCTGGGCAGGGATCACGCGGGTATCGTTGAACACCAGCACATCGCCCGCCTTCAGCAGGCGGGGCAGATCGCGCACGCCGCAATCTTCAAACGGGGCATCCTGCCCCCGCACCACGAGCATGCGCGCGGCATCGCGCGGGCGCACCGGCCGCAGCGCGATGCGTTCTTGCGGGAGTTCAAAATCAAACAGATCAACCTTCATGGAGCGCGCCCCTAGCGCGGCCCCCCAGCGTCGGCAACGCCTATCGCACAGCCCGCAGGCGCGATTACTGGACGGACGGCGCGCTCAGCATGTCGGCTGTGATCGCCGCATCATCAGCCGGGCGCGGCAGAGCGGGCTGCGGCATATTGTCGGTCAGCATCGAGGCCTGAACAATGCGGGTGGGCGCAGCAGGCGGCTCACCCCGCGTGATGGCATCCACCCCGTCCATGTTTTCGATCACGCGGCCAAAATTGGTGTAACGCTTGTCGAGCGCAAAGCGCGGGTAGAACACGATGAAGAACTGGCTATTGGCGCTGTCTTCCGCCGCCGCGCGCGCCATCGACAGCGTGCCGCGCACATGGGGCATGGGGTTGAATTCCGCCGCCAGATCGGGAAGCTCGCTGCCGCCCTGCCCGGTTCCCGTCGGATCACCGCCCTGCGCCATGAAGCCTTCGATCACGCGGTGAAAGATGATGCCGTTGTAAAAACCCTGCCGGGTCAGGGTTTTGATACGTTCAACATGGGCGGGCGCCCATTCGGGCATCAGCCGGATCTTGACGCGCTGGCCGTTCGACAGATCGAGCACCCAGATGTTTTCGGGTGACACGCTCTGATCGAAATTGACCGGCGGATAGACCTTTGCCGCCGTGAGGCCCTCGGTGCGCTCCTTCTTTTCGTCTTCCGACAGATCATCGCCAAGCGCGATCGGCGGAGCTTTCGGCTTGCCCTGCGCCAACGCCGGGGCAGCGCCTGTCACCAGCAGGCCCGCCACCAGCGCAGCCAGCGCCAGCTTGCCAGAGGTGAAGAAAGGTGCAGTCTTGATCATGGTTCCATCCAAAATGAGCCTGCGCGCTCTAGCGGCTTGCCCCTGACAACTCAATGAATGATCGCGGACGGCACGGCACGCCAAGGCGCGGCAAGACCGCCAGCGCTCAATAATCGCCCTTGAGCCCTTCGCGCGCAACCCGCGCCTCGACATCGGCGCGCACGGCATCGCTGACAAAGCGGGAAATGTCGCCGCCATACAGCGCGATTTCCTTGACCAGTTTGGAAGCAATGGGTTGCAGTGATACATCGGCCATCAGAAAGACGGTTTCGACATCATCATCGAGCTGCTGGTTCATGCCCGCCATCTGATATTCATATTCGAAATCGGCCACCGCACGCAGGCCGCGAATGATCACGCTGGCACCCTGTTTCTGCGCAAATTTGACGAGCAGCGCGTTAAATCCCACCACCTCGACATTGCCGAGGCCCATGTTGGCGACTTCGCGTTCGACCATCGCAAAGCGTTCCTCGGTCGAAAACATCGGGTTTTTGGATGGGTTGGTGGTGACGCCGATGATCAGCCAGTCCACCAGCTTGGCCCCGCGCCGGATGATATCGGCATGGCCCAGCGTGATCGGATCGAAGGTTCCGGGATAAATCCCGACGCGGCGTGTCATGGCTGTCCTCTCCCCCTGCCCCGTGCGATGCCAAACCCTTGCCGCTGTTGATCAGCGGTCACGCTCGACAATAAAGCGGGCCAGCGCCCGCAGGATATCAGCCTCCGGCCCGTAGGAGGCGAGCCGCAGGATCGCCTGATCCACCAGCGCGCGCGCCTGTTCGCGGGCCTTGTCCACGCCCATCAGCGTCACAAAGGTCTGCTTGCCCTGTACCTCGTCCTTGCGCAGGGTTTTGCCCGCCTTGTCAGAATCGCCTTCGACATCAAGCAGATCGTCGGCAATCTGGAAGGCAAGGCCGATATCGCGGGCATAGGCGCGCAGGTGCGCACGGCCCTGCGGCGCAACCTTGCCCAAGATCGCGCCCATTTCCACGCTGGCGGCCAGCAGCGCGCCGGTTTTGAGCTGTTGCAGCCGGGTGATGGTGTGCAGATCATACTGCACGCCTTCTTCATCGGCCACCATGTCCATCATCTGGCCGCCCGCCATGCCGTGCATGCCGCTGGCCTGACCAAGCGTGAGGATCAATTCGCTGCGGGTGAAGGGATCGGCGCTGGTTTCCACATCCGCCAATATCTCGAACGCCAGCGCATGCAGCGCATCGCCTGCCAGCACGGCTGTTGCCTCGTCGAACACCTTGTGCAGCGTCGGCTTGCCGTGGCGCATGTCGTCATTATCCATGCAGGGCAGATCATCATGGATCAGCGAATAGACATGGATCGCCTCGATCGCGGCACCGGCTCGCAAGGCAGATTCGCGGTTCACGCCAAACAGGCTCGCAGTGCTTACCACTAGCAAGGGGCGCACGCGCTTGCCCCCGCCGATCGCGGCATAGCGCATCGCCTCGATCAGCCGCGCGCTAGTATCATCAGGCACCGGCAACATGGCATCGAACACCGAATCAATTTCGGCCTGCACCTGTTTGAGATTTTCGGCGAGCACATCGCCTGCGGTATCAACCAGCATCACGCTCACCCCTCAGCGTCAAACGGCTGGGTGCCGACAGCCTGGCCGCCTGCACCGGTAACGATTCGTTCAATCCGCGCACTTGCTGCATCCAGCCGTGCCTGACAGGCGCTGCGCAATGCTTCGCCGCGTTCATAAAGCGTGATCGACTGATCCAGCGGCACATCGCCGCGTTCCAGCTGTTTCACGATATCTTCAAGCGCGGCCAGTGCCTGCTCAAAGCTCAAATGCGAAATATCATCGCCGCTCAGCGCGGCAGCCTTGCCCTCGTCCATGGCTTGCAGCATTGACGCTCGCAAGAGCCATGGTCAAGGCTGTGTGCGCAGCGCATGGCGCAAAGCATCTGCAAAAGGGGATATCTCGCATGATCAAGTGGGTTGTGGCCTATGTCACCGCCGCAGTGGCGTTTGGCGCGATGGATGCGGTGTGGCTGCGCTGGGCAGCGCCCAATCTCTACCAGCCGACCATTGGCGAGATCATGGCCAAGGATGTGAACTGGGGCGCGGCGCTGGCGTTCTATTTCATCTATCTGGCTGGCATGGTGTGGTTTGCGGTGCGGCCCGGCATCGAAGCAGAATCGGTGATGACAACGCTGCTGAACGGCGTGCTGCTGGGCGCGCTGTGTTATGCGACCTTTGATCTCACCTCGCAGGCTGTGTTCAAGGTGTGGGCGACTCACATCAGCGTAAAGGACATTGCCTGGGGCGCCTTTGCCACCGGCACCGCGAGCACGATTGCCACCTATGTCACGCTGAAGTTTGCGTCCTAGTGTTCATCGGCCATTTCGCCCCTGCGTTCATCGCCGCTGCCGTCAGCCCGCGCAGCCCCCGGCTCGGCATTCTGTTTGTCGCGGCGCAGCTGGTGGACTGGGCATTTTTCAGCCTTGCGCTGGTCGGCGTGGAGCGGATGCGGATTGACCCTGAGGCAAGCGTCATGGTGCCGTTTGATCTCTATCACATGCCCTTCACCCATTCCCTGGCCGGAACGCTGGTGTTTGCGGCGGTGTTTGCCGGGATTCTGACAATATCGCAGCGCAATCCGCTGGGCGGCGTGCTGGGCGGGCTGGTGGTGCTCTCGCACTGGCTGCTCGACTTTCTGGTGCACATCCCCGATCTCACGCTGGCGGGCGATCCGCCCAAATATGGTCTTGGGTTGTGGAACCATCCGTGGATCGCGATCCCGCTGGAACTGGCGCTGATCGGCGGGGCCTTTGTCTTTTACATGCGCCGCACGCAGGGCCCGCCGGGGCCGCCCTTCGTGCTGCTGGCGGTGCTGCTGGGCTTGCAGGCGATCAACTGGTTTGCGCCCCACCCCGCCGAAGCAGGCGCATTTCTCTACCTTCAGGCACTGTTCGCCTTTGGCTTGGTGACAGCACTGGCGGTGTGGGTGAGCACAAATCGCGGAATCAAGGTACGGCGCGGCTTGGCGTGGTCTCCAACGTGATCTAGGGGGCGGCGCAAGGAGTCCCCACATGACCGCGATCACCCCTGACATCGTCGAACAGCATGGCCTCAGCCCCGAAGAATACGCGCGCGTCCTGCACGCGCTCGGGCGCGAGCCGAATATGGTCGAACTCGGCATCTTTTCGGTGATGTGGTCGGAGCATTGCAGCTACAAATCCTCGCGCATCCACCTCAAGAAGCTTCCCACAGAGGCTCCGTGGGTGATCTGCGGGCCGGGCGAGAATGCGGGCGTCATTGATATTGGTGACGGGCAGGCGGCCATCTTCAAGATGGAGAGCCACAACCACCCGAGTTACATCGAACCCTATCAGGGCGCGGCCACGGGCGTTGGCGGCATCCTGCGCGATGTCTTCACCATGGGCGCGCGCCCCATTGCCAATGCCAATGCGCTGCGGTTTGGCAGGCGCGATCACCCCAAGATGAAGCATCTGGTGCAAGGCGTGGTTGCCGGCATCGGCGGCTATGGCAATTGCGTCGGCGTGCCGACAGTCGCTGGCGAGACCAATTTTCATCCCGCCTATGATGGCAATATCCTTGTCAACGCCATGACAGTCGGCATCGCGGATGCCGACCGGATTTTCTATTCGGCGGCAACGGGCGTGGGCAATCCGATTGTCTATGTCGGCAGCAAGACCGGGCGCGATGGTATCCACGGCGCGACCATGGCGAGCGCCGATTTCGGCGAGGATGCCGATGCCAAGAGGCCCACTGTGCAGGTCGGTGATCCCTTCACCGAAAAGCTGCTGATCGAAGCCTGCCTTGAACTGATGGCGACCGATGCGATTGTCGCCATTCAGGATATGGGGGCAGCCGGGCTGACCTCCTCCAGTGTCGAGATGGCGACCAATGGCAAGGCGGGCATCCGGCTTGACATGAACAAGGTGCCCTGCCGCGAAACCGGCATGACGCCCTATGAAATGATGCTCTCCGAAAGTCAGGAGCGCATGCTCATGGTGCTGAAGCCCGGCAAGGAGGCCATGGCCGAGGCGATTTTCCGCAAGTGGGAATTGGATTTCGCGGTGATCGGCGAGGTGACCGATACCGGCCACATGGTGCTCGAATGGAACGGCGAGGTGGTGTGCGACATTCCATTGGGCCCGCTGGCTGCCGATGCGCCGCTGTATGATCGGCCCTATTTGAGCCGCGAGGAATACAAGGCGTGGGCGGGCGTGAAGCCGCTCGATCACGTGCCGGTGTGCGATGATCCGGGCGCGGATTTGCTGAAGCTTATGGCGTCGCCCGATCTCGCCTCGCGCCGCTGGATTGCAGAACAATACGATTCGCAGGTCGGCGCGGACACGCTGCAAACGGGCGGCGATGCCGGCGTGGTGCGGGTGCATGGCAGCAATAAGAATGGGGCTGGCAAGGCGCTTGCCATCACCACCGATTGCACCCCGCGCTATGTCTTTGCTGACCCTTACGAAGGCGGCAAGCAGGCCATTGCCGAGGCGTTCCGCAATCTGTGCAGCGTAGGCGCGCGGCCCTTGGCAGTGACGAACTGCCTCAATTTTGCCAATCCGCAGCGGCCCGAAATCATGGCGCAGCTCGTCCACGCATTGGAAGGCATGGGCGATGCCTGCCGCATGCTCGATTTTCCGATCGTGAGCGGGAATGTCTCGCTTTACAACGAATCGAAAGCAACCGGCGGCGGCAGCGCGATCCTGCCCACGCCTGCCATCGGCGGGGTCGGCATCATCGCAGACATCGCGCAGATGATGACCATGCGCTTCAAGGCGGCGGGCGATGCGATTTACCTCGTCGGGCCGGAGTTCTGGGCGCGGCCTGATCCGACCCGCTCGCACCTTGGCCAGTCGCTATGGCTGCGCGAGATCAAGGGGATCGAAGGCGGGCGCACCCCGCCCACCGACCTCGTGATCGAGCGTAACGCGGGCGAGATTATCCGCGAGCTGATTGCCGACGGGCTGGTCAACGCGGTGCATGATCTTTCCGATGGCGGGCTTGCAGTCGCGCTCGCCGAAATGGCGCTGGCGAGCGGGCTGGGCGCAGAAGTCACCGCCAATCCCGAATACACGCTCGCGCAGTGGTGGTTTGGCGAGGATCAGGGGCGCTACCTTGTCACCGTGCCCGATGTTGCCGCATTGAACGCCCAAATGGCCAAGGGCACGCGCAATGATGAAACCGCGCAGATCGGGCTCCAGCGGATCGGGACAGTGGGCGGGGATAGCTTGCTCGGCGTGCCGCTCGCCGATCTGCGCGCCGCGCATGACAGCTATTTTGCGGACTGGATGGAGGGGTAAAGCGCCCCGGCGTGAGATGGAGCGCCCACCCCCTGCCCCTCGCTCAAGGGAGGGGAGCAGGGAAGGTCACGCCGCCTGCGCGCTGCCCAATGCGAGGTCTTCGCTGAGGATACCCTCGCCTTCGAGGATTTTGAGGCATTGGCGATAGGCCGCCGGCCGCCCGATGTTCAGCCGCGCGCGCGCTGCGTCCAGATCCTCGGCCATCAGCGCCGCAATGTCCTGATGCGCGATCTTGGCCGCCGCGCGGCCCAGCGCGCGGCCTTCGCGGATAGCATCGAACAGGTTAGCAGCCGTGCGCGTCACCTTCTTGATCTGGCGCGCGCCCGCATAGGCGATGAACAGAATGCCGGTATTGTGGTTCTGCTGGTAGCTGAAGGCGAGGAGGCTCGCCTCGCCCAGCGCGTCGCGGCCATAGCCGGTGAGCACATGGAACAGATCATGCGTGTCGCGCAGGCAATCAAAATACCACTGCGTCAGATCCTGCGGGCGTTCGTGAGCAGGCTGCCACTTGTTGCTTTCCGCCACGAGGCCTGCCGCTGACAGGCCTTCGCGCTTCATGAAAGCGATATAATGCGCGGCCACCGAATTCGGCCCGCACGCCGCCCAGCGCGCGTGATCATCGAGCATCGCGGGAATATCGACTGCCTCTGCCAGAAAGCGCTGGCCTGCGGGCGAAGCGATGAAGTCCCACGCCTGGGCATGGCTGGCCTTGCCTTTCATCGCCTCGATGATGTGGAACACCTGTGCGGTGTCCTCCTTGTCGGCGACCAGCTTGCGAAAGTGCTGCAACGCCTTCAGCGGCCGAAACCGCGAAGTGCGCCGTTCGGGGGCAACCAGCGGAAGATCGGTCAGGGCCATGTGCAGCGCTCCTTCCGGCTTCAGGCGGCCAGCAATTCGTGTTCGTCCGCGGCCTGCGGGCTGGCGAGCAGATTATAGGGATCAATGCCCTCCTCGCGCCAGACCCGGTGGCATTCGAGATATTGCGCAGGCGCCGGGATGCGCAATTTCGCGCGCACTTCCTCAAGCGGCTGCGGCAGCAGTTCGCGGATGGACTGTGCCATCAGGCTGGGCGCGCCCTTGCCGGTGCGATGCGCCTCGCGCACGGCGCCCACCACCGGGGCAGCACTGCCGGGCACCATCTTCTTGATATTGGCCGCGCCCGCATAGCCGATCAGCAAGTGGCCCTGCGACGGCGACTGGCCATGCGTGAACAAGAGCACGCATTGTTCGCCCAGCGCATCGCGGCCATAGCCGGTGAGAATATGGAACAGATCATGCGTATCGCGCGAACGCTCGATGAACCATTGCAGCAGATCGGGAAACTTGGTGCGCCCCAGACTTTCCGCCTCGGCCACCAGGCCCGCCGCGGTCAGCCCTTCGGCCTCCATGAAATCGCAATAGGCATGGGCAAGACTGCCCTTGGGCGTGCGGCGCAGCGCGGCGTGATCATCGAGAATGGCGGGCAGATGCGGCTCAGTCGCGCGCAGCATTTCGCCCTGCCCTGACAGGCACAGATCACGCGCACGGGTCATGAATGAGCCTGAGGGGAGCGATTCGAAAATCTTGAAGACAAGGCTGGTGTCTTCCTTGTCCTTGATCAGCGCCTGAAAGTTCCGCACGGCGCGCACCGGGCGATAACGCGGCGCAGGCCGATCCGGGTGACGCAGCACAGTGCCATCGGCGGCAAACATATTGCTGTAATCAGGGGCAAGCACAGGCATGGGGATCAATGACCTCGCGGCGTTCGTTTGAGCATCGGGATAATAGCATTACTGACACTGGTGTAAATAGTCTTAATGCAAACCCCCGCAAGCCTTACCCGCCGCGCCACTCACCCTCGGGGATGCCGAGCAAGCGCAGCACATCCACCAGATCCGCGCCATCAACGCGCCCATTGGCGGCAGCGCGCGCCTTGGGCTTGGCGCGATAGGCAAAGCCATAAGTCGCCGCCGCGATCATCGGAATGTCATTCGCCCCGTCACCCGTGGCAAGCGCGTGGGCGCCTGCGCCCGCTGCGGCGCATTCTTCCTGCAGCACCGCTGCCTTGACGCCCGCATCGGTAATCGCGCCGACAAGGCCGCCGGTCAGCTGGCCGCCTGCCACCTCAAGCCGGTTGCCGACCACGCGGTGAAAGCCGAGGCTTTCGGCCACCGGATCGGCAAAGTGGTGAAATCCGCCCGTCACCAGCACACAGCGGCTACCGAGCGCTGCGAGGGTCTGCACCAGCACCCGCGCGCCTGGCGTAGCCGTGATGCGTTCGGCCAGACATGTGGCGATGGTGCTTTCCGGCAGGCCCGCCAACAGCGCCACGCGTTCGCGCAAGGCGGCCTCGAAATCGAGTTCGCCCTGCATCGCGCGTTCGGTGATGGCGGCAATCTGCGGCTTGATCCCGGCATAATCGGCCAGTTCATCAATGCATTCCTGCCCGATCATGGTGGAATCCATGTCCGATACGAACACACGCGGCACGGCAATTTCGCCGGTCGTCACCAGCGCCGCGCGCGGGGCAAGGATCGTATCGAGCGCTGCGAGCAGCCGGGCTGCATCACCTTGCGCAAGGCGCAGCTCTGCCACTTCAGGCGCGGCGGCCAATGGCACCGCTTCCTCCAGCACAAAACCGTGCGCTGCCAGGCTTTCGGCAAGTGCGGCTGTTTCCCTCAAGGCTTCATCTGCTATCAGCCGCGCTATGAGCACTCGCAAAACTCCTTCTGATGGCCGCGATCACAGGCCGCTCGCGCTCATCGCAGGGCCAACCGCCAGCGGCAAGAGCGCATTGGCGGTGCGCCTTGCCCAGATGCTCGCACAGCAGGGCCGCCGCGCGGTCATCATCAATGCCGACAGCGCGCAGGTCTATGCCGATCTCGCAGTGCTTTCCGCCCGCCCCACACTGCAAGACATGGGCGGGATCGAACACCGCCTGTTCGGCGCATGGGACGGGGCCGAGGCGTGCTCTGCCGCCGCCTGGGCAAAACGTGCAGCCGCAGAAATCGCTGCGCTGCACGAAGACGGCGCGGTGCCGGTGCTGGTGGGGGGAACCGGGCTTTATCTGCGCGTGCTGCTGGATGGCATTGCGCCGATCCCGGCGATTGATCCGGACGTGCGCAGCGCCGTGCGCGCGCTGCCCGAGGATGCGGCCTACCGCCTGCTGCAAATCGAAGACCCGCTGCGCGCTGCCGAGCTTAACCCCGCAGACAGCCAGCGCATTGCCCGCGCGCTTGAGGTGAAGCGTTCAACCGGGGTGTCACGCTGGCTGACTGGCAGCTCGCCAAGGCAGGCGGGATCGGCGAGGATGTGACGCTGCACCCGCTGGTGCTGCTGCCGGATCGGGCATGGCTCTATGCGCGCTGCGACGAAAGGTTTGCCGCCATGGTCGCAGGCGGTGCGATCGACGAGGTCGAACGGCTGCTCGCGCGCGGGCTTGATCCTGATCTGCCCGTCATGCGCGCCATCGGGGTGCCGGAAATCGACGCGTTTCTGGCAGCCGAGATGTCGCACGACGCGATGATCGCGGCTGGCCAACAGGCAACCCGCAACTATGCCAAGCGGCAATATACCTGGTTCCGGCGTCAACCGCCCGCCGACTGGCCCCGGCTGGAAGGCTTGGATGAGCATCAAAATATCTCAATAAAAGATCATTTCGCATCATTATTACACCAATAGCGCTTGACGTGGCATAATCTGACGCATAGGGCGCTGTTGCCGCGGCCCGATGCACTTATGCGCTTCGGGCCGGTTTTTTATCGCAAGAACCCTCTTGCCAGTTCGGAGCCAACATCGTGACCGGTCAGCCGGATCCATCCGCCCCCGCCCGCCAGCCAGCCCCCACCGCCAGCATGAGCGGTGCTGCCATCCTCGTGCAGTGCCTGATCGAACAAGGCGTGGAATTCGTGTTCGGCTATCCCGGCGGCGCAGTGCTGCCGATCTATGATGAATTGTTCGGGCAGGAACGCATTCGCCATATCCTCGTGCGCCACGAAGCGGGCGCAGCCCACGCGGCCGAAGGCTATGCGCGCGCGACGGGCAAGCCGGGCGTGGTGCTTGTCACCTCCGGCCCCGGCGCGACCAATGCGATCACCGGCATTGCCGATGCATGGATGGATTCGATCCCGCTCGTCGTGATCACCGGGCAGGTGCCCACCAGCCTGATCGGTACCGATGCCTTTCAGGAAGCCGACACGATCGGCATCACCCGCCACTGCACCAAGCATAATTACCTCGTCAAAGACCCGGCCGATCTGGCCGCCACCATCGAAGAGGCCTTCCGCATTGCCACCACCGGTCGTCCCGGCCCGGTGGTGATCGATATTCCCAAGAACGTGCAGATCGCCGTGCCATCCGAACGCCGCAGCCCGGTGCGGACGGGATCGCATCGCTACGCGCCGCAAATGGTGGCCCCTGCCGATCAGATCATCGAAGCGGTGGAACTGATCGCCAATGCCCGCCGCCCGATCCTTTACACCGGCGGCGGGGTGATCAATTCCGGCCCGCGTGCGTCCGAATTGCTGCGGCAGTTTCAGGATATCACCAATGCGCCCGTCACCTCGACACTGATGGGCCTTGGCGCTTTTCCTGCGCATCATCCCGATTGGCTGGGGATGCTGGGGATGCACGGCACTTACGAAGCCAATATGGCGATGAACAGTTGCGATGTGATGGTCTGCATCGGCGCGCGGTTTGATGACCGGGTGACCGGCAGGCTTGACGCCTTTTCGCCCGATTCCACCAAGATCCACATCGATATTGATCGCTCCTCGATCAACAAGACGGTGCCGGTCGATATGGGGATTGTCGGCGATTGCGGCACGGTGCTCGAACAGCTGATCGCGGCATGGGGAGCGCGCCGCGCACAGGATCTGGGCGAATGGAAAGCGCGGATTGCCGGCTGGCGCGCGCGCGAATGCCTCGCCTATCCCGAACGTTCGGCGAAGAACCCCAGCATGATCATGCCGCAAAAGGCGGTTGAGCGGCTCTACGCCCTCACCCATGCGCAAAAGCCGATCATCACCACCGAAGTCGGCCAGCACCAGATGTGGGCAGCGCAATATTTCCACTTTGATGATCCGAACAAGTGGCTCACCAGCGGCGGGCTCGGCACGATGGGCTATGGCTTGCCTGCTGCCATCGGCGCGCAGCTTGGCCATCCCGATACGCTGGTGATCGACATTGCGGGCGAAGCCAGCATCCAGATGAACATTCAGGAACTGGGCACAGCCTCGCAATATCGCCTGCCGGTCAAGGTGTTCATCCTCAACAACGAATATATGGGGATGGTGCGCCAGTGGCAGGAATTGACCTATGAAAGCCGCTATTCCAATTCCTATTCCGATGCCCTGCCCGATTTCGTCCGGCTGGCCGAGGCTTACGGCTGGAAAGGCATCCGCATCCATGATGAAAGCGAGCTTGATGCAGGCATTGCCGCGATGCTCGCCCATGATGGGCCGGTGATGGTGGATTGTCTGGTCGCGCAGGATGCCAATTGCCTGCCGATGATCCCGTCAGGCGCAGCCCATACCGACATGATCCTCTATGGTGATGCGGTGGACGGCACGATGGACGATGAAGCCAAGGCGCTGGTCTAGGACACATGCAATGCCCATGAAAATCACCGAGGCCGCCTCAGAGCGTCACGTCCTCACTGTCACCGTCGATAACGAACCGGGGATCCTTGCCAAGATCACCGGCCTGTTCACCGCGCGCGGCTATAATATCGACAGCCTGACCGTGGCCGACATCACCGAGGATCACGCCCTAAGCCGCATCACCATCGTCACCAACGGCCCCCCGCAGGTGATCGACCAGATCGAGGCGCAGCTGGAACGGCTGGTGCCGGTGCACCGCGTGATCGACCTTACCGAGGCAGGGCCTCATGTCGAACGCGAACTGGCGCTGATCAAGGTCGCCGGCACGGGTGACAAGCGGGTGGAGGCCCTGCGCGTTGCGGAGATTTTCCGTGCGCATGTGGTCGATACCACCACCACCAGCTTCGTCTTCGAACTCACCGGCGCGCCCGAGAAGATCGACAGTTTTGTCGCGCTGATGCGCGGGCTTGGGCTGGTCGAGGTGGGCCGTTCGGGCGTGGTCGGCATGATGCGCGGGGCCGAGGGCTCATGATCCCATTCGCTGAACAAAGCACAACAGAGAGAAAATCCATGAAAGTTTACTACGACTCCGATGCCGATCTGAACCTGATCAAGCCGAAGAAGGTCGCGATTATCGGCTATGGCTCGCAAGGCCACGCGCATGCCCAGAACCTGCGCGATTCCGGTGTCGCCGAAGTCGCCATTGCCCTGCGCGAAGGTTCGGCGACCGCCAAGAAGGTCGAGGCCGCCGGGTTCAAGGTGCTGTCCAACACTGCCGCGGCGCAATGGGCCGACCTCATCATGATCCTCGCGCCCGATGAACATCAGGCCGCAATTTGGGAGAATGACCTCAAGGGCCACATGAAGCCGGGCAGCGCGCTCGCCTTTGCGCACGGGCTTAACATTCACTTTGGCTTGATCGAGCCGCCCGCCGACATCGACGTGATCATGATCGCGCCGAAGGGCCCCGGCCACACGGTGCGCAGCGAATACGTGAAGGGCGGCGGGGTGCCGTGCCTCATCGCCGTCCATCAGGACGCCAGCGGCGCGGCGCATGATGTCGCCCTTGCCTATGCCAGCGCTGTCGGCGGCGGGCGCTCGGGCATTATCGAAACCAATTTCAAGGAAGAATGCGAAACCGATCTGTTCGGCGAACAGGCGGTGCTGTGCGGCGGGATCACCCACCTGATCCAGGCCGGGTTCGAGACGCTGGTCGAGGCCGGATATGCGCCCGAAATGGCCTATTTCGAGTGCCTCCACGAAACCAAGCTGATCGTCGATCTGCTGTATGAAGGCGGCATCGCCAATATGCGCTATTCGATCTCGAACACCGCCGAATATGGCGACATCACCACCGGCCCGCGCATCATCACGCCGGAAACCAAGGCCGAAATGAAGCGCGTGCTCGCCGATATCCAGTCGGGCCGCTTCGTGAAGAACTTCGTGCTCGATAACCGCGCCGGCCAGCCCGAACTCAAGGCCGCGCGCAAGCAGGCAGCCGCCCACCCGATCGAGCAGACCGGTGAACGCCTGCGCGCCATGATGCCGTGGATCGCCGCGAACAAGCTTGTCGACAAGGCGAAGAATTAACCCGCTCAAAGGTTGGCGGCGGGGTTGGAACCGGCGGCAAATTGGGGGATTGGTGACGCAAGACCAACTTGCAAGGATCACCCCCGATGAAAGCCACCACCTTCGCCGCCGCCGCCTTTGCCACCATTCTTGCAACCGGCGGCGCGCTGCTGGCAGGCCCTGCCCTGTTCGCACAAGGCGCGCCGCAAATTCCTGGCGCAGCCGATCCTGCGCGGGTCACTGCGGGCACCTATACGGCTGATACCAATCACTCGCTGATCGCCTTTGAAGTGAACCACTTCGGCTTCAACGATTATTATGGCCTGTTTGGCGATATCGCGGGCACGCTCACGCTTGATCCGGCCAATATCGCCGCCGCCAAGGTGGATGTGACGATCCCTGTCGCCAGCGTCACCACCGCGAGCAAGGGGCTCACTGAACACCTGCTGCGCGCCGGCAAGGATGGGGCCAAGCCCGATTTCTTCGGCCCCGCCCCGGCGCCTGCCCGCTTCGTTTCGACTGCCGTCAAGGTCAATCCCAAAGACAAGACCATGGCGACGATCACCGGCAACCTCACCCTGAACGGTGTCACCAAGGAAGTCACCTTCGAGGCCGAATTTGCCGGAGCGGGCACCAATCCCTTCAACAAGAAGGCGACAGTCGGCTTTGAAGCGGAAACCGAAATCAAGCGTTCGGATTTCGGCGTGAATTACGCCATCCCCTTCGTCAGTGACGAGGTGGAGCTCGACATCTCGGTAGCTTTCGAGAAGCAGTAAAAGCGCTCTCGACTTGACCCATCCAATCGGGCAGGCGTAGCGATGATGCGCCTGTCCGATTGCCACAATATTGATGATTTCCGCGCGCTGGCCAAAGCGCGCCTGCCCTTCCCGGTGTTCGATTACATCGACGGGGCAGCCGATGACGAAGTCACCAAGGCGCGCAACACTGCCGCCTTTGCAAACGCAGATCTGGTGCCCGATGTGCTGGCGGGCGTGGCGGAAATCGACACATCTTGCACCATCCTCGGGCGGCGCTCCGCCCTCCCCCTCATGCTTTCGCCCACCGCCGTGCAGCGCGCGTTTCACTGGCAGGGCGAAACCGCCGTGGCACGCGCGGCGGAAAAATTCGGGCTGTGGTTCGGCATTTCCAGCCTTGCGACGCGCAGCATCGAGGACATCGCCGCGCTGACATCCGGCCCCAAGCTGTTCCAGCTTTATGTCCATAAGGACAAGGGCCTGAACAACCACATGATCGAACGCTGTCAGGCCGCGCGCTTCGATGCGCTGGCGCTGACGGTGGACACCATCGTTTCGGGCAAGCGCGAGCGGTGCCTGCGTTCAGGCTTCACCACCCCGCCGCGCTTTACGCCTGCCAGCATGCTGAGCTATGCCACCCGCCCGCGCTGGACGCTGGATTACCTTTTCCGCGAGAAATTCCGCCTCCCCAATCTCGATACCCATGTTGCCGAAGGCTCGGGCAAGGCGGTGAGCATTGCGGAATATTTCAACACCATGCTCGATACCGCGATGGACTGGCGCACCGCAGCCGCGATCCGCGAGCAATGGGGCGGGACGTTCGTATTGAAAGGCGTGATGAGCGCCGCCGATGCGCGCCGCGCAGTGGAAATCGGGGCGGACGCAATCATGATATCGAACCATGGCGGCAGGCAGCTGGATGGCAGCCGCGCGCCGTTTGATCAACTGCCCGAAATCGTCGATGCGGTGGGCGGCGAGATCGAGATCATCTGCGATGGCGGCATCCGGCGCGGCACCCACGCGCTCAAGGCCTTGTGCAGCGGGGCAACGGCAGCCTCGGGCGGCAGGCTCTATCTCTATGCGCTGGCCGCTGCCGGGCAAGACGGCGTCGAGCGCGCGCTCGGCATCCTGAAGGACGAGATCGAGCGCGGGATGCGGCTGATGGGCGTGACGCGGGTGGATCAGCTGACGCGCGACCGGCTGCGCATCAGATAATCGCGGCCTGTCATAATCGTGCAAGAATTGGCGCGCTTGGGAAGCCGCAACCAATCCGAGGGGCAAGCCATGACACGAATCGCGCAACTCCTGCTCACCGCTGCCGCCGCACTGGCGCTGGCCGCTTGCAGCAGCGAGCCCGAGCCCGCCGATCCGGCGGCCGAGGCTGATGCCTTTGCCCAGCGTATCAAGTCAGATACGCCCGCGCCTGCACCCGGCGCCGGGGCCCCCGCTCCGGCTGCCACCGCAGCGCCGCGCATTGCCCAGCCCTTGCCCGGCGCTGCGCCCGGCCCCTTCACCCCCGGCACGGCCACCGACCCGGCAGCCGCCAAATGCGGGGCAAACCAGATGGGCCCGTTTATCGGCAAGCTGGCGGACGAGCCGACCCGGCTCGCCATCGTCAAGGCGCTGGGGCGCAGCGACAATCTGCGCTTTGTCGCCTTTGGCAGCGGCGGCTTCATCAATCCCGATCCCACCAACCCGCGCCTCAGCCTGATGCTGGATGCGCAAGGCATCATCCGCGACGCCCGCTGTGGGTAATCCTTGGGCGGGTGATCCTTGGGCCGGTAACTGGCCAGCCAGAGCGCGCTTTGTTGCGCCAAGAGGGGGAAATCCTGCCTTGCCTTTTCGCCTGCTTTGCGCCTAGGGCAAGATTATGACGCGGAACCACGGCCTGCTGCTGCTTCGACTTACACGCCCTTGGGCGTGACAGCGCGCGCGGTCGTGATCCGGCGCGGCGCTCCGCTCAAGGGAACCGCAGCCTGATCCTTCATTCTCCCGCGAAAAGCCTTTCCCCATGACCATGCTTCAAGACCCTGCCCGCAAATATCGCGCCTTTGGCCAGATCAATCTGCCAAACCGCCAATGGCCCAGCCGCGTGATCGACAAGGCCCCGCGCTGGCTTTCCACTGATCTGCGCGATGGCAACCAGTCGATCATTGATCCCATGGATGCGGTGAAAAAGCGCCGCTTTTTCGATCTCCTGGTGGAAATCGGGGTCAAGGAGATCGAAGTCGGCTTTCCCAGCGCGGGCGCGACCGAGTTCGATTTCATCTCGGGGTTGGTAAAGTCGGATGCCATCCCTGACGATGTGATCGTGCAGGTGCTGACCCAAAGCCGCGAGGATCTGATCACCACCAGCTTTGCCAGCCTTGAAGGCGCGCGCGCAGCCATTGTCCACCTGTACAATGCCGTCAGCCCGGCATGGCGCGACATCGTGTTCCGCATGTCGAAGGACGAGGTCAAAGCCATCGCGGTGGCAGGCGCCAAGGTGATGCGGGACGAGGCGGCGAAGTATCCCGGCACCGACTGGCATTTCCAGTACAGCCCCGAAACCTTCTCCACCGCCGAACTCGACTTTTCGATCGAGGTCTGCGCGGCGGTAATGGAGGTGCTTGCCCCCACCCCCGAACACCCCATCATCCTCAACCTGCCGGCCACGGTCGAGGCGGCGACGCCCAATATCTACGCCGACCAGATCGAATATTTCTGCCGCCACCTGCCGGGGCGCGACAAGGCGGTGATCAGCCTTCACACGCATAATGATCGCGGCACCGGCGTGGCGGCGGCTGAGCTTGGCCTCATGGCCGGGGCCGACCGGGTGGAGGGCTGCCTGTTCGGCAATGGCGAGCGCACCGGCAATTGCTGCCTCGTGACCATGGCGCTCAATCTCTACACGCAAGGCGTTGCGCCGGGGCTCGATTTTTCCGACATCGACCGGGTGATCGCCACAGTGGAATATTGCAACAATATCCCGGTGCACCAACGCCATCCCTATGGCGGGGAGCTGGTCTATACCGCCTTTTCCGGCAGCCATCAGGACGCCATCAAAAAGGGTTTCGAAGCACGCGAGGCCCAGAATGACGAAGGCTGGCGCGTCCCCTATCTGCCGATTGATCCGGCCGATCTCGGGCGCAATTACGAAGCGGTGATCCGTGTCAATTCGCAATCCGGCAAAGGCGGCTTTGCCTGGGTGCTGGAAAAGGATCAGGGCCTCAAACTGCCCAAACGGATGCAGGCCGATTTCAGCCGCCATGTGCAGGCCATGGCCGATGATCTGGGCCGCGAACTCAATGCCGCCGACATCTGGGATGCGTTCCGCCGCGCCTATCATGTCAAGATCAGCCCCAAGCATTTCCAGCTGGTGCGCTATGAAGAAAGCCGCGCGGCTGACGGCACGCGCATCTTTGCCGGCACCATCGCGGTGGAAGGCACCGAACAAAGCGTTTCAGGGCGCGGCAATGGTCTGATCTCAAGCGTGATGGGTACCTTGCGCGATGCCTTTGGCGTCGAGCTTGAGGTTCTGGACTATACCGAACACGCGCTCGGCCAGGGCACCGATGCGCGGGCGGCAGCCTATCTCGAATGCCGCACTCCTGAGGGGCGCACCATCTGGGGCTGCGGGATCGACGAGGATATCGCCACCGCCAGCGTGCGCGCCGTGCTGTCGGCGGCGAATTCGGCAATTGCGGCCCGGTCTCCAAGCTGACTTGCCAAGCGCGCAGCGACAGCGCAATCTCTGTCCCGCACGACGAGGGGAGGAGGTCTGCGCATGAGCACTATCGAGGCGCCGCCCGCTGCGCCCGTCCCGCCTGCCCCGCCTGCGCGGGTGGTCAGCGATCTTGCTTTGCGTGATCTGGCGCAGGTGCTGGGCGCAGGCTGGCGCGATTTTGTGGCCATGCCGCAATATGGCCTGTTCTTCGGCGGGGTCTATGTGCTCACCGGACTTGCGATTGGCTGGGTCGCGCTGACGGGCGGCGAACTGGCCTGGCTGATCCCGGCGATTGCGGGCTTTCCGCTGGTGGCGCCCTTCGTCGCTGTCGGCCTTTACGAAGCCAGCCGCCGCCGCGAGACTGCCGAAGCGCTGACCTGGCGCGGCGTGCTGGGCGCGCTGAAAGGACATGGTGATGATCAGATCCTGTCGATGGGGGTGATCGTGTTTGTCGCCTTTTCGTTCTGGATGATTGTGGCGCACGCCATCTTTGCGATTTTCATGGCCGAAAGCGGGGTCGGCGGGGAAAGCCTTGATGCCTTGTTCAGCCCGGCGGGCCTTGCCATGCTGGCGGTGGGCAGCGCGGTGGGCGGCGTGATGGCGCTCGCGTTCTATGCGATGACAGTGATCAGCCTGCCGATGCTGGTGGATCGCAAGGTCGATTTTCTCACCGCGATCATCGCCTCCTTCAAGGTGATGCGCGGCAATGGGCTGGTGATGCTGGCCTGGGCAGCGGTGATTGCGGCGCTGCTGTTTGTGGCGATGATCCCGGCATTTCTTGGCCTGCTGGTGGTGCTTCCGGTGCTGGGCCATGCGACCTGGCACCTTTATCGCCGCGCGGTTCTGTAACAACACCAACGGGAGAGAGAGCGAAGTGACCCCAGCCAACCGCCACGGCGAACCGATCCTCGAACCCGCTCTGCCGATCATCGATCCGCATCACCACCTGTGGGATCTGCGCGCCATGATCCCGATGTTTCCGGAGCCGCGCCACCATTTTATCGCCGGGCTGGTGGACAATGCGCATTACACTTTCGACCAGCTTCAGGCCCATCTGACCAGCGGGCACAACATCATCGCCACCGTCTTCATGGAGTGCGGAGCATTCTACAACGGCGCCTATGGCGAGGCGTTAAAACCGGTGGGCGAGGTTGAATTCGTCAACGGGGTTGCGGCCCAATCGGCCAGCGGGCTTTACGGGCCGGGACGGGCCTGTGCGGGGATTATCGGCCATGCCAACCTGCTGCTGGGCAGCGGCGCGGGCGACGTGCTCGATGCGCTGGCCGCCGCTGCACCCCGCCGTTTCAAGGGCATCCGCCATCAGGGCGCATGGGATGCCGACGGGCAAGTGCTCGGCCCGCCGTTCCACGCACCCGAAGGCCTGCTGCGCGATAGCACCTTCCGCCACGGCTTTGCCGAACTCGGCAAGCGCGGCCTGACCTTCGATGCCTGGGTGCTGGAGCCGCAATTGCCCGATGTGATTGATCTGGCGCGCGCCTTTCCCGACCAGCCGATCTGCCTTGACCATTGCGGTACGCCTTTGGGCGTCGCGGCCTACAAGGGGCGGCTGCACGAACGCTTCGACATCTGGCGCCGCAATATCCATGAACTCGCCCAATGCGAGAACGTGGTGGTGAAGCTGGGCGGGCTTGCCATGGCATTCTGCGCCCTGCCCGAAGAAGGCCCGGCAGCCGGGCACAGTTCCGAACATCTCGCCGCGCTGTGGCGGCCCTATATCGAGACCTGCATCGAGGCTTTCGGGCCGGCGCGTGCGATGTTCGAGAGCAATTACCCGGTCGATTACTGGGGCGCGGATTACGCGGTGCTGTGGAATACCTTCAAACGCCTCACCCGTTCGGCCAGCGCCGAGGAGAAAGCCGCGCTGTATGCCGGCACAGCGGCGCGGTTTTACGGGCTGGAGGATTTGCTGGGGTAAACCTCACCAAAAACGCGCTTGGCAGCACCGGAACCAGCGCTAGAGATGGCGGTTAAAGCCGATACGTTTTGAGGAGAAACCCATGCCCCTGCCCGCCCCGTTTGATCGTCTGCGCCTGCCGCTGATCGGCTCACCCCTGTTCATCGTGTCAGGGCCGGAACTGGTGATCGCGCAGTGCAAGGCGGGGATCATCGGCAGCTTCCCGGCGCTGAACGCACGCCCGCAATCGCTGCTGGATGAATGGCTCCACCAGATCACCGAGGAACTGGCCAAGCACAACCGGATGCACCCCGATCGCCCGGCTGCGCCCTTTGCCGTCAACCAGATCATCCACAAGACCAATGACCGCGTCGAAGCCGACATGGCGACCTGCGAAAAATGGCAGGTGCCGATGATCATCACCTCGCTCGGCGCGCGCGAGGAAATCTTTCAGGCGGTGAAGAACTGGGGCGGGATCACGATGCATGATGTGATCAACAACCGCTTTGCGATGAAAGCCATCGAAAAGGGCGCAACCGGCCTCATCCCGGTGGCCGCGGGCGCAGGCGGCCATGCAGGCGCGCTGTCGCCCTTTGCCTTGATGCAGGAAATCCGCGAATGGTTTGACGGGCTGGTCGCGCTGTCGGGCTCGATTGCGCATGGCGCCTCGATTCTGGCGGCACAGGCCTTGCGTGCGGACTTTGCCTATGCGGGCAGCGCGTTCATCGCCACCCGCGAAGCCAACGCCACCGAAGGCTACAAGCAGGGCATTGTCGAAGGTTCGTCCGAAGGCATCGTTTACACCAACCTGTTCACCGGCGTGCACGGCAATTACCTGCGCTCCTCGATCGAGGCCGCCGGGCTTGATCCCGACAATCTGCCGGTAAGCGATCCCAGCAAGATGAATTTCGGCAGCGGCGGCAACACCAAGGCCAAGGCGTGGAAAGACATCTGGGGTTCAGGGCAAGGTGTCGGCGCGATAAAGGAAGTCGGCACGGTGGAAGATCTCGTCGCCCGGATGGAGCGCGAATATCACGCCGCCAAGGCCGCGCTGCTCGCAAACACGGACTACACCTCGTGGGGCGCGCTGGCCGAGGCTGCCGAATAGGCTTTTATTGCGCCGCCCACAATTGTTCGGCCATGGCATCGAGTTCGGTAAAGTCGAACCCGGTGCCAATCGGATCGCGCGCATGCAGCACCAGCTTGCGCCGCTCGGCCAGCAGGCCGCGGCGCAGCGCGCTTTGCAGCAAGCCCAATTGCCACAAGGCGGTGCGCAGCGCGCTTTCGGGATCATAGCCGCGATGCCGCGCCCAGTTTTGTTCGATCCGGCCGACCCGTTCGGTGACCATTTCGTTGTAACGGCGGTGCGGGCCGCGATGCAGCGGCATGCCGGTGCGCAATGACGCCTGATCGGTAGCGGGCAGCAGCAGGCCATTGCTGCGAAAATCATCGAACCTGAGGCGCTCGGGCCCGATCACGGTGAACATCGCGGCAAAGCTGCTTTGCGCCATCACCTGACGCGGCAGCAGATGATGGCGCTGAAGGCCAGGGTCAAAACCGGGGTCGCCCGGGCGGTTGACCGAGCGGAAAGGAAGGGAATGTCGGAAAGCGGCGCGACCCTGATGCTGCATCTATTCGCGCTGCACTCTGACCAAGCTGCCGTCGGGCGTCGGCACCATCACCAGCCGCATGCCATCGGGGGCGACAATCCGCTCCTCCCCGCGCAGGCCGCCCAGCATCACCAGATGATTGACCAGCCTGACGCCAAGCCGGGTGGCCGCAACCCTGTCCTGCGCCAGCGCAGGATCGATCCGCATTTCCTGCCCGATCCAAAGGCCAAGACCCGTCGTTTCGAGCGCGCCGTCCTCGGTAAGGTCAAACGCCGTCAGCCCCAGCGCGGGGAAAGGCCCGCCATCAAGCCATGCCGTCGCCGTGGATTCAAAGAAACGCCGCCCGATCAGGCTGGCCGAATGTGGCCACACCACAGCGGCCAGTTCTTCGAAGAACAGCGCAAAATCGCGCGCCAGTGCCACCATGCTGCGAAGCACCGGCACCGCCCCTGCCCCGCTGTGCACATGCGGGCCCGGGGATAACAGCATCGCTTCGTGATGATCCGCTGCGTTGCCCCCGCTCCAGTCAAAGAAATGCGTGGTCTGGGCAGGCGTGCAGGCAGGGCCGGGCGCAAGCCCTGCAAGATCAAACGTTCGCCCATCACGCAACACTTCCATCCACTGTTTGGCCAATGGAAGAACCCCTGTCCCTGCAACACCGTTAGGCAGGGTTACGTTGGCCGGGTTACCATCGGGTAAAGATTCCATACCAGCCGGATCATGGCTTACCGAAACCTTTTCCCATGCCGCTGCAAAGGCATGGATCGCTGCTGCAGAAGGACGTTTGCCCTCCTCAAACAGCAGATACAGGCCAGGAGCATCTGATTGCGGCAAAGGTTTGTCCCCCTAGCCCCGGCGCGGAGCCATTGCGTTTTATCGCGCAACTTCTTAACCGAAAGATGGTTCTCGTCGAGTCCCCTGCCAATCAACCAGTTCCATATTGGCGCAGTTTTCAGAACACCCCGAGCGCCGCGCCCTCCCCCAAGGCTTGCCCAAGGTCATAACATGTTTTCAGGACCTTGGCAGGCACCTGCTTGGGCGCGGCGATCGCTTCGGGGTTTGTGCGGCAAAATTCACGATCATCGGATCGGCCACGCGCCTCAGCCGCCAGCCTGTCATGATCCGGTCAAGCTGGCGCTGCGCACCTTCGCCATCCGAGCCTGCGGCAATGATGCTGGCATAGCTGCGCCCGGCAATCCGGCCGAGCACATCATAATAGGTGCGATCGAAAAATTCCTTCATCAGCCCGCTCATGGTGGCAAGGTTTTCGGGGCACACAAACAAATAGGCGCTGGCGGCCAGCAGATCATCCGCGCCCGCTTCATCCGCGCGCAGCAACCGCGCCCGGCCATCTGTTTGCCCACCTGCCCCTGCAAACGCCGCGCGCGCCATCGCCTCGCTCGCGCCGGTGCGGCTGTGCCAGACGATCAGCAGATGCGGGGCTTGTTCCATCGCGGCCAAGCTTGCGCGCTGGGCCTGTCGATTGTCAATCGCTGCGCCCTGTGCGCGCGCGCCCGGTTGCGCTAGGGTGCCTGCCATGGCCACCCTTTCCCCTCCGCCGCTTGCACATGTTCTGGGCGTTGCCCATTCGATCACCGGCAAGGCCTGGCGCTGGCGCGGCGGCAACATGGCTCTGGACGAGGCGGACCCGCATAGTCTGCAGCATTCGATCCTTGATCAATTGCTGCTGACACGCGGTGTTGCTCCGGATGATCTTGAACGCCATGCCCGCCCGACCTTGCGCGCGTTCCTGCCCGATCCTTCGGCCTTTCAGGATATGGATACCGCCGCCGCGCGCATCGCGCAGGCGATCACGGCGGGCGAACAGATCACCATCTATGGCGATTACGATGTTGATGGCGCAACCAGCGCGGCGCTCTTGGTGGAAACCTTGCGCATGTGCGGGCACGCGGCGGGCTATTACATTCCCGACCGGCTGCTCGAAGGCTATGGCCCTTCGGGCGAGGCGCTGGTGCGGCTGGCCGAGCAAGGTTCGCAATTGATCGTGACGGTGGATTGCGGCGCGATGGCTTACGAAGCGCTCACCATGGCGCGCGCGGCGGGCGTGGATGTGATCGTGGTCGATCACCACAAATGCGCCGCGCAGCTGCCGCCCGCAGCAGCGCTGGTCAATCCCAACCGCCTTGACGAAAGCGATCTGGCCGCTGCCCACGGCCACCTTGCGGCGGTGGGCGTTGCCTTTCTGCTCGCGATTGCGCTGGTCAGAAACCTGCGGAGCGCGGGCTGGTTCGGGCCGGGCCGCGCAGAGCCTGATCTGATGAGCCTGCTTGATCTGGTGGCGCTGGGCACCGTGGCCGATGTGGCGGCGCTGCACGGTCTCAACCGCGCGTTTGTGGCGCAAGGGTTGAAGGTGCTGGCCCGGCGCGAACGCATCGGAATGGCAGCGCTGATGGATGCAAGCCGCCTGACGCGCGCGCCGCAAGCAAGCGATCTCGGCTTTGCACTGGGCCCGCGCATTAACGCGGGCGGGCGGATTGGCGAATTGACTTTGGGCGTGCGCCTGCTCACCACCTGCGACCCGCAGGAAGCACGCGAGATCGCTGCCCAGCTATCGCAATTGAACGAGGAACGCCGCGCCATCGAGGCCGAAGTGCAGGCCGAGGCCGAGGCGCAGCTCGAACGGCTCGGCAATCTGGCGGTGCCGGTGCTGTCGGGCCATGGCTGGCACCCCGGCGTGATCGGGATCGTGGCCGGGCGCATCAAGGAAAAGGCTGGCCTTCCTGCCATCGTTATCGCGCTGGATGAGGCCGAAGGCATCGGCAAGGGTTCGGGCCGCTCGATCAGCGGGGTGGACTTGGGCGCGGCGATCATCGCTGCGCGCGAGGCTGGTTTGCTGGTCGCAGGCGGCGGGCACGCCATGGCGGCCGGCCTGACAATCGCGGCGGACAGAATCGCCGCCTTCACCGAATTCCTCGATGATCGCCTCGCCCGCGATGTCGAACGCGCGCGCGCCGGACAGGCGGTGCAGCTTGATCTGTCGCTCGCACCAGGCGGGCTCACCCCCGAACTGGTGACGACGCTGGAAGCGGCTGGCCCCTACGGTGTCGGCTGGCCCGCCCCGCGCGTTGCCGTTGGCCCGGTGCGCATCATCAAGGCGGACATTGTCGGCAAGGATCACCTGCGGTTGATCGCGGGCGGCAATGATGGGCGCAGCTTCAAGGCGATGGCGTTCCGCGCAGGCTCAAGCGAACTTGGCCAGACGCTGCTGCACCGTCATCAGGGCCGCCGCTTTCACCTGGCCGGGCGCGTCAAGCTGGATGACTGGGGCAGCCGCCCGGCAGCCGAACTGCATCTTGAGGACGCGGCTTTCGCCGATTGAGGCGCGGTGCGCAGATTTATGAAATTTGCGCGCAGTGAGGGGTTGACCGGCTCGGCGCACCCCCCTAAAGGCGCGCTCTCGCAAGCAAGCGTGGCCCCTTCGTCTAGCGGTTAGGACGCGGCCCTTTCACGGCTGAAACACGGGTTCGATTCCCGTAGGGGTCACCATTCTTTCAGGAATGGTGGCAATGTGATCCACCCCTTGCCATGCCTCCTCCAGATGTTAAACGCAGCAGCTAAAGCTTTCCCAGAGCCACGCGAGGCTGTATGAGGCTCGGCTCATGGGCATGGGCCAGAACTTTCCTGTCGCGGGGATTATCCTGGCGGTCGTGACCTGCGCGGCGCTGCTGGTGCTGCGGCTTGATCCCGCGATTGCGCTGGCGGTGCTGCTGGTGTGGACGGGCACGCTGCTGGTCGCCGCCGGACGCCCGCCCGAACCGCCCAAGATCAAGGTCAAGCAGCGCCTCAGTCTTGATGCGATTGGCGAACTCATCGAAAATTCGGCGACTCCGGTGATGGTCACGGATCGCAACACCATCACGATTGCCAACCGCGCGGCGCGCCAGATGATGGGCCCGCACATGCTGGGGCAGGACGCGCGCGTTGCCTTCCGCCAGCCCGAGGCGATATCCCTGCTGGCGCAGGATCGCAGCGGCACCGCGATCGTGCGCGGGCTGGTGCGGCGGCAGGATATCTGGCAGATCAACCGGCAGGCGATTGATGATCGCATGGCCGTGCTCGAACTGATCAACCAGACCGCCGAGGCCGATATCAGCCGCGCGCACACCGATTTCGTCGCCAATGCAAGCCATGAATTGCGCACGCCGCTGGCGGCAATCCTGGGCTATGTGGAAACCTTGCAGGAAGGCGGCGAAAACCTTGATTCGCCCACTGCGCACAAATTCCTCGGCATCATCGAGCGCGAGGCCAAGCGCCTGCAAAGCCTCATCAGCGATCTGATGAGCCTGAGCCGCGTCGAGGCGGAAAAGCATGATCTGCCGCGTGATCTGATCGCGCTGGCTCCGCTGGTTGATCGGGCGGCACATGATGCGGCAGGATCGGCCAATGCCGAGCGGCTGCGCCTTGTCATCACCACCGAACCGCAGGTGCGCGGCGATCTGGCGCAGCTGGAACAGGTAGTGCGCAATCTGGTCGATAACGCGTTCAAGTATGGCAATGCGGGCACCCCTGTCGAAGTGACGCTCGATCTCGCTCGTGAGCGCGAGGCGCGCATTACTGTGGCCGATCAGGGCGAAGGTATTGCGCCTGAACAGCTGCCCCATCTCACCCGGCGGTTCTACCGCACTGATCCGGGGCGCAGCCGGGCATCGGGCGGCACGGGCCTTGGGCTCGCCATCGTCAAGCACATCGTCGAGCGGCATCGCGGCCGGCTCGATATCACCAGCCAACTGGGCGAAGGCACCCGCGTGATCGTGCGCCTGCCGGTGGCCGAACCCGAACGCACGCGCAGCGGTGCAGGCCGAAGCACAGGCCGACGGCAAACCGAAGCCCTGTCATAGCTCCCTGTGATAGCCCCTGTCACAGCCCCTGTCATAGCCATGTCTTATTTCTCGACCATCGCCAAAGCCCATCAGGGGTGTTGAATCGATCAGGGGTGTACGGCTAAGCGCGCAGCCACCCTGCCCTCGTTTCGCGTCGTCACACAGGTTTTCACGTCCATGTCGCCGATCACCTTGCTCCTTATCGCCATCGGGCTTGCCCTTGCCGGATGGCTGGCGGGCCGGGCCAAGGCGTGGAGTTTCCAGAGCAGCGATCCCAGAGCGCGCCCGGTCGCGCGGCCGATCTATCATGCCTGGTATGTCGCGCTGTGGATCGGCCTGCCGGTGCTGGGCTCTATCCTCTTGTGGATGCTGATCGCGCCGCAATTGGTGGTGCAAAGCGTGCTGGCCTCGCCCGCTGCGCAAGGCTTGCCCACTTTCGGGTTTGAACGCGATGCCTGGCTGGCCGAAGCGCGGGCGGTGGCGCTGGGTTATGCGCCCGGCGTGTTCAACGACGGGGCCGAGCCGCTGGTCGAGCCGTTCCGCGCCGCGATCAAGCAGTACAACCTCATCGGCCTTGTCGTCACCGTGGTGATCGGCGTGGCCGGCGGCGCCTTTGCCTTCCTCAAACTGCGCCCCGATTTCCGCGCCCGCACCCGGGTGGAACGGATCGTGATGGCGATCCTGCTGCTGGCTTCGCTGGTCGCGATCCTGACCACTTTCGGCATTTTCGCCAGCCTCGTGTTTGAAACCATCCGCTTTTTCGGCATGATCTCGCCGGTTGATTTTCTGCTGGGCACCTACTGGGGGCCCGATCCGATGACCCCGGCAGATGCTGCCGACCCGACCCGTTATGGCGCGATCCCGCTGTTCTGGGGGACGATCTTCATCGGTGCGATCATCGCCATGATTGTCGCCATTCCGCTCGGCCTGATGAGCGCGATTTACCTCACCCAATATGCCGATCCCAGGTTGCGCGCCTGGGTCAAGCCGATGCTGGAAATCCTCGCGGGCGTGCCCACGGTGGTTTACGGCTATTTCGCGGCGCTCACGGTGGCCCCTGCGATCCGCGATGCAGCCGTCGCGCTGGGGGTAACGAATGCCTCCACCGAAAGCGCGCTGGCAGCAGGCGTGGTGATGGGGGTGATGATCATCCCCTTTGTCTCGTCCATGGCCGACGATTCGATGGCAGCAGTGCCCAATGCGATGCGCGATGGCAGCCTTGCGATGGGCGCGACCAAATCGGAAACCATCCGCCGCGTGCTGTTTCCCGCCGCACTTCCCGGCATTGTCGCAGGGATCATGCTCGCTGTCAGCCGCGCCATTGGCGAGACGATGATTGTGGTGATGGCTGCCTCTACCGCTGCCAATCTCACCTTGAACCCGCTTGACCGGATGACAACTGTCACCGTGCAGATCGTCAAGATGCTGACCGGCGAAGGCGATTTCGATCACCCCGCAACGCTCAGTGCCTTTGCGCTGGGGTTTGTCCTGTTCATGGTGACGCTGGCGCTCAATTTCATTGCGCTGCGCGTCGTCAAGCGCTTCCGGGAGGCCTATGAATGAATAGCCCCGCTCCTGTCGCTGCAACCCTTGCGCCCACCCGCACGCCCGCGTTCGAAGCGCGGCTGGCGAAGCGTTACCGCGCCGAACGCAATTTCCGCCTTGTCGGGCTTGGCGCGGTGATCTTTTCGGTGGCGGTGCTGGCGTTCCTGCTCGGCAGCATGCTGATCAACGGCATCGCGGGCTTTCAGCGCGCCGAAATGCCGGTGACAATCAATTTCGCCGAAGCCGGGATCGAAGGCGATGCAGTCTCGCTGGCCGCGCCGTCGGCCTTGCAAACGCTGGAGATGGGCGGCCTGCCTGATGTGGTGCAATTCTACGCCGCCACGCAATTGGGCGAAGATGCTGCCGCCGAGCTGTCGCCCGATGCATGGCGTGATGTGGCCGCGGCCCTGATCGCCGATCCTGCGCTGATCAACGGCACCCGCACCTTCCAGATCGCTGCCTCGTCGGGCCTTGCCACGGGTATGGCGGGCGAAGGCTCGCCAGAGATGCAGGCGCTGGCAAAGCGCCTCGTCAGCGAAGGCAAACTGGCGAAGAACTGGGACTGGGGCTTCATGGCGCGGTCCGATGCCACCAGCCCGCAGGCGGTCGGCATCTGGGGCGCGCTCAAAGGTTCGATCCTCACCATGATCATCACGCTGGTGCTGGCCTTCCCGGTGGGTGTGCTCTCGGCGCTCTATCTTGAAGAATATGCGCCGAAAAACCGCTGGACCGATCTGATCGAAGTTTCGATAAACAATCTGGCGGCCGTGCCTTCGATCATCTTTGGCCTGCTGGGGCTGGCCGTGTTCCTGACGATTTTCCCCAATATGCGCTCTGCCCCGCTGATCGGCGGGATGACATTGGCACTGATGACCATGCCGGTGATCGTGATTTCAGGGCGCAACGCGATCAAGGCAGTGCCGCCTTCGATCCGCGATGGCGCGCTGGCGGTGGGCGCATCGCCGGTGCAGGTGGTGTTCCACCATGTGCTCCCGCTCGCGCTGCCCGGCATGCTCACCGGCACCATCATCGGCATGGCCCGCGCGCTGGGCGAAACCGCGCCGCTGCTGATGATCGGGATGCGCGCTTTCGTGGCGACCCCGCCCGATGGCTTCACCTCGCCTGCCACCGTTTTGCCGGTGCAGATCTTTCTGTGGTCTGACGAAATCAATCGCGGCTTTGTGGAACGCACCAGCGCGGCTATCATCGTGCTGCTGGCGTTCCTGTTGCTGATGAACGGGCTTGCCATTTACCTCCGCAACAAATTCGAGAAAAGCTGGTGACTGTCATCCATCCCAACATGAACGACGAAAGCGCCAAGATCCGGGCGCGCGATGTTTGCGTCTTTTATGGCGACAAACAGGCGATCGATCATGTCTCGATCGACATCTCGCCCGATTACGTCACCGCTTTCATCGGCCCGTCGGGCTGCGGCAAATCGACCTTCCTGCGCTGTTTCAACCGCATGAATGATACGATTGGGGCCGCGCGCGTGACGGGCCGGATCGAGCTGGAAGGCGAGAACATCCTCGATAACACGATGGACGTGGTGCAACTGCGCGCCCGTGTCGGGATGGTGTTCCAGAAGCCCAATCCCTTCCCCAAGTCGATCTATGAAAACATTGCCTATGGCCCGAAAATCCATGGCCTTGCTGACAAGAAAGCCGATCTTGATGTGATCGTCGAACGCTCGCTCACGCGCGCAGGCCTGTGGGACGAGGTGAAGGACCGGCTGGAGGATTCGGGCACGGCGCTTTCGGGCGGGCAGCAGCAGCGGCTGTGCATCGCGCGCGCCATCGCGGTTGATCCCGAAGTGATCCTGATGGACGAGCCGGCATCCGCGCTTGATCCCATCGCCACGGCCAAGATCGAGGAACTGATTGACGAGTTGTCAGGCCGCTATGCCATCGTCATCGTCACCCACTCGATGCAGCAGGCCGCCCGCGTCAGCCAGCGCACGGCTTTTTTCCACCTCGGCAAGATGGTGGAATATGGGCCGACTTCGGAAATCTTCACCAATCCGATCGAGGAGCGGACGAAGGACTATATCACAGGGCGGTACGGCTGATGGCTGAACACACCGTCAAGGCGTTCGATGAAGACATCACCCGGCTGCGCGGCCTGATCGCGGAGATGGGCGGGCTTGCCGAGGTTGCCATTCAGGAAGCATTGGATGCGCTGGTGCGCGGCGATGTCGAGCTGGCTGACAAGGTGGTGGCGCGCGACAAGAAGCTCGACACGCTCGAAACCGAGGTGGACAAGCTCGCCGTGCGGATCATCGCCTTGCGCGCCCCGATGGCGGATGACCTGCGCGAAGTGATCGCCGCGCTCAAGATCGGCGGGGTGCTGGAACGCATCGGCGATTATGCCAAGAATATCGCCAAGCGCGTGGGCATGATCGAACGGCGCGGCGAATTCGAACCCCTCACCCTGCTGCCCGCCATGGGCGAGTTGGCGGGCGAGATGGTGCATGATGTGCTCACCGCCTATGCCGCGCGCGACCCGGATCTCGCGCGCGAGGTGATCGCGACTGATTCCAAGGTCGACGCCTTCTACAATTCGATCTTCCGCAATCTGGTGAGCTATATGGTCGAAAATCCGGCCACCATCTCCAGCGCCGCGCAATTGCTGTTCGTGGCGCGCAACATCGAGCGGATCGGCGATCACGCCACCAACGTTGCGGAAATGGTGCACTTTGCCGCGACCGGGGCCTATCCGCCCGATGATCACCGCTAAGCAGCCATAATCGACCGTGCAGCGGGCGCGGTTTCATCAAATTGTAGCGCAAGTGAAACATAGGCTGTCGCAACGCCCCTTTGCGGGCATCTGAGGGGCCAACCATGTCCGCTGCCAAATTGCTGCTGGTCGAAGACGATCCTGCATTGTCGGAACTGCTCGAATACCGCTTCCAGAACGAAGGCTACAACGTGCGCGTCACCGGGGATGGTGATGATGCGCTGGTGATGGCGAGCGAAGACGTGCCCGATCTCATCATCCTCGACTGGATGATCGAAGGCACCAGCGGCATCGAAGTGTGCCGCCGCCTGCGCCGCGACAAGGAAACCGCCCACGTCCCGATCATCATGCTGACCGCGCGCGAGGCCGAGGATGATCGTGTGCGCGGGCTGGAAACCGGCGCGGATGATTATCTGACCAAGCCGTTTTCGCCGCGCGAATTGCTCGCCCGCGTCGCCGCCGTGATGCGCCGCATCCGCCCGGCGCTGGCCGGGGAGACGATCGAGGTTGGCGATATCAAGCTCGATCCCGTCGCGCACAAGGTGCAGCGCCGCGGCAAGGCGCTGCAACTGGGGCCGACCGAATATCGCCTCCTGAAATTCTTCATGGAAAGCCCGGGCCGGGTGTTCAGCCGCGGGCAATTGCTTGACGGGGTGTGGGGCACCAGTTCCGACATCGAATTGCGCACCGTCGATGTCCACATCCGCCGCTTGCGCAAGGCGATCACGGTGGATGGCGGCAAGGATCCGATCCGCACCGTGCGCTCGGCCGGCGATGCGCTGGAGCCGGTTTAGGGTTTTTGGTGTGTTCACTGGCGTGAACAGCTGACCACCCGCCCCGCCTCCCCACCCGGCCACCAATAGTACCACTATGTTATGGTGGCCGGGTGGGGAGGCGGGGCGGGTGGTCTGAGCGGTGCGGGAGCACCGCACATCAATGAAAATCGCGTGATTTCGGCAGGATACGGTGATCGCGCGGGTGGCTGGCGACGTTCGGTCGCGGCGCAAGTTCGTCGATGATATCGCGCGGGCCTGGCGGGCGGCGCCCTTGCAAGGGCGTGTTGACATGATCCGCCCGCGCCAAAGGGGCTGCCAGCAAGTCGTCTGACAGCGCATGCAGCCGGTGGGTTGCATCCTCCATGTGCGCGGCGATCACGTGGATCACCTCGTCATCATACTCGACCCGGCCCCTCACCTCGATCAGCCGCGCGCCCATCACCACCTTGCGCAATTTCTCTTTCAGATCAGGCCACACCACCAGATTGACGACGCCGGTTTCATCCTCCAGCGTGATGAATGTCACTCCCTTGGCGCTGCCGGGCCGCTGGCGGATCAGCACCACGCCAGCCACTTTCACCATGGAACGGAACTTGCGCTCCCTCAGATCGGCAGCGCGCACAAAGCCGCGGTCGGCCAGATCGGCGCGCAGGAAGGCCATCGGGTGGGCTTTCAGGCTCAAACGCGTGGTCTGGTAATCCGCGACGACTTCTTCCGACAGCGGCATGGCAGGCAGGCGCATCCCTGCCCGCTCTGCCCCTTCGTCACGCATAGCGGCAGCGCGGAACAGTGGCAGATCGGGCGCGGCAATCAGGCTGCGCGCATCCCACAAGGCCTGCCTGCGGGTGAGGCCCAGTGAGGCAAAGGCATCCGCATTTCCCAGCCGCTCGATATGCGCAGGCGAAAGCCCCGCGCGCTCCTTGAGGTCTGCCACATCGCGAAACGCCCCGCCCGCCGCGCGCGCGGCGATAAGGGCTGCGGCGACGTGTTCGGGCAAGCCGTCCACCTGCCTCAGGCCAAGCCGCAGGGCGAGCGCGCGATCCTCACCCACCGGGGGAGGGGGACCGCCCGAAGGGTGGTGGAGGGGCGAGCGCCATTGCTCCAGCCGCCGGGTATCCTGAGCAGCCACACCTGCCCCTCCACCATGCTGCGCATGGTCCCCCTCCCCGTTCCGGGGAGGATCGTGCGCTTCCAGCGTGCAGTCCCACCCTGAGTGGTTCACATCCACCGGCAGCACCCGCACCCCATGTTCGGCGGCATCGCGCACGATCTGCGCGGGCGCGTAAAACCCCATCGGCTGCGAATTGAGCAAGGCCGCCGCAAAGGCCGCCGGGAAATGGCATTTCAGCCAGCTCGACACATAAACCAGCTGCGCAAAACTTGCCGCGTGGCTTTCGGGGAAACCATATTCGCCAAAGCCCCTGATCTGGTTGAAGCAGCGTTCGGCAAAATCGCGTTCATAGCCGCGCGCCACCATCCGTTCGACCATCATGTCCTGAAGCTCGTCCACCATCCCCCGGCTGCGAAAGGTCGCCATCGCCTTCCTCAAGCGGTTGGCTTCAAGGCTGGAGAACTTCGCCGCATCCAATGCGATCTTCATGGCTTGCTCTTGAAAGATCGGCACGCCGAGGGTGCGCGCAAGGATGCTGGAAAGCTCGTCCGGCGGGCCGTGCTCGGGCGCGGGCGCGGGGATCTGGACGGCTTCGGCGCCCCGGCGGCGTTTGAGATAGGGGTGCACCATATCGCCCTGGATCGGGCCGGGCCGCACAATCGCGACTTGAATCACCAGATCATAGAATTCGCGTGGGCGCAGGCGCGGCAGCATGTTCATCTGCGCGCGGCTTTCGACCTGAAAGACGCCGAGCGAATCTCCCTTGCGCAGCATCGCGTAAGTGGCCGGGTCTTCACGCGGCACGCTCGCCAGCGTCAGATCGCGGCCATGATGCGCGCGCAGCAGATCAAGGCATTTCCTGATGCAGGTCAGCATGCCGAGCGCCAGCACATCGACCTTGAGGATGCCGAGCGCCTCGATATCGTCCTTGTCCCACTCGATAAAGGAGCGTTCCGGCATCGCGCCATTGCCGATCGGCACTGTTTCAGTGAGCGCGCCTTGCGTCAGGATAAACCCGCCGACATGCTGGCCGAGATGGCGCGGCATGCCGATCAATGCCTGGGTCAGCGCAAGCACGCGCTTCAAGTGCGGATCGGTGATATCGAGGCCGCTTTCGGCGGCGTGCTTTTCGGAAATCTCGCGCCCCCATCCGCCCCACACGGTGCGCGCGAGCGCGGATGTGACATCCTCGGACAGGCCCATCGCCTTGCCCACTTCGCGGATCGCCATGCGCGGGCGGTAGTGGATCACCGTCGCGCACAGGCCCGCGCGGTGGCGACCATATTTTGCGTAGATATACTGGATCACTTCCTCGCGCCGCTCATGCTCGAAATCGACGTCGATATCGGGCGGTTCTTTCCGCTCTTCCGAGATGAAGCGATCAAACAGCAATTGGTGCTTGGCCGGATCAACGCTGGTGATGCCCAGCACATAGCAGACGGCAGAATTGGCCGCCGAGCCGCGCCCCTGACACAGGATCGGCGGATCGCAGCCCCTTGCGAAATCGACGATATCCTTGATGGTGAGGAAATAGCGCGCCAGATCCAGCTTGGCGATGAGCGCCAACTCGCGGGTAAGCGTTTCGCGCACTGTTTCGGGCAAGCCATCCGGATATCGCCGCGCCGCGCCTGCCCATGTCTCGCTTTCGAGGAAGCCTTGCGGGCTCTGGCCGTCTGGGTAGATTTCCTGCGGATATTCATAGCGCAGCTCATCAAGGCTGAAGGTGCAGGCATCCGCGACAGCGCGCGCGGCGGCAATCGCATGCGGCCAGCGGGCGAACAGGCGCTGCATTTCGGCCGGGCTTTTGAGATGCCGCTCGGCATTGGGGTAGAGCAGGTGCCCGGCGGCGGCCACCGTGGTCTTATGGCGGATCGCAGTCATCACGTCCTGCAGCGCGCGGCGGTGGGGGGCGTGGTAATGGACATCATTGGTCGCCAGCAACCCGAGCCCATGCGCGCGGGCGAGCCAATCGAGCCGCTCGATCCGCGCAACATCATCACCGCGATAGAGATAGCTGGCGGCAAGGTGCGTCAGGCTTGGCAGCAGGGCGGTGAGATGCGCCAGGAGATCGGGGAAAGGGGCGGTGACAGAAGGGGTTTCACGCAGAGATCGCAGAGGAAGCAGAGGCGCAGAGATGTCGCGCGCGCCAAAGGCACCTTCACCACCTGCAACCTCGCCGCCTGCTGCACCTTCCAGGGAGGAACGCGGCTGCGCCGCAGGTAGCACCCCTCCGCGCCTCCCCCTTTCTTCCTCTGCGCCTCTGCGAGAAACAAAATCCGCAAACGCGACAATATTGCCCATCCCCGCGATGGTGAACGCAGTGTCCAGATCATCGGGCGGGAGCAGGATCAGCTGCACGCCCCCCTCACCGTCTTTGGCACTATGCGCCGCCAGCATCGCCAGCGTGATCTGGCACACGCCCTTGTCCTGCCATGCGCCCTCGGGCGTTGCCATCCGCCCGGCGCTGATGAGGCGGGTGAGGCGGCCATAGGCAGCGCGGCTGGTGGGATAGGCGAGGAAGACGAGGCCCTCGACTGTCTCGATCCGGCAGCCGATCACGGGCCGCAATTTCAGCGCTTTCGCCTCGGTATGGAGCCGCACCACGCCCGCCATGGAATTGGCATCGGCGATCCCGATCGCGTCATAGCCATGGGCGTGCGCGGCCAGCGCCAGATCGACCGCATCGGATGCACCGCGCAGGAAACTGAAACAGCTTGCCAGCCCCAGTTCCACAAACGGCGCGCGCGGCGGCGCGGCGACGGCGGCAGGATCATGCGCCAGCGTGCGCCGGTCCGGGGTGAGCGGGGCGTCGGGCATTCATATCCTCCCCCAACGGGGGAGGGGGACCAGGCGCAGCGTGGTGGAGGGGCAGGCGCCGCTCGCCCCTCCACCATCCTTGCGGATGGTGGCCCTCCCCGTTCCGAGGAGGATCACCGTGCCAGCTCCGCGAGGCGCTCCCGCACCATCGCCAGATCGGCAGCAAAACGCGCCGCCTGTTCCTCGCGCGCTACGCCGTCAAGCCTGAGCAGGTAGGACGGATGCGCGGTGATCCACAGCTCTGCGCCATCCTCCAACAGGATCGCCCGCCCGCGTTCGCGATTGACGCTGACCGTGCGGCCCAAAAGCCCCCTCGCCGCGCTCGCCCCCAAGGCCAGCACCAGCCGCGGGCGCACCAGCGCGCGCTCGGCCTCAAGCCACCAGCGGCAGGTGTCCACCTCCTTGGCTGTCGGTGTCTGGTGGAGGCGGTGCTTGCCCTTCCACGCAAACTTGAAATGCTTGACCGCGTTGGTGAGATAGGCGCTGCGCCGATCAATCCCGGCGCGCGCGAGATATTCGTCGAGCACCTGGCCTGCCGGGCCGATGAACACCCGGCCCGCCTGATCCTCGGTATCACCGGGCTGTTCGCCGACAATCATCAGCGGCGCATCATGCGGCCCCTCGCCCATCACCACGCGTGTGCCGCAGTCGGCGATGGCGCAATCGCGGCAGGTGGAAAGCTGCGCGGCGAGATCGTCCCACGAGGCAGGCACCGCCCGCGCCGCGCGCGTCCCTGCTGCCACCATCGCTGCCTCGCGCGCCTGTGCGCCCGCGATCAGCGCCGGGATCAACTCGGCCTCGGGCAGGTTTTTCCAGTATTTCTTCGGCATTTCCGAAAGCATCGCCGAGACTTTCAGCCGCGCCGGATTGAAGATCGACGCATAGTAAGAGCGCCACAAATCCTCGACCGGATCGCCGCCCGGCGCATCCTCGCGCCGCGCCGGAGGCCCTTCGCGCATGGTCTCCCCGTCCCATTGGATGGTGCCGCGCGGGGTCAGGATCGACCAGCGCATATTGGCAAAGCGGCGCATGAAAAAGGCGGCTTCTGCGCGGACGATATGATGATCGGGTTCGAACCAGGCGACGAAATGCGCTGCGCCGTCATCATCCTGCATCTCGCGGAAGCGCACAAAGGCATGCATCTTGTGCGCATCGCGGCGCACCGATTTATCGAGTTCCTCAAGCCGCCGCACATCGGGATCGGCGCGGTCTTCCATCAGCCGGGGCGCGCGCTGCAACCGCCACAGCACGCGGTAAAGCAGCGCAAAGCGCGCCGGATCGGAGTGCAGCGACGCCTTGGCCGCGAGGCCCAGAAAACGCCGGTTGGCACGCACAGGCGGCGCATCATCAGGCGGGGTGGGCAAGCGGCGGTCGGTGGGGGCCAGCGCCTCGCCGCCGAACAGATCGCCCGTCATCCCCGGCTCCACCCATGAAACCCGGTCCGGCGGCACATCGCACTGGATCAGCGCGCGGGCGCGATCCCGCCAGAAGGCGAAATCATCGCTCGCGGGCAAGTGCACCGCATAATGCGCGCCAATCGCGGCGTAAGGCATGGCTTTCATGGCCGCCCCCGTAAAAGGGTTTCACGCAGAGGCGCAGAGGAAGCAGAGGCGCAGAGGGGTTGTGCCCGCGTCGTAGCCGCACTCTGCATCCCGCCGTTCGGCCCGTGGCAAGGCCGGATATTGTGATAATGCCTTCGGCAAGCGCAATCGCTCTGCGCCTCCCTTTCTGCTCTGCGCCTCTGCGTGAAACCCCTTCTTTTCTCCATCAAAACAGCTCCAACTGTTCGCGCGGCGGGGCGAGCCGGGCGCGCAGATCGGCGCGGTCAGTGAGAAAGGTCGGGCGCCAGTCCGCCGTGCAGATAAAGGGCCGCACCTTGGTGATCGAAGCTGTCAGCCGCGCCACATCCTCCAATCGCAACCGCCGGTGCCGCCGCGCCGCGAGTATCCGCTTCACCGCCACCGTCCCCAGCCCCGGCACGCGCAGCAATTGTTCTTTCGCCGCGCGGTTCACATCCACCGGAAAGGCCTCCCGGAATTTGAGCGCCCAGGCGAGTTTCGGATCAATATCGAGCGGCAGATTGCCATCAGCCTCGGCGGCATTGGCGACATCTTCCACGCCGTAACCATAAAAGCGCAAGAGCCAGTCGGACTGATACAGCCGGTGTTCGCGCAGCAAAGGCGGGCGCTTCAGCGGCAGCACGGCGCTTGCATCGGGGATCGGCGAGAACGCGCTGTAATAGACGCGCCTCAGGCCAAAGGCGCCATACAGCCTGTTCGCCTTGCCGACGATCTCGACATCGTTTGCGCTGTCGGCGCCGACAATCATCTGGGTCGATTGGCCCGCCGGGGCAAAGCGCGGCGCGTGGCGGAAGCGCTTCCTTTCATCCTTCGCCTCAACAATGCGCGCGCTGGTGCGGGCAAGCGCGCCTTCGATCTGGCCTTCGTTCTTGTCGGGCGCGAGGCGTTTGAGGCCGCCGCTGGTAGGCAATTCGACATTGATCGAGACCCGGTCAGCATAAAGCCCGGCCTGATGGATCAACCCGGCATCCGCCTCGGGAATGGTTTTGAGGTGAATATAGCCGCGAAAATCATGCTCCTCGCGCAGGATCCGCGCGGTTTCGATCAATTGCTCCATCGTGTGATCGGCGCTCTTGATGATGCCGGAGGACAGAAACAGGCCTTCGATATAATTGCGGCGGTAGAAATTGAGCGTCAGATCAGCCACTTCCTGCGGGGTGAACCGCGCACGCTGCACATTCGAGCTTTTGCGGTTGATGCAGTAGTGGCAATCGAAAATGCAGTGATTGGTCAGCAGCAGTTTGAGCAGCGAGATGCACCGGCCATCGGGCGCATAGGCGTGGCAAATGCCCATCCCTTCGGTCGAACCGATACCTTTCCCGCCCAGCGAATTCTTCTTCGCGGTGCCGGAAGACGCGCAAGATGCATCATATTTCGCCGCATCGGCGAGGATTTCGAGCCTGTCGCGCAAAGAGGCTTTCGGGGGTGATTGCTGGACCATGGAACACCTTGGGAAATTTGCTGGTGTTCTTTATATGTTCCAATAATGATTCGGCCAAATGCAAAGCTTGCAAGTTGGGGGCTTGCAAGTTGGGGGGGCTTGCGAGTGGGGGATGACAATCCCGGCGGGAACTGTAACGCGAAGGTATCAGCGGCGCGTGCGGCGTGCGCCTTGCAGCTTGTTGCCGCCCTGCTCGCACAGGTAATCGACAATCGCAGGGTGCATTTCGCCTTCAAAGGCAATGCCGGCAAAAGCCCCGTCGATCCACACGATGCTGCCCAGCGGCGCGTTGATGCCGTTGACCTTCATCACCACCCGATCGCCGAGATGGGCAAAGCCGGGCTTTGCGCGGATCTTGCAGCCGCCTTCGGAAATGTCGATCAGATCGACATAAACCTCACGCGAACGCACCCGGCTTTTGACAAGCAGGCTAAGCGGACGTCGCTGCGAAGCACGCGGGATGGAATAGAGATTCATGCGCGTGAAATTCGCACGAATCGGTAAAAGAAAGATAAGCGGGCCGGTAAACGCAAATTAGCCATAGAGCCCGTGGAGGAACCAATCGGGCACCCCGCCGCGCCCGTCTCCGGCCAGCCCGCGCCGGTAGATCCAGTAGCGCTGGCCGCTGGCATCCTCGATGCGGTAATAATCACGCAGCCGCGCAGTCGAACGCTCGCGCCACCATTCGGGCGCGATGCGTTCGGGCCCCTCGGCGCGCAGCACATCGCGCACCTCACCGCGCCAGCGAAACCGCTGGGGCGAGCCATCAGGGGCTGCGTAAAGCACTGCGATGGGTTCAGGCCTATCAAGCAATTTCAGCGGTCTTTGATGAAAACTGAGCATCCCTTGTGAAGTCGGCTCGGGCGCCAGCGGCGCCTGCCAGCGCTGCGCGCGTTCGGGCCAATGGCTGGCATGAGGGACAGGCCGCGTGACAGCCTCTGCCCCAAGCCGAATGGCCAGCCGATCAAGGCAAGCCGCGAGCGTGGTGCCATGCGCCTCGGCAGCGGCCTCGATATCGGCTTGCGAAGCGTGCAAGGGCTCGCACCAGCTGGCATAAAGGCGCAGGGTCTCGATCCCGAAACCGGCGTCAATTCCCTCCAGTCTGGAGGCAAAAAGCCGGGTGAAATGCGCCGGATCGCGCGTCGCTGCCGCCAGTTCGAGCCGGCAGGTGATGACTTCGCCATCGACGCGCCACAGACCGAGTTCGACGCGGCGCGCGCCGCTCCTGCGCGCTGCGAGTTCGCGCGCCATATCCGCGATCAGATCGTCCAGCACCCGGTCAAGCAGCGCGCGGTGGCGGATCGGCTCGGTCACCTGGCGCTGCACCAGCGGCATCACCTGCACGGTGACGGGAAGCAGCGGCTCGGGCACTTTTCCGAGTAATTGATCGAGCCGGATCAGCGGGTTGGCAGCAGGCGATTTGCGATTGCGAAAACGCCGTGCCAGCGCATTGCGCGCGGCCGCCGGATCGCTGGCCTCAGCGCCCAGCCCGGTGAGATCGCCGATGCGCTTCAATCCCAAGCGCCGCAGCACTGTCACCACATCGCCATCGAGCCGCAGTGCCGCCACCGGGAGCGGCGCCAGCAGCCGCAGCGGATCATCCTGCGGGCCGAGCAGCGCGCGCGCAGGCCCGAACCGCACCAATGCCCAGGCTGCCCCGGCAGTCGGTGCCAGCGCGGCGCGGGCGGCAAAGCCGCGCTGGCCAAAGGCGCGCTCGAGATCAGCGAGCAGCCGCGCCTCCCCGCCGAACAGATGCGCAGCCCCAGTGGTATCGACCAGCAGGCCATCGGGCGGATCAAGCGCGCTCCATGGGCCCCAGCGCTGCGCCCACAGGCCAAGCTTTTCCAGCGCTGCCAGATCGCCTGCCGGATCGGACGGGGCGACCGCGAGCTGCGGGCACAGCGCACGCGCATCCGCCAGCCGCATGCCCGCCGCCACACCGCCCGCGCGCGCAGCCGGGTTGACCGCATCAAGGCGGGGCCCATGCGCGGTATCGCTGATCAGCGCGAAGGGCGCGCTATCGGCCCCCTCCCCCGGCGCGAGGCGGTTAACCTGCCGCCAGCGATCGAGCGCCAGGCCCGGCAGCCAGATCGCCATGATCCGGCGCGCTGGCGTGGGAGCCGGCCCAACGCTCGGCGCGCGAAGATTCCGTCCGCATCGCTCATCATCCATTCTCCGGGAAGGTGCCCGCGCGCGCGGAACAATTCCGCCCGCCAGCGCGCCGCACCCGGCGCCTCAGAGTTCCAGCGCGGCGCGCACGAAGGCGCCGCCGCCACCTGCCAGCGCATCCGCGCCGAGGACAGATCCGGCCTTGCATCAAGCCGCACCAGCCACAGCGCCACGCCGTGCCGCTCCGCCGCAAGGCTAAGCCGGCGCGAAGCGGTGAAGCTGAGGGCGCGCGGATTGCCTGCCACCTCGCCGATCACACAGGCCAGATCGCGGCATTTCAGCCCTTCCTCCATCGCGAACAGCGCATCTTCAGGAGATTTCGCCGCGACATGGATCACCCGGTGGCGCACATCATCAGGCAGGCCGTGCAGGTAAGGCCGCCCGCCCAGCCGGATCGCGCTGCGTTCCTGCACCCACAACACTTGCCGCCGTTCGTCCGGCGTGCCTGCCGCGCGCAAACCATCCCGCGCCAAGGCCAAAGCCAGCCCCGCCCCGCTTGCCTCACGCCCGCAAGCGAAAATCTCTGCATGGAGCGGCTGCGTAGTAAGACCCGGTCGCCAGCGCCGCGCCCGCCGCGCCAGCCGCGCACGCGCCGCAAAAGCGCGGCCCAAGGGCACGCTGTCAGGCGCTGCTGCGCCTGCAGGAATATCGGACATCATCATGGCACAGCACCCGGCAACACGACTCGCCCATGAGTCGCATGTTCTTATTATGTTCTCATGGTGCTCTTGGCAATCGCACGCCTGCGAAAAAGGGGCCGCCCACAGGGCAGCCCCTCATCATCGGTCAGCGCTCAGTCCCTGCCGCTCACTTGTCGGGATGGATCGGCACCATTGTTTCCTCGCCCGCAATATCATCCACCACCTCGACAATCCCGCGCCCGAGATGGCTGCGGCTGCGGCCATACAGCAGATAGATCACCACCCCGATCGCGCTCCACACCGGCAGCACGATCATCGCTTCGGACGGCAGATTGAGGAACAGGAAGAGGCAGCCCGCAATCGTCGCCGGGCCGACAAACCACAACCCCTGCACCCGGAAGGGGCGGTTCACATCGGGCCGCTTGCGCCGCAGCACCATCACTGCCACCGCCACCAGCGCAAAGGCATAGAGCGTGCCGGCATTGGCGATCTCGGCCAGCTTGCCGACCGGCAGAAACGCCGCCGCCAGCGCCACCACCAGCCCGGTGCCGATGGTGACCACATGCGGGGTCTGCCACTTGGGATGCACTTTGCTGAGCACTTCGGGCAGCAAGCCGTCGCGGCTCATCACGAAGAAGATGCGGGTCTGCGCAAACAGCAGCACCAGAATCACCGAAGGCAGCGCCAGGAAGGCGGCATAGCCGAGCGCATTGCCGATCCCCGAATAACCGATCTGGCGCAGCACATGGGCGAGCGCCTCGCCCGAACAGACCAGCGCATCGGCGTGCTGCGGCAGGGCACATTGCCGCGCCAGTTCTTCCGAGCCTGCCGGAAAGGGGATGCCGCCCGGCCCCATGATCGGCTGGCCGCCAATCGTCCCGATGGCACCTGCGGCCACCGCAATATAGAACAAGGTACAGAACAAGAGCGAGCCGACAAGGCCGATGGGCACGTTTCTTTGCGGGTTCTTGGTTTCCTCGGCAGCGGTCGAGACCGCGTCAAAGCCGACATAGGCAAAGAAGATCGTTGCCGCTGCCCCCACTGCCCCGATCCCCGAACCGAACCCGCCGAACACGCCTGCGGGCAGGAACGGATTGAATTTCTCGGGATCAATCTGGGGCAAAGTCAGCGCGATGAAGATCACCAGCGCCGTCACCTTGATCGCCACCAGCACGGCGTTGACGGTGGCGCTTTCGCTGGTGCCGATCACCAGCAGCGAGGTGACCAACAGCGCAATCACCACCGCGGGCAGATTGATCAGCCCGCCTTCCGACCCGCCAAGCACCAGTGGCCCAGCCGATAACCATGGAGGCAGATATATGCCGAAAGTCTCGTTAAGGATCGTGCCGCTGAAATAGCCCGACCAGCCGACAGAGACCGCGCTTGCCGCAATCGCATATTCCAGCACCAGCGCCCATCCGACCGTCCACGCCAGCAATTCGCCCATCGTGGCATAGGTATAGGTATAGGCTGAACCCGAGACCGGAATGGTCGAGGCGATCTCCGCATAGCACAGCGCGGCAACCACGCAGATCGCTCCGGCAATGACAAAGGACAGCATCAGCCCCGGCCCGGCCTTCTGCGCGCCCGCGGCCGTCAGCACGAAGATACCTGTGCCGATGATGCAGCCGATGCCGAACAGCATCAATTGCACCGCACCCAAAGTGCGTTTGAGCGATTTCTTTTTCGCAGTCGCAAGAATCACATCAAGCGGCTTCACCCGGTCGAGGAACATCCGACAAAATTCTCCCATTGATCTTGACGCTCGTACAGCATCCCCGATCACCATGCCGCCGACGCTAGCGCAACAGGCTCGCAACACAAGCGACAAAGCGCAGACTTTCCCCCGCCGCGCGGACAGGCTACAGGCGCGTCCCATGTCCACCACCTTCCAGCTTGATACCAGCACCAGCCGGGCCAATCCCACCCCTCAGCCCATGCGCCGCCTCACCGTGCCGCGCATCCGGGCACGCAAGGTCGATGGCGTGACGGCCGAACCATTGGTGATGCTCACCGCCTATACCGCGCGGCAGGCGCAGCTGCTCGATGCGCATTGCGATCTGCTGCTGGTGGGGGATTCGCTGGGGCAGGTGATCTATGGCCTGCCATCGACTGTGCCGGTGACGCTGGAGATGATGGCCAATCACGGCGCTGCGGTGGTGCGCGGGTCTTACCATGCGGTCGTCGTGATCGACATGCCGTTCGGAAGCTATGAAAGCTCGCCCGAGCAGGCCTTTGAAAGTGCGGCCTTTCTGCTCAAGCAAACAGGCGCTGCGGCGATCAAGCTCGAAGGCGGGGCGGCGATGGCGCCGACGGTGGAATTCCTCAGCAACCGGGGCATCCCGGTGATGGGCCATGTTGGCCTGACCCCGCAGGCGGTGAACGTGCTGGGCGGCTATGGCGCGCGCGGGCGCAGCGATGCGGAGGCTGACAAGATCATGTCCGATGCCTGCGCGCTCGATGCCGCAGGCGCCTTTGCCATCGTCATCGAAGGCGTGCTGGAACCCATCGCCATTGCCGCGACCAAGGCGGTTTCCTGCCCCACCATCGGCATCGGCGCTTCGGCGGAGTGCGATGGGCAGGTGCTTGTCACCGAAGACATGCTCGGGATGTTTGAACGCGTGCCGCGCTTTGTGAAGCGCTATGAAGATATCGCGGGCGTGATTGATCGCACCGTTGCGCGCTATGCCGAAGAAGTGCGCACCCGCGCTTTTCCCGGGCCTGATCAGACCTATCAGCCCAAAGACTGACCAGCCCTCTCCCACCAGCCCGAAAGCGGCCCATTTCATGCAGACCTTACTGCGTTTCTACGGATTTTCGCTCGCCTTTTCCGCCGCCTGCCTTGTGCTGGCGGGCTATTACGGCTGGGCAAGCACTGGCAATATCGGGGCGATGGCGTCGATCCTGTGGATCGTCTTTGTGCTCTCGATCCTCGAAATTTCCCTGAGTTTCGACAACGCGGTGGTTAACGCCACAGTGCTGCGCGAGATGGACCCGGTGTGGCAGCAGCGCTTTCTCACCATCGGGATCCTGATTGCGGTGTTCGGGATGCGGATTGTCTTTCCCATCGCCATCGTGTCCATCGCGGCGCAGATCGGCCCGTGGGAAGCGGTGCAATTGTCGCTTGGGCGCCCGGATGAGTATGAACGGATCGTCTCATCCGCCCACATCGGCATTGCCGGGTTCGGCGGGGCGTTTCTGGCGATGGTGGGCCTCAGCTTCTTCTTTGACGGGGACAAGGACATCCACTGGATCGCGGCGATCGAACGCGCGGTGAGCCGGTTTTCGAGCGTGCCTGCGGTCGAGATCGGACTGGTGCTGGCGCTCATTTACGGCGTCTCGACCATGCTGAGCGATGCCGATTCGCTGACCTTCCTCACGGCCGGATTGCTCGGCCTGCTGACCTATATCGCCGTCAACGCATTGGGCGCGATCATCGAACAGCGCGAGGCCGCCAAGAAGGCGAGCGGGGCGATGGTGCGCTCGGGGCTGGGCGGGTTTCTCTATCTCGAAGTGCTCGATGCCAGCTTCAGCTTTGACGGGGTGATCGGGGCCTTTGCGCTGTCGAACAACATGATCGTGATCGCCATCGGCCTGTCCATCGGGGCGATGTTCGTGCGCTCGATGACAGTGCATCTGGTGAAGGCAGGAACGCTGGCGGAATATCGCTATCTCGAACATGGCGCATTCTGGGCGATTATCGTGCTGGGCGCGATCATGCTGCTGTCGGCGCGGTATCACATCCCCGAAACCTTCACCGGGCTGATCGGGGCCACGCTGATCGGACTGTCGCTATGGTGGTCAATCCGCCACAACCGCGCGGAAGCTAGGAACGGGCAAACCTAGCCGCAAGCGGCGCTGCCAGCACCAATTGCGCAAGGTGATACACCAAGAGCGGTGCGATCACGAAGCCAGCCACGTCGGGCGCAAACAGGATCGCAGCCAGCGGCGCGCCGATGGCGATGCTTTTCTGCGAGCCGCCAAACAGAAATGCGATGCGGTCCGCGCGCGGGTAGCCGAGCGGTGCGCCGACCGCCCATGCGCCCCAGCTCGCCGCTGCCAGGTACGCCAGCACCAATCCCAGCAGCACCGCCCAATCGGCAGGCGCAAACATGCCGAGAATCCCCTGCGTCATCGCGCCAGAGGCGGCGACATAGACCGAAAGCCCGATCACAAAGCGATCAAGCCACACGATGCGCGCCTTGCGGGCATTGACCCATTGCGCCGTCCAGCCCTGCACCGCCTGCCCGATCGCGAACGGCAGCACCAGAATAAGCCCGATGCGGATGATCACATCCGATCCGATTTCCGCTGCCGCCCCGCCGCCCAGCAGCGCGAACAAGGGCGCGCTCACCACCACGCCGATAATGTTGAGGAGCGCTGCCCCCACCACGGCAAGCGCGATATTGCCGCCCGCCAGCGCGGTGTAGGAGGTGGCCGATTGCACCGTGGAAGGCAGCGCGCCGAGATACAGGAAGCCCAGCGCCACCAGCGGCGGCAACCACCCGGCCGCAAGCCACTGGAATGCAAGCCCCATCAACGCCATCGCGCCAAACACCCACGCCATCAGCGGGACGACATAGCGCCAATTGCTTAGCCCGCGCGCGATCTCGCGGCGCGGAATGCGCATCCCGTTAAGCAGGAACAGCACGAAGATGCCGACATTCGCGGCATCGCGCGCCCATGTGGCGGCAGTGCCCGCGGCCAGGCAGCACTGCCGCCAGCGCAATCGCCACCAGCAAGGTGGCAATCATCGGATCAGTGAGAATGGCAAGGCGGCGCAGGATCATGGGCCCGAGCCCTTGCCCGCGCGCCGCCCCCTTGTCGAGCCTGCGCGCCTTAGGCCCCGGTTTTGGCGGCGAGTTCCTTGCGCAAGCGGCGATAGGCAAGATCATTTGCGCCGCCCAGCGCCGCGACATGATCGAGCAGCACCGCAGCCCTTGCGCCGTCGCCCCACGCTGCGCTGCGTTCGGCCAGCATCAAGGCTGCATCAATATTGCCGGGATCGCCCGCAAGGTGCCGCATCAGCAGCACATCGGCGGCCTCATCATCGCCGACCATGCGATAGGCAGCGATGGCCTTCCTTGCGAGCGGCCACGAACGGCGCACCTGCGCAGCGCTCGCATAAAGCACCAACGCGCCCTTGGCATCGCCGCGCCCCAGCGCGGCATCACCGGCCAGCGCTGCGACATCAGCCGAACCGGGGAACCGCTGGCGCAGCGCCGCCGTGCGCGCTGCTGCCCCGCCCCAATCGCCCGCGCTTGCCAGCGCGCGCACCTGCGCTGTCGGCGGCGGCAGGCCGGGGCTGACCGGCAAGACCCGGCGCGCGCCCGCATTATCGCTGGCGGCACGATCAAGCCAGGGGGCAGCCTTGTCCCGCTCGCCAAGCCGTTCATGCGCGCGGCCCACCAGCATGGCGAGATAGGGCGAGGTATCGGCAGGCCCCGCCTCGCGGCCAAACCGCGCCACCACTTCAGCCTCGCGCCCGCCCAGCAGCAAGGCCCGCGCCAGCAATTCGCGCGCGCGGAGATTGTCGGGCTGGCGCTGCAACAGCGCCTCGAACCGTTCGGCGGCGGTGGTGTGATTGCCTTCCTGCGTGCTGATCAGCGCATCGAGCAGCAGCGCGGCCGGCGTGCCCTTGCCCACCATCCCGCTGCGTTCCAGCAGGCTGCGCGCCAGCACGGCATTGCCCGCCCGCGCGGCCAGCACGGCAGACAGAAAATTGGCGCGCGGTTCAGCAGGCGCGATCTCGGCCAGCTTGGCCAGCGCGTCGAGCATTGCGCGGTTGCGCCCGAGATCACCGAGGGTCGCGGCATAATCGAGCCACACCTCGGGATTGCCGGGCTCGGCAAGGCTCGCCGCCTCATACCACGGCACGCTGGCGGCAAGCCCGTGGGCATCGCGCACCAGCTGCGCCTTGAGCAGCAGCGCGCCGCCATATTGCGAGCCGAATTGCAGCGCGCGGTCTGCCGCGATCAGCGCTTCGCGGTGCTCGCCCCCGCGATAGCGCAGCCGCGCGGCTGCAACCCACACAGCGGGGTTTTCGGGCGCGGCGCCAAGCGCTGTATCGAGCAGCCCTGCGGCACGCGCCAATTCGCCCGCGCTCGCTGCATTCTCGGCAGCGTTGATGAGGCGCACGGTTTCGGCATCGCCCGGAATGACGGGGCTTGCCGGCGCGCTTGGCCCGTCGGCGCAGCCCGACAGTGCCAGCGCGATCCCCAGCGCGAACAGACTAGGCTTGCAGGTCATATTGCTTGAGCAGATCATAAAGCGTGGGACGGCTGATCCCGAGCAGCTTGGCGGTGCTTGAGATATTGCCTTCGCTGCGGGCCAGCGCGTGGCGGATCACCTTGCGATCGGTCGCCTCGCGCGCGGCCTTGAGGTTGAGCACTTCGGCGCTTTCCTCCGCGCTGCCCGCCGCAAAATCGAGATCATCGGCGCGCACCAGCTTGCCATCGGCCATGATGACAGCGCGCTTCACCCGGTTTTCCAACTCGCGCACATTGCCGGGCCAGTCATGCCCGTCAATCGCGGCCAGCGCATCAGGGGCAAAGCCGGTGACAGCCGGGTTCATCTCGGCAGAGAAACGCTTGAGGAAGGCCTTGGCCAGCAACACCGCATCGCCGGGGCGTTCGGCAAGGCCGGGGATGCGCACCACGATTTCGGCAAGCCGGTAGAACAGATCCTCGCGGAAAGTGCCCTCGGCAATCATCCGTTCAAGATCCTGATGGGTTGCGCACACGATCCGCGTGTTGACCGCAATCGCGCGCCGCCCGCCGATGCGCTCGATGGTGCGTTCCTGCAAGAACCGCAGCAGCTTGACCTGAAGCGGGAGCGGAATATCGCCCACCTCGTCAAGGAACAGCGTGCCGCCATGGGCGCTTTCGATCTTGCCCTCGGTGGTTTTGACAGCGCCGGTGAAAGCGCCCTTTTCGTGGCCGAACAGCTCGCTTTCGAGGAGGTTTTCAGGGATCGCAGCGCAATTGATCGCGACAAACGGCCTGCCTGCGCGGTCGCTTGCTTCGTGCAGGCCTTTTGCCAGCAATTCCTTGCCCGTCCCGCTCGCCCCCAGCAGCATCACCGAAACGCTGGTTTTGGCAACGCGTTCGATGGTGCGCGCAACCTTGACCATTTCGGGCGCAGCCGTGATCATCCGGCCCAGCACCGTCTTGTCAGCGCTGGCGCTGGCGACAAGGCGGCGGTTTTCCTCCTCGATTGCACGCAAGGCAAAGGCGCGCCGCACAATCAGGCCAAGCGCCGCAATATCGAGCGGTTTCTGGTAGAAATCATAGGCCCCGCGCTCGATCGCCTGCAGCGCGCTTTCGCGTGCGCCATGGCCGCTCGCCACGATCACCTTGGTATCGGGCTTCAAGGCCATGATTGCATCGAGCACGGCAAAGCCTTCGGTGGTGCCATCGGGATCAGGCGGCAGACCGAGATCAAGCGTCACCACCTGCGGCGCTTCGGCGCGCAAGGCGGTCAGCGCGGCATCGCGGTCGCCCGCGATCACCACGTCGAAATCATCATAAGCCCATTTGAGCTGGGCCTGGAGGCCGGGATCATCTTCGATGATCAGCAGCTTGGGTTTCTTGTCGGCCATCATGCTACCTCTGAATGTGCAGGAGCGCTGCGAGCGGGCGCAGCAATGAGGCGCGCAGCCTCGGGAGCGGGCAGGATCACCGCAAAGCGCGTGCCCACGCCTTCGCGCGATTCCACTGTCATGCGCCCGCCCATCGCCTTGATCATGTCGCGCGCTTCGTAGGCACCGATGCCGAAACCGCCCGGTTTGGACGAGACAAACGGCTTGAACAGCGCGCTGCGCACGAATTCCGGGGTCATGCCGCAGCCTGCGTCAATCACCTCGATCTGGCCGGCAAGACCATCGCCCGCCACATCGAGATAAACCGGGCTGTCAGGCGCGCTGGCATCAATCGCGTTCTGCACCAGATGGGTCAGCGCCTGTTCCAGCGCCTCGGCATCGCCCATCACGCGCATCGGTTCGGCGCGGGTCACCATCACCGGATGCACTGCCCGGAACCGCTCGGCCAGACGCTGGGCAAGGGCTGCCAGGTCAAGTTCGGCAGGTGTCTGCACCGGGCCTTGCGAATAGCGCCCAAGCCGCGCGAGCAGCCCGGCAAGCTTGTCGGACGAATTGCGCAAGGTCACCAGCATATCGGCACGAAAAGCGGGGTTTTCCGCATGGCGTTCGGCATTGGCGGTGAGCAATGACAGCTGGCTCGCCAGATTTTTGATGTCGTGCATCACAAACGCCATGCGGCGGTTGAATTCATCGAACCGGGTGGCTTCCATGAGCGCTTCCTGCCCGGATTGTTCGGCAAGATAGCTGGCGAGCTGCTGGCCCACCACCTTGAGCAGGTCGAAATCCTCCCAGTCAAGCTGGCGTTCAATGCGCGGGCGGGCGAGCACGATCACGCCGACGAGGCGTTCAAAGTGGATCAGCGGCACCAGCGCCCAGGCATCTTCGGCTTCGATCAGCCAGCCGGGCACATGGGCCAATTCGCCATGACGGTCGATGCTGCGGCGCACTTCATCGAGCGCAATGATATGGCCGTGCTGTTCGATCAGCCCCGCCAGCAGGTAATCGGCCGCCTGCCCCGGCACTTCGAGTGTTTGCCAATTCCAGCGCGCAGTCAGTTCCAGTTCGGCCTGTTCGTTGGGCATCAGCAACAGCCCAGCCGGGCTTTCGGTAATGTCGGCAACCGCCTTGACCGCGCGCACCGCCAGGCTTGCTCCATCGGCATGCGGCGTGCGCCCGATGGTGCGGTTGAAGCGCAGCCATTCCTCGCGGTAATCATAACGGTGCTGGAACAGGTGCTTGGCCAGCTTGACCTTGGCCCAGGCGCGAAACCGGCGCGACGGCAGCCACACCAGCGCGGCCAGGCTGGCGAGCACCAGAAAGGCAATCTGGCTGGTGCGCACCATATCGCCGCCAACCAGCGCGATCAGCTTGGTCACCAGCGCCATCAGGGCAAGATAGGCGCCGATCACCACCAGCGAGAGCGTGTGAAACGTCACCGCGCGCGACGGACTGAATTCAAGCCGCGCCGCCGCCGCATTGGCCCCAAACACCAATCCGACCGCCGCAAACCCTGCCACAAAGCCGCGCAGGGCCATCAACAACCCCGGCTCGGCACTGCCAAGATAGGCCAGCGCATAGAGATTGAGATCATAGGCATAAAGCGCCGTGAGCGCGGCCACGCTCCAGCGCAGCAGGCTTTGCGATGATGGTGCTGCGCCGACATACAGATTGTGCAGCAGCAGCAGCGCACCGATCGCGGTGAGCATGTGGACAAGGCCTGTCAGCGCCGGCCAAACCCGGCTGCGCCCGTCAGCGTCCCCATGCTCAGCGCCAGCAGCAGCACCGCAGCGACATGCAGGAATTCCACCCCGACCAGCGCAATCACCAGCGGGCGCACCGGGCGCAGGCTGCGGCTGCGGCCATCGCTGGCGAACAAGCGGTCAATCAGCCAGAGCAGCGCCAGATTGCGCGCGCTTCCGGCCAGTTCCGAAACCAGCGCGCCGGCCCCGTTGGCCGCAACGATAATGCACCACAGCGCGGTGATCACCAGCACCGCCAGCAAAGCCGCGCGGTCAGGCCGCTGGCGCTCGCCAAAGCGCGCGCACCATACCGCCGCCGCGCCTGCCATCACCGCGCCTGCGACATGGCCGGTGAACAGGATCACGGTTTCAAGGCCAGCGCCAAGGCTCACCTTGCGCCCTCCGGCCACAGGATCACGCGCACCGTTTGCAGCAGGATCACCAGATCCAGAAAAGGCGTGTAATTCTTGGCGTAATAGAGATCATATTCGAGCTTGCAGCGCGCATCCTCGGTCGAGGCTCCATAGGGGTAATTGATCTGTGCCCACCCGGTGATGCCGGGTTTGACCATGTGGCGTTCGCTATAGAAGGGGATTTCCTGTTCCAGATCATCGACAAATTTGGGCACCTCGGGACGCGGGCCGACAAAGCTCATATGGCCCAGCAGCACGCTCCAGGTCTGGGGCAGTTCATCAATTCTGACCTTGCGGATGAACCGCCCGAGGCGCGTGATGCGCGGATCATTGTGCTCAGCCCACTTGGCCCCGTCCTTTTCGGCATCGGTGCGCATCGAGCGCAGCTTGATCAGTTCGAACGGCTCACCATAAAGGCCCACCCGCTGCTGGCGGAAGAACGCCGGGCCCTTGCTGTCGAGCTTTACCAGTACGGCGAAAATCGCAATCACCGGGAAGGTCAGCAACAGCAAGGCAAGGCTCGCCACAATATCGAAGATCCGCTTGACCGCGCTCGACAGCATCCGCCCGCTGGAAAAGCCATCGGAAAAGATCAGCCAGCTGGGGTTGACGGTATCGAGATCGACCCGGCCCGTCTCGCGCTCCATGAAGCTGGAGAAATCATTCACATGCACGCCCTTGGTCTTGATCCGCAGCAAGTCCTTCAGGGGCAGCGAATTGCGCCGTTCCTGCAGGGCAAGCACCACTTCGGACACGCCAAGGTTCTCGACGAACTTGCCCAGATCATGGATTGCCGCGCGGGAAATGGCTTCTTCGACGACCCGATTATCGTCGCTCATCGCGATGTAGGAGACGATAGCAAAGCCGCTTTCGGGCTGATCGCCCAGCGCACGCAGCCGCTGCGCGCGGTCGCCCGCGCCCAGCACCATCACCCGGCGGCGAAAGGCCGATGATCCCAGAAAGCTGTTGAGCAGGATCCGGTCTGCCACCAGCACCACAATCGCAAGGCCCATGGTGTAGAGCAGCGTGGAGCGCCACAGCATCTCCATCGGCAAGACAAATTCAATCACCGCCAGCGCGATGATCCCAAGGCTGATTGCCACCAGCAGCCGGGCTCCGGCAAAGCGCAAGGATCGCAAGGCCTTCGGCCCGTAAACGCCAACCGCCACCATCGCCAGCCAGATCACGATCGCGGTGGTGAGCAAGGGCAGCCAGCGTTCCTCGAAGGTGCCGAGGCTCATCCCGATCTGCTGGGGCGCGCAGGCGCCATGCGACTTCGCTGGCACCGGCGAGCAAGGCAATGTCCAGCAGGCCGAGCAGCAGCACGGCATGAGGGATATAGTGCTTGAACAGACGGATCATGCGGGGCGTGGCCTTGCGAATGGGGCAGTTGCCCCAGCCTTCTAGGCCCGAGTGCTTAAGTGTCGGTAAACTTTACACCCCTCGTTGCGGCGGCGGCGGGGTGTGCGCCCTATCCGCTTGATCGGCTTGCGAGGCGGGGTGTGGCAGGCGTCAGGCATTCTGCCCGGCCGCAACGCGGGCACGGCGCGCCCAAGGGCACCGCGTCGAGCGGATCGAGCGAGACCCCGCGGGCATGCGCCAGATCGCGGGCAAAGCGCGCCTCGATCCCCAGCACCACCGCGCGGCGCGCCGAACACATCACGCCGTCGCCATCTAGACTGCGGGCAATCGTGAACCAGTGGCGCCCTGAACCCGTGGCCGCGCCCTCTCCCTCGCTGAAGGTGACCGCCTGCGTCAGCACCGTGCCGGGCCGCTCAAACGCGGCAAAGGGCACCCATGCAGGCCAGCGTGCGCCATCCAGTGGATAGGCCGCCCCGCTGCCGCCTGCGGTAAAGCCGATCATCCGGCCCGCCCGATCAATCGTGGCGGTGAAGAACGGCAGGCCCCGCTCCCCCACCCGTCCCAATGTCGTCAGCCGCTGCGCCACCTGATCCAGGCTGACAGCGAACCGGCGCTGGAGCACGGCAAGATCATAGCCGGTCGCCTCACAGGCGCGCAGGAACCGGCGGTAGGGCATCAGCAGAGCGCCGGCGAGATAATCGGTGATGTGTTCGCGGTAAGCTTCGCGCGCTTCGGCCGTGGCAAGGCTTGCGCCTGCCACCAGCGTTTCAATCGCCTCGCGCTGTTCGAGCGCGCCGACCTGCCGGGCAATCTGGAACCGGCGGGCCGCACCGGGCAGCATTTCGGACAGCTGCAATTGGCGCGCATGCAGATCCAGCCGGTGAACCTGCCCCGGCATCACTTCGGCTGGCAGGATGCGCACTTGCAGCTGGTGCTTTTCACGCAAGCGCTCACCCAGCGCCGCGCTGATTTCCCCGCGCGAGAGGCGCAGTTCATCTGCAAGGTCTTCTGCGGCGTGATCGAGATCGGAGAAGTGATTTTGCCAGCGTTCGACCGCGCGCCGCGCGGCGGCGTCGGGATCATCGGCGGGCGCTGGCGCATGGTGGTGGCCATGGCCCGCGCCCACCTGATCATACAGCCGGGCAAAGGCAGCCGCCGCCTGCGGGGCGGCGGCGAGCAATTCCTGCACTTCCTCGCGATCAATCGCCAGATCGGCAAAACGCTTGTCGGCCAGGCGACGGATCATCCCGTCAATCCCGCCCACAGTCTCGTCTTCGCGCAAGGAACGCGGATCGAATTCGAACTGCTCGATAACCTGCACCAGCACGCGCGCGGAAAGCGGGCGCTGGTTGCGCTCGATAAGGTTGAGATAGGACGGCGAGATGCCGAGCATGGCGGCCATATTGGCCTGGGTGAGGCCTTCGCGCTTGCGCAGGCGGCGCAGGGCTGGGCCTGCCAGAAGAGAGGGTTCGACCATGGGGCGCCTTTCGCACAGGGCGTGTAAATTAATTTACTACCTGACACAAGATCACGCGAAATTGTGCGCATAGCCACACGATTTTCTGTAATTTTTCCTGTCGCGCTGCGCTGCAACACGCCAAGGGAGGCCCAGAGAGAGATCGAGACGACTCCCCAGGACGGAAGGGAATTGAATATGACCTATCAGAACACCATCGCGCAGATGCGCACGCTGATCGAAGGCAACGGGCCAAGCTGGGCCGCCATCGATCCCGAGAGCGCCGCCCGCATGGCCATCCAGAACCGTTTCAAGACCGGCCTCGATATTGCCAAGTACACCGCCGACATCATGCGCGCCGATATGGCCGCCTATGACGCCAACCCAGCGCAATACACCCAGTCGCTCGGCTGCTGGCACGGCTTTATCGCGCAGCAGAAACTGATCGCGATCAAGAAGCATTTCGGCACCACCAAGCAGCGCTACCTGTATCTCTCGGGCTGGATGGTCGCTGCGCTGCGCAGCGAATTCGGCCCCCTGCCCGATCAGTCGATGCACGAAAAGACCTCGGTGCCCGCGCTGATCGAAGAACTCTACACCTTCCTCAAGCAGGCTGATGCCCGCGAACTTGGCATGATGTTCCGCGCATTGGATGATGCCCGCAAGGCTGGCGATGAAGTCGAAGCCAAGCGTCTCGAAAACGCCATCGACAATTACGAAACCCACGTGGTGCCGATCATTGCCGACATCGACGCAGGGTTCGGCAACGCCGAGGCGACTTATCTGCTCGCCAAGAAGATGATCGAAGCGGGCGCCTGCGCGCTCCAGATCGAAAATCAGGTCTCAGACGAAAAGCAGTGCGGCCACCAGGACGGCAAGGTCACCGTCCCGCATGAGGATTTCCTCCAGAAGATCCGCGCCTGCCGCCATGCTTTCCTCGAAATGGGCGTGGAAAACGGGATCATCGTCGCGCGCACCAATTCGCTCGGCGCTGGCCTGACCAAGCAGATTGCCTATTCGGTGACGCCCGGCGATCTGGGCGATCAGTACAACAGCTTCCTTGATGCCGATGAAGTTGATCCCGCGAACATCACCAATGGTCAGGTCTTCATCAGCCGCGATGGCAAGCTCTTGGCGCCGAAGCGTCTGCCGTCCAACCTCTATCAGTTCCGCGCCGGCACGGGCGAGGATCGCGTGGTGCTCGATTGCATCACTTCATTGCAGAACGGCGCTGACCTGCTCTGGATCGAGACCGAAAAGCCGCACGTGGAACAGATTGCCGGCATGGTTGATCGCATCCGCGAAGTCGTGCCCAATGCCAAGCTCGTCTACAACAATTCGCCGAGCTTCAACTGGACGCTGAACTTCCGCCAGCAGGTCTATGATGCCTGGGCCGCGGCGGGCAAGGACGTGTCGGCCTATGACCGTGCCAAGCTGATGAGTGTCGATTACGACGGCACCGAACTGTCGAACGAAGCCGATGAGAAGATCCGCACCTTCCAGCGCGATGCCGCTGCGCGCGCCGGTATCTTCCACCACCTCATCACCCTGCCGACCTACCACACCGCGGCGCTTTCGACCGATAACCTCGCCCGCGAATATTTCGGCGAGGCGGCGATGCTCGGCTACGTCAAGAACGTGCAGCGTCAGGAAATCCGTCAGGGTATTGCCTGTGTGAAGCACCAGAACATGTCGGGCAGCGACATTGGCGATGATCACAAGGAGTATTTCGCCGGTGAAGCGGCCCTCAAGGCGGGCGGCGCGCATAACACCATGAACCAGTTCGAGGCAGCCTGATTGGGAGAGAATCCCGGGGGGTCGGTGCAATCCGGCCTTCCGGGATCACACCGAACCGACTAAGGACTTGGGCACGAGCACCCAAGGAGAGTGATGATGAGCGATACTGAAACCGCCAGCCGCGAACCGGCCCGCGCCCGCGCGCTGCTTTCGACGGCTGACATGAAGCTGCTGCGCCGTGCGCTGGAAAGCCACGCGCGCAACACCGAAGACCGCGAAGAACTCGCCAAGATCAACGCGCTGCACCACCGCCTCGGGACTTACGTTCCTTCGAGCCAGTAAGGCGGCGCCCAACCCGTTTTTGAGTTCTCCTGGGGAGGAGAAACGGCCGTCGGGGAGCCTTTGCAAAAAGGCGCTCCGGCGGCCGTAATCGTTTGATGGTGCGCATGGCAGCGCATCGCTGGCCCACCCCCGGCCCCTCCCGCAAGCGGGAGGGGAGACCTGGCTCTAGCCCCCAGCCTGTTTCGGCAGCAGATCAAGCGTAGCGGCGACCAGCGCCTCGGTCGCGGTTGCGATCACCTTGGGCGCATCGGGGGCCCACAGCGGCGAATGCAATGATGGCAGCTGGATCTCGCCCTTCTGCGCGCGCTCCCACTGGTCTTGCGGCACCCCGCCGACCCAGAAGATCAGCGATTCCACAGTCTCGCGGTCAGCGCGGTAGAACTGGCTGAAATCCTCGCCCCCCATCACCGCCGGGGTTTCCATCACCCGCCCTTCAAAACGCTGCTTCAGCCCCGCCATCACCCGTTCGGTAAAGGGGATCGTGTTGTAGGTGGCAGGCGTATAAGGCTCCTGCACTGTGACCTTGGGCAGCTTGTCATCCGGCATCCCGGCGGCCATCGCCTCGGCGCGGGCGATGCGGGCGATGCCTTTCAGCAAGTGATCGCGCGTTTCATCGGCATAGGATCGCACCGTGATCTGCAGGCGGGCCTCGTCGGGGATGATGTTGTGCTTGGCCCCTGCCTGAAAGCTGCCAACGGTCACCACGGCGGAATCGGTCGGATTAAGCTCGCGGCTCACCAGTGTTTGCAGCCGCGTCACGATGCTCGACGCGATCACGATCGGATCCTTGGTGGTGTGGGGGTAAGCGCCGTGCCCGCCGATCCCCGGCACCACGATATCGACCGAATCGACATTCGCCAGCGCAAAGCCCTTGGAATAGCCGATCTGCCCGGCCGGAACCGCGCCACGTGAAACACAGCGCAGTTTCCGGCCGGGCAGATCGGCTATTCCAAGGGCTTTGCGCTGGCGAATGTCGATTTGGTCGATATCGTGGTGCCGGGGATCGGCGGGCACGGCGCTTACCCCCACACCACCAAGGATCCGATCGTGATCGCGTCGAGCATCGTGACGCGGCTGCAAACACTGGTGAGCCGCGAGCTTAATCCGACCGATTCCGCCGTGGTGACCGTTGGCAGCTTTCAGGCAGGGGCCAAGCACAACATCATCCCCGACGAGGCCCGCCTGCAGATCACGGTGCGATCCTATGCCGATGAAACGCGCGATCACTTGCTGAAAGGCATCGCCCGCATCGCCCGCGCCGAGGCGATGGCCGCCGGGATGCCGGATGACAAGCTGCCCAAGGTCACAGTGCAGGAGCCTTATACGCCTGCCACCTACAACACGATCCCCTTTACCGAACGGGTGATGGCGGGGCTGAAGCAGCGTTTTGAAGGGCGGGTGATGGAAACCCCGGCGGTGATGGGGGGCGAGGATTTCAGCCAGTTCTACCGCGCTGACCGCGAGACTGTGGAATTGCGCCTGATCTTCTGGGTCGGCGGGGTGCCGCAAGACCAGTGGAGCGCGCGCAGAAGGGCGAGATCCAGTCGCCATCATTGCATTCGCCGCTGCGGGCCCCCGATGCGCCCAAGGTGATCGCAACCGCGACCGAGGCGCTGGTCGCCGCTACGCTTGATCTGCTGCCGAAACAGGCTGGGGGCTAGAGCCAGGTCTCCCCTCCCGCTTGCGGGAGGGGCCGGGGTGGGCCAGCGATGCGCTGCCATGCGCACCATCAAACGATTACGGCCGCCGGAGCGCCTTTTTGCAAAGGCTCCCCGACGGCCGTTTCCCTCCCCAGGAGAACTCAAAAACGGGTTGGGCGCCGCCTTACTGGCTCGAAGGAACGTAAGTCCCGAGGCGGTGGTGCAGCGCGTTGATCTTGGCGAGTTCTTCGCGGTCTTCGGTGTTGCGCGCGTGGCTTTCCAGCGCACGGCGCAGCAGCTTCATGTCAGCCGTCGAAAGCAGCGCGCGGGCGCGGGCCGGTTCGCGGCTGGCGGTTTCAGTATCGCTCATCATCACTCTCCTTGGGTGCTCGTGCCCAAGTCCTTAGTCGGTTCGGTGTGATCCCGGAAGGCCGGATTGCACCGACCCCCCGGGATTCTCTCCCAATCAGGCTGCCTCGAACTGGTTCATGGTGTTATGCGCGCCGCCCGCCTTGAGGGCCGCTTCACCGGCGAAATACTCCTTGTGATCATCGCCAATGTCGCTGCCCGACATGTTCTGGTGCTTCACACAGGCAATACCCTGACGGATTTCCTGACGCTGCACGTTCTTGACGTAGCCGAGCATCGCCGCCTCGCCGAAATATTCGCGGGCGAGGTTATCGGTCGAAAGCGCCGCGGTGTGGTAGGTCGGCAGGGTGATGAGGTGGTGGAAGATACCGGCGCGCGCAGCGGCATCGCGCTGGAAGGTGCGGATCTTCTCGATCGGCTTCGTTCGACAGTTCGGTGCCGTCGTAATCGACACTCATCAGCTTGGCACGGTCATAGGCCGACACGTCCTTGCCCGCCGCGGCCCAGGCATCATAGACCTGCTGGCGGAAGTTCAGCGTCCAGTTGAAGCTCGGCGAATTGTTGTAGACGAGCTTGGCATTGGGCACGACTTCGCGGATGCGATCGACCATGCCGGCGATCTGTTCCACGTGCGGCTTTTCGGTCTCGATCCAGAGCAGGTCAGCGCCGTTCTGCAATGAAGTGATGCAATCGAGCACCACGCGATCCTCGCCCGTGCCGGCGCGGAACTGATAGAGGTTGGACGGCAGACGCTTCGGCGCCAAGAGCTTGCCATCGCGGCTGATGAAGACCTGACCATTGGTGATGTTCGCGGGATCAACTTCATCGGCATCAAGGAAGCTGTTGTACTGATCGCCCAGATCGCCGGGCGTCACCGAATAGGCAATCTGCTTGGTCAGGCCAGCGCCGAGCGAAATTCGGTGCGCGCGACGATGATCCCGTTTTCCACGCCCATTTCGAGGAAAGCATGGCGGCAGGCGCGGATCTTCTGGAGGAAATCCTCATGCGGGACGGTGACCTTGCCGTCCTGGTGGCCGCACTGCTTTTCGTCTGAGACCTGATTTTCGATCTGGAGCGCGCAGGCGCCCGCTTCGATCATCTTCTTGGCGAGCAGATAAGTCGCCTCGGCGTTGCCGAACCCTGCGTCGATGTCGGCAATGATCGGCACCACGTGGGTTTCGTAATTGTCGATGGCGTTTTCGAGACGCTTGGCTTCGACTTCATCGCCAGCCTTGCGGGCATCATCCAATGCGCGGAACATCATGCCAAGTTCGCGGGCATCAGCCTGCTTGAGGAAGGTGTAGAGTTCTTCGATCAGCGCGGGCACCGAGGTCTTTTCGTGCATCGACTGATCGGGCAGGGGGCTGAATTCGCTGCGCAGCGCAGCGACCATCCAGCCCGAGAGATACAGGTAGCGCTGCTTGGTGGTGCCGAAATGCTTCTTGATCGCGATCAGTTTCTGCTGCGCGATAAAGCCGTGCCAGCAGCCGAGCGACTGGGTGTATTGCGCTGGGTTGGCGTCATAGGCGGCCATATCGGCGCGCATGATGTCGGCGGTGTACTTGGCAATATCGAGGCCGGTCTTGAAACGGTTCTGGATGGCCATGCGGGCGGCGCTCTCGGGATCGATGGCGGCCCAGCTTGGCCCGTTGCCTTCGATCAGCGTGCGCATCTGCGCGATGGTGTTCTGATAGGTCATATTGAATTCCCCTTCCGTCCTGGGGAGTCGTCTCGATCTCTCTCTGGGCCTCCCTTGGCGTGTTGCAGCGCAGCGCGACAGGAAAAATTACAGAAAATCGTGTGGCTATGCGCACAATTTCGCGTGATCTTGTGTCAGGTAGTAAATTAATTTACACGCCCTGTGCGAAAGGCGCCCCATGGTCGAACCCTCTTCTTCTGGCAGGCCCAGCCCTGCGCCGCCTGCGCAAGCGCGAAGGCCTCACCCAGGCCAATATGGCCGCCATGCTCGGCATCTCGCCGTCCTATCTCAACCTTATCGAGCGCAACCAGCGCCCGCTTTCCGCGCGCGTGCTGGTGCAGGTTATCGAGCAGTTCGAATTCGATCCGCGTTCCTTGCGCGAAGACGAGACTGTGGGCGGGATTGACGGGATGATCCGTCGCCTGGCCGACAAGCGTTTTGCCGATCTGGCGATTGATCGCGAGGAAGTGCAGGAATTGCTCGCCGCCGCCCCGCAGGCGGCGGCTGCCTTTGCCCGGCTGTATGATCAGGTGGGCGCGGGCCATGGCCACCACCATGCGCCAGCGCCCGCCGATGATCCCGACGCCGCCGCGCGGCGCGCGGTCGAACGCTGGCAAAATCACTTCTCCGATCTCGATCACGCCGCAGAAGACCTTGCAGATGAACTGCGCCTCTCGCGCGGGGAAATCAGCGCGGCGCTGGGTGAGCGCTTGCGTGAAAAGCGCCAGCTGCAAGTGCGCATCCTGCCAGCCGAAGTGATGCCGGGGCAGGTTCACCGGCTGGATCTGCATGCGCGCCAATTGCAGCTGTCCGAAATGCTGCCCGGTGCGGCCCGCCGGTTCCAGATTGCCCGGCAGGTCGGCGCGCTCGAACAGCGCGAGGCGATTGAAACGCTGGTGGCAGGCGCAAGCCTTGCCACGGCCGAAGCGCGCGAAGCTTACCGCGAACACATCACCGATTATCTCGCCGGCGCTCTGCTGATGCCCTACCGCCGGTTCCTGCGCGCCTGTGAGGCGACCGGCTATGATCTTGCCGTGCTCCAGCGCCGGTTCGCTGTCAGCCTGGATCAGGTGGCGCAGCGGCTGACGACATTGGGACGGGTGGGGGAGCGGGGCCTGCCGTTCTCTCACCGCCACGATTGATCGGGCGGGCCGGATGATCGGCTTTACCGCAGGCGGCAGCGGGGCGGCCTATCCACTGGATGGCGCACGCTGGCCTGCATGGGTGCCCTTTGCCGCGTTTGAGCGGCCCGGCACGGTGCTGACGCAGGCGGTCACCTTCAGCGAGGGAGAGGGCGCGGCCACGGGTTCAGGGCGCCACTGGTTCACGATTGCCCGCAGTCTAGATGGCGACGGCGTGATGTGTTCGGCGCGCCGCGCGGTGGTGCTGGGGATCGAGGCGCGCTTTGCCCGCGATCTGGCGCATGCCCGCGGGGTCTCGCTCGATCCGCTCGACGCGGTGCCCTTGGGCGCGCCGTGCCCGCGTTCTGCGGCCGGGCAGAATGCCTGACGCCTGCCACACCCCGCCTCGCAAGCCGATCAAGCGGATAGGGCGCACGCCCCGCCGCCGCCGCAACGAGGGGTGTAAAGTTTACCGACACTTAAGCACTCGGGCCTAGAAGGCTGGGGCAACTGCCCCATTCGCAAGGCCACGCCCCGCATGATCCGTCTGTTCAAGCACTATATCCCTCATGCCGTGCTGCTGCTCGGCCTGCTGGACATTGCCTTGCTCGCCGGTGCCAGCGAAGTCGCATGGCGCCTGCGCGCCCAGCAGATCGGGATGAGCCTCGGCACCTTCGAGGAACGCTGGCTGCCCTTGCTCACCACCGCGATCGTGATCTGGCTGGCGATGGTGGCGGTTGGCGTTTACGGGCCGAAGGCCTTGCGATCCTTGCGCTTTGCCGGAGCCCGGCTGCTGGTGGCAATCAGCCTTGGGATCATCGCGCTGGCGGTGATTGAATTTGTCTTGCCGATGGAGATGCTGTGGCGCTCCACGCTGCTCTACACCATGGGCCTTGCGATTGTGGTGCTGGTGGCAGACCGGATCCTGCTCAACAGCTTTCTGGGATCATCGGCCTTTCGCCGCCGGGTGATGGTGCTGGGCGCGGGCGACCGCGCGCAGCGGCTGCGTGCGCTGGGCGATCAGCCCGAAAGCGGCTTTGCTATCGTCTCCTACATCGCGATGAGCGACGATAATCGGGTCGTCGAAGAAGCCATTTCCCGCGCGGCAATCCATGATCTGGGCAAGTTCGTCGAGAACCTTGGCGTGTCCGAAGTGGTGCTTGCCCTGCAGGAACGGCGCAATTCGCTGCCCCTGAAGGACTTGCTGCGGATCAAGACCAAGGGCGTGCATGTGAATGATTTCTCCAGCTTCATGGAGCGCGAGACGGGCCGGGTCGATCTCGATACCGTCAACCCCAGCTGGCTGATCTTTTCCGATGGCTTTTCCAGCGGGCGGATGCTGTCGAGCGCGGTCAAGCGGATCTTCGATATTGTGGCGAGCCTTGCCTTGCTGTTGCTGACCTTCCCGGTGATTGCGATTTTCGCCGTACTGGTAAAGCTCGACAGCAAGGGCCCGGCGTTCTTCCGCCAGCAGCGGGTGGGCCTTTATGGTGAGCCGTTCGAACTGATCAAGCTGCGCTCGATGCGCACCGATGCCGAAAAGGACGGGGCCAAGTGGGCTGAGCACAATGATCCGCGCATCACGCGCCTCGGGCGGTTCATCCGCAAGGTCAGAATTGATGAACTGCCCCAGACCTGGAGCGTGCTGCTGGGCCATATGAGCTTTGTCGGCCCGCGTCCCGAGGTGCCCAAATTTGTCGATGATCTGGAACAGGAAATCCCCTTCTATAGCGAACGCCACATGGTCAAACCCGGCATCACCGGGTGGGCACAGATCAATTACCCCTATGGAGCCTCGACCGAGGATGCGCGCTGCAAGCTCGAATATGATCTCTATTACGCCAAGAATTACACGCCTTTTCTGGATCTGGTGATCCTGCTGCAAACGGTGCGCGTGATCCTGTGGCCGGAGGGCGCAAGGTGAGCCTTGGCGCTGGCCTTGAAACCGTGATCCTGTTCACCGGCCATGTCGCAGGCGCGGTGATGGCAGGCGCGGCGGCGGTATGGTGCGCGCGCTTTGGCGAGCGCCAGCGGCCTGACCGCGCGGCTTTGCTGGCGGTGCTGGTGATCACCGCGCTGTGGTGCATTATCGTTGCGGCCAACGGGGCCGGCGCGCTGGTTTCGGAACTGGCCGGAAGCGCGCGCAATCTGGCGCTGCTCTGGCTGATTGACCGCTTGTTCGCCAGCGATGGCCGCAGCCGCAGCCTGCGCCCGGTGCGCCCGCTGGTGATTGCGCTGGTCGGGGTGGAATTCCTGCATGTCGCTGCGGTGCTGCTGCTGGCGCTGAGCATGGGGACGCTGACGGGCGCAGCCGGGTTGCAGGCGCTGACAGGCCTTGTCCACATGCTCACCGCGATCGGTGCGCTGCTGCTGCTGCACAATCTGTATGTCGGCGCAGCACCATCATCGCAAAGCCTGCTGCGCTGGAGCGTGGCCGCGCTCACGGCGCTTTATGCCTATGATCTCAATCTCTATGCGCTGGCCTATCTTGGCAGTGCCGAGCCGGGGTTGTTGATGGCCCTGCGCGGCTTTGTGGCAGGGTTTGCGGCGGTCGGATTGGTGTTTGGGGCCAATGCGGCGGCGGCGCGGCTTGAATTCAGTCCGTCGCGCGCGGTGACGTTTCACACGCTCTCGCTGGTGGTGATCGGCGCCTATCTTGCCCTGATGGCGCTGGTGACCAAGCTGATCGCGCTGGTTGGCGGCGATATGGTGCGCACCAGCCAGATTGCCTTTCTGGTGCTCGCCAGCCTGGCCGCGCTGGTGTGGCTGCCGTCGCGCCGGTTTCGCGCCTGGGCCAAGGTCAAGCTGGCCAAGCACCTGTTCCAGCACCGTTATGATTACCGCGAGGAATGGCTGCGCTTCAACCGCACCATCGGGCGCACGCCGCATGCCGATGGAGCAAGCCTGGCGGTGCGCGCGGTCAAGGCGGTTGCCGACATTACCGAAAGCCCGGCTGGGCTGTTGCTGATGCCCAACGAACAGGCCGAACTGGAACTGACTGCGCGCTGGAATTGGCAAACACTCGAAGTGCCGGGGCAGGCGGCCGATTACCTGCTGGCGGGGCTGATCGAACAGCACGGCCATATCATTGCGCTCGATGAAGTGCGCCGCAGCATCGACCGTCATGGCGAATTGGCCCATGTGCCCGGCTGGCTGATCGAAGCCGAAGATGCCTGGGCGCTGGTGCCGCTGATCCACTTTGAACGCCTCGTCGGCGTGATCGTGCTCGCCCGCCCGCGCATTGAACGCCAGCTTGACTGGGAGGATTTCGACCTGCTCAAGGTGGTGGGCCAGCAGCTCGCCAGCTATCTTGCCGAACAATCCGGGCAGGAAGCGCTCATGGAAGCCACCCGGTTCGATGAATTCAACCGCCGCATGGCGTTTGTGATGCACGACATCAAAAATCTGGCGAGCCAGCTGTCATTGCTCACCGCCAATGCCGAACGCCATGCGGAAAACCCCGCTTTTCGTGCCGATATGCTGGTGACCTTGCGCAATTCGTCCGACAAGCTTGCCGGGCTGCTCGCGCGGCTTGGGCGCTATTCGCAAGGCCCGGTGCAGACACCTGCCGAACTTGACCTGGCAGCCCTTGCCCAGCGTCTGGCCGAGCGGTTCCGGGCAGTGCATCCGGTGATGGTGACCCGCGCCGAACCGATGCGCGTGATGGGCGATGCCGAGGCGCTGGAACAGGCGCTGACCCATCTGGTGCAGAACGCGATTGATGCCAGCGCGCCTGACAGCCCGGTTTATCTCGATGTGGCGGGCGATGGTCTTGCCGGCCAGATCGAGGTGATTGACGCAGGCTGCGGCATGACCCCGGAATTCGTGCGCAGCGCGCTGTTCAAGCCGTTTGTCTCGTCCAAACCGGGCGGTTTCGGCATCGGTGCCTACGAAGCGCGCGACATGATCAAGGCGATGGGCGGGCGCATGACAGTGGAATCGCGCGAAGGCGTGGGCACGCGCTTTGCGGTGATCCTGCCCGCTCCCGAGGCTGCGCGCCTCATTGCTGCGCCCGCTCGCAGCGCTCCTGCACATTCAGAGGTAGCATGATGGCCGACAAGAAACCCAAGCTGCTGATCATCGAAGATGATCCCGGCCTCCAGGCCCAGCTCAAATGGGCTTATGATGATTTCGACGTGGTGATCGCGGGCGACCGCGATGCCGCGCTGACCGCCTTGCGCGCCGAAGCGCCGCAGGTGGTGACGCTTGATCTCGGTCTGCCGCCTGATCCCGATGGCACCACCGAAGGCTTTGCCGTGCTCGATGCAATCATGGCCTTGAAGCCCGATACCAAGGTGATCGTGGCGAGCGGCCATGGCGCACGCGAAAGCGCGCTGCAGGCGATCGAGCGCGGGGCCTATGATTTCTACCAGAAACCGCTCGATATTGCGGCGCTTGGCCTGATTGTGCGGCGCGCCTTTGCCTTGCGTGCAATCGAGGAGGAAAACCGCCGCCTTGTCGCCAGCGCCAGCGCTGACAAGACGGTGCTGGGCCGGATGATCACGGCTGCGCCCGAAATGGTCAAGGTTGCGCGCACCATCGAACGCGTTGCCAAAACCAGCGTTTCGGTGATGCTGCTGGGGGCGAGCGGGACGGGCAAGGAATTGCTGGCAAAAGGCCTGCACGAAGCAAGCGACCGCGCAGGCAGGCCGTTTGTCGCGATCAATTGCGCTGCGATCCCTGAAAACCTCCTCGAAAGCGAGCTGTTCGGCCACGAAAAGGGCGCTTTCACCGGCGCTGTCAAAACCACCGAGGGCAAGATCGAAAGCGCCCATGGCGGCACGCTGTTCCTTGACGAGGTGGGCGATATTCCGCTCCCGCTTCAGGTCAAGCTGCTGCGGTTCTTGCAGGAACGCACCATCGAGCGCATCGGCGGGCGGCGCGCGATTGCGGTCAACACGCGGATCGTGTGCGCAACCCATCAGGATCTTGAACGGATGATTGCCGAGGGCACTTTCCGCGAGGATCTGTTCTACCGGCTTGCCGAAATCGTGGTGCGCATCCCCGGCCTTGCCGAACGCCCCGGCGATGCGGTGTTGCTGGCCAAGGCCTTCCTCAAGCGTTTCTCTGCCGAGATGAACCCGGCTGTCACCGGCTTTGCCCCTGATGCGCTGGCCGCGATTGACGGGCATGACTGGCCCGGCAATGTGCGCGAGTTGGAAAACCGGGTGAAGCGCGCTGTCATCATGGCCGATGGCAAGCTGGTGCGCGCCGATGATCTCGATTTTGCGGCGGGCAGCGCGGAGGAAAGCGCCGAAGTGCTCAACCTCAAGGCCGCGCGCGAGGCGACCGATCGCAAGGTGATCCGCCACGCGCTGGCCCGCAGCGAAGGCAATATCTCAAGCACCGCCAAGCTGCTCGGGATCAGCCGTCCCACGCTTTATGATCTGCTCAAGCAATATGACCTGCAAGCCTAGTCTGTTCGCGCTGGGGATCGCGCTGGCACTGTCGGGCTGCGCCGACGGGCCAAGCGCGCCGGCAAGCCCCGTCATTCCGGGCGATGCCGAAACCGTGCGCCTCATCAACGCTGCCGAGAATGCAGCGAGCGCGGGCGAATTGGCGCGTGCCGCAGGGCTGCTCGATACAGCGCTTGGCGCCGCGCCCGAAAACCCCGCTGTGTGGGTTGCAGCCGCGCGGCTGCGCTATCGCGGGGGCGAGCACCGCGAAGCGCTGATCGCGGCAGACCGCGCGCTGCAATTCGGCTCGCAATATGGCGGCGCGCTGCTGCTCAAGGCGCAGCTGGTGCGCGATGCCCACGGGCTTGCCGCCAGCGTGCCGTGGTATGAGGCGGCGAGCCTTGCCGAGCCCGGCAATCCCGAGGTGTGGCTCGATTATGCCGCGACCCTCGGTGATCTCGGGCGCAACCGCGCAATGCTCGACGCGCTGGCCAAGCTGGCCGAGATCGCGCCTGCTGAACCGCGCGCCAATTTTCTGTCTGCCGTGCTGGCCGCGCGGGCGGGCAATGCCGTGCTGGCGCGCAGCCTGCTGGAACGCAGCGGGATGGTGGGCAAGGGCACGCCGGCCGCGCTGCTGCTCGATGCGCTGATCAGCACGCAGGAAGGCAATCACACCACCGCCGCCGAACGGTTCGAGGCGCTGTTGCAGCGCCAGCCCGACAATCTCCGCGCGCGCGAATTGCTGGCGCGGGCCTTGCTGCTGGGCGGGCGCGAGGCTGAAGTGGTGGCGCGGTTTGGCCGCGAGGCGGGGCCTGCCGATACCTCGCCCTATCTCGCCATGCTGGTGGGCCGCGCGCATGAACGGCTTGGCGAGCGGGACAAGGCTGCCCCCTGGCTTGATCGTGCCGCCAGCGATAATGCGGGCGCGCGCCGGGTCTTGCCGGTCAGCCCCGGCCTGCCGCCGCCGACAGCGCAGGTGCGCGCGCTGGCAAGCGCGGGCGATTGGGGCGGGGCAGCAGCGCGCACGGCGGCGCTGCGCCAGCGGTTCCCCGGTTCGGCTGATGTCGCAGCGCTGGCCGGTGATGCCGCGCTGGGGCGCGGCGATGCCAAGGGCGCGTTGGTGCTTTATGCGAGCGCTGCGCAGGTGCGCCGTTCGTGGCCGCTCGCAAGGAAGGCCATCGCTGCCTATCGCATGGTCGGCGATGATGAGGCCGCCGATGTGCTGCTGATGCGGCACCTTGCGGGCGATCCCGGCAATATTGATGCAGCCTTGATGCTGGCCGAACGCAGCGCAGCGTGGGGCGACGGCGCAAGGGCTGCGGTGCTGCTCGATCATGTCGCGGCGCTGGGCGGCGCAAATGATCTTGCCTATCGCCGCTTGCGCAAGGAACTCGCCGCCAAAACCGGGGCCTAAGGCGCGCAGGCTCGACAAGGGGGCGGCGCGCGGGCAAGGGCTCGGGCCCATGATCCTGCGCCGCCTTGCCATTCTCACTGATCCGATGATTGCCACCTTGCTGGTGGCGATTGCGCTGGCGGCAGTGCTGCCGGCCGCGGGCACTGCCGCCACATGGGCGCGCGATGCCGCGAATGTCGGCATCTTCGTGCTGTTCCTGCTTAACGGGATGCGCATTCCGCGCCGCGAGATCGCGCGCGGGCTAAGCAATTGGCGCTATGTCGTCCCGCTGATGGCGTGGGTGTTTGGCGCGATGGCGTTGATGGGGCTTGCATTCCAGTGGCTTGCGGCCGGGTGGTTGCCGCCGCTGGTGGCGCTGGGCTTCCTGTATCTCGGCGCGCTGCCTTCCACGGTGCAATCGGCCACCTCCTACACCGCGCTGGCGGGCGGCAATATCGCGCTTGCCGTGGTGGGGGCAGCGCTCCTCAACATTATCGGCGTGGTGGTGAGCGCGCCCTTGTTCGCGCTGCTGGGCGGCGGGGCGGCAGCGGAAATCGGATCGGATGTGATCATCCGCATCGGGCTTATTCTGGTGCTGCCGTTCGCGATCGGGCAGGCGGTGCAGGGCTGGACGGCGCAATGGGTCAATGCCCGCAAGGCGCGCATCGTGTGGCTTGATCGCTTTGTGATCGGGCTTTCGGTCTATGTCGCCGCCTCTGGCGCGATGACGCAGGGGATTCTCGGCATGTTTGCGCCTGCCGATTGGGCGGTGCTGCTGGGATTGGTGCTGGCGTACCTGGCAGCGGCGAGCTGGGGCGCATGGGCGGTCGGCGCACCGCTCGGCTACCCGCGCGCGGACCGCATCGCGTTTCTGTTTGGCGGCTCGCAGAAAAGCATCGCCATCGGCGCGCCGCTGGCTGCGATCCTGTTTGCGCCCGACGTGGCTGGCTTCGTGATCGCACCGCTCTTGGTGTATCACCTTGCGCAATTGGTGCTGGCAGCGCCGCTTGCGGCTAGGTTTGCCCGTTCCTAGCTTCCGCGCGGTTGTGGCGGATTGACCACCATAGCGACAGTCCGATCAGCGTGGCCCCGATCAGCCCGGTGAAGGTTTCGGGGATGTGATACCGCGCCGACAGCAGCATGATCGCGCCCAGCACGATAATCGCCAGAATGCGCCATGTTCGAGATAGCGATATTCCGCCAGCGTTCCTGCCTTCACCAGATGCACTGTCATCGAGCGCACGAACATCGCCCCGATGGACAGGCCGATGGCGATCACGATCATGTTGTTCGACAGCGCAAAGGCCCCGATCACCCCGTCAAAGCTGAAGCTGGCATCGAGCACTTCGAGATAGAGAAACCCGCCCAGCCCCGAGCGCACCATCGCCCCGCTCGCCTTCTTGGCGGCCTCGCGCTGTTCGATGATCGCGCCCAATGCGTTGACGGCGATATAGGTCAGCAGGCCGAGCAATCCGGCCGTGAGGAAGGTCAGCGAATCGGCATCGCTCAGCATGGTCGAGACGCCGTAAATGAGCGCCAGCACCAGTCCGATCTCGACCGCAGGCACGCTCGAAAACCGGCTCACCGCGCGTTCGATCGCCGCGATCCAGTGGATGTCCTTGTCCCCGTCAAAGAAGAAGCTGAGGCCCACCATCGCCAGAAACGCCCCGCCGAACCCGGCAATGCCGATGTGGGCGGATGAGACGATCCGTTCATACTCATCCGGGCGCCCAAGCGACAATTGCACCGCTTCCCACGGGCCGATCTGCGCCGCGATGGACACGATGGCGATGGGAAAGACAATCCGCATCCCGAACACCGCAATCAGGATCCCGATGGTGAGAAAGCGCTGCTGCCACACCGGGTCCATCTCGCGCAGCACTGTGGCGTTAACCACCGCGTTGTCGAAACTCAGGGAAATTTCGAGGATCGAGAGCACAAAGACGATCCACAGGATCGACGCCATCGCCCCGATATTGCCAGTGCTTGCCCAGCCGTAATAGCCCGCCAGCACAAGGCAGGCGGCGGAAAAGGCGAGCGAAAATCCGTAGAAACGCAGTAAGGTCTGCATGAAATGGGCCGCTTTCGGGCTGGTGGGAGAGGGCTGGTCAGTCTTTGGGCTGATAGGTCTGATCAGGCCCGGGAAAGCGCGGGTGCGCACTTCTTCGGCATAGCGCGCAACGGTGCGATCAATCACGCCCGCGATATCTTCATAGCGCTTCACAAAGCGCGGCACGCGTTCAAACATCCCGAGCATGTCTTCGGTGACAAGCACCTGCCCATCGCACTCCGCCGAAGCGCCGATGCCGATGGTGGGGCAGGAAACCGCCTTGGTCGCGGCAATGGCGATGGGTTCCAGCACGCCTTCGATGACGATGGCAAAGGCGCCTGCGGCATCGAGCGCGCAGGCATCGGACATGATCTTGTCAGCCTCCGCATCGCTGCGCCCGCGCGCGCCATAGCCGCCCAGCACGTTCACCGCCTGCGGGGTCAGGCCAACATGGCCCATCACCGGGATGCCCCGGTTGCTGAGGAATTCCACCGTCGGCGCCATCGCCGCCCCGCCTTCGAGCTTGATCGCCGCAGCGCCTGTTTGCTTGAGCAGAAAGGCCGCACTTTCAAAGGCCTGCTCGGGCGAGCTTTCATAGCTTCCGAACGGCATGTCGATCACGACGACCGCATGGTAAGACCCGCGCACCACCGCAGCGCCGTGATTGGCCATCATCTCCAGCGTCACCGGCACAGTCGATGGCAGGCCATAGATCACCTGCCCCAGCGAATCCCCACCAGCAGCAGATCGCAATGCGCATCGAGCAGCTGCGCCTGCCGCGCGGTATAGGCGGTGAGCATCACCAATGGTTCGGCCGTCACGCCATCGACCTTGCGTGCCCGGATGCGCGGCACGGTGAGGCGGCGCATGGGCTGAGGGGTGGGATTGGCCCGGCTGGTGCTGGTATCAAGCTGGAAGGTGGTGGACATGGGACGCGCCTGTAGCCTGTCCGCGCGGCGGGGGAAAGTCTGCGCTTTGTCGCTTGTGTTGCGAGCCTGTTGCGCTAGCGTCGGCGGCATGGTGATCGGGGATGCTGTACGAGCGTCAAGATCAATGGGAGAATTTTGTCGGATGTTCCTCGACCGGGTGAAGCCGCTTGATGTGATTCTTGCGACTGCGAAAAAGAAATCGCTCAAACGCACTTTGGGTGCGGTGCAATTGATGCTGTTCGGCATCGGCTGCATCATCGGCACAGGTATCTTCGTGCTGACGGCCGCGGGCGCGCAGAAGGCCGGGCCGGGGCTGATGCTGTCCTTTGTCATTGCCGGAGCGATCTGCGTGGTTGCCGCGCTGTGCTATGCGGAGATCGCCTCGACCATTCCGGTCTCGGGTTCAGCCTATACCTATACCTATGCCACGATGGGCGAATTGCTGGCGTGGACGGTCGGATGGGCGCTGGTGCTGGAATATGCGATTGCGGCAAGCGCGGTCTCTGTCGGCTGGTCGGGCTATTTCAGCGGCACGATCCTTAACGAGACTTTCGGCATATATCTGCCTCCATGGTTATCGGCTGGGCCACTGGTGCTTGGCGGGTCGGAAGGCGGGCTGATCAATCTGCCCGCGGTGGTGATTGCGCTGTTGGTCACCTCGCTGCTGGTGATCGGCACCAGCGAAAGCGCCACCGTCAACGCCGTGCTGGTGGCGATCAAGGTGACGGCGCTGGTGATCTTCATCGCGCTGACTTTGCCCCAGATTGATCCCGAGAAATTCAATCCGTTCCTGCCCGCAGGCGTGTTCGGCGGGTTCGGTTCGGGGATCGGGGCAGTGGGGGCAGCGGCAACGATCTTCTTTGCCTATGTCGGCTTTGACGCGGTCTCGACCGCTGCCGAGGAAACCAAGAACCCGCAAAGAAACGTGCCCATCGGCCTTGTCGGCTCGCTCTTGTTCTGTACCTTGTTCTATATTGCGGTGGCCGCAGGTGCCATCGGGACGATTGGCGGCCAGCCGATCATGGGGCCGGGCGGCATCCCCTTTCCGGCAGGCTCGGAAGAACTGGCGCGGCAATGTGCCCTGCCGCAGCACGCCGATGCGCTGGTCTGTTCGGGCGAGGCGCTCGCCCATGTGCTGCGCCAGATCGGTTATTCGGGGATCGGCAATGCGCTCGGCTATGCCGCCTTCCTGGCGCTGCCTTCGGTGATTCTGGTGCTGCTGTTTGCGCAGACCCGCATCTTCTTCGTGATGAGCCGCGACGGCTTGCTGCCCGAAGTGCTCAGCAAAGTGCATCCCAAGTGGCAGACCCCGCATGTGGTCACCATCGGCACCGGGCTGGTGGTGGCGCTGGCGGCGGCGTTTCTGCCGGTCGGCAAGCTGGCCGAGATCGCCAATGCCGGCACGCTCTATGCCTTTGCGCTGGTGGCGGTGGCAGTGATGGTGCTGCGGCGCAAGCGGCCCGATGTGAACCGCCCCTTCCGGGTGCAGGGGTTGTGGTTTGTCGGCCCGGCGACGATTGCGGGCTGCCTCTTCCTGTTCCTCAATCTGCCGTCCGAAGCGATGATCGTGCTGCCGGTGTGGAGCGCGATCGGGGTGGTGATCTATCTGCTGTATGGCCGCAGCCGCAGCCATCTCGGGCGCGGGATTGTCGAGGTGGTGGATGATATTGCGGGCGAGGAAACAATGGTGCCGATCCATCCCGACAAGTGAGCGGCAGGGACTGAGCGCTGACCGATGATGAGGGGCTGCCCTGTGGGCGGCCCCTTTCGCAGGCGTGCGATTGCCAAGAGCACCATGAGAACATAATAAGAACATGCGACTCATGGGCGAGTCGTGTTGCCGGGTGCTGTGCCATGATGATGTCCGATATTCCTGCAGGCGCAGCAGCGCCTGACAGCGTGCCCTTGGGCCGCGCTTTTGCGGCGCGTGCGCGGCTGGCGCGGCGGGCGCGGCGCTGGCGACCGGGTCTTACTACGCAGCCGCTCCATGCAGAGATTTTCGCTTGCGGGCGTGAGGCAAGCGGGGCGGGGCTGGCTTTGGCCTTGGCGCGGGATGGTTTGCGCGCGGCAGGCACGCCGGACGAACGGCGGCAAGTGTTGTGGGTGCAGGAACGCAGCGCGATCCGGCTGGGCGGGCGGCCTTACCTGCACGGCCTGCCTGATGATGTGCGCCACCGGGTGATCCATGTCGCGGCGAAATCTCCTGAAGATGCGCTGTTCGCGATGGAGGAAGGGCTGAAATGCCGCGATCTGGCCTGTGTGATCGGCGAGGTGGCAGGCAATCCGCGCGCCCTCAGCTTCACCGCTTCGCGCCGGCTTAGCCTTGCGGCGGAGCGGCACGGCGTGGCGCTGTGGCTGGTGCGGCTTGATGCAAGGCCGGATCTGTCCTCGGCGCGGATGCGCTGGCAGGTGGCGGCGGCGCCTTCGTGCGCGCCGCGCTGGAACTCTGAGGCGCCGGGTGCGGCGCGCTGGCGGGCGGAATTGTTCCGCGCGCGCGGGCACCTTCCCGGAGAATGGATGATGAGCGATGCGGACGGAATCTTGCGCGCCGAGCGTTGGGCCGGCTTCCACGCCAGCGCGCCGGATCATGGCGATCTGGCTGCCGGGCCTGGCGCTCGATCGCTGGCGGCAGGTTAACCGCCTCGCGCCGGGGGAGGGGGCCGATAGCGCGCCCTTCGCGCTGATCAGCGATACCGCGCATGGGCCCCGCCTTGATGCGGTCAACCCGGCTGCGCGCGCGGGCGGTGTGGCGGCGGGCATGCGGCTGGCGGATGCGCGTGCGCTGTGCCCGCAGCTCGCGGTCGCCCCGTCCGATCCGGCAGGCGATCTGGCAGCGCTGGAAAAGCTTGGCCTGTGGGCGCAGCGCTGGGGCCCATGGAGCGCGCTTGATCCGCCCGATGGCCTGCTGGTCGATACCACTGGGGCTGCGCATCTGTTCGGCGGGGAGGCGCGGCTGCTCGCTGATCTCGAGCGCGCCTTTGGCCAGCGCGGCTTTGCCGCCCGCGCCGCGCTGGCACCGACTGCCGGGGCAGCCTGGGCATTGGTGCGGTTCGGGCCTGCGCGCGCGCTGCTCGGCCCGCAGGATGATCCGCTGCGGCTGCTGGCGCCGCTCCCGGTGGCGGCACTGCGGCTCGATGGCGATGTGGTGACAGTGCTGCGGCGCTTGGGATTGAAGCGCATCGGCGATCTCACCGGGCTGGGCGCTGAGGCCAGCGATCCGGCGGCCGCGCGCAATGCGCTGGCACGGCGTTTTCGCAATCGCAAATCGCCTGCTGCCAACCCGCTGATCCGGCTCGATCAATTACTCGGAAAAGTGCCCGAGCCGCTGCTTCCCGTCACCGTGCAGGTGATGCCGCTGGTGCAGCGCCAGGTGACCGAGCCGATCCGCCACCGCGCGCTGCTTGACCGGGTGCTGGACGATCTGATCGCGGATATGGCGCGCGAACTCGCAGCGCGCAGGAGCGGCGCGCGCCGCGTCGAACTCGGTCTGTGGCGCGTCGATGGCGAAGTCATCACCTGCCGGCTCGAACTGGCGGCAGCGACGCGCGATCCGGCGCATTTCACCCGGCTTTTTGCCTCCAGACTGGAGGGAATTGACGCCGGTTTCGGGATCGAGACCCTGCGCCTTTATGCCAGCTGGTGCGAGCCCTTGCACGCTTCGCAAGCCGATATCGAGGCCGCTGCCGAGGCGCATGGCACCACGCTCGCGGCTTGCCTTGATCGGCTGGCCATTCGGCTTGGGGCAGAGGCTG
>JBJIOB010000010.1:0-25654 GCA_045377215.1 Erythrobacter sp.
TGGATCTCGCCCGTGCGGTGCAGATCACGCCCGCAAGCGAGCCGGGCGCGCTGCATGCTGTGCTGATGGCCAATGGCGCGGCGCTGCACGCGCGTTCGCTGGTGCTGTCCACCGGCGCGCGCTGGCGCAATCTGGGCGTTCCGGGCGAGGCGGAGTACCGCAACAAGGGCGTAGCCTATTGCCCGCACTGCGATGGCCCGCTGTTCAAGGGCAAGCGCATTGCCGTGATCGGCGGCGGCAATTCTGGCGTCGAGGCGGCGATTGATCTGGCCGGCATCGTCGGCCACGTCACGCTGATCGAATATGACAAGGCCTTGCGCGCCGATGAAGTGCTCCAGCGCAAGCTGCGCTCGATGCCCAATGTCGAGATCGTGACCAGCGGCCAGACCACCGAAATCCTGGGCGACGGGGCGAAGGTGAGCGGACTGGTGCTGAAAGACCGGGTGAGCGGCGATGAACGCCGGATCGCGCTTGAGGGCGTGTTCGTGCAGATCGGGCTTATCCCCAACACCGAATGGCTGCGCGAAATCGGGCTGGAATTGTCGAAGTTCGGCGAGATCATCGTCGATGATCACGGCGCGACCAATCTGTCGGGCATCTATGCTGCGGGCGATTGCACCACCGTGCCGCACAAGCAGATCATCGTCGCCATGGGCGAAGGTGCCAAGGCGGGCCTCGGCGCGTTCGATTACCTTATCCGCAACGAGCCGGTCGAGGACGTGGCGAAGGCGGCGTAGTTTGTTTGGGCCCGCTCGCCTCCGCGAGCGGGCTTCCTCGCTCATGCGACCTGAAGGTCGCATCGCTGCGGGCGGCCAGTCGGCCTTGCGGGCTCCCATGGGGAGCCCGTTTTTCGTTCATCCTTGTGAGCCGCAGGCGAAGCCAAGACAAACGAAGCGCTAATCGCCTCACTCAATCAAACTTCGCGTATTAATCGATTGGACGCGCGATCTTCAAAGAGTCATCCTCTCACCATAAGCTTGGCCTTGGAGGCTAAGTTCACACCCCAGAGAGGAGCCAGGAAAATGGACGCAAAAACCGGAGAAATGAGCGGCTGTCCCTTCAGCGCGAGCGGCGAGATGCGCTCACTGCTGGGACGCACCAACCGCGATTGGTGGCCCGAGGCCTTGCAGCTCGACATCCTGACCGAACAGGGCAAAAGCGCGAACCCCTATGGCGAGGATTTCGACTACGCCGAGGCGTTCAATACGCTTGATTACACCGCGCTGAAGGCCGATCTCACCGCGCTGATGACCGATAGCCAGCCGTGGTGGCCGGCCGATTATGGCCATTACGGCCCCTTCTTCATCCGCATGGCGTGGCACGCAGCAGGCACTTATCGCACGGGCGACGGGCGCGGCGGTGCGGGCAGCGGGCAGCAGCGCTTTGCCCCGCTCAACAGCTGGCCGGATAACGGCAACCTCGACAAGGCGCGCCGCCTGCTGTGGCCGATCAAGCAGAAATACGGCAAGAACATCAGCTGGGCTGATCTGTTCATCCTCGCCGGCAATGTCGCCATCGAAAGCATGGGCGGCCCGGTGTTCGGCTTCGGCGGCGGACGTGCAGACGTTTACGAGCCGGAAAGCGTCTATTGGGGCACCGAAAGCCAGTGGGTCAACGAAGGCGTTGCCACCCGCATTCGGCCCAAGGAAGCCGATCTCGAAAACCCGCTGGCAGCGATCCAGATGGGCCTCATCTACGTCAATCCCGAAGGGCCGCAGGGCAACCCGCATGATCCTGAAGGCATGGCCCGCGACATGCGCGAAACCTTTGCCCGCATGGCGATGAATGATGAAGAAACCGTCGCGCTGACCGCGGGCGGCCACGCTTTCGGCAAGGCGCATGGGGCGGCCCCGGCAGACACTTTCGGCAGCGCGCCGGAAAGCGAAGACCTGCACCTGCAGGGCTTTGGCTGGCTGGTTGACGAAGGTGAAATCGCCACCGGCAACATCACCACTTCGGGCATCGAAGGCAGCTGGTCGAACAATCCGACCGCGTGGAGCCACGATTATTTCCGCATCCTGTTCAAGTATGACTTTGAACTGGTGAAATCGCCCGCTGGCGCGCACCAGTGGACGCCGATCAATCCTGATCCGGAAGATCTCGCCCCCGACGCCCGCGATCCGAACAAGCGCGTGCCGACGATGATGACCACGGCTGACATGGCGTTGAAGAACGATCCGGAATATCGCAAAATTTCCGAGCGGTTCCTGGCGCATCCCGAACAGCTCGATGATGCCTTCGCGCGCGCCTGGTTCAAGCTGTGCCACCGCGATATGGGGCCGAAAATCCGCTACATGGGCCCCGAAGTCCCGGCAGAAGACCTGATCTGGCAGGATCCGGTTCCGGCTGGCACCATGCCTTCGGACGCCGATGTGGCCGCGTTCAAGACCGCGATCATGGCAAGCGGGCTCACCGTGTCCGAACTGGTGAAAGCCGCCTGGGCTTCGGCCTCGACTTATCGCAATTCGGATCACCGCGGCGGTGCAAACGGCGCGCGGGTGCGGCTTGCCCCGCAAAGCGGCTGGGCGGCCAATGATCCCGATGAACTCAGCCGTGTGCTGGGCGTGATCGACGCGCATCGCGGCAGCCTCTCGATGGCCGATGCCATCGTGGCGGCAGGTGCGGCGGCGGTCGAGAAGGCAGCGGCGGATGCGGGCTTTGCCAGCACGGTGCCCTTCACCGGCGGGCGCGGCGATGCGACCGAAGCCCACACCGATGCAGCCAGCTTTGAACCGCTTGAGCCCTTTGCCGATGGCTTCCGCAACTACCTCAAAGCCAAGTCGATCGTGCGCACCGAAGAAATGCTGATCGACAAGGCGCACCTGCTCGGCCTGTCGATCCCGGAAATGACCGCGCTGGTCGGCGGGATGCGCGTGCTGGGCGCGAACAGCGGCAACCGCCAGCACGGCGTCTTCACAACCCGCGTCGGTGCGCTCACCCCGGATTTCTTCCGCAACCTCCTGGATATGAACACCAAGTGGACCCCGGTCGAAGGGTCGGGGGATGAGGAATATGTCGGCACCTGCCGGGCCACCGGCGCCGAGAAATACCGCGCCACCCGCGCTGACCTCGTATTCGGTTCAAACTCGATGCTGCGCGCGCAGGCCGAAGTCTATGCGGAGAGCGGAAACGAGGGCAAGTTCGTCTGCGACTTCATCTCGGCCTGGAACAAGGTGATGAACGCGGATCGGTTTGATCTGACCCACGCCAAATATCACTGAGGCGTGACAGGATGAAACAGGGCTCCCGGTGGCGACACCGGGGGCCTTTTTCATGGGCTGCACGTGCAAGCGATTAGAACCAGCGCGCGCCGCGCAATTCAGCCACCTTGGCGCGGGCGACAGGCGCTTCGAGCCCGCGCGCCAGCTTGAGCCTTATATTGCGTCCGTCGCGCAGCACATCCTCCACCGCGCCGCGCGCCACCCACCAACTGCGGTGCACCTGCATGCCTTCCAGATCACCGAGCAAGGCGATCCCGTCGCGCAGCCGCATCAGCACCAGCGCCGATCCCAGCAAGGTGTGCACGCGCAGATAGTGATCCTCCATCTCCAGCGCGATGATCGCGCTGCCGAGTTCGGCGGGGAGCTGGTCGAGCAAAAGGTTCGGGGTCGCAGAGGCGGACGATGCGGGCGCGGGCTCAGGCGTGCTGGCGGGAACATCGGGCGCAGCAGCGACAGGCGCAGCGCCCAAGGCAGCCGCGCGCGGTGCGCCCTGCACCAGATTGAACAACAGCGTCACCGCCCCGCCGATCACCAGCACCGAGAAATAGGTCGCCATCGCCGGTTCGAGCCCAGGCCACCGCAGGTTGCCAAGCGGCACGCTGTTGATTGCCACAACCGCAATGCTCATCGGCACGGTCCCGACCAGCACCGCCGCCGTCAGCACGCCCCAGCGCGGCAAGGCCAGCGTGCGTTCACCCCATGTCGCCACGCTCTGCATGGGGCGGTAACAGGCATAACCGAGCCACGCGAAACCGATCCATGTCACCAGCCGTTCGGGCAGCGGCGCGGCGATGCTGCCGAACGGGCCGATCACCGCAAGAAACACGCCGATCGCGGTCATCGCCGCAAGATCGATGATGATGCGGCGGGCAAGCGCGTGACGCGGCGAAACCAGCTGTGGGGTCATGGCCTATTCCTGACTGCCCGTTCGCGCTTCGTAAAGTGGCAAGCCGCCGCAATTTGCGGACATTTGGCGAAGCGCCCGGCCCTTTGGCGCAAGTGCGATTGCCCGCCAACGGCCCGGCGGCATCCTGATCCCAGCAACCACAACCGCTGCACAGGAGCCCCGCCATGAACGCCATCACCCTGCCTTTCGCCGCCCGCCGCCCCGCCGCCAAGGCCGCCGCCAGCTTCGACATCGGCCCGGTGGCCCGAACCGCTGTCAGCCTTGCATGTTTCACCATGAGCTTTGCCGTGCTGGTCGCGCTCGGCAAGGCGGGCCTCGGGATGGTCGAGAACCTCCACCATTACAACAAGCTGCCCGTCATCATCCACGTTGCCGCCGTGCTGCCGACGATCCCGCTTGGCGGCTGGCTGCTGCTGGCGAAAAAGGGCACGGCGCTGCACAAGCAATTGGGCAAGGTCTGGCTGGTGCTGATGCTGATTACCGCAACCTCTGCCATCTTCATCCAGTCCTCGGGCGGCTATAGCTGGATCCACCTGTTCGTGCCGATCACCTTCCACGCGGCATGGAAGGTCGTGGCGACCGCGCGGCGCGGCGATATACAGGCGCACAAGCGGCATCTGGTGTTCACTTACCTCACCGCGCTGATGCTTCCCGGGATCGCCGCCTTCATGGTGCCCGGCCGCCTGATGAATGTAATGCTGCTCGGATAAGAATCAGCGGGCGCGCTTGAGCACGAGATAAAGCGCGCCCTCGCCGCCATGGCTGCGATGGGCGCGGCGCACGGCGGCAATGTGCCCCGCGTGATGGCTGGCGGCGAGCCAATCGAGCAGCTTGGCGCGGATGGCCCCGCGCTGTCCGGCGCGGTCAGCCGGATCGACCGGGCGCTCTCTCCCGGCAATCACCAGCACCACCCGCGCACCCATGCTGCGCGCCTGATCCAGCCCGGCGATAATCCGCGCATAGGCGCTGTCCAGCGAGTGATCGTGCAGATCAAGCGTGAGATCAGGCTCGATCCGCCCGCTTTTGAACTGGCGTTCCCAGTGCGAATCAAGATCACCGCCCACCGGCGGTCGGTGCGGCGGGGGCATTGGTGTCTTGTGGGCCTGTCTGGCACGCAGCGCGGGGTGCGGCTGGGGCCGCGAGGGATGGGGATGATGCGCCGGATTGGCGGCCTTTGGAGGCTCGGCAGGCGGCGGCGGCATGATCGGCACCTTGCGGCCCGGTAGCGGGGTGACGGTCTGGGCAAGCTTGGCCCACAAGGCCGCTTCGCCTGCCGAAAGCCCGCGCGGGGTTCGTTTCATCGCCCGCGCCGGTGGCGCGCGGCAACGCCTTTGGGCAGCAGCAGCAGGGCGCGCCCGCGCGCGCTCATCCCGCCGGCGATGCTGCGCGCATCCTCGCCTGCGCCCCAGAAGGTATCAAAGCGGTTCGCACCCTTGATCGCGCCGCCGGTATCCTGCGCGATCCACAAGCCATTGGCCTCGCGCCGGTCCATCCCCGTCAGCACCACTGGTGCGCCCAGCGGCACAAAGGCCGGATCAGCCGCCACCGAAGCGGCAGGCCGCACGGGCAAGCCCATCGCGCCAAGCGGGCCGTCACCCTTCAATTCTGTGAAGAAAATCCAGCTCTTGTTCAATCGCATCAGATCGCGGCCCGCGCGCGGGTTATCGCGGATATAGGCCATGATCCCCTGCATCGATCCGGAATACTTGCCCGGCCCGCTGCCCAGCAGGCCGCGCGTCCGCATCACCCCGCCGATGCCGACATATTCGCGCCCGTTCTGCCCGGCATAGCCGATGCGGATCACTTCGCCCTCGGGCGTGCGCAGGCGGCCTGAACCCTGAATTTGCAGGAAGAAGAACTCGACCGGGTCAGCCGCATAAGCGATCACCTGAGCCTTGCCGTTCAATGCGCCATCCTCGATCGCAGCGCGATCGTGGTAGAGCACAAAGCGGCCCCGTTCGTCATAGCGGCCAAGCGGCGGGCGGCCGCTGCGATTCTGCGCGGGTACATCATCAGGCCAGCCGCGCACGAGATCGGGCGGCATGGCGTAAACCGGCACCTCGAAACCGCGCCGCCGGGTGCGGCTGCCGGCAATCTCCGGCTCGTAATAGCCGGTAGCAAAGGCGCTGCCATCGCCGACCTGGACCGCTTCGAATTGCGCGGCAAAGAAATCACGCGCCCGGCCCGGCGCCCAGCCGCGCGCGGCATCGCACGGCGCTTGCCAGTCGGCTGGCTGGGTCAGGCCGCTGGCATCGCTGCGACGCAGCAATTGGGGGCATGATTCGGTAAAGCTGGCGAGCGCGCGGGCGGCGGTGCGATCATCCAGCCCGAGCGCGGCAATCGCCGGGCCAAACGACAATCCGGCGAGCGCAGCGCTCGAAGCCCCTGCGCTGGCCACAGGCGGCACGCTGGCAGGCGGCACAGCACGCCCGCAGGCGGCCAAAATCACCACCAGCATCAGCGCGAAGACAGCGCGCATTCTATGCTCCCCCGGCAGGTGATGGGACGCAGGCGATCCGCCCCTTGGCTTAACCCCGCCCCTGTTGCTTAGCCCTCGTCGGTTTCTTCGAGCACCCAGTTGGGATCACGCGCAGACACATTGCGCGAGAAAGTCCAGACATCGCGGCTTTCGATGGCGTCATCAAGCGAACCGGCAATCACGTTGCCTTCGGCATCGCGCGTTACCGCGGCAATATCGGCCACAAACAGCACCGCAACGCGGGCCATGCGGCCATCGAGCGAGGCAGAATGAATGCGCGTTTCTTCAATCCGGATAAGCGCGTTTTCAAGCGTTTCGCCTGCCGCTTCGCGTGCATCAATGGCCCCGGCAAAACCGGCATAGACGCTGTCATCGCACAATTCGCGCAGGGTTTCCTTGTCGCCCTGCCAGAAAGCCTCAAGGATCATGCGATAGGCCCCGCGTGCGCCTTCGACGAAAGAGGACAGCTCAAACTTGCCATCGGCGGCTGCGATTTCGCGGATGCCGCGTTCAACCGCGGGCATCACCCCGACCAGTTCGGGCGCGCGCGGTGCGGGCACGGCGGCCGGCTGCGCAGCGCCAAGGGCAGGCGCAGCGGCAGACAGGTTGTCGCTGCCGTCGAACCGCTGCGGGATGGATTCCTCCTCATGCTCCGCCCGGCGACCAAGCACCGAATAAAGCCTGAGCCCCAGAAAGGCGGCAACCATGGCGAGGAGAACGATTTCCAGCACTATCACAATCCGATCTGTCACACGGCCCCGGGGCCGTTTTGTTACGCGAGCCGAACGGCAACCGCGCCAATTCCACCCGAGAACACCTATCGTGCCTTAAATGGGCACCAATTACAATTCGGCAACGCTCAATCGGTTGCATCTTGCGATAGCCCGCATAAGCACTGCCGCAAGACGCAGTCATGTTGCGGAAGATGAATACGGCTGCTACGGCGCGCGCGGCTGCACTGGACGTGAACTTTAGACGCGCCGATGCTAATGAAACCTGCGCAAGACCCCTTGCGAAAACCGTAATTCGAACACCGAAAGATATCCATCATGGCCGAACCCGAAGGCATCATCACCGATCTCGACAATGCCAGCCAAGGCAAGCCCAACGGGTTTGACAACCAGCCCGCCGCCGGGATCATCACCCAGTATGTGAAGGATCTCTCGGTCGAGAAGCCCAATGCGCCCGACGCCTATCAATGGACCGAAGCACCGCAGGTTGACGTGCAATTCAACATCGGCGCCGCGAAGCGGTCGGCCCCGAAGTGCATGAAGTGCTGCTCAAGATCACGATTTCGGCAAGCTGCGAGCGCGGCCAGCTTTACATCGTCGATCTGGCCTATTGCGGGCTGGTCGGCATTCACAACGTGCCCGAGGATCAGGCCCATGCCTTCCTGTTTGCCGGCGCGCCGAGCCTGATCTTCCCGTTTGCCCGCCGGGTCATCTCGGATGCGGTGCGCGATGCGGGCTATGCCCCGCTGATGATGGACCCGATTGATTTCACCGGGCTTTACATGCAGCAGTTGCAATCGCGTCAGGCCGAAGCGGCTTCCGGCGGTGATCCGATTGCCCCGGTGACGGGCGGCAGCAACTGATCCCCCAATTCGGCGCGCGCCCGCGATGAGCCTGCTGAAAAATGTCGGGACCATCGGCGGGTTGACGCTGGTAAGCCGGTTGTTCGGCTTTGCCCGCGATATCCTGCTCGCCCGCGTGCTGGGCGCTGGCGGCGTGGCCGATGCCTGGCAGCTTGCCTTCCAGCTGCCCAACCTGTTCCGCCGCCTGTTTGCCGAAGGCGCCTTCGCATCCGCCTTCGTGCCGCTGTTCAACCGCCACATGGCGGAAGACGAAACCGCGGCCAAGCGCTTCGCGGGCGAGATTCTGGCGGTTCTGCTGCCGATCCTCGTGGTGTTCGGCGCGGTGATGATGCTGGCGATGCCGTGGGTGCTTTATGCCTTCGCCAATGCCGAACTGCGCGGTGATGCGGCGATGTTTGATCTGGCCGTCACCATGGGCCGGATCGCCTTTCCCTACCTCGTTTTCATGAGCCTTGCGACGCTGATCGCAGCGATCCTCAATTCGCTGTCGCGCTTTGCCGCTGCTGCGGCCGCGCCGATCCTGCTCAACATCTGCCTGCTCGCAGCGCTCGTCTGGGGCGCGTTTCAGCCGGTCAGCGGCCCTGCCGGAGAGGCCGCGCGTGCCGCCACCGGCGTAGGCCTCGCGATTGCGGTATCGGTGAGCGGGGTTCTGCAACTGGCCTGGCTGTACTGGTTCATGCGGCGCGCGGGCTTCCGCATTCCGCTTGCGCGCCCGAAAATCACGCCGCGCGTCAAGGAAATGGGCGCGCTGATCGTGCCTGCGGCATTCGGCGCAGGCGTTTACCAGATCGCCCGATTTATTGACCTCGCTTTCATCCGCGTCCTGCCTGACGGCAGCCTCACCTACATGGCGATGGCGGATCGCTGGAACCAGCTGCCGCTCGGCATCATCGGGATTGCGCTGGGCACCGCCATTCTGCCAGCCCTGTCGCGCTATATCAGCAAGGCCGAGGATGACGAGGCAACCCGCCTCCAAGCCAACGCCATCGAACTTGCCATGCTGCTCACCCTGCCGTGTGCAGTCGCGCTGTTCATTGCCGGCTTTGCCTTTGTGAAGGCCTTCATGGAGGGGCAAGCCTTCACCGCCGAAGACGCGCGCATCACCGGCAATGTGCTGCAAGCGCTGGTGGTAGGCCTGCCCGCCTATGTGCTGGTGAAAGTGCTCACCCCCAATTTCTTCGCCCGCAAGGATACGCGCACGCCGGTTTACACGGCGGCGGCTTCGCTGGTGGTGACAGTGGGGCTGAACTTTGCGCTGGTGCCGGCGCTGGGTGTCGTGGGCCTGGCGCTGGCGGGCGCGGTGGGGGCTTGGGCGAATATCGTGATGCTGGGCGCGGTGCTGGCGCGGCGCGGGTTCTTCCGCCTGCCGCCGCGCGTGGTCGGCCGATTGCTGCGGATTGCGCTCGCAAGCGCGGTGATGGGCGCAGGCCTGTGGGCGCTGATCCAGGCCGTCGCGCCATGGCTGGCGGGCACTATGGTGATGCGGCTGGCCGCGATTGCTGCCATCATGGCAGTGAGCCTTATCACCTATGGGGCAAGCACGGTCGCGCTTGGCGTTCTCGACAAAGCCACCATCCAGCGCCTAATGCGTCGGCAGGCTTGAACGGGCCAGACCTCAACAGGACTTTGTAAATCATGCGGATCGTTTCGGGCATTCAGCCCACCGGCAATCTTCACCTTGGCAATTATCTCGGCGCGATCCGCAACTGGGTGGCGATGCAGGATGCTTTGGATGAAACATCCGAAGCGCTGTTCTTCCTCGCCGATCTCCACGCGATTTCGATGCCGCATGATCCGGCGACCTTGCGCAGCGGCACGCTGGAAATGGCCGCCGCGCTGGTCGCCGGATCATGCGGCATCGAAATCGCGTGGAGATCGGCGAGGAAGAACAGCGCTTCGGATGTTTCATCCAAAGCATCCTGCATCGCCACCCAGTTGCGGATCGCGCCGAGATAATTGCCAAGGTGAAGATTGCCGGTGGGCTGAATGCCCGAAACGATCCGCATGATTTACAAAGTCCTGTTGAGGTCTGGCCCGTTCAAGCCTGCCGACGCATTAGGCGCTGGATGGTGGCTTTGTCGAGAACGCCAAGCGCGACCGTGCTTGCCCCATAGGTGATAAGGCTCACTGCCATGATGGCAGCAATCGCGGCCAGCCGCATCACCATAGTGCCCGCCAGCCATGGCGCGACGGCCTGGATCAGCGCCCACAGGCCTGCGCCCATCACCGCGCTTGCGAGCGCAATCCGCAGCAATCGGCCGACCACGCGCGGCGGCAGGCGGAAGAACCCGCGCCGCGCCAGCACCGCGCCCAGCATCACGATATTCGCCCAAGCCCCCACCGCGCCCGCCAGCGCCAGGCCCACGACACCCAGCGCCGGCACCAGCGCAAAGTTCAGCCCCACTGTCACCACCAGCGAAGCCGCCGCCGTGTAAACCGGCGTGCGCGTATCCTTGCGGGCGAAGAAATTGGGGGTGAGCACTTTCACCAGCACATAGGCGGGCAGGCCTACCACCAGCGCTTGCAGCACATTGCCGGTGATGCGCGCGTCTTCGGCGGTGAAGGCTTGCCCCTCCATGAAGGCCTTCACAAAGGCAAAGCCGGCAATGAACAGCGCGACTGCACACGGCAGGGTGAGCAGCATGGCAAGTTCGATGGCGTTGGCTTGGAGGCGGGTTGCCTCGTCATCCTCGGCCTTGCTGATATAGCGCGACAGGGCTGGCAGAATGGCGGTGCCCAGCGCAATCCCGATGATGCCGAGCGGCAGCTGGTTCCAGCGATCCGCCATCGCCATGTAGGTGAGGCTGCCGTCAGGCAGGACGCGGATGAAAGCGAGGTCGATAAATCGGGCGATCTGGTAAACGCCTGCGCCGAATACCGCAGGCACGATCAGCGCGCCCATTTCCTTGACGCGCGGCGTGATTTTCGGGCGCGCAAGCGGAATGCGGAAGCCCGCGCGCCGCATGAACCAGTACAGCCAGGCCAGTTGCAGAACCCCGCTCACCGATACCGCAATCGCGAGGCCTACGCCGGTGGCGGCACGCGCGGCCTCTCCGGCAGGGCCGCTGACCGGCTGAAACGCGCCCCAGACGAGCGCTGCGAGCAGGCAGATGTTGAGCAGGATCGGCGCGGCCGCAGCAGCGGCAAAGCGCGACAGCGAATTGAGGATCGCTGCGATCAGCGTCGCAAGGCTCATGAAAACGAGGTAGGGAAAGGCGATCCGGCCCATGGTGACGGCCAGATCAAACATCGCCGCATCACCGCGCAGTTCGGCATTGGCGAAGGCATAAAGCACCCACGGCATCGCCAGCATCATCACCGCGCCGAACACCACGAGGATCGGCAGCAGAACCGCCAGAATCTCGCCCGCGAAGCGCTTGGCCGCGGTTTCGTCTTCCGCCATGTGGCGGTTGAACAGCGGCACGAAGGCGGATGCGAAGGCGCCTTCGGCAAACAGGCGGCGGAACAGGTTGGGCAGCTGGAAGGCAAGCTGCCAGGCATCGGCCACGCCGCCAGCGCCCAGCACGCGGGCGAGCAGGATATCGCGGGCAAAGCCGAACAACCGGCTTACCAGCGTCAACCCGCCGATGGTCCCGACATTTTTCAGCAGGCTCATCGCGGGCGCGCGCCGAATTGGGGGATCAGTTGCTGCCGCCCGTCACCGGGGCAATCGGATCACCGCCGGAAGCTGCTTCGGCCTGACGCGATTGCAACTGCTGCATGTAAAGCCCGGTGAAATCAATCGGGTCCATCATCAGCGGGGCATAGCCCGCATCGCGCACCGCATCCGAGATGACCCGGCGGGCAAACGGGAAGATCAGGCTCGGCGCGCCGGCAAACAGGAAGGCATGGGCCTGATCCTCGGGCACGTTGCGAATGCCGACCAGCCCGCAATAGGCCAGATCGACGATGTAAAGCTGGCCGCGCTCGCAGCTTGCCGAAATCGTGATCTTGAGCAGCACTTCATGCACTTCGGGGCCGACCGCTTCGGCGCCGATGTTGAATTGCACGTCAACCTGCGGTGCTTCGGTCCATTGATAGGCGTCGGGCGCATTGGGGTTCTCGACCGAGAGATCCTTCACATACTGGGTGATGATCCCGGCGGCGGGCTGGTTGTCAAACCCGTTGGGCTTGCCTTGGCTGGCATTGTCGAGATCGGTGATGATGCCTTCGGGTTCGGCCATGATGGATATCTTTCGGTGTTCGAATTACGGTTTTCGCAAGGGGTCTTGCGCAGGTTTCATTAGCATCGGCGCGTCTAAAGTTCACGTCCAGTGCAGCCGCGCGCGCCTAGCAGCCGTATTCATCTTCCGCAACATGACTGCGTCTTGCGGCAGTGCTTATGCGGGCTATCGCAAGATGCAACCGATTGAGCGTTGCCGAATTGTAATTGGTGCCCATTTAAGGCACGATAGGTGTTCTCGGGTGGAATTGGCGCGGTTGCCGTTCGGCTCGCGTAACAAAACGGCCCCGGGGCCGTGTGACAGATCGGATTGTGATAGTGCTGGAAATCGTTCTCCTCGCCATGGTTGCCGCCTTTCTGGGGCTCAGGCTTTATTCGGTGCTTGGTCGCCGGGCGGAGCATGAGGAGGAATCCATCCCGCAGCGGTTTGACGGCAGCGACAACCTGTCTGCCGCTGCGCCTGCCCTTGGCGCTGCGCAGCCGGCCGCCGTGCCCGCACCGCGCGCGCCCGAACTGGTCGGGGTGATGCCCGCGGTTGAACGCGGCATCCGCGAAATCGCAGCCGCCGATGGCAAGTTTGAGCTGTCCTCTTTCGTCGAAGGCGCACGCGGGGCCTATCGCATGATCCTTGAGGCTTTCTGGCAGGGCGACAAGGAAACCCTGCGCGAATTGTGCGATGACAGCGTCTATGCCGGTTTTGCCGGGGCCATTGATGCACGCGAAGCGGCAGGCGAAACGCTTGAAAACGCGCTTATCCGGATTGAAGAAACGCGCATTCATTCTGCCTCGCTCGATGGCCGCATGGCCCGCGTTGCGGTGCTGTTTGTGGCCGATATTGCCGCGGTAACGCGCGATGCCGAAGGCAACGTGATTGCCGGTTCGCTTGATGACGCCATCGAAAGCCGCGATGTCTGGACTTTCTCGCGCAATGTGTCTGCGCGTGATCCCAACTGGGTGCTCGAAGAAACCGACGAGGGCTAAGCAACAGGGGCGGGGTTAAGCCAAGGGGCGGATCGCCTGCGTCCCATCACCTGCCGGGGGAGCATAGAATGCGCGCTGTCTTCGCGCTGATGCTGGTGGTGATTTTGGCCGCCTGCGGGCGTGCTGTGCCGCCTGCCAGCGTGCCGCCTGTGGCCAGCGCAGGGGCTTCGAGCGCTGCGCTCGCCGGATTGTCGTTTGGCCCGGCGATTGCCGCGCTCGGGCTGGATGATCGCACCGCCGCCCGCGCGCTCGCCAGCTTTACCGAATCATGCCCCCAATTGCTGCGTCGCAGCGATGCCAGCGGCCTGACCCAGCCAGCCGACTGGCAAGCGCCGTGCGATGCCGCGCGCGGCTGGGCGCCGGGCCGGGCGCGTGATTTCTTTGCCGCGCAATTCGAAGCGGTCCAGGTCGGCGATGGCAGCGCCTTTGCTACCGGCTATTACGAGCCGGAGATTGCCGGCAGCCGCACCCGGCGGCGCGGTTTCGAGGTGCCGGTTTACGCCATGCCGCCCGATCTCGTGCGCGGCTGGCCTGATGATGTACCCGCGCAGAATCGCAGCGGCCGCCCGCCGCTTGGCCGCTATGACGAACGGGGCCGCTTTGTGCTCTACCACGATCGCGCTGCGATCGAGGATGGCGCATTGAACGGCAAGGCTCAGGTGATCGCTTATGCGGCTGACCCGGTCGAGTTCTTCTTCCTGCAAATTCAGGGTTCAGGCCGCCTGCGCACGCCCGAGGGCGAAGTGATCCGCATCGGCTATGCCGGGCAGAACGGGCGCGAATATGTCGGCATCGGCGGGGTGATGCGGACGCGCGGCCTGCTGGGCAGCGGGCCGGGCAAGTATTCCGGATCGATGCAGGGGATCATGGCCTATATCCGCGATAACCCGCGCGCGGGCCGCGATCTGATGCGATTGAACAAGAGCTGGATTTTCTTCACAGAATTGAAGGGTGACGGCCCGCTTGGCGCGATGGGCTTGCCCGTGCGGCCTGCCGCTTCGGTGGCGGCTGATCCGGCCTTTGTGCCGCTGGGCGCACCAGTGGTGCTGACGGGGATGGACCGGCGCGAGGCCAATGGCTTGTGGATCGCGCAGGATACCGGCGGCGCGATCAAGGGTGCGAACCGCTTTGATACCTTCTGGGGCGCAGGCGAGGATGCGCGCAGCATCGCCGGCGGGATGAGCGCGCGCGGGCGCGCCCTGCTGCTGCTGCCCAAAGGCGTTGCCGCGCGCCACCGGCGCGGGCGATGAAACGAACCCCGCGCGGGCTTTCGGCAGGCGAAGCGGCCTTGTGGGCCAAGCTTGCCCAGACCGTCACCCCGCTACCGGGCCGCAAGGTGCCGATCATGCCGCCGCCGCCTGCCGAGCCTCCAAAGGCCGCCAATCCGGCGCATCATCCCCATCCCTCGCGGCCCCAGCCGCACCCCGCGCTGCGTGCCAGACAGGCCCACAAGACACCAATGCCCCCGCCGCACCGACCGCCGGTGGGCGGTGATCTTGATTCGCACTGGGAACGCCAGTTCAAAAGCGGGCGGATCGAGCCTGATCTCACGCTTGATCTGCACGATCACTCGCTGGACAGCGCCTATGCGCGGATTATCGCCGGGCTGGATCAGGCGCGCAGCATGGGTGCGCGGGTGGTGCTGGTGATTGCCGGGAGAGAGCGCCCGGTCGATCCGGCTGACCGCGCCGGACAGCGCGGGGCCATCCGCGCCAAGCTGCTCGATTGGCTCGCCGCCAGCCATCACGCGGGGCACATTGCCGCCGTGCGCCGCGCCCATCGCAGCCATGGCGGCGAGGGCGCGCTTTATCTCGTGCTCAAGCGCGCCCGCTGATTCTTATCCGAGCAGCATTACATTCATCAGGCGGCCGGGCACCATGAAGGCGGCGATCCCGGGAAGCATCAGCGCGGTGAGGTAAGTGAACACCAGATGCCGCTTGTGCGCCTGTATATCGCCGCGCCGCGCGGTCGCCACGACCTTCCATGCCGCGTGGAAGGTGATCGGCACGAACAGGTGGATCCAGCTATAGCCGCCCGAGGACTGGATGAAGATGGCAGAGGTTGCGGTAATCAGCATCAGCACCAGCCAGACCTTGCCCAATTGCTTGTGCAGCGCCGTGCCCTTTTTCGCCAGCAGCAGCCAGCCGCCAAGCGGGATCGTCGGCAGCACGGCGGCAACGTGGATGATGACGGGCAGCTTGTTGTAATGGTGGAGGTTCTCGACCATCCCGAGGCCCGCCTTGCCGAGCGCGACCAGCACGGCAAAGCTCATGGTGAAACATGCAAGGCTGACAGCGGTTCGGGCCACCGGGCCGATGTCGAAGCTGGCGGCGGCCTTGGCGGCGGGGCGGCGGGCGGCGAAAGGCAGGGTGATGGCGTTCATGGCGGGGCTCCTGTGCAGCGGTTGTGGTTGCTGGGATCAGGATGCCGCCGGGCCGTTGGCGGGCAATCGCACTTGCGCCAAAGGGCCGGGCGCTTCGCCAAATGTCCGCAAATTGCGGCGGCTTGCCACTTTACGAAGCGCGAACGGGCAGTCAGGAATAGGCCATGACCCCACAGCTGGTTTCGCCGCGTCACGCGCTTGCCCGCCGCATCATCATCGATCTTGCGGCGATGACCGCGATCGGCGTGTTTCTTGCGGTGATCGGCCCGTTCGGCAGCATCGCCGCGCCGCTGCCCGAACGGCTGGTGACATGGATCGGTTTCGCGTGGCTCGGTTATGCCTGTTACCGCCCCATGCAGAGCGTGGCGACATGGGGTGAACGCACGCTGGCCTTGCCGCGCTGGGGCGTGCTGACGGCGGCGGTGCTGGTCGGGACCGTGCCGATGAGCATTGCGGTTGTGGCAATCAACAGCGTGCCGCTTGGCAACCTGCGGTGGCCTGGGCTCGAACCGGCGATGGCGACCTATTTCTCGGTGCTGGTGATCGGCGGGGCGGTGACGCTGTTGTTCAATCTGGTGCAGGGCGCACCGCGCGCGGCTGCCTTGGGCGCTGCGCCTGTCGCTGCTGCGCCCGATGTTCCCGCCAGCACGCCTGAGCCCGCGCCCGCATCGTCCGCCTCTGCGACCCCGAACCTTTTGCTCGACCAGCTCCCCGCCGAACTCGGCAGCGCGATCATCGCGCTGGAGATGGAGGATCACTATCTGCGCGTGCACACCTTGCTGGGATCGGCGCTGGTGCTGATGCGGCTGCGCGACGGGATCGCCTTGCTCGGTGATCTGGAAGGCATGCAGGTGCACCGCAGTTGGTGGGTGGCGCGCGGCGCGGTGGAGGATGTGCTGCGCGACGGACGCAATATAAGGCTCAAGCTGGCGCGCGGGCTCGAAGCGCCTGTCGCCCGCGCCAAGGTGGCTGAATTGCGCGGCGCGCGCTGGTTCTAATCGCTTGCACGTGCAGCCCATGAAAAGGCCCCCGGTGTCGCCACCGGGAGCCCTGTTTCATCCTGTCACGCCTCAGTGATATTTGGCGTGGGTCAGATCAAACCGATCCGCGTTCATCACCTTGTTCCAGGCCGAGATGAAGTCGCAGACGAACTTGCCCTCGTTTCCGCTCTCCGCATAGACTTCGGCCTGCGCGCGCAGCATCGAGTTTGAACCGAATACGAGGTCAGCGCGGGTGGCGCGGTATTTCTCGGCGCCGGTGGCCCGGCAGGTGCCGACATATTCCTCATCCCCCGACCCTTCGACCGGGGTCCACTTGGTGTTCATATCCAGGAGGTTGCGGAAGAAATCCGGGGTGAGCGCACCGACGCGGGTTGTGAAGACGCCGTGCTGGCGGTTGCCGCTGTTCGCGCCCAGCACGCGCATCCCGCCGACCAGCGCGGTCATTTCCGGGATCGACAGGCCGAGCAGGTGCGCCTTGTCGATCAGCATTTCTTCGGTGCGCACGATCGACTTGGCTTTGAGGTAGTTGCGGAAGCCATCGGCAAAGGGCTCAAGCGGTTCAAAGCTGGCTGCATCGGTGTGGGCTTCGGTCGCATCGCCGCGCCCGCCGGTGAAGGGCACCGTGCTGGCAAAGCCCGCATCCGCCGCTGCCTTCTCGACCGCCGCCGCACCTGCCGCCACGATGGCATCGGCCATCGAGAGGCTGCCGCGATGCGCGTCGATCACGCCCAGCACACGGCTGAGTTCATCGGGATCATTGGCCGCCCAGCCGCTTTGCGGGGCAAGCCGCACCCGCGCGCCGTTTGCACCGCCGCGGTGATCCGAATTGCGATAAGTCGAGGCCGAAGCCCAGGCGGCTTTCACCAGTTCGGACACGGTGAGCCCGCTTGCCATGATCGCGGTCTTGAACGCGGCCACATCGGCGTCCGAAGGCATGGTGCCAGCCGGAACCGGATCCTGCCAGATCAGGTCTTCTGCCGGGACTTCGGGGCCCATGTAGCGGATTTTCGGCCCCATATCGCGGTGGCACAGCTTGAACCAGGCGCGCGCGAAGGCATCATCGAGCTGTTCGGGATGCGCCAGGAACCGCTCGGAAATTTTGCGATATTCCGGATCGTTCTTCAACGCCATGTCAGCCGTGGTCATCATCGTCGGCACGCGCTTGTTCGGATCGCGGGCGTCGGGGGCGAGATCTTCCGGATCAGGATTGATCGGCGTCCACTGGTGCGCGCCAGCGGGCGATTTCACCAGTTCAAAGTCATACTTGAACAGGATGCGGAAATAATCGTGGCTCCACGCGGTCGGATTGTTCGACCAGCTGCCTTCGATGCCCGAAGTGGTGATGTTGCCGGTGGCGATTTCACCTTCGTCAACCAGCCAGCCAAAGCCCTGCAGGTGCAGGTCTTCGCTTTCCGGCGCGCTGCCGAAAGTGTCTGCCGGGGCCGCCCCATGCGCCTTGCCGAAAGCGTGGCCGCCCGCGGTCAGCGCGACGGTTTCTTCATCATTCATCGCCATGCGGGCAAAGGTTTCGCGCATGTCGCGGGCCATGCCTTCAGGATCATGCGGGTTGCCCTGCGGCCCTTCGGGATTGACGTAGATGAGGCCCATCTGGATCGCTGCCAGCGGGTTTTCGAGATCGGCTTCCTTGGGCCGAATGCGGGTGGCAACGCCTTCGTTGACCCACTGGCTTTCGGTGCCCCAATAGACGCTTTCCGGCTCGTAAACGTCTGCACGTCCGCCGCCGAAGCCGAACACCGGGCCGCCCATGCTTTCGATGGCGACATTGCCGGCGAGGATGAACAGATCAGCCCAGCTGATGTTCTTGCCGTATTTCTGCTTGATCGGCCACAGCAGGCGGCGCGCCTTGTCGAGGTTGCCGTTATCCGGCCAGCTGTTGAGCGGGGCAAAGCGCTGCTGCCCGCTGCCCGCACCGCCGCGCCCGTCGCCCGTGCGATAAGTGCCTGCTGCGTGCCACGCCATGCGGATGAAGAAGGGGCCGTAATGGCCATAATCGGCCGGCCACCACGGCTGGCTATCGGTCATCAGCGCGGTGAGATCGGCCTTCAGCGCGGTGTAATCAAGCGTATTGAACGCCTCGGCGTAGTCGAAATCCTCGCCATAGGGGTTCGCGCTTTTGCCCTGTTCGGTCAGGATGTCGAGCTGCAAGGCCTCGGGCCACCAATCGCGGTTGGTGCGTCCCAGCAGTGAGCGCATCTCGCCGCTCGCGCTGAAGGGACAGCCGCTCATTTCTCCGGTTTTTGCGTCCATTTTCCTGGCTCCTCTCTGGGGTGTGATATCAGCCTCCAAGGCCAAGCTTATGGTGAGAGGATGACTCTTTGAAGATCGCGCGTCCAATCGATTAATACGCGAAGTTTGATTGAGTGAGGCGATTAGCGCTTCGTTTGTCTTGGCTTCGCCTGCGGCTCACAAGGATGAACGAAAAACAGGCTCCCATGGGAGCCCGCAAGGCCGACTGGCCGCCCGCAGCGATGCGACCTTCAGGTCGCATGAGCGAGGAAGCCCGCTCGCGGAGGCGAGCGGGCCCAAACAAACTACGCCGCCTTCGCCACGTCCTCGACCGGCTCGTTGCGGATAAGGTAATCGAACGCGCCGAGGCCCGCCTTGGCACCTTCGCCCATGGCGACGATGATCTGCTTGTGCGGCACGGTGGTGCAATCGCCCGCAGCATAGATGCCCGACAGATTGGTCGCGCCGTGATCATCGACGATGATCTCGCCGAACTTCGACAATTCCAGCCCGATTTCGCGCAGCCATTCGGTGTTGGGGATAAGCCCGATCTGCACGAACACGCCCTCAAGCGCGATCCGGCGTTCATCGCCGCTCACCCGGTCTTTCAGCACCAGTCCGCTCACCTTCGCCCCGTCGCCCAGGATTTCGGTGGTCTGGCCGCTGGTCACGATCTCGACATTGGGCATCGAGCGCAGCTTGCGCTGGAGCACTTCATCGGCGCGCAAGGCCTTGTCATATTCGATCAGCGTGACGTGGCCGACGATGCCGGCCAGATCAATCGCCGCCTCGACGCCAGAATTGCCGCCGCCGATCACGGCAATGCGCTTGCCCTTGAACAGCGGGCCATCGCAGTGCGGGCAATAGGCTACGCCCTTGTTGCGGTACTCCGCCTCGCCCGGAACGCCCAGATTGCGCCAGCGCGCGCCGGTGGACAGCACCAGCGAACGCGCGTGCAGCGCCGCGCCATTGGCCATCAGCACAGCATGCAGCGCGCCCGGCTCGCTTGCGGGCGTGATCTGCACCGCACGGGCGAGATCCATCACGTCGATATCATATTCGGCCACTTGTGCGCGCAGGCTGTCAGTCAGCTTGGGGCCTTCGGTGTAGGTGGTGCCGGGCAGGTTTTCGATGCCGAGCGTGTCCATCAACTGCCCGCCAAAGCGTTCCGCAGCGATGCCGGTGCGAAAGCCCTTGCGCGCAGTGTACACCGCCGCTGCCGCGCCCGCCGGGCCGCCGCCGATGATCAGGACTTCAAACGGATCCTTGGCAGCAAGTTTTTCCGCCGCCTTGGCATCGGCGTTCTTGTCGAGCTTTGCGAGGATTTCGCCAAGCTCCATGCGGCCATTGTAGAACGGCTCGCCATTCAGGAAGGTCGCAGGCACCGCCATCACGCCGCGCGCCTCGACTTCGTCCTGAAAGCTGCCGCCTTCGATCAGGGTCGCGGTGATGCGCGGGTTTTCAAGCGCCATCAGGGTCAATGCCTGCACCACGTCGGGGCAATTGTGGCACGAGAGCGAGAAGAACATCTCGAAGTGATAATCGCCTTCCAGCCCGCGGATCTGTTCGATCAGATCAGCGTCCACCTTGGGCGGATGGCCGCCTGCCCACAGCAGGGCCAGCACCAGCGAAGTAAATTCATGCCCCATCGGCAGCCCGCCAAAGCGCACCCACTTATCCGCATCAGCCGCGCGGCGGATGATGAAGCTGGGCTTCCTCGCATGATCGCCGTCAAAGCGCGCGGTCACCAGATCGTGCAGCCCTGCGATCTGTTCGATCAGCGCGCGCGTCTGGCGCGATTTTTCGCTGTCATCGAGGCTGGCGACCAGTTCCACGCCCTCGCGCAGGTTGCCGAGGTATTGCTTGAGCTGGGCCTGAAGATTGGCGTCGAGCATGACGGACTCCGAAAGGGTGTGTGGCGAAGGGATGGGGGAGGGGCGGTAACACGGGATCGGCCGACATGAGGTGCCCGGAAGGGGGGGAGGGGCACCATCACACGCCAGCCGATCCCGGCTACGACCCGAGGGCTTTGTGCTCTCGGGATTTTACGGCCAGCGCAGCCGAGGGGGAGGGAGAAAGCCGCGCTGGCCGGTTCGGTATGGCGAGACCTTAGATCTTGCCGACCAGATCAAGCGAGGGAGCCAGCGTGTCGCTGCCTTCTTCCCACGCGGCCGGGCAAACCTGACCGGGGTTGGCGCGCACATATTGGGCGGCCTTGATCTTGCGGGTCAACTCGTTGGCATTGCGGCCCACGCCTTCGCAGGTGATTTCCATGATCTGGATCACGCCATCGGGATCGACCACGAAGGTCGCACGATCAGCCAGGCCCACGCCTTCGCGCAGCACGCCGAACTGGTTCGACAGCACGTGGTTCTGATCGCCGAGGAACGGGAAGGTCAGCTTGCCGATCTTGTCCGAAGTGTCGTGCCAGGCCTTGTGGCTGAAATGCGTGTCAGTGCTCACGGCATAGACTTCGACGCCCATCGACTGGAGCATGTCGTACTTTTCGCCCATGTCTTCAAGCTCGGTCGGGCACACGAAGGTGAAGTCGGCCGGGTAGAAGAAGAACACCGACCACTTGCCGGCGAGGTCTTCGTTGGTGACGTCGAAGAAATCCTTGCCCGCCTGGAATGCGGTGGCCTTGAAGGGCTGGAGAGTCGAACCGATGATACCCATGGGAGTTTGTCCTTGTGTTGGGTGGTTGAGAGGAAACTTGACGAGGCCTAAATAGGGATTGCTGCGCTGCAAAAGCTTATTTGTGCGATTGCACAAATCGGTTTTTTCGATGGAACGGGCGGGAACCAATCGGATCTGGCGTTGGAGTGCGCCCGCCCGGATCAAGGCCCGTGGGGGGATACTCCGTCAGGTAAACCGCAATCCGGCCACAACGGCTGTCCGTTTCTGCCGTTAGGCTGGCGTTGGGCGAGGTCTGCTTTTGGGTGCTCGCGACTGCTTTCGCCATGACCGCAGATGGGTGGGGAGCGGAATGGCGGGTTTCAACGGTCTCTGGCTAGCAAGCACCAGCAAACCCGCATATTAAAGAGGCAAATTACCTCGGATCACCTTTTCAAATCAGGAAGATGTCATGCCGCCGACTGACGATTGGTTCGACGAAGACATCGCAGCGATGGATCTGAGCTACGCCGAGAAATCTGGCCTCCAAATCCATCGGAACTACACAAAATCCTTTGAAAACCGGGCGATCGAGAACTTCAAAGACATGCTGTCTCGCGAGCCGCTAGATTTGTCTCACCTTTCGAGGCTCCTTACGATCATATCCAATGAAGATCCTCGATTTCTTCCCGTAATTGTGTGTGGTTATGCTGACGATCTTTTGAAAGATGCCTTCCTCAACATCTTGCCGAAAGAAATCCCCGGCGGGGTTGACGCGATGCTTGGCGGATATGGCCCACTATCAGACCTTTCAAAGAGAATTCGTATGGCCTTTGCTTTCGATGTGATCTCGAAAGATTTGGCAACCGAACTTGATCGGGTCCGAGAGGTTAGGAATCGCGTCTCACATGATTGGGATCTCAAGCCTGCAGCCACGCTGCTTGCTCATCCGAAGCTAGCAGCGATGTTTCCTATCGAGAATGAACTGATTGATAACGGAAAGAATGGCGATCCTTTGAACCCTGACTCAGTCTTTCGCATACGCCTAATCTGGCTGACCGGCCGGCTGACTTATGAGGCGGCCGCCTATCATCGAGCGAAAGGTGCGCGATTGAGCCCTAAAAGGGCCCTATATGAAAATGGGGGGACGACTTGGCTCACCGCAGTCTCGAATGCATGCATGACGGCGACCAAGCAGTTAGTAGCCTGACGGGCAAGTTGCAGGGCCATTGAACGACCCTTTCGGGGTCGCTTTCAGAACGGCAGGTTTTGGCACACGGCCAGCGGTTGCCGACATTTCCTACATCTCCGCCAAGCACTACACTGCGCAACTCGGCTCTTTCCCATCGCTATGAGGGCGGTCGCATGACCGCTGCGGGCGCTTTCTCCCCCGCTTCCCGTGTCCGTCCGCTTGGCGTCTTGCTGATTAGTGTTCTGACATTGCGTTGAAATCTTCACTTGCGCAAAGCGGACACGGTGTCCGCTTTGTCCGCATATTGGCGCATGGAGGCCATTCGCTTTGTGGGCAGGATCCTCGCTGATGCCGCGCTACCGCTTACCCCATCTGCCCCCGGTGCAGCAGCTTGTGATCGGCCAGCACCAGCGCCATCATCGCCTCGACCACGGGCGTGCCGCGGATGCCGACGCAGGGGTCGTGGCGGCCTTTGGTGACCACCTCGATTGCCTCGCCCGCAGAATTGATCGATTCCACCGGGGTCAGGATCGAGGAGGTCGGCTTGAACGCCACCCGGCACACCACCGGCTGCCCGGTCGAAATGCCGCCCGCCGTGCCGCCTGCGTGATTGCTGGCGTAGATGGGCAAGCCATCCGGGCTGCCGGGTTCAGGGGGGCGCATCCGGTCGGCGTTTTGCTCGCCGGTGAGGCGCGCGGCGGCGAAGCCGTCGCCGATTTCCACGCCCTTCACCGCATTGATGCTCATCATCGCAGCGGCCAGATCGCTGTCGAGCTTGGCATAGATCGGCGCGCCCCAGCCAGCGGGGACGCCCTCCGCGACGCACTCAACGATGGCGCCGAGCGATGATCCGGCCTTACGCGCGGCGTCCACCTTTTCTTCCCAGCGCTTCGCCGCTGCCGCATCGGGGCAGAAGAAGGGGTTATTGGCGATCTCGCTGTAATCAATCGCGGCAGGATCAATCCGGTCGCCGCCCAATTCGCAGACATAGGCGGTGATGGTGACCTCGGGGATCACTGCCCTCGCCACCGCGCCCGCTGCCACCCGCGCCGCTGTCTCACGCGCGCTCGAACGCCCGCCGCCGCGATAATCGCGGATGCCGTATTTCGCATCATAGGCGTAATCGGCATGGCCCGGGCGATAGGACTGGGCGATGGCGGAGTAATCTTTCGAGCGCTGATCGGCGTTTTCGATATGCAGCGCTATCGGCGTGCCGGTGGTCTTGCCTTCGAACACGCCCGACAGGATGCGCACCAGATCATCCTCGCGCCGCTGGGTGGTGAAGCGGCTGGTGCCCGGCTTCCTCGCATCCATGAAGGGCTGGATATAGGCCTCGCTGATCGCCAGGCCCGGCGGGCACCCGTCAACAACCGCGCCCAATGCAGGCCCGTGGCTCTCTCCCCAGGTGGTAAAGCGCAGCACGCGCCCGAAAGTGTTCCAGCTCATGGCTCGCGCTTTTGCGCAACTCGGCCAGTTTGTCCACTTGTCGTCATTGCGAGGAGCCGCAGGCGGCGCGGCAATCCAGGGTGTTTCGCGTGCCGCTCTGGATTGCCGCGCAGCTTCGCTGCTCGCAATGACGATAACCTTGTGGAGGGTCTGGACTGTTCCCGTTCTGTCCGTCAAACCGCAACACATGATCGCAAAACTCTCAGGCAGGCTTGATGCGACCGGCGAGGACTGGGCGGTGGTCGATGTCGGCGGGGTGGGCTATCTTGTCCACTGTTCCAGCCGCACGCTCGCCGCGCTGGGCGAGGTGGGGGAGGCCTGCACCATCCACACGCAAATGCAGGTGAGCGAGAATGATATGCGCCTGCTCGGTTTCGCCGAAGCGGCCGAGCGTGACTGGTTCCGCCTGCTCACCCAGGTGCAGGGCGTGGGGAGCAAGGTGGCGCTGGCGATCCTTTCGGCGCTTTCCACCGGCGAGTTGCGCGACGCTTGCGGCAAGGGCGACGCGGCGATGGTGGCCCGCGCGCAAGGGGTGGGGCCAAAGCTCGCAGGGCGGATTGTCAACGAATTGAAGGACAAGGCGGGCGCGATGCCCGGTTCCGGGCCGGGCGGCGCGGGCGGCTTCATGCCCAGCGCCGCCCCCGCCGCAGGCAAAGGCGCAGACGCGGCCAGCGCGCTGGAAAATCTCGGGTTCAAGCCTGCGGTCGCGGCGCAGGCCGTGGCAGCGGCCTTGGAAGAACTGGGCGAGGGTGCGGGCGAGGGCGATCTCATTCGCGTCGCGCTGCGCAAGGCTGCAAGTTAAGGGAGATTGGCGATGCGTAGGATGATGGCTTTGGCAGCAGGATTGGGCGCGATCACAGCCGCGCCGCTGGCCGCGCAGGATGTGAGCGCCTTCAAGCCCGGCCCGGTGCTCGAAAGCTTCGGCCCGCACGCGCCGGTTCCGGGGATGAGCGCGGTTCCGGCCAATACCAAATTCGCCATCGCCTATGATGTGTCCGCGCCCGCTGCCGAAGGCGCGGCCAATCGCGGGTTCGAGGCGGCAGCGCGGTTTCTCAACATGCATGTGGCAGCCGGCGTGCCCGAGGCGAATATCCGGCTGGTTGTGGTGGTGCACGGCAAGGCCGCGCTCGAACTGCTCAGCGATCCAGCCCACGCCGCCAACCCGCTGTCGCGCCGGGGGGACAATCCTTCGGGCAAGCTGGTGGCAGCCTTGCTGGAAGAAGATGTGCGCTTCATCCTGTGCGGGCAAAGCGCGGCAGCTTACGGGATCAAGGCGGAAGATCTGATCCCCGGCGTCGAATTGTCGCTCTCCGCGATGACGGCCCATGCGCTGCTGCAACAGCAGGGCTTTACGGTGAACCCGTTTTGAGGGACGAAACCAACCCCTTGCCCGGTGGAGGTGGTGGC
>JBJIOB010000011.1:0-134735 GCA_045377215.1 Erythrobacter sp.
CATTGCTCCCTGGCGTTCGCGGTGATGTGGCGGTCAAGCTTTATGGCGATGACCTCACCGCGCTCACCGATGCGGCGGGCGAAGTTGCGGGAGTCCTTCGCGACGTGGAGGGCGCCGCCGACGTGAAGGTGCAGCAGGTCACGGGCTTCCCGACGCTCGACATTGCGTTCGATCGACCGACAATAGCCCGCTACGGGCTAACAGTAGAGGAGGTGGCCAAATCGGTGGCCATCGCTTTGGGCGGTCGGCCCGCAGGCATGGTGTTCGAAGGGGACCGGCGGTTCGATGTCGTTGTGCGCCTCGATGCTGCCACCCGCGACGACTTCGACCAGCTTGGTGCGCTTCCGATCGTGCTTGAAAACGGTGTGTCCATACCCCTGCGCACGCTCGCCGATTTCCGGGTGATCGATGGTCTGGCAGAAGTGCGCCGTGAACAAGGGCGTCGGCTCGTGATTGTATCGGCCAATGTCCGCGAACGCGATCTGGGCTCCTTCGTCGAGGAAGCGCAGGAGGGTGTGGCGGCGCAGGTCGACATGCCTCCTGCTTCTTTCATCGAATGGGGCGGCCAGTATCAGAACCTGCAAGCGGCGCAGGCGCGGCTCGCTATCGTCGTGCCGGTCTGCTTCGCTTTGGTGCTGCTGCTCCTGTTCATGGCGCTCGGCGGATGGGTTCCGGCTCTGGCGGTGTTCAGCGCCATTCCCATGGCTTTGGCAGGCGGGGTCTTTGCTCTGGCCTTGCGGGGGCTGCCCTTCTCGGTTTCGGCGGCGGTGGGCTTCATCGCCCTTTCCGGCGTGGCGGTGCTCAACGGACTGGTGATGATGACGGCCATCCGACAGCGCCTCGACAAGGGCATGGCACTTGAGGAAGCGATCATTGACGGTGCGCTGGCGCGCATCCGTCCGGTGCTGATGACTGCGCTGGTGGCATCGCTTGGCTTCGTGCCGATGGCGATCGCGACCGGGACCGGGGCCGAAGTGCAGCGGCCGCTGGCGACCGTGGTCATCGGCGGCCTCATCACCGCAACGATTCTCACGCTTTTCGTTCTGCCGGCGATCGCCAAGCTTGTGCTGGGCGATTCCGACGACAGGCGCAGCTGGAGGCAGAAGTGGCGCGAACGCTTGCGCCGCAATGCCACGGAAGAGGAACAGGGCGAACTCGGTGAGGTTACCTGAGGTGAGGTCCGGCGCCAGCGCGACGTGGAATGGTAAACCACGATTTCATCGCGCTGGCGGCCATCCCGTCTGGTCTGATCAGGAAAGTTGGGGGACAAAGGAGAGATTGAGATGAGCGGCGAAGGTGAACTGAAGCTCGACACAGCCGAAAAGCGGCGCACCCTGTGGATTGTGCTGTGGCTTAACGTCGCCATCGCTGTCGGCTTCTTCATTACCGGCATCGCGGGCGATTCCAACGCGCTGCTCGCTAACGGGCTGGATAATTCATCGGACGCGGTGGTTTATGCGCTGAGCCTGCTGGCCCTGTCCCGCTCCCGCGTATGGAAGCGCGGCGCGGCACGCTTTTCCGGTATCATGCTGCTCGTTTTTGCAGGCGGCGTCATCGCCGATGCCATCCGGCGCTTTGTCGAAGGGTCAGAGCCAGCGGGTATCATGATGATGGCAATGGCAGCGGTGGCGGCCGTCGTGAACCTGATCTGCCTCAGGATGCTTCAGAAGATGAGCGACAAGGACGTCAACCTGCGCGCGGCGACGACTTTCAGCTTCAACGATTTCATTTCGAATGGCGGCATCATCATTGCTGCTATTATAGTGATGGTGACCGGGGCGAACTGGCCCGATCTTGTGGTCGGCATCGCTGTGGCTGGGATTGCGCTCTACGGTGGCATCGACATCCTGCGGGATGCCCACATGGACGTCCATGATGAGGATGGCACCGAACATGAGAAGGGTGATCAGTTTAGAATGTAAGCGGCGACGAAGATTTTGGCGGTCCGGAAAGCCAAGGCGCAACACAGCGCCCTCAGCGTGAGGCCACCACCGCAACAGCCAAGTCGAAGAGAAACTGCACGATCACTTACCGTCAGCAGAGCTAGTGAACAGTATCTTACAGACCTTCTTGCAGATCTTCAACGATATTGTCGCGGGCTTAAGGACAGTTACAGCCAATCTTCCGATTGATATGAGCGACGCCGCCTCAAAGGAAGGCTTGTTTGTCCTTGAATTACGGTCGTCGTTATTCGTAACTAATCAACGATGACCAGACACTGAAAGTCAGTGCAAGCTACAGCCGCTCTTCTAATGCTCATGCCCACCCTCAAAGCTAGCGTACTCTTCTGCTGTCATATTGGGCATGGCCTTGACGAAGGCAGTAATGTTCCACAGCGTTTGATCATCGTGAGTCGGTCCAAAAGCAGGCATTCCGCTCATTTTGATGCCGTGCTTTACCATCCAGAATACTTCCCGCTCGCTCCATTGGTTCGCGGTCCGGGCCAGCGCAGGCGGGTGAGGACGCATGCCCGCCACCCAATCGGCCCGACCTTTGCCGACGCCGCCGTGACAATGTGCGCAGTATTCTTTGTATTCGCTGGCACCGGATTTGATCATTGCTCGGGTGAACTCCGGTGGCGTAGCGACGTCACCTGCGCGACGTTCTACGGAATTATGCATCGTGGTGTCGAGCGCCCAGCCAACGACCGGATTATGACGCTGTGTCGCTGCGACATTGTAGCCCCCGGTAAACACCGTCAGTAGCGCAGAACCGGCCAGGAGAACGATCACTCCGAGCGAACTTAACACCGCAGCTTTCGCGGCAGGTTTCATGACGATTTAACCTCTTTGCAGTCGACAAAGCCCGCATAGCCCAGTTCGTCCTCTTCGCCGGGCAAAAGGACGATCATATCCATTCCCTGGAGCCCGGCGTCTCCGCTCTCATCGCGGGGGCGAAGAGTGACGCTGAGGTTACCGCTCGCAAATCGGCCTTCGCCTGCTGCAGGAAGCGGAACCAGTTTGCCGTTGAGCTTGATGGTGCCTTCACCACCGCGGGTAAAGACGAAGGACGGAAACGCGACCTCAGTCAGCCGGACCGCACAACGACCCTCCAGCCCGCCGATGACTGCCAGATCGGCTTCTGACATCGTCTCTGGCTTGATCAGCGCGCCCGAAACGTTGGCAAGCGCCGCTTGCGGGGCAATCACCGGCGCGGGGGTCGGCGCCGGTTCGAGCTGCGCCTCGCGATCGTTGCCGATCGCCGCGTTTCGGTTGCAGCCGGACAGCGTCAGGACAGCCATAAAGGCAAAAGCTATAAGTCCCCTCATTGCTGCGCTTCCTTCGGAAGGCGCTCAGTCACCCGCACACCGTTCTCATCAATTTCGGCGATCAGGTAGCGCATTTGTGCGATCTCGCGGCGCTGGGCGAGGATGATGTCGCGCGCGAGTTTGCGCACTCGTGGATCGCGGATATGCGCGCGCTCGCTGGTCATGATCGCGATCGAGTGGTGAGGGATCATCGCTGCCATGTATTCGGTGTCGGTCACGGTCGTCTGACTCCGCACCAACCAAAGAGCGACCGAGAAGACCAGTACTGCGACGCCAAGAATGAGCGTGTTCTTGGCCCGGTTGGGGTACATGCTCCACATGAAGAGAAGCATGACCACCATCATGGCTGCACCCATGACGAAGGCTATCCAGAAGCGAGTTTCACTCCAGAAGACATGGTCGATATTATAGGTATTAATGTACATCAGGCCGAACATGACGACTGTGCTGGTGCCGATCATGGCCATGAAGCGCCGATAAGGGTCGCGTTCTGAGTCTCAGTCGTTTTCCTTCGACCTTCTCAAAGCTGATCTCCCGCTTTTTGAACAGCTTAATCTAATAACCGCCGCAGTAGTGCATGGTTCCTTCTCCGCTTGGCACCAGGCGGTGGAGGCCATCGCGATCCGAAGGTGAGCGCATGCTAAAGAGAGGCTCACCAACTACCCAAACAGTCGATCGGGCGACCACCGCCGCGAAGGTGTCTTGGCCTCCTAAGCCGACCCCGAAAACGACATATGATATAAGCCAGCTCCAGTGGCTCGGCGGCCAAATCTTTCGTCAGCGTCGGGCTATGGGCGCACATCCTCGAGGATCGTGCAGCGGCTGAAGCTTGAAGGTGTCAAGGCAGTGGGAAGAAGCCAAGCGCCGCCAGCATCGCGTTTCTGTCCGCTGTGAGACACACGCTACTATCGGCAAGCACCCCATAAACCCTGAAGACTTACCGACAGCATTAGGCGCGTTTCTTCGACATCAGACGATCACCCCTATGCGGCGAATTGAAAAGTCCGCTGGCAGAGTGCGCTCTCCTTTTCAGATTAGCATCCAAGCAGCCATACCGATCATCATCAGGTTTTCGGTCAGCGAAACGAAACCGAGCGGCACATTGCTGTCACCGCCCACGCAAGCGCATTTGAGTTCGCGCCGCTCAACGTAGACCGCCTTGAACACAGACACCGCACCGATCGTGCCGATGAACAGCGCCACCGGTATCGAGAGCCAATGCAGTTGGCCCGAGACCATCAGCACACCGGCGAGGCCCTCAGCGAAAGGATAAAGGGTCGCATAAGGCACCCAGCGCTTTGCCAGAAGGTCGTAATTGAGGAACATCGTCGCAAACTTGTCGACATTCTGGAGTTTGAGCAGCGCGAGCACGCACATGCTGAAAGCAATAAACCACTCCGCAACGCGAATGCTCAGGGCCGTGCCTTCGACCGCGATGCCGGCCGCAATCGCCATCGCTGCGGTCATGGCGAAGAGCGCGATGATCGGACGATAGCTGGTAGCATTGGGATCGGGGACCTTGATCCCGAAGAATTGCCGCAGGTCATCATGACCTCCAATACGCTCACCATCGATGAAGGTCTGGGGGGTGGTCGCAACGCCGTGTTCAGCCTTGAACGCGTCGGTCTGTTCGCGCGTGGTGAGGTGCCGATCATCGACCTTGTAGCCTCGCGTTTCAAGGAGATGCTTGGATTTCAGGCCATAGGGGCAAGTGTGATTGGGCATGACCATGCGGTGGAGCACCGCAGTTTTGGTGGGTGAAGGCATCGGTGATTTCCTTTGAATTGCTGCAATGCAGCCCATATAGGTTCCGTACCATGGTACGGGATCAAGGCTTAAAATGAAAATTGGTGAACTTGCCCGCGCAGGCGGGGTCAATGTCGAGACGATCCGTTATTATCAGCGGCGCGGATTGCTGGCGCAGCCTGCGCGGCATGAGGGGCCACGCCGCTATGCGCGCAGCGATCTTGGCCGCTTGCAATCGATCCGTTCGGCGCAGACTGCTGGCTTCACGCTTGACGAGATCGCGACCCTTCTTGCTCTCGATACCGGCGACCGCACTGCGGCGCAGGATCTGGCGCGCGCTCGGATCGCGGCTCTCGATGAGAAAATCGCGACCTTGCAAACCATGCGGGGAGCTCTCGTCAAGCTCGCCGATGACTGTGCGTCGGAACAATCCGGACCCTGTCCCATCATCGATGCTTTCAGCTTTGTGCAAGAAAATGCAGGATCGAGGGTGGCATCATGAGGGGTTTTTGCCGCGCCCGCGTATACAACGTCGAAGGAGCTTCATGATGGACCTCGACACAAATCTCGCTCGACTGGCCAGCCTTCCCGTGCCGGATCTTTCCGCCCTTGACGGCGGTAGGCTGGCGGCGCGCGCGCAGAACGAGGTCCGGCAGACGCGAGCTATGCTCGGAGTGGGGCTTGTAATGTCGCTTGGGATGGGGGTCGTCGGCGGGCTTCAAGTGCCAGGACGCGCCGAGGTGCCCCTGGCTGCCTTCGGCTCCGCCGGCTTCGCTCACGCCCCTGATTGCACTGGGTCAGGAATGAACCTTCGTCGTATCGCCTTGGCGGCAGGGCTGATCATTGCGCTCGCGCTGGTCGGGGTATGGCTGGGACGCATGCTTCAACCCGCACCGCACCATGGCGGGGCTGAACTCCACGCCTTGATTTATGGTGAGCTCGACCTCGATCCGGCCCAGGAACAAGAACTGACCGCATTGGAGCGCCAGTTTGCTGCGCAGCGCGAGGCGCTCGAAGACCGGCTGAGGCGCAGCAATGCACTCCTCGGCGACGCGATTGCCGCTGAACATGAGTATGGTCCCCGTGTTTCTGCGGCGGTGGACGATACGCATGATGCAATGGGGGATCTCCAGAAGGCGACGCTCGAGCATGTTTTCGCGATGCGGGCCATACTTCGTCCCGATCAACAGGCGCGGTTCGATGCAGTGGTTAGCAAGAGCCTCGCTGCACAGCCGCAGTGACCTCTGACAATCTGGACGCGGCGCTTATACGCGACGCACGGGCTGGCCTGTCGGGCGCGCAACGTGCGCTAGTCGAGCGCTACCGTGAGACCGTGTATCGACTTGCGCGCTCCGCGACGGGCGATCCTGAGGAAGCCTTCGATATTGCGCAGGAAACGTTCGTCGCCGCGTTTGGCGCGCTGAACCGTTACGATCCCGAGCGACCATTCAACGCCTGGATCAGCGCCATCACGCTCAACAAATGCCGCGACTGGGCTCGTCGCCGCGCGGTCAGGCGGTTCATCGGTCTGCCGATGTCCGAACACACGGCGGACTGGATTGCCGATGATGCGCCCTCGGCGGAAACACTTGCGGCAGACCGCGCCGAGCTTGCCGCCACCGCCCGTGCGATCGCCGAGCTTCCAGCCAAGCTGAAAGACGTGTTGATTTTGTGCACGGTTGAGGGACTGAGCCAGCAGGAGGCCGCAATGACGCTGGGCATCAGTGTCAAGGCGGTGGAGACGCGGCTTTCGCGCGCGCGTCAAAAATTGGTGGGCATTTTGAGGGGTGGCCCGGACGCGCGCGTATAGTAGCGTATGAACAGTCCGAACCTTACACGTCGCCACCTGATCGCCGCCCTTGGCGCGGGATCCGCCTTCGCTGCCATGCCGGCCTGGGCGCAGGGTCACAGCGTCCATCGCAGCGGCAGCCATGGGCGCGGCGGCCCGCGTATTCCTGCAGGCTTTGGCGAGCTATCAGGCGATGTCATCGACCTGACCGTTGGCAGCGGCCACCGCATTGTCGAAGGGCGGCGCGGCCCGGGTATCGCGGTCAACGGCAGTGTGCCCGGCCCGCTGATCCGGCTGCGCGAAGGGCAGAATGTCCGCCTTAATGTCACCAATAACCTTGAGACGGACACATCGGTCCACTGGCACGGCTTCCTTTTGCCGTTTCACATGGATGGGGTGCCCGGCATCAGCTTTCCCGGTATCAAACCGGGCCAGACCTTCACCTACGAGTTCCCCATCCGCCAGTCGGGCACCTATTGGTATCACAGCCACTCGGGCCTGCAGGAGCAGTCCGGCCATTACGGCCCGATGATCATTGATCCCGCCGGTGCAGAGCCGGTGCAGTTTGATCGCGATTACATCCTGCTGCTAAGCGACTTCACGGTGCTCGACCCGCATTTTATCATGAGCCGCTTGCGCACCGGTGAGGGCTATTTCAACCGGCAGCTGAGCACCTGGACCGACCAATATCCGATGTCCGGCGAAGAACGGCGGATGTGGGCCGAAATGCGGATGATGCCGACCGACATCATGGATATCGGCGCGCCGACGTACACCTTCCTCGCCAACGGACGTGGTCCCACCGAGGGGATGGAATATCTGTTCCGCGCCGGAGAACGCGTGCGGCTGCGCATCATCAATGGATCGGCGCAGAGCTTCTTCAATGTTCGCATTCCGGGGCTGCCAATGACGGTCATCGCTGCCGATGGCCAGAACGTGCGACCGGTCGAGGTTGATGAGTTCCAGATCGGCACTGCCGAGATCTACGACGTCATCGTTACGCCGGGCAGGGACGAAGCCTATGCCATCGTGGCTGAGTCCATGGATCGTTCCGGCATGGCGCTGGCGATGCTGGCCAGTCGCCCCGGCGCGCGCGCTGCGGTTCCGGCCCTGCGCGATCCGCCGCTGCTGACGATGGGCGATATGGGCATGAACCATGGTGCCGGTGGGATGGACCACGGCACGATGGATCACAGCGTACAAACTGGCAGCGCTGCCGACGCTGTGGGAGCGGCGGATCATACCGCCATGGGGCATGGTACATCCGCAGCGCCGGGCGACGACGCGATGGCCGGGATGGCGATGGGCGGAATGAGCATGGACGGCATGATGATGCGCGACACCACGCTGCTACCGCCTGATGTGGCGATTGGCCCGGGGATTGACATGGTGTCGATGGCACCGACGGACAAAATGGGCGATCCCGGCCTTGGCCTGCGTGATATGCCGCACCGCGTGCTCAATTATCGGATGCTCACCGCGCTCGAGCCCAATCGGGACACGCGCGAGCCATCGCGATTGCTCGAACTCCACCTCACCGGCAACATGGAGCGCTACATGTGGTCGTTCGACGGGCGGATGTATTCGGCCGTCAGCGATGTACCGATCCGCTTTGCCTGGAACGAGCGGGTACGGGTGAAGCTCATCAACAACACGATGATGGCGCACCCGATCCACCTGCACGGCATGTTCTTCGAACTGGTCAACGGGGAAAGTGCTGCGCATCAGCCGCGCAAGAACGTTGTCATCGTCCAGCCCGGCGCCAGCGCGCAATTTGATCTCACCGCCAACGAACCCGGCGACTGGGCCTTCCACTGCCACCTGATGTATCACATGCATGGCGGGATGATGCAGACCGTGACCGTGGTCGGTCCGGGCGGCGGCGCATGAGCGTGCGGTCTGTCCTGTCAGCGGCCCTGCTCGGGAGCGCGTTGATCTCCGTTCCGGCCTTCGCGCAGCATCAAGGGCATCCAATGCCTGCGCCAGCGCCAGCGCCGACACCTGCTCCAGCGCCCGCCGATCCCCATGCCGGGCACGACATGCCGGCGGCGCCGGCCACGCCCGCGCCTGATCGGGTCGATCCGCACGCGGGGCACGTCATGCCTGAGCAGCCTGCGACCGCTGAGCCAATCGACCCGCACGCGGGCCATGACATGACGGGTGGGCCGGCTGCGCCTGCCGATCCGATGGCTGGCATGGACCACAGCACCATGGATCATGGAATGATCGACGACGCAGCGTCGGCATCGCCTGGACCAGGCATGGAAACCCCGCCGCCACCTGAGGCCGGAAGCGGTCCACCGCGCGCTGCCGATGCCATTTGGGGCGCCGACGCGATGCGGGCTTCGCGTGAGGATTTGCAACGCACCCATGGCGATTTCCCGGTCTTCTGGTTCCAGGGCGACCGGTTCGAGACACAAGTGCGCGAAGGTGCAGACGGCTACCTGTGGGACTTACAAGGCTACTATGGTGGCCCGACGAGCCGGCTCTGGTTCAAGAGCGAAGGTGAAGGCACGTTCGGCGAACCGATTGAACAAGCCGAGGTTCAGGCACTTTACGCGCGGGCCATTGCTCCCTTTTGGGATCTGCAGGCGGGCGTGCGGCAAGACCTCGGCGGACCTGACACCACGCATGCAGTGATTGGCGTGCAAGGCCTTTCGCCTTACCAGTTCGAAGTCGACGCCGCATTTTTCTTGTCCCAGCGCGGCGATCTCACAGCGCGGATCGAGGGCGAGGTTGACCAGCGCATTACACAGCGTCTGATCCTGCAACCACGCGCCGAGGTCAACTTGTCAGCGCAAGACATTCCGCTTTTGGGCGTTGGAGCCGGGATCGACACGATCGAGGCTGGTGTCCGTCTGCGCTACGAATTCATTCGCGAGTTCGCCCCTTACATCGGCATTGAACAAAGCTGGCGCCTCGGTGGCAGCGCCGATTACGCCCGCGCACGCGGCGAGGATCCCAGCGTCACCAACTTTCTCGTCGGCATCCGTTTCTGGTTTTGAAGTAAAGGAAATTCCCATGAAATTCGCTTCTGTTTTTGCCGCAATCGCAATGGTTGCCGCTCCGCTTGCAGCTCCGTCCGCTGCGCTTGCTCACACCAAGGTCGTCGCATCAACACCGGCGGAGGGAGCGACCGTTGGCAGCGCGCGCGTCGTGACGCTGACATTCAGTGAAGCACTGCTCCCGCCAACAGCGGCGGCAAGCATCGTGATGACCGCAATGCCGGGCATGGCAAACCACGGCGAGATGGCAATCCGCAACTTCACCACTGCCTGGTCCAACGGAAACAAGACGATGACGCTCAACCTGAAAAAGCCGCTGGCTAAAGGAACCTATGCAGGTGCGCTGGCAGGCGGCCGGAGCTGACGGCCATCGCATGAACGGCACCGTCAACTTCATCGTCAGCTGACCACAGCGTGGGGAGTTGGACTGAACAGGGGTTGCGCTTCGCGCATTATGGTGCGCTGCTTTGCCTGTTCGGTTGGACGGCGTTTCGTTTGCTGAAGCTGCGGCACCTTGAGTGGGTGTCGCAGGATGAGGGCAGGACTGCCCTGACCCTCGTCGCCATTTGTGCGCCGCTGTTGTCAATCGCGCTGATGCTTGTGTCGATTGCAGCGATGATGGGCGCGCCGATTGCTTCGCTCGACTGGCCGATGATCGAGGCGATGATCATCGGCACCGAGATGGGCATGGCGTTTCTGGTACGCCTTGCGCTGCTGATCGCCGGCCTTTGCGCACTGCTGGCAGACCGAGCAGGGAGGCAAGCCACGCTGATTGCGGCCATGTGCTTCGCTGGCGCATTGCTGACGCTCAGCTGGAGCGGCCATGCGGCTGCGACTGAAGGCGGATTGGGCCTGTTCCACCGTTTGAACAATGGCGTCCATCTGCTGGCGACCAGCCTGTGGCTGGGCGCAATATGTTGGTTCCTGATGCTTACGGTCAAAGCCCATCGGCAGCCCGATCTCATCCCTGCTTTGCCGCTGCTTCGCGTGATGCACGCGTTCGCGCCGCTGGGCGTCGGCCTGGTCGCTGCAGCTGCACTGACGGGCGTGATCAACGCGCAGTTGATCTTCGGACTGGAGAACAGCGTGGCGGTTTTGACCACGCCTTATGGCATCTTGCTGGTCGCCAAAGTCATACTGGTTGGCATGATGCTGGCGTTCGGTGCTCAAAACGCCGCGATCGGACGATGGGAGGTTCTCGACCAACGCGACGAGACTGCCGAGCCCCATACCGCATTGTTGCGCCTTCGCAGAAGCCTGGCAGGCGAGCTGCTGCTGGCCGGCGGTGTAATCGGTCTGGTTGCCGTGCTGGGCACGATGTCGCCAATGATGCCAATGATGATGTAAATGCAAACGGGACACAGGGAGGAACAAGGTCATGTTAAAGAGTGAAGTGGGTCAATTGGCAGGGCGGCGCGCGGCGCGTCTCGCTGCAATGGTAGCGATCGGGCTAAGTCTGACGGCTGCGCATCCCGGGGCGCATGATGCGCCGCGAATGCCGGTCTCGGGAGCGCCGAGCGCCACTATCGACGCTGCAACACCGGTCGGAACTGTCATGGCCTTCCACGCTGCACTTGCCAGCGGCGATACGGACGCGGCGCTGATGCACCTTTCTGAAGACATCGTTATTTTCGAATCTGGCGGCGTTGAAAACAGCCGCGCCGAATATGCCAGCCATCATCTGGAAGCCGACGCTGCCTTCAGCGCCGCAGTGCCGCGAACCCTGGTCAGCCGCACGCATGGTATGCAAGGCGATATGGCCTGGGTCATGAGTGTCGAAACGGTGACCGGAACGTACCGCACGCGTGCGATCAACAGCCGGTCGGTCGAGACGATGATGCTCCGGCAAGTGAACGGGCAATGGCGTATCGTACACATTCACTGGTCGTCGGCCGATGTATCCTGAACCGATCTTCGTTTCACATCGGGCAGGAAATCTGAGGTCTCGAGCGAGATGACCCATAGTGAATTAATGGGTGCGAAGAGCACGAATACGTGCTTGTAGCGGCAGCGATCTTGCCCGCTGGTTATTGAAGACATTGGAAAAATTTGGGTGATCCTGATTATTGGTGATAATGCGGCCGGGGAGAAGATGATAAAGGTCGCGTAGCCTATGATTGAAGTGCGTCAGCTCAGGTTTGCTGTTGCGACAGCCGATGCCCAGAATTTCTCACGCGCGGCCGAAGCAATGCGGATCAAGCAATCGACCTTGAGCAGACGGATCGCCGCACTTGAAGCCCGCCTCGGGATCAAGCTCTTCGAACGCAGTACGCGCGGCGCGATACCGACCGAACAGGGCAAAGCATTCCTGAGCGTTGCGAGGCGTATCCTTACCGATATCGACAATCTTCAGACGACAGCTCGCGCCGTCAGCTATGGTGAGGAGGGCAGGATCGCGGTCGGCTTTTCTGCGTCCTTGATGGCCGGCAACATGCGCGCGACCATTGGCGAGTACATGGGGCGTCACCCCGACATTCAGTTTGACGGGATCGAAGCCGATCCCGAGCGGATGCTGAGTGACCTGAAGGCACGGATCATTGACGTCGCTCTGATGCCGTCGGATGCGCACGACGCCGGCATCTCGCGGCGCTCGGCATGGTCGGAGCGATTGCTTGTCGCTTTGCCGAAAGATCATCAACTGGCCAAGTCAGACCGGCTTCACTGGAGTGATTTTCGCCGACAGGTCTTTGTATTGCCCAGCCAAGGTGTGGGCTCTGCGATGGCCCGAATTCTGCAACGTCGCTTATCGGATCAGGGCTATCGTGCAAACCTAATCATGCAAGACACGAGCCTCGAAAGCGTTTTGAGCACGGTTCCGTTCGGCCGGTACATTACGCTGGCCACTGAAGCATCGATTGGTGTGCATTGGCCAGAACTGACCTTCGCGGAAATTATCGATCAAGGCGGTGCTGCGCGCCTCGATTATGCTTTCTACTGGCGCGAGGATAACGACAATCCGGCTCTGAAGCGCTTCTTCGAACTGATCAGCGAACGCTACCCGGCCTGACCCGAACGGCGCAATCTGGCGAAGGACCGGTCGGTCGCAATGAAACGCTCGATCATCGGCGGGATCAGTCGTTCGGGTGTGGGAGCATCTTTGGTATTGCCGCCGTTGATCGCCAAGCCATAAGCGAGCAACTCGCGGTGAAGTCGGGATGAGAGCTCGACGGTTACCTTGACCGGTTTTTCGTCGGCCAGATCGGCTAGTTTCAATCGGGTCATGACCCTCCTCCCAATATCAGGTCACGTGTCACAAGCACGCGCACGGGAAAACCCGGACGGATGGTCAGTGTCGGCCGCACATCGAGTTCGCGGCTGACCACCTGTTCGCCCGCGCGGCCGATGCTGTCCTGCGAGCCGCGACGCAGCGCGCGGGTGAGATTGTCGTCATTGCCAGCGCCAAGCTCGCCGCCAACACCCAGCAGGGTTGAGACCAGCGCCGCGCGCAGAACGCCGCCCCAATGGAAGTCCACGCCATCTTGCAGCCCGGCAAAGCCGGACGGGTCGCCGCCCGGTTGACGTTCAAGCACGATCGACCGGCCATCGGGCAGGATCAGGCGGTTCCATGCGAGTTGGACCCGGCGCTGGCCGAAGGACACGTCGGCATTATAGTCGCCGATCAGTCGCGATCCCTGGGGAATGAGCAGGATGCGCCCGGTGATGCTGTCATAGACTGGCTCGGTGACCTGCGCGGTGACCTGACCTGGAAGATCGGAGCGGATGCCGGTGATGAGGGCAGCAGGAATGATGCTGCCCGCCTGCAAGACATGGGTGCCCGCCGGTGGTTCGATCCGACTGGCTGATACCGTCCGGCGCTCGACAGGGCGCTCGGCAAAGGCGGGACGCTGAGCATCTGCTGCAAGCTGCGGCGCCGGCGGTCCACCGCTGGCATCGGCGACGCCCGATCCGTCACCGACAGCAGCTGCTCCGGCACCACCACCAAAGAACAGGCGGCTTTCGCGAGCGGCGCTGCGTTCCTGGACAAGCCGCTGTCGTTCCGTCTCTGCTGCCGTTTGCGCAGGCGTTGGCGCTGGGCCAGTGGGCGGCGCAGCGCCAATCGGCGGAAGCTCGACGACATTCCCGCGCTGTTGTGCCGCCAGGATCGGCGCGCCGAGATCGCCGGGGAGGGGCGGGCCCAGCTTGGGGACATCACCATAGTCGCGAGGGGCATCGGCCAATGCATCGGGGCGCGCCGCGCCTTCGGTGTTGAGGAGCTCCTCGCGCTCGGCCTGGCTCGCGGGCTGCAGGGCATAGATCAGCGCACCGCCGACAAGGGCAAAGCCGCAAGCCGAAGCAATACCGATGGCCTTGCGCGACAGTCGCATGACGCGCGGCGGATCGCCGCGCAGCTTGACCGCCTCTTCTGGCGTTGGCGCAGCTTCGTCGCTCATGACGGCGTCCTCCGGCGTTCCTTGCGGATCTCGACGCGCTGCTGCGAACGGCGGTCGCCAAGGCGCAGTTCGGCGCGCTCGAGCAGCCGGTCGACGATCATGAAGCGGCCTGACACGCGGTAGTTGAGGAGCTCGGCCTGATTGCCCTCGCCAAGGCCGAACAGCGGCGGCATCTGACCTTGCGCAACGTTTTCGGGAAACTCGATGAAGGTCTGACGCCCATCATCGAACACGCGCACCGGTCGCCACGCAGGCCGATCGCCCGACAGGCGATAGGCAAAATTGAGCGCCTCGACCGGAATACTGGCGGCAATCGGCGCCGCGCGCGTCTCGGCTTCCTGCGCTTGCTGCAAGGCGATCAGCTCGTCCTGCGGATAGGTCCAGGAGACTGACGCCATGTAGACCGAGGGATTGGCGCGCAGTTCGATATGATAGGTACGCCGGTCGGTGTTGATGACGAGGTTTGTGGTGATGTCCGAGCGGACCGGCTTGACCAGAATGTGGACCCGCGCAGTGGCCCCGCGCCCGCTTACGGTGTCGCCGATCAGCCAGCGCACGGTATCACCAGCAGCGACAGGTCCGGCGCCCACCAGCTGCTCGCCTTCCTGTAGCGCAATGTCGGTCACCTGTCCCGGCGCGGCATAGACCTGATAGAGCGCGCCGGGCGCCCAGGCATAGTTCTGGATCGCGTTGATGAACTGCTCGCCCTCAGGCTGCACACGCGCGGCGGCGTTTGCCGCTCCCACCCGATCCCGGGGGGCGGATGGCTGGGAGCGGCGCGCGGCGGGGGAGGGGGCTCGCCGCGGTTCGGATTGAGACTGGATTGTTGCGGGGGTCGCCGTATCGACGACAGCAGGCGAGGGCGCTGATGCCGCCACCTGGGCTGAAGCCGGACAGGCGGTTGTTCCAAGCAGGACGGGCAAGAGGGTCACCGCAAGGCGACCGGGAATGGGCGAGATCATGAGCCAAGTTCCTTTGACCAGTTGATGGCATTGACGAAGATGCCGAGCGGGTTCTTGCGCAGGGCATCGGGGGTGCGCGGGGTCTGGACGGTAATCGTCAGGATCGCGGTCCAGCGACTGGTTTCGGCCAGGCTGCCATCGCGGTAGCGGCGTTCGACCCAGGCAACGCGGAAGCTGGTCGGGGAGGCGCGGATGACGCTGGTGACATCAATCCCAACCTGTTCGCGCCCAATCAGCGCAAAAGGATCGTTGGTCCGCGCATAATCGTTGAGCACGAGCGCGCCGCGGTCGGTGACAAAGTCATAGGCGCGCAGCCAGTTCTGGCGAACGATGATCGGATCGTCGGGAATGCTGCGTACCTGCTCGATAAACCGCGCCAGGTGGAATGCGATCTGAGGGTCGCTCGGGTCAAAGTCGCTGACCGCAGGGGCGACGGCCTGGGCTTCGCCAAGCTTGTCGACCTGCACCACCCACGGAATGATCGAGCCTTGCGAACCCTGCCAGACGATCCCGGCGGTGAGGCAGGCGGACAGGCCGAGTGCGCCGAAAAAGGCATAGCGCCAGCTGCGCGCCTGGACCCGCGCCGAGCCGATCCGGTCATCCCAGACCTGAGCTGCGCGTTGGTAGGGCGTTTCCGGTTCGGGGGTCTTGCCGTAGCGGATTGAGGGTCGTCGGAACATCTGCGTCAGTCCTTTTCTGAGGTGTCGACCGAGGCGCCGCCGCCATGGCTGTCGCCCGATTTGAGCGTGTGCGCGGCGATGCTCGCGCCGTGTGAGATCGTCTGCCGGTCTTTCATCGCCTTGGCCCATGCGGGCTGGCCCTGATCAGAAGCTGCAGAGGGCGATGACGGCGGCGTATTGGGACCGGGCGTGATGCTGCCGCCTGTTTTTGTGATGGCGTCGCGGCTGCCTTCGCGGAACGATTGCTTCACGCCTTCACCGGCCTTGCGCAGCGGCGATGTCGCGGCGCTGGCGGCATATTCGCCGACGGCACGCGCGCCGCCTGCCACTGCTGCGCCGCCCGACTTGCCGGCTGAGCCGAGGGCGTAAGCCATGGTTGCGCCGCCTGCGGCCCGCGACGTCCCTTGCGCGACATTGGAGGCCGCACTGGCCACTGCGCCGCCCGCCAGTTTGGCACCGGCGACAGCGCCTGCGGCAGCGCCGCCAGCGAGTAGCGCGGTGCCGGCGGCGGCACCTGCGCCAAGCTGCGGCCCGCCGGAAACAATGCCATTGGCGATCCCGGGACCGAAGATGCCGAGGCCAAGCAGCGCCAGGCTCGCCAGCACGATCGACAATGCGTCCTCGATGGTGGGCTCGCCCGCGATGGCGGTTGTAAACTCGGAAAAGATGGTCGAGCCGATGCCGACGATCACCGCGAGCACCAGCACCTTGATGCCCGACGAGACGACATGGCCAAGCACGCGTTCGGCCATGAAGGCGGTCTTGCCGAACAGGCCGAACGGGATCAGCACAAAGCCGCAAAGCGTGGCCAGCTTGAACTCGATGAGCGTGATGAACAGCTGAATCGATAGAATGAAGAAGGCGATGATGACGATCGCCCAGGCGACCAGCAGGATCACGATCTGCAGGAAATTCTCGAAGAAGCTGACAAAGCCGAGCAGCTCGGAGATCGACTCCAGCAAGGGATAGGCGGCATCAAGCCCCACTTGCGCGACGCGGCCCGGCTGCAGCAGTTCGGCAGCGGTAAACCCGGTGCCACTGGCCTTGAGGCCAAGGCCGGCAAAGCTCTCGAACACGATGCGTGCCAGGCTGTTCCAGTTGCCGATGATATAGGCGAAGATGCCGACAAAGAGCGTCTTCTTAACGAGGCGGGCAAGGATGTCGTCCTGCTCGCCCCATGACCAGAACAGCGCTGCCAGTGTGACATCGATGACGATCAGCGTCGTGGCGATGAAGGCGACTTCGCCGCCCAAAAGGCCGAACCCGCTGTCAATGTAGCGCGAGAAGATGTCGAGGAAGCGGTCGACGACGCCGGTGCCACCCATGTCAGCGATCCCTCGCCATATCGAGGGTGGGATCCCCGCTGTTGTCAGTCACAGGGGCCACGACCGCCGCATCACGCTCGGCTTGCCCCAGGAACCGGCGTCGTTCCGCAGCCCAGGCTGCGGTGCAGATATCGACTGATGCCGCCTCAAAGCCTAGGGCGGCGCAATAGGCGAGGGTGGCCTTTGTATCGTCTCCGGCTTCATGTGCCGCGGCGATGACATCGCCTGGCGGTGGCGCAGGCTCTTCGCGCAATTCGAGCACGGCCATGGTGATGGCAATGGCGACGAAGGCACCGGCCCCAATCCGCGCAAAGAGCTTGCTGTCCATTGCCTTAGTTTCCGAACAGCCGGGCATTGCCCGGAACATAGGGCCGGCGATTGCCGAGGAAGCGGCGAAGCTGCTCGCGTGCCTGCGCCTTGGCAGCCGCTTGCGCAGCGGCGTCGAGCGATTGTGCGCGCGCGAGCGAGGCGACCGTGGCGGTCAGGTCTGCAAGTTGCTGCGCCTGCACTGCCAGCAGCTGATTGCCAGCCTGAGCCGCCTGAAGCGCTCCGGTTGCCGACTGGCTTGAGCCAACGAGGCTGTCGATGGCGCCACGCGTGCCGTCGATATTGCCGACCACGCCGGCCTGAACCCGCAAGGCATCCTCGAAGGCGCCGACACTGTTCTGCCACCGGGCCTCGGCACCCTCGACCAGCAAACGTTGCGGCCCGGTCATCGCGCCCGCGCGATAGTTGTTCTGGAACTCGCGCTCGATCTGGCGAACATCATAGGCAACGCGCTGCGCCTGCCCAAGCAAGGCCTGCGTCTGCCGGATCTGCGCCTGCAGCGGTTCGAGCACGGTGAGTGGCAGCGATTGCAGATTGCGCGCTTCGTTGACGAGCGAGGTGGCCTGATTCTGGAGCTGCCGGATCTGGTTGTTGATCTGCTCGAGCGTGCGCGCGGCGGTCAGGATGTTCTGGGCATAGTTGCGCGGGTCGAACACCACGCCGCCGATCTGGGCGCTGGCAGCGGTCGGCAGCATGGCGCCGACGCTGACCGAGAGGACTGCGGCACCGGCAGCAAGCATCGAGACGAATTTACGGGCTTTCATGGGCACTACTCCTGGGGTTGGTCCGGCAAGAGGCCGGGCTGGAGACTTGGTTGGGGAAGGGGAGACGGGGCAGGCAGAAGCTCAGCTGCCCAGCCAAGGCCGCGATGGCGCAGCCAGCGCGCGGCAAAGTCAGCGCAGCCGTGCGCCCCCGTGATTGCATCGATCGCGAGTTGATCAGTTTTTGAAGAGGTGGCGGTGAAGGCGAGCGCGACTTCGCCAAGGCCAAGTTCGAACAATCGGTTGCCGCGCGCCGACTGGCAGTAATAATCGCGCTTGGGCGCCGCCCGCGCGATGATCTCGATCTGCCGGTCATTGAGGCCGAAGCGGCGATAGATCGCCAATATCTGCGGTTCGACCGCGCGTTCGTTGGGGAGGAAGATGCGGGTGGGGCAGCTTTCGATGATCGCAGGTGCAATCGCGCTGGTCTCGATGTCGGCGAGGCTTTGCGTTGCGAAGACCACGCTCGCATTCTTCTTGCGTAGGGTCTTGAGCCATTCGCGCAATTGTGCGGCAAAGGCCGGGCTGTCGAGGACGAGCCAGCCCTCGTCGATGATGATCATGGTCGGCGAGCCGTCGAGCCGGCCTTCGATACGGTGGAACAGGTAAGACAGCACGGCAGGGGCGGCGGCCGAGCCGGTCAGCCCTCCGGTCTCGAAGGCCTGAAAGCTGGCCTCGCCCAAATGTTCGCTCTCGGCATCAAGCAACCGTCCGAATGGCCCGCCGATGCAATAGGGCGCGAGCGCCTGCTTCAAGGCCTGCGACTGGAGCAGGACGGCCAGCCCGGTGAGCGTGCGCTCGGCCATGGGCGCGGTGGCAAGCGAGGTCAGCGCCGACCAGAGATGCTCCTTGGTGGCTGGATCGATGGTCATGCCTTCGGCAGTGAGGATCGCCTGGAGCCATTCGGCCGCCCAATTGCGTTCCGCCGGTTCGTCGATCCGGGCCAGTGGTTGCAACAACACAGCGCCAGCGCTGTCCTCGGCCAGGCCAGAGCCGGTGAGCGAATTGCCGAGGTCCTGCCAGTCGCCGCCGCATGCCAGCGCCGCTGCCCGGATTGATCCGCCGAAATCGAAGGCAAAGACCTGAGCGCGATCATACCGCTGAAACTGCAGCGCCATCAGCGCGAGCAGCACCGACTTGCCGGCTCCAGTCGGACCGACGATCAGCGTGTGGCCGACATCGCCAACATGGAGCGAAAACCGGAACGGGGTCGAGCCTTCGGTCCGCGCATAGAATAATGGGGCGGCATTGAAGTGATCGTCCCGTTCCGGCCCGGCCCACACGGCAGACAGGGGGATCATATGGGCAAGGTTCAATGTGGAGATCGGGGGTGTCCGGACATTGGCGTAGACATGGCCAGGAAGCGATCCGAGCCAGGCTTCGACCGCGTTCATGCCTTCGGCGATCACGGTAAAGTCGCGGCCCTGGATGACCTTCTCGACCAGACGCAGCTTCTCCGCTGCCAGCGCCGGATCCTCGTCCCAAACGGTGACGGTGGCGGTGACGTAGGCTTGGCCGACAAAATCCGATCCGAGCTCCTGCAGCGCAGCATCGGCATCGGCGGCCTTGTTCGAGGCATCGCTGTCGAGCAGCGTCGAGGCCTCGTTGGTCATCACCTCCTTGAGGATGCTTGCGACCGATTTGCGCTTGGCGAACCATTGCCGCCGGATCTTGGCGGTCAGCTTGGTGGCGTCGGTCTTGTCGAGCATCACTGCGCGGGTCGACCAGCGATAGGCGAAGGCGAGCCGGTTGAGCTCGTCGAGCAGACCCGGGAAGGTGCTGCTGGGAAAGCCGACCACGGTCAGCGTACGCAGATGCGCGCGGCCAAGGCGCGGTTCGAGCCCGCCGGTCAGCGGCTCATCGGCCAGCACCGCGTCGAGGTGCATCGGGGTTTCGGGAACGCGGACGCGGTGACTGCGCGTGGAAACGCAGCTGTGCAGATAGGTCAGCGTCTCGCCGTCATCGAGCCACGCCACCTCGGGCACAAAGCCGTCGATCAGACGCAGCAGCCGCTCGGTGCGGTCGATAAAGAGGTCGAGCAGCTCCTTGGGATTGATGCCCTTTTCGGCCTTGCCCTCGTAAAGCCAGCTTTCGGCGCGGGCCGCGTCTTCGGCGGGCGGCATCCATAGCAGGGTCAGAAAATAGCGGCTTTCGAAATGAGCGCCTTCTTCGGCAAATTGCGCGGCGCGTTCACGCTCGACCAGCGCCGAGGCCGGATCTGGAAAGTCGCTATCGGGGTAATCCAGTGCCGGGCGGCGCACCGCCTCAACGAAGATGGCCCAGCCTGATCCCAGTCGCCGCAGCGCGCTGTTCAGGCGCGCGGTCGTGGCGATCAGTTCCGCGGGTGTCGCGCTGTCGAGATCGGGTCCGCGAAAGCGGGCGGAGCGCTGGAAGCTGCCGTCCTTGTTGAGCACGACGCCGGGCACAACGAGCGCGGCCCAGGGCAGGAAGTCGGCAAGCCGGTCGGCCTTGTTCCGGTATTCGCGAAGCGAAAGCATGGGATCAGACCCTCAGGAAAGTGGGGAAGCGCAGATGGCGCCGCGCGACATCGACGAATTGCGGATCGCGCCGCGCCGCCCAGACCGAGACCAGATGACCGAGCGCGAAGATCACCACCCCGGCGATCCACAGCCGGAGGCCAAGCCCGATCGCGGCCGCCAGCGTCGCATTGGCGATCGCCAGCCCGCGCGGTGCGCCGCCGAGCAGGATATGCTCGGTCAGCGCGCGGTGAACCGGAACAACAAAGCCCGGCACGGCTTCGGGTGGCACGCCGTCCATCACACCAGCGCCCCGCCCCCGAACGAGAAGAACGACAGGAAGAAGGATGAGGCAGCAAAGGCGATCGACAGACCGAACACGATCTGGATCATCCGCCGCGCACCGCCCGAGGTGTCGCCGAAGGCAAGTGCCAGGCCAGTCGCAATGATGATCATCACCGCGACGATCTTGGCGACGGGCCCCTGGATGGATTCGAGGATCGACTGGAGCGGCGCTTCCCATGGCATCGACGAGCCTGCCGCATGAGCAGGCCCCGCGATGGAAAGAGCAACGAAGCCGCCAAGCATGGCAACAGAGAGGCGGGCACGGGCGCGCGATAGGGTACGGATCACGATGAAACTCCTGTGGCTGGGGGTGTGATGGGGCGGAGGGTGTAGTCGCCATGGGCATCGAGGCCGGTGACCTCGGCGAGTTCGGCAAGCCGCCGTCCGGTCCCGTCGCGGACCAAAACGGCGATCACATCAATGGTCTCAGCGATCAGCGCTCGCGGCACGGTGACCACGCTCTCCTGAATGAGCTGCTCCATGCGCCGCAGGACCCCAAGCGCGGATCCTGCGTGGATCGTACCGACGCCGCCGGGATGGCCGGTACCCCAGGCTTTGAGCAGATCGAGCGCTTCGGCTCCGCGCACTTCGCCGATCGGAATTCGGTCGGGCCGCAGGCGCAGGGCCGAGCGGACCAGGTCCGAGAGCGTGACCACGCCGTCCTTGGTGCGCAGCGAGACGAGGTTGGGCGCGGCGCATTGCAGTTCCCGCGTATCCTCGATCAGGACCACGCGGTCGTCGCTCTTGGCGACTTCAGCCAAGAGCGCGTTGGTGAGGGTGGTCTTGCCGGTCGAAGTGCCGCCAGCGACGAGGATGTTCTTCCGGGCCGCAACGGCGCGAACCAGCGCGGCGGCCTGCCATGCAGACATGATCTTCGCCGCGACATAATCATCGAGCGTGAACACCGCGACGGCGGGCTTGCGGATAGCAAAACTCGGTGCAGCCACCACCGGCGGCAGCAGACCTTCGAAGCGCTCGCCCGTATCGGGAAGCTCCGCCGAGACGCGCGGCGCCTTGGCATGAACCTCAGCTCCGACATGATGCGCCACCAGCCGGATGATCCGCTCGCCATCGGCAGCGCACATCCCGCTCCCCGTATCGGCGATCCCGGCTCCGAGCCGGTCGATCCACAGCCGTCCATCGGGATTGAGCATGACCTCGATGACCGAGGCATCTTCAAGCCAAGCGGTAATCTCCGGCCCGAGCGCAGTGCGCAGCATACGCGCTCCGCGCGACGATGCTTGCGACGGGATGGGGATGACGCTCATGAATTGCCTCGTGTCGGCGAGGCAACCGATCATCGGCTGCGCTCGTGAGGCAGATCAAAGAGACATTAAAGCGTGGTCATGCAACAGCTTGCTGTGTCGGTAGTAAGCTGGCGAAAAGGCAGAAAAGCTAGCGGAGTTGGAACTCGCCGTTTAGGGAATGTCGGACGAACCGAACGGTCCGCTTAAAGAAAGTCAAAGCACCGAGCCGTCGTAAGTTATGAAAGCGCCCCTAAGCAGGGTCGATTGGCAGCCGAAACTGCCCATCGGGATCGGCATGAAGGCTGGCGCGTACACTGACGGGGCCGAGCCGCGCCAGTGCCATGCGTGTTTGCTCGCGCCGGACGCGCTTGGTCAGCCAGCGCTTCCTCCAAGCCTCTGCAATCACCGCAATAGTGGGCGCCGCGCCATCGCCGTTGTCGAGCCCTAAGAGCGCATCGCGCGCGCCGGGGATCAATTCACAGCCGTAAAAAATGCGCGGTGTCGCATGATTTAGGATGGCATCGCTTTTGATGCCAAGCGCATCGAGCCCTTCGCGGATCTGCCGAAGGCGCGGACTCGTGCCTTCTCCGAAGCGATTGTTGACTCGCCGCGCATCGTGTCGCTCGAATGCCACTGTTCTAAGTGCTTGGGCAGTCTCCTGTCCGAGATGGAGCGTGCCGAAGCCGCCAGTAAGGCTTTTGCCAATAGCGCCCCAGCGCAGGTCATGCTGAAGCCCGTCGTGGTCGGCGGCGCGAAGGACTAGCCGGTTGTACTGGCTCGACCCCACGCCATAGAGACTAGTTGTTGTAATCAGCTTGAGACTGGCGGATTTAACTATTGGCCGCCCGGCCATCTGCGATGCGATGATGCTGATCTGGCCACCGTAGCGGCGGGCATAGGCGTCGCGCACCTCTTGCGAGGCAAGCAGCAGGGCGACCAGTTTGCCCGATAGCAACTCGTTATATGGGTGAACGGCGCCACAGATACTGACGTCCGCAACCTCGCTCGATAGGCCGGCCTTGCGAAACTCCGCCAGCACAGTGTCGAGCGCGCGCTTCCCGTCTCGGCTTTCAAAGAGAGACTTCAGCGCTTGTGCCGGGGCACGTTTCAGCTTGGCTGCCTGAAATACATGCTTAGCGAAGAGCAGCTTCGCCAGACCCTCAGCGCGCTTGCGCACAAAAAGTAGGTCGTTCGAAGCCTCCAACCAGTCGGCACCCTCAACTGAGGATTTTACCTTTCCGCGATGGGGGCGGACTGCGTCGCCCAATCCACGCTCGATCTCGAAATGGACCTTCAATTCGGCTTCGCGCGCAGCCGCAGCGCCCGCGGCGCGTTGCTCCAAACGGAATACAACCGCTTCGCTTGGTGAGCGGACCTCCGCCGCGCTCGCCAGATCGTCCCATCGAATCTCATCGATCGACGCCTGCATCCGGTTCCAGATGGCCTGCGCGAACGCGGTCGCCGTCCAGCTACCCTCCTCGAAGTGTCGTTTCGCGCTATCCGGCAGCCAACCGATCCATTGATCGCGGGCGGTCAGCCGCATCACCGGGCTTGCGAGCATAGCGATGCCCATCACCGGCCGATTGGGCCGAGCAGCATTGCGTATCAATACGAGCATTTGTCGACCGGGGATTGGCCGATATTCATGTGCCCAAGTGTGGCGGAAGTAGCGCCAAACATCGATCAGCGGCAGTCCGGTATCTGCACAGTGCCGCCCTGCTTCACAGATTTCGACCACCGGGTCGATCAGGCGAGCTAATGCAGCTTCCTGAACCTCTACCGGGAGGTCGTTAATCTTCGTCAGTTCGCTGGCAAGTGCGGCTCCATCGTCGATCAGATCGATCACTGATCCCTTGATGCCGTGGCGAATGCGGCGCTTCTCGGTGCGTTCGAGAAACCCCCGAACAGACGGCTCGGCAAGCTGCCGTAAACGGGCCGCCTGCATGGTCAGGCGGACACGCGACTTGATGTCATCGACGGTTTCTGCGGCGCCGCGCGTAAGGCCAGGCGGCTGAAAACGGAAGCCGCCATCGTTTCCGGTGCTGACGGACCAGTCCTGCTCAAAAAGATCCGCCAGAAGAAGGCAGATGGCGCGCAGTTTAAGGCTGCTGCCATCATCAACAAAGCGGCGCGCTAGCGCGCGTAATTCATCGGCAAAACCTGGGGCTGGCGCCCCGGTGAAATCGATAACCTGTTGAAGGCGTTGATGTTCGTTCGGCGCAAGGAAAGGAGAAAAGGCTCGAGACCGAGTTGGTTCAAATATCTTGTTACTCGCGGACACCCAGCCTCCACAATCAGATTGGGGCCGCGATGGCGGCCACGGTCCGTATCGCAAATTCTGCGTCGCAAGACTAGACGGCATCGATCCATGAATATGGGCCGACATCGATATCATCGCTCTCGGTCAGATGCTGAGCCATCATCCCGAGCGCAAGCTCCAGCCGCCTCGACCAGATTTCGACCTGGATCGCGCCGCGCTCCTCGCTCTCGCCGAGCAACACGTCACCAAAGCTAAACAACAGGATCTCCAAAGCCGTCCGAACCTCTTGAGTAGCCGACGGTCCGTCATAGATGTCCTCGTAAAAGCGGTGCGCGGTGTTTATGTGGAGCGTGCGCGCTCCGCCCGCGCGATCGATCCGGAAAAAGGCCTGTCCGGGGAGATTTTCAAAGCGCAGACGATAAGGCGATGCTCGCAGTCGAAGGTCTAACTGCCGCTGATGACCGAAGGCCAGTTCGGTCGTCTGGCTCATGGCGCGTTCGGACAAGTTCTGCTCGCCGGGCCGAGGCGAGAGGGCGGCGAGACGCCGTACAAGTTTGGCGTCCTTGACCTTACCGCGCAACTGCTCGATCGCCTTCGGCAGGCCGACTTGCTGTAGCAACTCCCAGATGCGGGGGGAAACGGTGACCTGCTGCTTCGACGTGGTCACGCCGAACATCTCGTCGAGCGTCGCCGAGAATTCTAGCTCGACCTTGATGTAGCGGTCGTTGTTGATGAAAGTGGTCCAAGGTGTGCGAGTCTGCACGTCGATAAGCCGACCATTCCGACTGAAAATGATCCCGTGAAAATCCTTCAGGATCGCAAATCGCGGATTGGAATTGAGACCGACCGCATCGCGAGCCTTGTCAACTGATCCGAAGCTTGGCGGCAGCCAGGCGTATCGAAGGGTCATCGCGCCGCAGAAATTCCCTTCATCGGTATCACGGACCTCGACTCGGATCGGATCGATAGCCACTGCTCGGTCGTCGTCATAATCGAACAAATGGAAATCGGGCGTCAAGAACAGCGGATCGATTGGTTCGACGAAGTCATTATCGACGAAGATCGCCGCCTCATTCCGCAGCTTATGGTAGGTCACACCGAACTGCCGACACATATTTTCGCGCAGGCCCTGCGCGGTTGACCATTCCAGCCGGTCGAGTTTGTCGATCAGGATGACCGTGCCAGAGCGCCAGCCCTCTGGATGTGCTTGCGCAATCTGCTCGGCAACAAATGGCGGCAGCGTCGCAATCGTTGCTGGCGGCACGACGATATCACCATGTGCGTCGGTGTAGGCACCTTCGGCAAGAGCGTCGAGATCAAGCCTGACGCAATGCCAAGCACCCCCGAGCGTCGCCGAATAGACTGTGAAGCGCCGGCCCAAACTCACCGAGGCGCAAGGCAGGCCATATCCGTAGCGGCCCAGCCCGCTACGGTCATTTTCGCGGTGTGTGCCGCCCCACATAACCGCCATGCGGATCATGTCTGGCTCCATACCGTGCCCATTGTCGATCACCGCCACCTGGGTGGGCTTTTTGACCGACGTCGTACCGTCATAGCCAAAACAGATGTCGATGCGATTGGCGTAGGCCTGCAACGCATTATCGATCAGTTCGGCGATCGCGTCGCCGTTGCTCCGATAGCCAAGATCCCGGATGCCTCGAACAAAGGCTTCCGGGACCATCAGCCCGAACTTGGACCTTTCGCGGCTTGCCGCCGCGTAGTCACGCTGGGCGGTGAGCACCGCGCCGATGCCCGCCCCCCGCACACCGTCATCCTCCGCCATCTCAGGCCGCCGCAGCCCACATCGCCTGGAAGATGTCGATCCGGCGGTGGAGTTGGAAGCGGCTGAGAGTGACGACTTTGGCCGCCTCGGCGACGGGAATATCGTCGATGTGGATGAGCTTAAGTGCTGTCGCAACCGGCGTGGGCGCGGTAGCGAGGATGCGCTCGAGGTCGATCCGCGTTTCGATCGCTGCGATTTCCGCAGTCGCTCCTGCCGACGGCAGGCGATCGAGATCGATATAACTGTGCTCGCCCTGGGCCATGGTTGCGTGGGCCAGCGTCTCGTCATCGGGGATCATGCCGATATGCTCGGCCGCGACACGCGACGGAGCAGGCGGCGCCTTCCGGGCCGGGAGGCGTGTGCGCTCACCCGGCGTGGCATAGTCGCGACGGACGGTGCGGACAGCCGAGATCACCGCCTTGCGGAACGCTTTAAGTGCGGTGCCTTGGGACAGGACACCGGAGCCGCGACACCAAAGCGCAACGAAGGCCTCATGAGCGACCTCCTCGTGGCGATCTTCGGGGAAATCGGGGCAGACGCGACTGGTGATGCGGCGCGCGTAGCGCTTGGCTTCGCGACCGAGACGGAGTTGATGGTAGGGCTGCCCTGTCAGGGCGGCTGTAAGCAAATTATCCAGAGTGACGCCGCGCATGCGGAATCTCCTTTCGCTGCAAAGACCTTCGACAATTCAGCTGAAGGCCGATGCAGCGTGGTTGATTGCGGCACATGGCCGCCGCCGACACTGGTCTCGAGCTGTAGTTCACTTAACGCCAAGAAAGCGGCCGCTGGTGCGGCGGTCGTTCAAAATTATTCGGCTGCTTCGAGCGCCGCTTCACCTCCTTCCGGATCTTCACCGGTTTCGGCCGATTCCTCATCGACCGGCGCCATTTTCTGTTGAAGCGATGTGTAGGCGTCGTTGAGGAACTGGCTCCAGGCACGCTCACGCTGGGTGAGATACCAATTGGCCGTGTCCTCATTCTCGACGCTAAGCTCGGCGCGAGCGAGCGCAATCAACAAAATGTCGAGTGCCTGCTTGGCCTGTCCGCCGCCATCCATCCGCAGGAGCGGATTGTAGAGCGTCTGGAAAAATGGATGCGCTCGGTTGATGAGGACGCCGACTTGCGATCCATTGAGCCAGTCGGGCTTGTAGAAGGGACCGCGCGGCTCGTCATAGAAATCGATGACATATGGTCGCCGCTTGGCTTCCTCCTCCAAGGCCTTGCGCGCGGCCTCGATCGAACTGGCGTCTACCTTCGAGCGTGCCACCGCCTGTTCTTCAAACTTCTCGCGCACCTCCGCCTTTACGCGGTCAGCGACACGGGGCTTGTGTCCCGCCATGCCATCGGCGGCGGCGGCAGCGGTTTCGGCATGGGTCGGCTCTGCCGACTTCTCCGCCTTCGCCTGTTGCTTGAGCCGTTCCTCACGGCGCATCTTGCGCTGGAAGGCCTGCTCGCGGCCAAGCTGAGCATCTATCTCCTCCAGCGCAAACAACCGCCATAGATCCTCAATCGGACGCACGGTCTGCTTGTCATTGGTGATGCCGAACACTTCGTCGAGTTCGGGATCGAAGCGCACCTCGACGCCCCAGTGATAGGCATAGGACTGAAGGAGCGGCCAGTCACCAAGGCCCTTGGCGTGATCCTTCACCGATTTCGGGAAGACATCGACGGTCTCGATCTCACGCCCGGCACGGACGAACGACATTCCACGTCGCGTCTTGCGGATTTCGAAGCGGCGATGCGCGTCGGTTGTCGCCTTCTGCTTGCTTGGCGCGGCCTCGGCGAAACCATAGGGAAAGCGGGCGACGCGAACATAAATTGCGCCTGCGGCCTCCAGAAGCGGGTCGTCGCGGCTGATCTCGCCGAGCGATTCCACCTTGGATAGCGTCAGCGCCCCGGTCTCGGCGTCGCGTGTAAATTTGACGGGAATATTGTAGTCGGCACTCATCCGAGAGCCCCCCTTGGCCTCATCGAGATAGTATCGGGCGCTTGGGGTAAGGAAGAGCGGATCGACCGGTGCAACCTGTGTCTTGTCGATATAGAGCGAAACACGATCGAGCAGGTAGCGGTAGGTCACGCCGAAGTCGTCCAGCAAATGTTCCTTCATCAGTGCCGGTGTTTTATAGGTCAGCCGGTCGGGCTCGACCCATACGACGATTGTGCCGTGGTTAAAGGCGAGGCCCGCCTTGTCGAGATATGCCTGTACGAACTCGGGAAGCGTTGCTTCGATGGTAGGTTCGACTGAATGAAGGCCGTGAGCCTTGACCGCGCGGACATCGAGGGTTGCTTTTGTTACGGCGCTCGCTTCGACGGTCTTGGTGTAGACCTCGACCAGCCGTGTCTGATTGATCGACGCATTAGGCAGGCCGAAACCAAACTTGCCGATGAAGCCGGGATCATCAAAGTGGGTGCCCGCACCCCAGGATAAGGCATAGCGCGCCATCTTGGGGAGCATGCCCGACCCGTTGTCGATAAATGCGATCGACGCCAATGATTCCGCGCGCTGGTGCGGCTTCAACTGGCGTGGACGCTCGAAGCAGATATCGATGCGGGTCGCCTTCGCTTCGATAGCGTTGTCGACGATCTCACGCGCGGCAGCTGCAGTGTTGCGATAGCCGCTGCGCCGCTGCGATTCTAGCGCTTGCGCAGCATTGAACAAGGGGAACGGAAAATCTTCCGGCAACCGGGCCAGATATTTTTCCTGCCGCTCAATTTCCGTGAGCAGCCGGTCGTCGGCTTCAAGCATGATGTCCTCCGATGATCGCGGCACATGGCCGCAGGTGGCATCCTTACTAACGCCACTTTATAGCGTGTCGGTGCGCCAACATCAAAAAAATTTTTTGTTGAAGGGACCTCGTATGTGGTTCCGATCGTCGAACTGATGCCGTCATCGGAAATGAATCGAAATTTGGTAAAGTTTTGGTTTGCAGGTCGAAAATACCGAGGCAATATGGCCGAAGTGCTAATGCGCATTTTCGGGCGCAATGGAGGGGGAAATCGAAAGCGGGGCCGAAATCGAGCGACTTCACGCACTGTTGACCGCACACTTCGCCGATTTGCGCGCTGAGCGTGGCGACGCGCCCATTTATCTGCTCGAACATGACTTCGACGCCGTCGACCTCAACACGCTCTCCGCCGCTGTACGATCCTCTCTAGCACGGTATCCGATAGAGTCTCATTGGTGGGTGCAACACCCGTTGCCGTTGCTCGTCGCGGCAACCGAGATTGGCTATGTCTATCGTGGCACGGGCACAGACTTTTGGCCGATCTTCGCCGATCAATTGGGCCAGACTTCGCTCGGCGACCGTGCGGCACTTTCTACGCTATTCCGACAATCGGTGGCGCGTATCGGCCTCGCCCAGCCGCCTGAGACCCCATGGAATCTCGCGTTCTGTCATATTGCCTGGCCCGTCCTCCATGCAATTCTGCCGATCGAGTTGCACCAGTCGCTTGCGCGGGCAGTCCGTGACGTTCGTTCGCATCTTGATCTTGGTGCTAGCGACGCTGCGCTAATTGCGCCCATTCGCAGCCGCGCGCGACTGACCGGAAGCGTTCGGTTACTCGCCTGGCTCGAGGATCATTACACTGCTGCAGCCGTGATCCGACAAATACTGCAGGCGAGCGGCAGCAATGGTATCGCAAGTACAGCATTGAGACGCATTGCAGCGGATCTTGCCCAGAATGAGAGCGCGAACACCGCGTTGCGTGAAGCGCGTAAGCTGCAAAGGGCGCTGGAGGCACAGCCCAAGGTCCGGCCGAGGCGGCGCGCAGAAATCGAACTTAGGTTCGCGCCGCTCACCCTGCGTAGCGTCGAGCAGCGACTCTCCCTCGCGTTGAAAATACCGCAAATGGAACAGGCAGAGCGTGATGGCGCGCGAAGCGCACTCGACGCGATTCGGTGGCGCGCCTTCCTCTGGGGTGATGGCCGACCAGTGCCGGGGCGGAATATCTTCAGTGATTTTCCGTTGCCGGTGCAGATCGACGTTTTGCCGGAGCCCGACGTTCCCCTGATTGCCGACGTGGCTACCCTTCCGATTGCCCCACAAGCCAAGGATTTTCTGGGAAGTCTGCGCGTTGCATCGGCCGCGCCAATCTTTTTTTCGGATTTCAGCGACGAAGGCGATGCCCTGCAGCGCACCGGTGCGGCGATCGCCGACAACGGCCATTGTATCGTATTGATCGGCTCTGCGCAGACTGCTCCGCCTGACGCAGAGCAACTTGGACGCGTCGCTGGACTGCGCGGTTATCGGTTCGATGCGGCAGACCCTGCTAACCAAGCTTGGCTTGGTTCGATAGGGTTCGCGGTACGCAAGACCACGCGTTTCACATGGATCGGCGATGCCGAGATCGAGCAGCATCGCCCGATCCGACGCTTTAGTATCGGAAGTTTCATCGCATTCGAGTTGAGTTCTCCAGGCGGCAGTTGTGAAGCCCAATGGATCGCCCCCGATGGCAATCATGCCACCATTTCCGGCGCGGACTCGCTGCTGGCTGGATTTACGGCAAAAGATTTTGGCCTGTACCGCCTCCGTTATGGCGCCGGTGAAGAACAGCTATTTGAGGTAATCGCAGCAGAAGATGCCCTGAGCCTGTTAACCGTAGACATCGATGCGGGCACAGCATCGACCACCGACCTCGGCGATCGGCATATCACCCTGCGATTCGACAGTGCGGCGACAATCCAGGAGGCCGAACTCGAATTGATGCTGTCCTGCGACGGCCATGCAGTAAAGACCGTGCGCGAAATCCTACCCGATACGCCATGCCGGCTTGGCGGCGACCACATGATTTGGGACCAGCTGCTCGATACCGACACTTTAGAGCGATTGCTGAGCGCACGCCGCGCAGAACTCTGTATCACCGTCACTGGGTTGCTCGAAACCTCGTTCGCGTTTGAGCAGGTTACGGCACCATTCGCATGGAGTAAGCAAGCCGACGGGCAACTTGTCGCGAGTGATGAGAGCGGCAATCTGGAGGTCTTCGCCGCCGCACCTCGGCAACCGCTTATGCTTGCGCCAGGGACGAATTTGGCGACCATCGATGATATAACTCTATTCCGCGCCGGCCGTGGTCGACCATTGCAGACTGGCGGTTATTGCGTCGGCCCACGAATCTGGCGCATAAGCGACGCTCCGAGTGCGCGCAAACCTGCTCGTCTGCTACGTCAGTTCGAAGTTGATCGCCCTCGCGACTGCGAGGCGGATGGTCGCAGCACGGTCGATGCGCTAATTGGTTGGGCAGCAGCTGCAATTGATCATCCGGTTACACAGTTTCGGCGCGGCCAAATCGTGCGTCAGCTCGAAGGCTGGATGGTCGAGCAACTCTGCGGAAGCGCTTGGGCGCAGAGGGAAAAGGCACTCGCCGAGCGCAAGGGTAGAAGATTCATCGAAGCATTTCTGGCCGCCTGTGCTCGCTTGAATGTCGGTTATTGTGGCGTCGAGATGTCACGAGCGCAGCGTGCACTGCTCGACCGGATATTAATCCGCCTTATCGACGCGCGGGCATTACCTTTAGCCTTGGATACGAGCCGTGAGCCGATCGAAGAAGACGTTGCTATTGCACTCGATGAGGTGTTTTACGACGCCTACGTAGCGCTTGCCGACGACATCGAATCCGTCGGCGATTTGTGCCCATTCAACCTAGATGACGACGTCGACGTCGGCGAGGTCAGCGAGAGCTGGGATAAGGCACTGCGTGCGGCGGCAAGGGAGGCGGCACTCATTGAATTGGTCGACCTGCTCCGGCCGCTCGACGCTGGCGACATGCTGAGCCTAGCTGATTTCGAATCGATGTTGCCAGACGATGTCGTCGATCTGCTGAACGACTGGATCATCAAGAATCGGCCAACCCACCACGCGCGGCAATGGAACCGCGATCTGGTTGAATCCGCCTATTGGCTTTTCGCACGGCCAGCCGTCGCGGCGCGGCTGTCATGGAAGGCGGCTACCGAGCGCCTCCTTGCCGATAGATTTTCCGCGCGGGCGATCCGCTATGCGGCGCTTCGCGCTGGCACTTCGTTGAGGGTAGAATGAGCGACCCCTATATCGATCTGTGCCTTGGAGTTCAGGCGGTCCGTCGCCGGGTCGAACGCGAAGTGGCAGGGCTTGGCGGCGCAACCGGCGTGGCCGCCGCGCCCTATCCCCATCAACTCTCCAATGTGCAGCAGATATTGTCCGATAGCCGAATTCGCCATCTGATCGCCGATGAGGTCGGGCTCGGCAAAACTGTCCAGACGCTGATGATCCTCAATGCCCTGCGCCTGCAAAACCCGCGACACCGGGCGCTCATTCTCGTGCCCGACAATATCGCGCCACAATGGCTGATCGAATGTCAGACGCGCGGCCATTTCACGCCGCTGGGCCGGGCGCCTGAGGAAGAGGAGAACGGCGCCCATGTCCGATTGGCCTATTATGACCAGTTGAGTTCGGTCACCGAAATCGATCCCAACATCTATGATCTGCTAGTAGTCGATGAGTTGCAGCGGCTCCAGGCAAACGCCCGTCAGCGCATTACCGATGTCGCCGGTGACTTTCGTCAGTTGCTGCTCCTCTCGGCGACGCCCAAGCTCGAGGATGTCGAGGCGTTCCGACAACTGCTCGCCATTCTCGAGCCTGAACGCATGGCAGTCGCGACGCGAACCTCTGACACGCCCGAGGCGACGCTGCGCGCGCGCGACGCTGCGGCGGCCGCCTTGATCGGCATTGGCGGCCCTGATGCTTGGGCAGCAGCTGGTCTTATGGTGCCACCCGAGCGCGCGCAAGCGCCGACCGTCGCGATGACGCATAGCATATTGAGACGGGTCACCCACACCAATCGTCGTGACTATCCCGACCTGCTCCCCCAGCGCGTACTTCACCGCATCGCGATTGAACCTACCTCTGATGAGGTCGCGCGTCAGGAGCAAGTATGGCAGTTCATCGGACATGCCGGCCGCGGAGCTGCTGCTACCGATTTGGCGCGACTTGGCCAGGTCGCGCTGCGATCGCCACGGGCCTTGAGCGAGCGGATCAACATACTGCGCGGCCGCGATCAGCGCGACCCGCAAGGCTTCCTGGCGTCGGCAGCCAAGCATCTCGAAGCGGCCAATGGAGACAGCCGGATTGAAGCAACGATCGACCTGCTGGCCGACATCTGGAACGAAGATCCGGATGAGGCCGTGCTCATCGTCGCTGAAGATAATCCGACAGTCGACTATCTCGAGCGCATGATCCCGCAGTTCCTGCCGACGATCGGCCCGCGTGGAAAGCGTCGTCCCTTGTCGCTCGCAGTCAATCGCAACCGTGATGCTTCAGCGAGCGATGATCTGGTCGACCTGTTTGAGGAATACGACGACGGCATTGGCGGTTTCATCGCTGGCGATGACCAACTGCTCATCGCTGCTGACGTAGCGCAGGTCGGTCTCAACCTCCAACATGCTCGCAAGCTTATCTTCTTCAGTATGCCGTGGTCGCCGGTCGCGGTCGAGCAGTGGATCGGTCGACTAGATCGGCTGGGCAGTGCTGCATTGGCTGATCAGCCCGGCGAACGCACGATCGACATCTACGCGATCTATCAGCGTGGCCAAGTTGATGAGCGTGTGGTCTCCGTGCTCGACGACTTCGCCATCTTCAAGCGCAGCGTTCGGCTTGATGGCGATGAGATCAACGTCGTCGGTCAGCATATCGTCGATGCCGCCCTCACACCGCACACGGTCAACTGGCAGGCGCTATCCCAGGAAGCGCGCAATATCGCGAATGATAATGGCGATGCGCTGGTAACGCCGCTCTCCACTGCGCTGCCGTGGACTACGGAGCGCGCGCGCGCGCTTGCCGATCAGTTCGATCGGGCGGGTGCTTTGGGGCCTCTGCTTGAACGATCGACGGCACGGCGGGCCATCGTCCGGATCGAGACGGGCCTTCGCGGGTGGATGCGGCTGATCGGGCGGGCTGACGGGCTCAGGCTATGGAAGGGCAAGGACCCGGACGAACCGGCCCGGACGTTCCGGATGCTGCATTACTATCGCTCGCCTTATGCGACCGGCCCGGCCGATCCGCGCTTCCCGCTTCCCGGTCTCGATCCTCGTGACGGTCAGCGCTACGCTTATCTCGATAGCCGCCGATCCCTTGAATCCCCGCCGGTGCCGACGGTCTATCTCGATGAGAACTCGGCGACGCCGCTCAACTTCCTCGATCATGGTGACCCCGTTCACGACACACTGGTCAATGAATGGGCGAAGATCGGCCAAAAGGTGCCGACATGTCTACGGATCAAGCTTCCCGATGGGCATGACTTGGCCAGCGAAGAAGGCCGCGGTGCCTATCTGGTGGCGGTGCTGAGCTGGGTGCCGGGCGAGCTATATCTTGACGACTTCGATCGCAGCCATATTGTCCAACTCTTGCAAGATCCCGGACTCGCCAGGAACAGAAACCCTACTGGGATGCGATTCAGTCGATGGAGGAGGATCTGCGTGCCGATAGGCGCTGGCTTAACAGCGTGTTCACGTCCCGCCTCGATGTGCTCGCCGCCAAGCTTGATCGTGGAGCATGGGCGCTCGCCACGCCGGATCATGCCGAGGCCCTGTTCATACCGTGGGATGTGAGCGCCCGCGGAGATAAAATTGTGCTGGCAACGGGGCAACGCGCACCGTTCACCCCGGACATTAAGGCGGCGCAGGGCGCAGGCAGCGTCCTGCTGTTGCAAGAACATAAGAGGCGGCACCAGGCATCGCTAGCCGAATGCCCGGACCTCAGGCAGTGTATCGCCAGCCGTCGCTATCTCATCGCCAGCGAGGGGGATGATCTGATCGCGGCGCGTCAAGCGCTGCTCGATGATGCGACCGCTCAAGGCATGGAGACCAGCGAGCAGGGGTTCGCACGGAGCCGTTTTCGAGCAATCCGTAACGCGCGGGACATGGCGATTCTTGCACGCGACGTTCGGCTTGCCCGGCTCGACGGCCTAATCGATGCCTTGGTTGAGCCTCGCTACAACGAGTACAAATTCATGGTGATGACGATTGACTAGCAATTAGAGAGCGGTCTCTAGCCAATCCGAAAACGCCGCATGGGCGCCGGCACTGATGGTCCATGTCCATCGCTTTTCGCCTGGACGCGCGAGAAGGCGCAGCGCGCGAAGATAGTGCGCGGGGACTGGGTGCTGGAACGACAAGGTGTCAGACTTCCATTCCGATCGTTCTGGAGCGCCCACCGCGAGCCCGCGCGCGAGCAAAGCCCAGGCCCACTCATCCCAGTCGAACAGGTCGAGCGATTGGACCTCGCTTCCTGAGACGCCGATCAGGATGGGGTGCCATTCGTTCGGGCTCCGCCCCGGGCGTGCACCGCACCAGACTCCCTCGGGTGCGCTGAGTTTCCATCTGCCAGAAACGGTTGGCTGATTGTGCTGACCGAAATAGCCGTTATGTGACCCCGGAGGATCGATAACCGCGCGCATTTGGGAAGGATCGAGAGGCTGGCCGTCATGGCGAAGCGCCGAGGTCAGCGTTGCCCAGAACTCCCGGATTGCGCCATCACCGCTGCCTGCCGTTCGACGGGCAAGGTGGCGGCGATAGCCAGGCGCTCCCATGAACAACCCGAAGTCTTCAGCACTGGCATGTTCAGGAAGCGAAGCGGAACGGCGCACATATCCATCTAAAACGCCTGCCGCCGGCCTCTCCGCATCGACATTGCCAAGGAACGCGAAGTCGTCGGGCGCGATGGCGATCCAGCGCGGCCGGGACAAAACGAGGCTCGCCTTTCCACCAAGACGCACCGGCGTTATATCGCCGACGTCGATCAGGGCATCGACGACATCGCTGACGCGCCCACGTATTAGGTCCTCGGCGAAGCCGGCGGCTATGAACTGGCGATGCAGATAAGCCGTGACTCGTGCTCGTGCTGGTGAGCGCCATGCTCGCACGCAGGTTCGCGCAACGTCGGCGACCGACCCGACGGCTGGGCTGCCATCAGGATCGCTTGATAGCCGTAGCCTTGTGCGAAGTGTGTCGGGTGTCAGCGCTTCAAGCATCGCTTCGACTTGCCACCTCCGCTTGTTCTAGCACGCCACGGATGCGCTCATCATGGGTGATCAGGATCAGCACATGGCGGGCGCGGCTGCAGGCGACGTAGAGGTCCGCAGCGGTAAAGCTTGGGCTCAGCGCCGCTAGATCATAAACTACGACGACATCCGCCTCGAGCCCCTTGAACGAGCGCGCGGTGGAGCAGAGAACGCCTTTGCCGGCCCGCCAGTCGGCGGCGGAACTGACGATGCGCGTGCCGGCGACTTCGCTCATTCCCTTCAGACTGCCCCGATCCTTGGCGGCCGGACCGATCAGTACGATCTGCTGCGGCGTTAGTCTTTCGGTTTCGAGCAGGCGACGGAGTTCGTTCGCGACAAGTCCGGCCTGTTGGATTGGCGCGGCAGCTCGCAGCATTCGAACATCGACCCCGGTCGGAGCCCCGGCGGGCGATAGCGTTTCGAGTGCTACCAAGTTGGCACTCAGGCGAGCGATGCGCTTGGTGTTGCGACAATTGACGTTGAGTGAGAATCGCGCGGGAAAATCGAAGGGCGGCGGGCTGGCCTGATCGCGCAACGACTGGGCGAGATCCATGAATACGAAGATCAGACCCTTGTCGCCGTTCTGGATCAAGGGAAACAGCGCGTACCACCAGAGTTCCGCGAAATCCTGTGCTTCATCGACGACGAGGGCGCCGTAGCGCGGCTCATCCATCGCGAAAAGGCTGGCACTCGCTGCCTCAAGGATGGTCGCGGCGTCTTCATCCCAGAACTGTCGCTGCTCGGCGGGGCTTGCCGGAACATCGAACGGCAGGCCGGCTTCCCCCGCCAACTCGGCTGCAAGCGCATGGAAATGGTAGACATCGATCAACTGGGCGATCTCAGCGCGATCGGGATCAGCCGCGAGTTGCTCCCTGATCCACTGCGCCAACTCCTTATTGTAGCAGACCAGCAAGCATCGAATGCCCTGCCGCGCGAATGCGAGCGCGCGCTCAACAGCGAGCAGAGTTTTACCTGAGCCGGCGACCCCTTCGATGAGTAATTGTGGGTTGGCGAACAGTCCACGAAAGGCGAGGGCTTGGTTATCGGTTAGTTCAATTAGCTTTTCGCGGTCGGCCTCTATCTGCGGTGACAGCGGACGCATGATTTGGAATTTCGGTAGAAGTACGTCTAGCATCTCAATGAACTCGGATCGCTGCAGCTTACCGACCTTTTGCGGGAAGGCACTGAACGCTTTCTCAATCATCCGCTCCAACTCCGGCATGCGATCAACATCAATGAGGATTTGATCTGCCACATCCAGCGGAAGTGTGCCGCTCGCCCGGCCATGCGGAAAGACCACGGCGAAGCCGTAGACATAGCGGTTTGACTTAAGTCGACCGCCGGTGCGTTCTTCAACGGCATCAGTCAGGGCGTGCATATTGCGGGCAGCCTGAACGAACGGATTGGTGATAGGCTTGTCGCGCTTAGGCAATTTGCGAAACCACTGATGGCCGCGCGCGAACATTTCCTCGCCTCCCTTTACCTCAAGCACGAGTAACCCATAGTTCGGGTGAAAAATGACGAAATCGGCTTCGCCCTCGCGTAGCGGCGCATCGATATCGTCGCGATTGGGCCGCAGCCAAGGTAGCGAATGGACGACGCGATAGACGTCCGGCAACTGATCGCGGAGCGCGATATAAACGTCGCGCTCCGAACCGTGGATGATCTGGTCGGGCGCAACATCGGGTATCATGATCGCCACGGCTCAGACCCCCAGCACTTTCCGGAAGGCGCCTAGGAATTCGAGGGCTTCGGCGTTGATCTGTTCGGCGCGAGCAGTCGGCCGGAGTGAACCATAGACGATGCGATAACGCTCCATGCCGGTGTCTTTCATGCTGGCGCCGACGAGGCCGAAGGTTACGTTACTCGACGATGCCTGAAATGATTTTCCATCGGTGCGCCTGACGAGCATCGGCGCTTTGCCTGGTGCGCTCGCGCGCGTGAACAGATGCCAAGTGCCGCGCGAAAATGGTCGCGCTTCGCCAAGCTTGGTGTTCTCCATCGTCTCGACGTCGAGTTGGACGATGAAGCTGTTTTCAAGCGCTCCCTGGATATCGGCGAATTCGGCCGTAAAGGGGAGATCCCCTCCGGAGCCGGCCAGTGAGGCAAGTGACCGATAGACTGGGACGCCCGTCTCGCTCAACGCGAAAGGCAAATCATCATTGATCGACGTCGACGACGCGTCGAGCGCTTGAATGATGGCCGCCGGCAAAGCGCGATCGACAAGTAGCTGGTCAAGGTAGCGATCCGACGCGCCGCGACCACGAGCATGCGCCCGCATTGAACCGGGCTTCTCGCGGATAAGTGGATGGCTGATGATGAGGCTTCGATTGCCATAGTCGGGAAGACGCAGTTCGCCTGGCTGGGGTCGCTCGATCCTCTCGCCCTTGTCTTTGAGATCGGTCGCGAGCAGGTCGAGCAGGCGATCTTCTACCTCCGTCGGCACCCACGGCCGCTCGCCATAAAGGACGTGTCGCAGGAACGTCGCACCGAGATAGCGATCGAGATCGGCGTGATCCCAGCGGTTTTTGTGCGAGCGCAAGCACTTATAACAAGAGGATGAACAGGTGCAGCCCTCCAAAAGATCGACCGCGAGCTTGAGGAGGGCGGCAGGGTCGCGCGCAGCTGCGCGGACGAACCCGGCACCCCCAGGCGCCGTGTCGTAGAGAAACACCTCAACTTCGCTGCCGCGCGCGCCGCCCTCATTGAGGGCCGCCCTGTGACCACCGCCAATGTCGGCGGCATCGACGTCGAGCAAGCCTGCGGCCGCAATGCTCAACGCCTCAGCGATCGTAGTGAGCACGATGCGCCCGGCGGTCGACCCCGCTGGCACATGGAGTTCTGGCGCCAGCTTGAACGAAAACAGTGCGATATCGGTCAGGAATTCATGGCCGAGCACTAGAGCACGGCCACGCCCATCGCAAAGCTCGGGTTGTTTGCGATGATCGGGATATGGCCTTGGATGTGGTTTGCTGCTTGCCAGCTTCCCTTCCGACCAGCCAGTCGGCTCAGTACGGCCACAGGCCGGACAATAAAGGAAGCCGGTCTCAGCGGCCCCGGGCTTACGCACGCCAAGGTTGGTCACCATTAGCGTCTGCTTGGACGCCCAAGCGGCGAAACCGCTGCCGTCGGGTCGGTCGAGCTTGCCGAGTTCATGCTGCTGTTCGAACTGCGGCGCACTGAGCTTCGCCCGCGTCGGACGGGTCGGCAGCGGATTTTCATCGCCGGCCAACTCGAACGCTTCGTCATGCGGATGCGCGAATCCGACCGGGACAATCCAGCGCTCAGCTGGTCCCATTCCCGCTTTCTTCTTGCAGGCTGGGCAATCTTCAGTGTCACCACGCCGGTGGGTATCGTCGATGTCCTCAAGCTTGGCGTAGCCGCACTTCCCGCACTCATAATAGAGCCGCTGGGCGCGATAGGCGTTGATTCGGTCCTTCTGGAAGCCAGAGTAGATCGCCATCGACCGAAACTTGCGGCCATCGACCCACACTTCACGTCCCGGCGCATATTGGCTCAGGGCTTGGGTCAGGCCCGCCTGCGGAGAATAGGCGGTCTCGGCGCGATATGCGGTGCTCGACGGATCGAACACGGTGAACGACACGACGTCGGTCGGGAACGCGTATCGTGGCAGGACAGCTTTGGTGAACAGGCGGTCGAGCAGGTTTTGCGGCTTGAGCGGCGCTTCCGGGTTGACCTCGCCGGTCTCGTGAGCGTCTTCGGCAGGCGTTTCGTCCGCCGGGGTGTCGAACATGTCGGCATCGCCACCATAATCCTCGATGCCAAAGTCGAATGCTGGACCTTCCTCGGCGGTGATCACGGGGTCGGCTGCCACCAGTTCCACTTCGCCGGTGCCGGCTCCGACAGCTTCGAGTGAGGCAAGCAGCTTTTGAGGCACGCTTGTGAAAAAGGCGTCGGGGTCGCCTTCGATCGCGGCGGATGGGATCACGTCGCGCAACGCGGCGTCGATCAAAGCCGTATTCGACGCAAGCCAGATCTTCAGCCCGGCGAACGTAAAGCCATTGGGGTCTGGGGCGCGGAACTCGGCCAGCTTGCCCAGCGACTCGAAGATGTTGGATGCCTGGGCGTCGCCATCTGTGGGCGGCGTTTCAATCCGTTCCTGCTGAAACAACGATATGATCAGCGCGAACGCATGCCGCTGCACGATTTCACGATTGTCGAGGTTGAGCACGGGATCGGGTACGGGCCCGCCGACCATGGTCTGCGGATCGGCAAAAAAGCGTTGGTCATGACTGTCCGAACCGGCGAAGGTTAGCACGGTCGAAAGCGATGAACCGCGGCGACCGGCGCGACCTGCGCGCTGCTGGTAGTTGGCCCGACCTGGCGGCACGTTGCGCAATGCGACAGCCGTGAGGCTGCCGATGTCGATGCCGACCTCCATCGTAGTCGTGCAACTGAGCACATCCACCGCGCCGGCGCGCTCACCGCGTGGGCCGGGCACATCAAGATCCTGGAAGCGTAGTTCGTACCATTCGGCGCGCGAGAACGCCTGATCCTGTCCAGCGTCGTTGAGTTGCGCGGTATGTTCCTCAGCGACAAACGGATAGGGCACATAGCCCTGATCACCCTCGGCCTCGAGCCGCTCGACCAGCTTACGGTAGAGATATTTGCGGGTGCGGAAGACCGTATCCTTTCTCGGGTCGAGCGGATCGGTGTTCTTTCCGCATTTGACGCATGTGTCCCCCATCAACAGGTTGGCCGGTTGCGCGAGTGTGCAGTGCCCACACCGGCGCCAATGGACCTCACTCTCTGGTCGCAACCGAACCTTTGCCGCGTTTATGAAGAAGCCTTTGGCATTGTGGTTCTGCGCGAAGGTAGTCGTCAGAAAGTCGATCCAACTCGCGTCGGCCTTCGCGTTCGCCCCAAACTGTGCTCGGTGCCATCTGCCCGTAAGCAACTTCTCCAGCAAAGCGGTATGGCGGCCGCTGGTGCGTTTGATCGCTGGACCGTCGGTGGAGTCGATCCATTCACTAGGCGTGCCCTCCACCAAAACGGAGCCGGCAGCGAGCGATTGGCTCAGCCATAGGTCGAGCAGTGCCTGGCGCTTCTCATCGTCCGTACCTGTGCCGATTAGCGGAGCGGGAAGCGCAGCCATTCGGCGCTTCTGGTTATCAGTCAGTATTGCCTCGGGGGCAGCCAGCGCTAGCGGCAGCAGGCCCGTGTGGCGATTGGAAAGGACGCGTGCCAGCGGTGCCCGGACTGACTTCACATGGGTCTTGTTCAGGGTGTCGGCGAGATCACGGAATTCGGCATAGTCGCCGTCGTCGCGGATAAAGCCGTGTACTTTGCGCAGATCGCGGGCGAACTCCTCATGTTCCGCGCCAGGCAGACGGAAGTTGACGTCAAACTTGGCGCACGCATAAAGAATCGCCGGGTACGCGTAACCGAGCGGCACCGGCTGACCGAACCGCTCTTCAAGCATACGCAGCCCAGCCAACAGCAGCGGCCTAATGCTATCCTGTAGGGAGAAATTCTTCAGCTTGCCCGAAAGCCGGGATGCAGCCTGCCGCCCATCGGAGAAGATCAGCGATTTGCGTCCCTTGAGCGGGGAAGTTGCTTCAACGCGCGCAGGCTGGTCGAGCAACTGGACGCTGATCAGTTCCTGAAACGGCTCATCCCCTTTGGTCTGGTGATCCATGATTTGCGAGCCATTGGTCTCGCAGTGGGGGCACTTCTCAAAATGACCGGGCTCGACGTCTTTGCTGGGGCGTGGCAACCAGATTTCGCGGGCATCAGGAGATTTAGACCCCACGCGACCTGTAAACGGATCAAGATAACTGCTGGTGCAATATTTGTCGGCGTCAAAGCCGGGGTCTTCGAGCAAAATCTGGACCGGACGGACCACCCCGTCCACATCGTCTATATCGCCGATGTCCTCTGCCCACAAAAAATCGGGCTGGCTCGGGTTCAACGCGAAGGCATTGAAATAGGCTACACCACAATCGCGACAGGTGTAGAGTTCGAACACGCGTGCGCGGCAACCGCATTCGCGTGTGGACTGTGCATCCAGCATTCCCGTAGGGCCTGGCCCGATGCCACTCGGAACAAGCGCGCATGTCTCGTCAGCGCAAGCCCATAACCCTGGGAGGCCGCGGAACAGGGCATGGACGCGCGCCGCAAGCAGAGGCTGACCATCGGGCTCAGCTTTGGCGTAGGACGCAAGTTCGAGCAGCGCATCGGTTGCCGCCGAGCGCATGGCAGTTGAAATCTCGCCGTCAAACAGCAGGCTGCCCATGTCATCCAGAGCGATTGGCGCCTTTGGATCCTCGGTCGCTGGATCGCTCGAAGTCGTCGCGCCACCGGTCAGATTCACTAAGCGCCCGATAACAGGGAGTCCCTCCAGTGCGGCATGGACAGCCCGTTGTAATCCGTCGCGGACAACCAGCGTCTGACCATCTACGATGCTGATATCGGGGAGATTTGCCGATCGCCCGACCTGTATTCCGTCGGCGCCTTTCACTTCCGACAGCGCGAGATAGGAATTGGTAGTCTGCACGCAGCCATGTGGGTTAATCGACAGTGTCTCGCTTAAGAATTCAAGCGATGCGTTGACTCCGAATAACGTTACTTCGACCGTCTTTGATGTCGACGATGCGACAACCAATCGATCCGCAGAAAGCGCGTCACGTCGGAAAGTAAGCAGCGGCGCTAGGGCATCTATACGCTGAACGGGATCCACATCCTTCAACTGTTCGGTTCGACAGGCAGCAAGCGCGGCGGCGAGTGGCGCGTCACCGCTCGCAGACGGCAAACGAGCATGCTTCCTCCCGCGCAGCACCTCGATCATGTCCTCATTGCGACCAGTTAGGCCGCCAATGAATGTCTTGGCGGCCTCACCATCCGAAAAGGATGCGCTGGTCGCAATGACCTGCATCCGGTCTGGTGTAAGACCTAGCCGGTTGCGCAGACGTCGGATCAGAAGGGCGACCTCGGTGCCACTGGCGCCGCGATAGAGGTGCGCTTCGTCAAGCACGAACAGCAGCCTTTCCTCGGGATTCGCCTCGAAAAAGGCCCGCGTCCGCTCAAATATCAACCGTTCAATCGGTCGTAGAAGCATGTATTCGAGCATGGAGTAGTTGGTGATTCAGGAGGTCGGGCGGCTGATCTTGCACCTCATGGCGCAAAAGCAATTCGGGGTCCTCGGGACGCTCAATAGCGCGTTGGAACTTCTGATCAGGCCCGATCCATCGCTTGCCGCTGCCTAGCCATTTGGTCATGCCATTTTCGCCATCGGCGTCGGCCGGCTTGGCAGGCCAGCGACCCAAGGATCGCAACTGATCAATCTGCGCAGCGACAGCCTCGTCGGTCTGAGCGTCGCGCTCGAGAGTTCTTCGCATAGAAATTCAGGCTCTTCAACCGCCGCTTGTTTCGGTCCTCTGTCCGCTGGCCGGGGTAAAGCGAACGACCCGTGTAGCGGGCGAACTTAGCAGGACGCCCAGCCTGTTCGGTAAACCAGTCTCGAACCGATGACGCCCCGAGCAGGCGGCGTAGGCGACCCAGTTGGTCGTTCACGAGTGCGTTCATCGGGTAGAGAATGATCGACCGGACGGCGCGCTCTGCGAACTGTTCCGGACGTGTGGCCGCCTCGTTCGCGAGCTTCATTAAGATTGGCAGAAGGAAAGTTTCCGTCTTGCCTGAGCCCGTACCGGTCGTTGCCAGAAGGCAGCGGCCAACTGGATCGGCGATGATCTCCAACGCCTCCGATTGGTGCGGATACGGAGGATCGAAAACAAGCTTGCCGCCGGCCTTGGTTCCGATGTGCGTCAGAAAGGCACGCGCTTCCTGGGGAATTTCGAGGTCGGCGAACTTTTTTTGACCCTGATAGATCGGCGTGCTCTCGATGAAGGCTCGCTGTGAAATCGTGCCCGGTTGGTCGAGTATCGAGCGCCGGAGCCCTACCAGGCTAGGATTCGAGATATGGTAGGTTGCCTCGATATAGGCGCTCAGTGCTCTGTGTAGGTTTCCAAGTTCGTTGAACATTCCGCCCCCGAGCGCAAATCTGCCAGTGCGCGCCATTCATTCGACGACTACAGTTAGTCCATGCCAAAGCCAATAAAAACAAGTCTTCAGGGGGCCGATTATCGATCGAACAAGGGGGGTGTGGAGCGGATTTCATTCTTCGCAGAGTAACAGTCGTCAGCGAAAGTCAGCTTTCAATCGGCTCCTTCGCAAAGCTCTTAGTCGGTGATGTTGGTGTCACCTGGCAAGCCGTTCGCTGGCACTGAGACGCCGAGCCAAGGCTTCAACAAACCCCTCATACCGCTCCTTGCCCTGCGCTTGCGCCGCGGCAAGGCCACTATCCGGCAGCGGCGGATTGGCTGTAAGCCAGAACCGTACGAACAATGCCAAGGCTTCGGTGGTTATCTCGGTCTGCTGATCAATTTGACCGAGCCGCCGGTCGATGCGGTCAAGGCGGCGGCTGAGCGCTGCCTCGAGCTGCTCAGGGTTGTCGGGCGACATGAATGACCTCAGCGCGGCTTCCACGACATCGGGCTGGCCGACGCGCCTGCGCATTGCGAACTCGGCAAGTTGGTCGATCACATCGGGGGGCAGCCGGAAAGTGCGCTTCAGCTTCACAGTTCGATCCCGTCGCCGAGGTCGAGCGAGGCTTGCCGTGCGCCGCGTTCCATTGTGCGCCGGATGCGCTCGTCGTTACCGGCTGATTGGTCCACGTCTGCGCCGTCAGTTTCGGAAAAGTCGAATTCCGCTGCAGGAGACTTGGGCCGCGCAACCACTTCGACATGTTCGGGTAGGTCAGGTTCGCGCCGCAAGCCGCCATTGGTAGGATCGATCCTGCGACCACCGTCTTCGGATGATTTGGGGTCTGGCTCAATCGGGGGCAGAGCGCTCCATTCATCGGTGGCGCACGCGCCTGCGCGTTGGCCGCAGTTCGTAGGTGCGTTTAGCACACGAGACTGCAGCCTCCGGTCGGCATAATAGCGTGCCTTCTTCGCCTTGATCGGCGGCGCGCCGGACAAGAGCACGACCTCGTCGGTCTGCGGCAGTTGCAGAATTTCGCCCGGCGTAAGGAGTGCGCGCGCCGTTTCAGAGCGCGAGATCATCAGGTGGCCAAGCCAAGGGGAGAGCCGGTGCCCGGCATAATTCTTCATCGAGCGCTGCTCCGTGGTTGTGCCGAGAGCTTCTGAGACCCGCTTGGCCGTGCGTTCATCGTTGGTCGCGAAGGCAACGCGAACATGACAATTGTCGAGGATGGCGTTGTTCTGTCCATAGGCACGCTCGATCTGGTTCAGTGACTGCGCAATCAGGAAGGCCTTGAGGCCGTAGCCCGCCATGAAGGCGAGGGCGCTTTCGAAGAAGTCGAGGCGACCGAGGGCAGGGAACTCATCGAGCATGAGCAGCACGCGCGGGCGTTTGGTTGCAGGATCGAATTCTTCTGTGAGGCGGCGGCCAATCTGATTGAGGATCAGGCGGATTAGTGGCTTGGTCCGGCTGATATCGGATGGCGGCACGACCAGATAGAGCGAAGTCGGCCGGCCGCTGACGAGATCGGCAATCCGCCAATCCGAATGGTCGGTGACCTTGGCGATGACCGGATCGCGATAGAGGCCCAGAAAGGACATGGCGGTCGACAGCACGCCCGACCGTTCGTTGTCAGACTTGTTGAGCAGCTCGCGCGCTGCGCTGGCAACGACCGGGTGTGGGCCCGCTTCACCGAGGTGCTGGGTGTCCATCATCGCATAGAGCGTGTTCTCAATGGTCTCTTCGGGATTGGAGAGGAAAGCCGCAACGCCAGCGAGCGACTTGTCGGGACCGGCGTAAAGCACGTGAAGTATTGCCCCAACCAGCAGCGCGTGGCTGGTCTTTTCCCAGTGGTTGCGCTTTTCGAGACTGCCTTCGGGGTCGACCAGAATATCGGCGATGTTCTGCACGTCGCGCACCTCATTGAGGCCGCGGCGCACTTCGAGCAGCGGGTTGTAAGCGGACGATTCAAGACTGGTTGGATCGAAACGCAGGGTGCGGCTGAACGTGCTGCGAAAACCAGCAGTGACATCCCAGTTCTCGCCCTTGATGTCGTGGACGATCGCTGAGCCCGGCCAGGTCAGCAGGGTCGGGATCACCAGGCCGACGCCTTTACCAGAGCGTGTCGGAGCAAAACACAGGACATGTTCAGCCCCGTCGTGGCGGAGATAATTGTTCTGGAACTGCCCGAGTACAACCCCGGTGTCGGCCAGAAGTCCGGCTTTGCGAATGTCATCGCGGGTTGCCCACCGGGCAGTGCCATAGGTGTTGGCGTTGCGGTTCTCGCGCCCGCGCCAGACAGACATCGCGATGGCGACCACGATTGCAAAGAACCCGCCCGAGGTGGCGATCATCCCTCCCGTGTCGAAAATCTGCGGAGCGTAGGCATCATAGGAGAACCACCACCAGAACAGGTCATAGGGGCGATAGACCGGATGGCCGAACAGACGGAACCAGGGCGCACCGAGTTCTGGCTGGAAGCCAAGCGCTGAGGCTGTCCATTGGGTTGCGGACCAGACGCTCGCAACAATGATGATCAATACCGCGAGGATTTGACCCCACAGGATTTTGGCAGCCGACATGGCGCAACTCCGCTTCGTTCACGCCTAGGTCGGTGAGCTTCGGAGAGGTTGGCAAGGGGGCAGTTGAGGCTTGCAGGCCCTAGCGCAGAAACGGACAGGTTCGCGCAGATTGCTAGATCGGTTCCCAGGTATAATCCTGCGTGCCTGACCATGTCAGGCGAACCATGGCGCCTTGCACCACCGACTGCACGACATTCGGCCAGAGCGCAGCGATGCAGGTGCCACCGGCGTGGCGGACCGAGGGGTAAATGATGCCATTGTGACCCTCGATCCGTGCCTGCGCAGCAAGGACATTGCCAGCTGCATAACCGGTCGCCGGGTCGGCATCGAGCGCGGGATGACCCACTGCTTCGCGCAAGTCGACGAACACGCCCGCCATGCTCGCCAGCATCTCGCCATATTCGACAACCGCGTTGAAATCGCCTGCATCAGCAAGCGCCTTGGTCAGGTGGTGCCCGACTTCGGCAATGCAGGTTTCAACGCTGAGCGCTGCATACCATGCGCCGCGGTCAGCCGGGTTGAAGCGCATCGGCTCGCGCGGTTTGGCATAGGCAAAGCTGGCATTGATGAAGCGGGCATGCGGCACGCCATGAACCAGTTCTTCGGGGCTGAGTGCGCCAAGCCCGCGTTCCTCGGCAACCAACCGCCCGCTGGTCGCGCCTTCGATCTCGGCGAGCAGCGCCAACTCGTCGGGTTCGTCGGCCAGCGGCGCGAGTACGGCTTCGCGCAGCCGCGCGCTCGCCACAAGCCTGATGGTGCGCGGGAACGCCTCACGCACCAGCGGCAGCGCAGACTGCGGTTCAGAGCCCGCCACGCAGCGCGTCGATATACTGCCGGGTCTCAAGCATCCGGGGAATGCCGCCTTCGATCATCGCTTCGACCGGCGACTTCGCGCCGAATACGGGTGCCCGGTTGGGCAAGCGCGGCCAGCGGTCGGCCATTCCATCTGCGAACAGCAGGTGCAGGCCCTTGAAGACACCGATTAGCGCCGAGGCGCGGGTCAGCTGGTCCTGGCTCAAGGTGCCATCCCATTTGCCGGCCTTGATCCGATCCCATGTGCTCTCGGACACGCCGAGCAATGCGGCACCTTCGGCATTGCTGCCACCCCAGGCATCGACGAGCCGCAACACGGCCTTGACGGCCGCGCCGGTCAGTCGCTTGCGGTCGCCGTCGCTCGAAAAGGTCTGCAGGCCTGCTGCTGCCGGGGCCGCATGATGGGTGATTGCTGCGCTTGCCATGGTCGTTTCTCCTGACGCGAATATACGCATCACATGGTGCGATTGTCAAGATTGGGCTGATGCCGGTCAGCTTGCTACATCATATCTCGATCGACCTGCTTCGGCCCAGTGTCCATTCGATGCCACCACCAGACCGAGGCTGGCCGCTCACATAGTGCCCGAGATGCCGATCGAGTTGCTTTGACCAAGGGACAAGCGAAAACCCAAGGCCATCGTCGATCATCGCAAACCGGCCCGAAGCAAGTTGGATGCGCTGGCGATATACGCCTGATACCTCACCGGACGATCGGCTTTGGCGATAGGGCAGGCCGCGCTCACGCGAAAGTGCGGCACCAGCGTCGGCAAGGTCGCGCTCGCGCAATGTGCCGAGCAGATTGCGGGACAGGGCGAACCGGTCACCGCGCCGCTGGGCAAGACCTTCGCTTTCCAGATAATCGAGCCGGCGCGTTTTCGCTGCTTCGACTTCGCTGCCGAACCCCGGACCGAGCGGCAGCGGCTCCGATGCAATCAATTGCTTGTCGAGCCAGGTGGCTCCGCGGCTGCGCTCCTGGGTAGCAAGATCGAGATCAGAATGTGTCAGGAGCGAGGATTGCTCTCGGCCGCGCCGGTCAGTCCAGGAGCGAAGCTCGACGATTGCGCCCGGCGCAGCATCACCGGTCATGTCGATGTCGGAGAATTTGCAATGATGGACACGGCCATCGGCGCCGTCGACCACGGCATAGGCCTGACCGGTCAACTCATTGTGCAGGCCACGCTCGACCAGTCGCCCGATGACGGGCTCGCTCGCCCTTTCATCATGAAGGGCAAATCGACCCGCTTCAGCGGCAAGGCCGTGCCCGGTCATGGCGCGGTGCATCGTTTTGATGATATCACCTCTGGTGCCAAGATCCCGCAAGGTCTGCTCGAGTCCTGGCTTTATCCGCCAGCAGCCAGGCGCAATCTTGTCTGCCAGGCCCATGCGTTCGAGTTTTGTGGCGCGGCCGATGAGATGCTGGTTGGCCGGGTTGGCGATCCGCTGCGGATCGGGGCGCAGGTCGACTACGCCGCCGAGGCCATCTCCAAGCGTTTGCAACTGGCGATCAAGGCCGGTCCAGCGATCGGCCTGCACCTCGCGGGCCAAGATTCGATCAATGTCCTGCTGGGTCCGTGCGCCCAGTTCCATGGTTACCAGCTGCGCGGCGCGGGCACGCATGCCTTCGCTGATGTAGCTGCGGTCGATAACCAGGTCGCGGCCGTCGTCGGCCTTGCCGCGTACCAGAATGTGGATGTGGGGATTGTCGGTGTTCCAATGGTCAACGGCGACCCAGTCGAGATCTGTGCCAAGATCCTTTTCCATCTGGGTCAGCAGGTCGCGGGTAAAGCTGCGCACATCGGTCAGTTCGGCCGTGTCTTCGGGCGAAACAATGAAACGGAAATGGTGGCGGTCATCGCCGCAGCGCTCGGCGAAGGCTCCGCCGTCTACTGTATCGTCCCCGCTGCCGAAAAGCGCTGCGTCCTTCCCGTCGCGGGTCACGCCATCACGCTTGAGATAGGTCAGGTGCTTTGCCAGCGGCGCGGCAGTGAAGCGGGGCCCGCGATGTCTCACGATCCTCGCCTTGACGATCACACGGCGTTGGCTGGCGCGAGAGCTTGCCTGCAGGCTTGCGATGCGGCCACGGGCGAGATGACCGGTGCTGCGCCGCGATCCGGAACCACCCGCTCGGCCGCCATGTCCTGACCGATTGGCAAGTGCCTGCAGTTGGGCTTTGAGTGTGCGCGCTTTGCCTTGGCCGGAACTGCGATCTCGGATGCGCCCAGGCCTGATTTCCAGATCGTCATCACTCATGAGGTCAAGCGATGCGATACAGCGGCTGGCTCATCGAACGGCGGAATTGCGACAATTATCGAGACTGGAGCCAGCCATGGGGCAGGGCGGCTGGCTGTGAAAATCCCGCAACTCTGCGGCCCCACACCCCGGCGGCTGGCTCCGCTTTCATCTTGCCATCCTTCTGACCCATCCTTTCCAGCAACCCCGCTTCCGCACAGTTTTGCGCTAGTCCACGCCATGACGCGCCAGATAAGGAGGGGGCCAGTCATTGGTCGCGGTTCCCCGAGACAGGGACGAACAGGCCGCCGTGCGGACGCAGCGAAGCAGTCGGCGCAGCCGCCGTTGCTTCGCTTATGCCTGCGCTGGGCGCTGCCTCGGTCGCGGCAGTTCGCGCCGCGAACAGCCCGCTTTGAGTCCACGCAATGCGCACTTGCTGCACAGAGGACGTGCTGGCCACGACAGTGGCCGTGCTGTCCGATTGCAGCTTCGGTGCGATCTTTGCGACATAGGCCCGGGTTTCGGCAGGAAGCGGGCGGCCGCGATCGCGCCACTCCTGATAGCGCCCGGGGCCTGCATTATAGGCGGCGAGCATGCCATAGGCGCCGTAACTGTCATACATTTCCCGAAGATAGCTGGTCCCAGCCAAAATGTTGTCGCGCGGGTCGAACGGGTCGCTGCCGAGACGGAAATGGGCGCGCTGGCGGGCCCAGGTTCCGGGCATGAGTTGCATCAGACCCATCGCTCCGGCCGACGATACTGCGGTGATCCGGCCAGCGCTCTCGGCCCGCATGACGGCATAGATCCATTGCTCCGGGATGCCGAAACGCAGCGAAGCCTCAGCAACGTGCGCTGCAATATCGACGGTGCGCGGCGCTGCTGGTTCGGCAGTGTCCTGCCCAACGGCAGGCGCGGCTCCGAACATAGCGAGCGCAGCCAAAGCGGCGAAGCTGAGGCAGCGGAGCTGCATGGCTCAGTTGGCCTTTTCGCGCCGCACGGGACGCGACCAAACCAGAACATGGCCATTGTCATCGCCCTTGAACAGGTTGGCGCGTAGCGGTTGCACGAACGAGGGGTGATCGATCTGCAAACTGACATAGTCGCCCGCCTTCTCCCCGACATGCTTCCAGCCTGCCCCGATTTCGCGCGCGTCTGCATCTTCGCCAGCAACCACACGGAAGTCCGGAGCGTTGTCACTGTCCGATGGGTCTGCCGGGACGAGTGAGATCTCAATGCTAAGCGACAGCGTCCGCAATTGCCCGTTGTAGCCGCCGTCGGCCGCACGAAAAGTTCCGATACGCATGGGTTCAATCTCCTTGGGTTGAGGGTGAGGAAGTGTCGGAGGCGCGCGGGTCGGCGAACCAGGCATGGTCGCCATTGCCCGCTTCATCGGTCCAGACTGGGGTTGCGCGACCAATGACATGGGTCTGACGCAGCACGCCGAAATAGCGCCCATCGAAACTGTCGGGCGCTGCCGGGTTCATCACGAATAGCTCGCCAGTGCGCAGCACATGGCAGCCTGCCCAGGTCGGCAGTGCGCGCCCCAGACGGTCCCGCGGACGCGCCGCGCCGACATATTGGCCGTCGATCGTGATGCTCAATGCATCTCGGCAAACGCGCTGGCCGCGTACAGCGGCGATGCGCTTCAGCAGCGGGACGCCTGTCGGGAGGTAACGCCGCTGGGCGAGCAATCGGCGCAGTTCGGGCGGCGGCTCAATGGCGACCCGCTCGCCAACATGCAGACTAGCCTTGCCACGGATGGCGTAGAGCCCGGTGGGGACCGAGGCTGTCACATTCCACACGGCGAAGCGCGCGACTGGCACGGCCAATGTCATGAGCGTTGCGCAACCTACGATGGCTGTAAATATCATGCTGCGGCGTTTCATGGCAGAAGTGCCTTGCGCTGGAGCCAGGCTTGGTGCCGCGCGGGGGCGTAGTCACGCGGGGTGACCGGCCCGCCATCCTGTTGTGGATGTGTCGCCAATGTTCCGGAGCAACATCGCAGGGGTCTATGCCAGACGCTTCGATGGCATCGATCAGCCGGAAAACTTGCGCGACCTTGGGCCAGCCATGGACCGAAAGCAGCAGCGCGCCGCCGGGGTCCACCTGCGGCACGGTTGCGCAATGCTCGCCTAAGCTGACAGCTTGTACGATGTCCAAGGTTGAACGGACGGTGCCATAATCGTTGGACGCCCAGCGGACCAAGGCGAACACCTGGCCCGCCATATAGCTTTCGATCCGCTCGTTACGGCTGAGGATCCGTTCGGCAACGGGCTTACCGAATTTGATCCAGCCCTCATGCTGGCCTTCGCGCCAGACCAGCGTCACATGGGTCAGCTGCGGGTCATCACCGATCCTCGTATCGGCAGGCGTCTCGGGCGGCGCGCCGCTTTTTGTCCACAGGCGCGTAGCCGTTAGCAAGAATCCGAAGGATTCTTTGTTAGGATAGTTAAGGGCGCAATTTGCTGAAGTTTTCCGGGGAGTTGGACGGCGTTTCGGTTCCTGATAGTCCGAACTTCCGGTTCCTGATGGTCCGAGCGGGGCGGTTCCTGATAGTCCGTGCTGCATCATGACATATCCACAGGGTGATGGTTGCTAGAGCGCAGTCCGAGACGGCGCATTGCGGCGTCGAACGGATCGGGCCGGACAGCGACAAAGTTCAGCCGTTCGCGGCCGAGCGAATGCTCGATGGTAAGCGTGTATCCCGGCAGGGCTTGGCGCCGGACAATGTCGCGCAGCTCGAATGCGAAGCGTTTGGGCGGCGAGAGCGCGCCGGACTTCATGTGCAGATGCTGGAAATCGAAGCTCCAGCCTCCGCGCTGTTTGCCCCCATGCTTGCGCACGAGGCGATATAGCCATCGCTCCAGACCGCCGGTCAGCGCGAAGTAATCGGCATCAATGGTGAGCACGAGCGCCTGATTGATCACGCCTTCGTAAAACCAGTCAGGAATGATCATCTCGATCCCGAGCGCGCGACCCGAATGGTCGAGACGCTCCTTCCATTCATTGATCCAGGAAAAGCGGTGCCGCCGCCGCGCGTCACTCTGGCGGATAGAGGTGGCGATGGTGGTGGATTGCAATCGGTCGAGCCCGGCCTTCAGCCGCTCGTAGCTGGCTTTGCCTGTGCCCCGCCGGGTGAAGGCAAGGATCTCGTGCGGTGTTGCGGCGATCAATCGCGAAGTAGGCCGACCGGCATCGCGCGCTTCGACGATCTGGCTCGCCACCCAGATGAGGACATCCGCGTCCCAGATGGTCGCCATGCCATGTTCGGCTGTCGCCTCGACGAGGATCGTAACCTCGCCCATCCGGAAGTCGATCGGACGGACCCGTTTTGATTTGGCGAGGCTGAAGAACGGCCAGGCCATCAGGTCCTGCGCGTCGCGCGCGGCAATATCGCGGCCCTGGGACATGAACAGGTCAAGCTGAGCAGGCTTGGCTGGGAAGGCGGACAGGCGTCGCATTGCGTGGCTCAGCGCCGGACCGGCGGAGTATAGCCATCAAGACGCTTGGCTGGGTGGACGATACCTTTGCCGGGATCGCTGGTTGACCGCCGCAGCCCTTGCTCTGCCCATGCGTCGAGATCTGTCACCGCATAGACGATCCGGCCACCGAGCTTGCGATAGACTGGCCCCGTTCCGAAACAGCGGTGCTTTTCGAGTGTGCGGGCCGAAAGCCCGAGGTGCACTGCAGCATCGGGCGTCCGCAGAAATCGTGCAGTCACGGGGGTGGGTCTGGCATCCATGGCAAGGCTCCGGCGAAGGTTGGCAGCGGCAGCGGGCTGTCGCAGGGGTTCGCGAGCTTTGGCGGAGGATTGGCATGGGCAGGGAGTGACCGAATGCAGGTGCCGCAATCTGTCACCCCGGATGTCTCGGTCAGCGGTGTAAGAGAATATCGCGATATCCGCCGGAGACGAGGCTCCGCGTTTGGGCGATCAGCCGAAGAACCTGCCGCCGCTCACTCGAGGCTTTCCAGGTCGCTCCGACAAGAGGACGGTGGTTGGGGAAGATCAGGCCGTAGGCGAGGTCACGAGAAGACGCACCCGCCACAAGCGCATCGTGAATCGCAAGGAAGCGGGTCAACCGCAGCCGTTGATTGTGCGTGATGACGTGAGCGCCTTGGGATGTGGAGTTGGAGGCGCGCGTTATCAGATGCATACGCGTGACAGCTGCGATGCGCAGTTCATAGGTCTCATCGCACGGTATCGAGACGGCGGGAACGGGCAAGGCGGCTCGGTATTGAATGCAAAGTCGCAGCTTGGAGCTGCCCCTCGTATAAACGAGATGTTTGCCGACTGATGTCGATATCTCTGCCAGCGGCTTCCAGCTCGACAGCCACATCAGAGGCAGGTCCGGGTTAGAAGTTTCGACGATGATCACGTCGGGCGATGCGCTGGGCGACCAATGGGCCGGGCCCTGGCGCGGATTTGCTTGCGGATCGGTGGGGAAAGCTCAGGCCCCATCGCCGGGACAGGCCCTCCTTTTCATAGTCTTCGACCGATGGGAAGCGAGCAATGCGCTCTTTAGTTTCGGCATAATCGCGGCGGTAATCAGCATTACGGTGCAGGAATTCCTGCGCGAAGTCCGCATAGTCGTGATCGCGATATTGATCCGCGGTCGATGGTGACCGCCATGACGAACCACCGGGCATAAAGACCCCTGCAAAGCACAGGCAAAAAGGCCAAGCTTCAAGTCTTTGTTAACCAACGGTAAGCCGCAAGTAACAAAATCTGGGGATGCTTATGCCCGGAGGCGCAGAAATCCTGACGGAGCGTTTACGGCAAGGGGGCCAATCCGTGTCCGACAATTCAGCCTCTTCGATCTTTATCGAACAGATGTCGGTAGCCGTGGGACGTCATCCAGCGTGCTCGGTCGAGGTGGCTCTCATGGACCTGACGCGCCCGGACCGGCTCCAGGGCAGGATCGATCCCAAAGACGATCTGCACAACTTCGGTCCATTCCGCACCTTCGTCGGCGGCGTCAAGTAGCCGTAAATACGTGACAAAATGGCGTTCATCATACGGCGTTACCGTATCCGAGAGGGGCGGGCTGTCTTCAAAAGGAACGATCGTCATGGGTCCGAGCCTTTGGTTCCGACTCATTTTTGCATCCACAGTCCTTTAGCACCAAGACCCACCAAAATGGCGAAAACTTGGCTTGTTCGACAACGGGCAGAAAATTGTACCTTTTCGCGGATAACCCGTGCGCTTTGCCAGCCTGCTGAACTCAGCCGAATTCCAGTCGTGAAGAGTATACTCCGTGGTTAAATACTCTGCAACGGTGGTGAGTTCGTGCAATGAAATTGCGCGAGGTCCTGGCTGCAGAATCTGAAACGCTATCGGTTGGCTGCTGGCCTGTCGCAAGAAGAGCTTGCACATCGGGCCCATCTTGATCGAACCTATGTCAGCAGCCTTGAGCGTGGACGCTATAGTGCCTCAGTCGACAAGCTTGAGCATCTTTCCATAGCGCTCGGGATTGAAGCCTCAGAACTCCTTATGAGAGTGACGTCAGCAGACGAATGAGAATGTCGGAAGCCCCGCCCGGCAGGTGCCGGGCGGGGCTGGCTGTTCGGTCAGTCGCCGTTGGTGCGGCGGGCGCGCGACCAGATCAGGTTGAAGCTCTTGCCGTCTTCGTCATCGAAGAGGTTGGCAAAGATGGGAGCGGTGAAGCTGGGATCGTCGAGCTTGACCGAGAGATACTCGCGGCCTTCGTTGGAGGTCTTGGTCCAGGCGGCGCCGATTTCCGCGCGGCCGACGAAAACCCGGTGCGACGGCGCATTTTCGTTGTCGCTGGCTTCGGGGACGATCCGGACGTTCTTCTGCTGCACCGACATGGTGACGATCTCGCCCTTGTATTCGTTGCCGGTCTTGGTGAAAGTTCCGATGTTGGCCATGATGCATTCCTTCAAGTTGGTCGAACCCGCGCCCATCGCGGCCTCGATGGCTGGTTGAAGGCAGGGGCTTGCGCCCGCTGCACCGGAACGGCCGAAACGCAGTGGAGGACGACGGCCAGACGGCTTTCTTGTTTCGCGAGGAATGGGCGGCACGCCCAGGGGAAGAAAGTCGGTGCAGACGGCGTTGCAGCAAGGGATCAAGCGGCGAAGCCATCCCCTGCCAACCAAAGCCATTGAAGAGGCGGCATTGGGCTCGGGTCATACCTGACCGGGACCTCTGGCACTTTCCGGACTTTCCAGACCGGGCGGCGATGAAGAAGGTGTCGTGACACGGTGGGCTTGCAGGTCGTCACCGCATCTCCAGACGCCCTCAACGGTGGTGCGCCGCCTCGGGTTTGATTGTGATCCCGCATTTGGCTTGCCACGGCCCATTACCTTACTGGCCGCGGATTTTCGGCCTTGCTCCGACCCCCCAACTGCCCAGATCAGCCCGACCCATGACGAGGTACGCAGGAACTGACACTTGATCACACGCCTGCCTCGTACCGGCTGAACTGGCCGTGCCAGCCCCGCCCGGCACTAGACGGGCGGGGCTTGGAAAACGACGAAGCTAGGGGCGGACGCGGTTCCATTGCGTCCAGGATGCTACCGCGATTATCGCAGCGCCAAGCAATGACAAGGCAAGTTGCCATGCGCTTGGCGGCATGGTCGCCGCAGCAATGCCGTGGACTGCGTGATAGCCTGCAATGGCTGCGGGCGCGGCAAAGGCAAGGCCGATCGCTGCCCGCGTCAGGTCGGACTTAGCGAACGCCAGTGCTAACCGGGCTGCAGCGAGCAGAATGATCGCGGATATGGCTGCGGCGGCGAGCGCAGCGAGAATGCCGCTATCGGTGCGGTAAGTCGCCAAACCCGCAAGAAACGCGACGAACAGCGGAAGGGCGTAAATCGAAAGGCGGAATAAAAGTGCGCAGCACAGGAATACTGCGACGATTATCAGGGCAAAGCCGAACAGCATGGCGTCCTCCTTGGAATCAAGGGCAAGGGACGCGCTCTCCACCTCCACCGCAGCGCAATGTGAACGGAATCAATAGCAGTAATGCGCATCGGCTGGAATACCCGATGGGAATCCAGCCATGCGGCGCAACGCGATTTGGCGCGCTCAGGGATTGAACGGGTCATATTCGTGAATCACGCTGTCGGCATCGCCATCGAATTCAGCCGTTGGAACGGCGGCGTAGCCGTTACCGGCGTGGAAGAGGGTGACGCAGACCATTAGTGTGCGAGCGAGGCTCCAGGCGTGACGCTGTGCGACGGTGAGTGACATGTTCGAGCTCCTATCTCGGAGCAGGGACCATCCCCGCTCGACAGGCCCCGGACAGACGGCGCAAAGCCGCAATCACCACGAAGGCGCAGCCGCAGTGGCCGCACGCAGAGCGTAGCGGACCCTTTATGGGTTGATTGAAGGAGGCTTTGAGGCGGCCAACGGATCGGCCTTTGAGAGTGGAGAGGTGTCGTTGAGAGAGCTGCTTGAATTTGTCTTATGGTCGGACGGTTTGGTCAGTCCCCCTTGAGGAATAGCAATCGCGAAAGCGAACGCTCAAGGCCATGTATCGGACCGGCAGACGCACATCTTTTTTTCCTGCCTTTTACCGTGACGCTGCGACAACTCGCTCGCGGCGGTGATCAATCCGCCACTCGCCGCTTCGCGTGCGCGTGCGGAAAGACACCACACAATCGACCAAGCCCGCTTGATCAAGTTCTCTTTCTGTTCCATAACGGAGAAAGCCCTCATGCGAATTGCCTCGGCTCGCTCGTTGTCCTAGGCTGAGCGTTCAAAGGGGGAGGATGAATTGGCTTTCTTTACCGACGAAGAAATCGCTGATCTGACGATTGAGAACATGATCCTGCATGTGGTCGGTGGCGACGATTTCGACCCGCAGTCTTCCCGGATAGTGGAACACGCCGATTTTTTCATCGAGCGCATCCGAAAAGCGGACATTGAACCAGTTTTCGTGTTCGACGACAACTCGCAGACAAAGCGCCAACTCGAGCGCATAGCCCGTGGCGACGATGCGTTCGAGGCGGGCTGCCAAGTCCTGTCGCGCGAGTTCGCGCGGCTCCATCCGGCAACCAGCCGCGACGGCGCTTTCTTCATCTTCGAGCTGGCGACAGCGGATGCGAATGTGCGCATCTACAGCCTAATAAAGTATGACTATCAACAGGTGATCGAGCAGCACGTCGAGGACGGCGAAAACCTGCTACGCCTAATCGTCCAGGCCTTCGTAGCGGACAAGCGCGCGATCCAAAAAGCTGCCCTGGTGCGGGTCGTTAACGGCTCTGCAGAAGGGGCGGTCGCGGCTCGCGACCGCATGAAGCCAGCGCCCGATATTACTGATTATTTCGCCATGTATCTGCATGTCTCCCGTACACGCGACGACAAGCAATTGACGGAAAAGGCAGTCGAAACCTTGAGCGGCGCGCTAAAAGACCTCAAGGACCTTCTCCCCGACCGGGACGTGCCGGCGGCGTTTCGCGAGGCAAAGACCGCGCTCGGAAATCGGCAGCGCGTGAGCGCAGAAGCGATCGAAGAAGCCGTACTGGCCGCGGCGGGAAATCCCGAAGATGAAAAGACGATTTCAAGAATCCAGGGCTGCGTTCGCCGCAAGCTTAAGTCGGCCAAGCTTGAAGGCCTCGAGTTCACGCCCAACAGGCAACTGCTGCGCGTGCCTGCGATCCGGCGTCTCCGGACCACCGAGGGCGTCTTGGTGTTCTATCCTGACCGGATCGCGGATACGAATGTCGAGCGCGTGCGCCAACCGGGTGGCGGCGAGGTAATCACGATCACGACCCGGCATGTCGAGGAGGATGGAATTGTCCGCCGAGAACCTCGCAGCGCGGCTTGACGCTCTCGATGCCGGCGACGCCTTCGTCACCGAGGGCGAGTCGAGCATTATCATCTCCGGGCTGGGGGTTGAAGTGGCGCGCGAGATTGTCGGGCTCTGCGCAGCGCTCGGCTGGGCCGCGCACATCGAGGACAATGCGGGGACAGTCTGGCAATCTACGGCGCTAGACGCCGACTATGCGCCGTTCAGGGTGAGTTTTGACAAGCCCGCGCCGGCGCCCGGCGTGCTTCGCTTGCTGACCAATACCGGTTTCGCCGCGTGGCTGGCGCGTGACGACGTGCGTAGCCATTGGCAAGTGATTGGCCTCCAAGCACCCTTGCGCTGCTACGCGGTCACATTTTCGCCTTGGTCGGACGAGCCGGCGCAGCCGCGCGCAGACGAGGTCTTGCGCGAAGCCCGGCGTCTGGTTCGCGAGACCGCCGGACAACGGACAGTTCCAGCCTGTTTGAGCCGCTGGCTGATCGCGGACCTCACCGCCTTTCCTGCCGATAGTACGACTTTGGCGGTTTGGACGAGATATGCCGCGCGCATACTCATCCTGGCGCTGCCCGATGAAGTCGATTCAGAATCGCAGAGGCTCCGTTTCAAGGGACCTCCCCGTCTGGACCTGGACTTGCCCGCAGCCGATGCTGATCTTACAACTTCGCTTGGACGGGAGGGCTTTTTAGGCCTTCAGGCTGCGCTCGACTGGGTTTTCGAGATCGAGCGCGAATCCGAGATGCGTCACATCTTACTTGCGGCTGAAATCGCCCGATCTGGGGGGACCGGCACCGCCGCGGATATGTTTGTCAAGGACAACATTGCGGATGCGCTCGCCAGCGCCAAACTCGCCTATCAGATGCAGCTCGTGGGGATGAGCAGCGATGCGCTCAAGACGCTGAGCGAGCTGCGCAAGACGGTTTCCGACGACACGGCAAAAGTGGCCGAGGGTACGCGGCAGATCATTACTGCGGTCGCGGGAGCTCTAGCGATTGGCGCCGGTCTGATCGCAGCGAGGCTTAGTGGCAGCGTTGATCCTGCTTTGGTGGCGATCGTCATGATTTTGGCCGTCACCTATGTCGCGATCACCATTTTGTCTGGCATATCGTTTACCTTGCTTCAACGCAGCGTGCGCAAGGCTTGGCAGCCGCGCCTCTATCGGTTTCTTGCGCCAGCGGACTATGCTTCATTGGTCGGAGATCCCGCGAAGAAGGCGGAATATGCGTTGTGGGCCGCTTCACTGCTCGGAACGGTGGCCGCAGCGCTCATGGCATTGGCGATCAGCAAAGTGGAGTCGCCGCCGGCAGTGAACAAAGAGACCGTCCCGCCTCCCGCAGCCAGTACCAATCCTCAGACTGCGCCCCAAGCATTGCCACCTCCGCAACCAACCGCAGCCCAAAGCAATCAGATGGTGGGTCAGACGGTTGCGGGAGACATGGGAACCACGGCAAGCGCCACACAAAAGATGCGGTGAAACCGCCCTAAGCCCGCCGGCCTGGCTGACACAGCCGCACATCGTCCCAGGTCAAATCGCTCTCTGAGTCCGCCTTCGCTCAGAGCAACCGTGTGAAGGCGCGCCTCGCGATGTAGCACCATGCGAAATCGAGCCCTGTTGACTGGGATCGCGCACCCTCCAATCCGAGTGCCGCGCAGTCGAGCGGGGCCCATTTGGCCGGCCATGGAAAGAAAGCGGGTGGAGCCGTCCTTGAGGAGTCGGCAACAGCCGACCGCTTCCTCGCAATGGCCCGATGAGCAAGCGCCAGGTTGCAAAGAGCTGTCTCAAGCCGTCGTGCGACCGCTCTGGCAGCGAAGGTACTCATTCGATCGCCCAAACCGATATCCCCAGCTTGCGGGCCTTGTCCACCAGATTGGCATTGATGCCATTACCCGGGCAAGCGACCACGGCCTTTGGGATCGCTTCCAACATCTGGTCGTTGCGACGGAATGGTGCCGCCTTCTTGAACCGATTCCAGTCTGGCCGGAACGCGACATGAGTGATCTTGCGGTTGCGCGCCCAGAGCGAAGCGATGTGTTCGCCGCCAGTAGGATTGCCGCCGTGAAACAGGACCATGTCTGGATATTTGGCGAGCACCTTGTCCAGTACGGCCCATATCCGGGTGTGGTTCTGATACTCGGGGCCAGAAGTGAACGCGATGCGGGTGCCTACCGGCAGCAGCGGTTCGGTTTCTGAGCGACGCTTGGCAGCGAGGAAGTCGCGGCTGTCGATCATGGCGGCTGTCATAGTGCGATGGTTGACGAGTGACCCGGTGCGCGGGGTCCAGGCCTTGCGGAAATGCAATTCGAACTGGTCTCCGGCAGCATCGCGCATAAATTCCATGGCGTTGCGGCGTTCGATCAAGCTGGTGCCTTCGCGAAGCAGGCGTTCGAGTTCGACCGACATGACTTCGGAGCCATCCTGCTCGCGCTGGCTGCGCTTCTGGGCATCCTCGTTGTCGTCGAGTTCGCGCTGGATCCGGCCCTCGGCGCGGTGGAAAAGGTTGGCGAGCGACCAGCACAGGTCCTCCAGATCGGGTTCGAGCCTGGTGTCGATCATGGTGGCGATGAGGGCATCGAACATGTCGGCGACGGCGCCAGCGGCGATGCGCTCTTCGGGGAGCGGCCGCGGGTCGGCTTCGTCGGAGAAGGGGCGATAGCCGTAAAGTGCGATTTCATCGAGAAGATGGGCTGTCGCTGAAGTTTCGTGTTCGGGTTCTGAATCGGGAGTGATGGTCATCGCATCGGTCCTTGGGGCCTTGGGACCGGGCAACTTGCCCGGCCTTCATGGGCGTCCCTCTGACCGGCGGACGCTAGGCTGCATCCGCATGGACCGAAGCGCAGCGGAGGATGGCGGGCGGGCGGCTATTTTGGTTCGCGATGGAAAGGCGCGGATGCGCCGCCGGAAAATCGCCGCATGACCGCCATTGCGGCCTCGCGGCAGCCGGTCTCTCGGACGCCACTCGAAGAAGGCCGGGCTGGGCCAGGTCTTGGCTCAAGTCCTATGCACGCAGCCATCGCCCCATCCTCCAACCCCGTATCGGCTCAGCCAAGGGCGACGGAAAAGCCTGTCTGATCCTGCTCTCGGAGATGATGGCGGACCCGTTCCGCCAGTGCAGCAACGCCATGCTGGCGGAGGTCGTCATTGAAGTCAGCGAGGTCAGGCATGAGTGATACAAGTTCGATCCCTACTGCCTGTGCTCGCTCGGTCAGAATGCCAAACGCTGCGTCTCCTGCCGCATCGCGGTCGCGCGCAACATAGAGTCGCCGGAGTGTCGGCGGAAACAGGATGGCGGCGAGGTGGGCTGACGATGTTGCGGCTGCCATCGGCATGGATGGCAGAACTTCGCGCAACGACAGCATGGTTTCAATGCCTTCGCCTGCGATCATGACATCATCCGCAGATCCGAACCTTACGGCGTTGCCGAGGATGTTGCCCATCGCCCTGCGCGGCGAGGCGACTTTGGCCTTCGCGCAGCCGGATGGATCGAGCCAGGTGCGATGGGTGCCGGTCTGCACGCCGTCGTTGTCGGTAACTGCTGCGATCAGTGCCGGGAAAGCGCCAGCTGTTGCTGGATCATCGTCCTCATTTGGTCTGTAGTAGCATCGCGGATGAAAGCGCAGGGCTGGCAGGTCAGATACGCGTGTGATGCCACGTGATCGCAGGTAGGTGCTCGCCATTGATCCGGTCAGTGGTTTCGAGGCGGCAAACAGGCGTATGGCAGCGGTCGTGGATCCTGCGCGCGCGGGCATGGCGAATGAGGCGGCACTGCGCTGATCGTCCGAAGCCGATAGGGGTAGGCTGAGGAAGCGTTCGGCTTCCTCAATGGTTTCGGACAGACGCCCATGCCGCTGGTTGAGCCGGATGAGATCAACGAGATCGCCATATTCGCCGGTTGCGGCATCGACCCAGTTGCCGATCACGCCGCGTTCGGTTTCGAACAGGCGAACGTAGAGACTGCGCCCTGGTGTACCTGCGACATCGCCAACCATCCAGTAACGGCCTTCGCGCCTGCCTGAAGGCAGGTAATGGCGGCAAACGGCCTGCACGTTCTGTGCAAGCCGTTCCGACAATTCTGCGGCGCGCGTGGAGAGCTTGGCCATGTCAGGCTGCCTTCCGGTCGGCGATGCGCGTCAAAGGGTGCCGTTCAAACAGCCGTTCAAGAACAGCCGACCCTGTCACCATGTCGTCAGGCACGAACAGACGCAGTTTCCAGCTGATGATCTCGGAGAAAAGCCCCATGGCCTTGAGCCGGTCGACCGCCGTCGAACCAAACCCGGTGAGTTCGATCCGGTTCACCTGCATGAGCCGAGCCCGGCGCAATTGCAGCCCATCGGCAAGGTCGAGCATGGCTTGGCCTTCACGCAGCAACGCGAGTGCCTGGGGTGGCGATAACACTGGCGCGTCGGGCTTTGCCGTCGCACCTGCTGCCCAAGCTGCAGAAACCTTGCGCCCGACGATGCGGGTGCCATCGTCGGTCTGGAGCCGGTAGACACGTGTCGATTCTTCGGGGAGCTGCTTCCAGATCGGCAGCAGCAGGCCGGTGACGATGTGCAGTTCGCTTGCCGTGAATTCATCGACATGCGCCACCTCGTCCTGCCAGACTGCCCCGAATGTCCGCTCGCCCACCTCCTCCCAGTGGGTCTCGGGAAGGTGGGTCAGGGCGAAGTTCAGCCGCTCCATCGGCCGGATCAGCCGGACACGGCGTTCAACCTCGCCATCGTCGAGCATGAGGCTGCGAGCCGGCAGCTGGACTGCAGCGCGTTTCGAGCGAGTGTTGACCAACAGCCGTGCGCCAGGCTCACGCCGAAGTTCGAGCGCCCGCTCGAGCGAGACCGGCTGATTGCGCTCCTGCATTGCAATGGTGAGCAACCGGGTTTCTGCGCCGGTGGCCGGATGGACGTAGATCGGCTCGCTGCCCGTGGCGGTGAAGCTGTCTGCGGTGAGCGTTTCCAGCCCGAGATCGTAACTGCCCGCCGCGATTGCGCTCTCGACCTTGGCGCTAAGCAACTGCTCGAACACCGTGAACAGCACGTTCTGCATGTCGATGGTGAGTGCCAGCAGCCGGTTCAGGAAAGTCGTGATCGGCGGCAGTTCGTCCTTGAGGCACCCGCTGCTGTCGGTCAGCGATAGGCCGGTCGTGCTTTCGAAGGTCGCGAGCGAGCATCGCTCGACCTTGCCCGCATAGATCAACACATAGAGCTGGCGCAGCGCATCGCGGGAATAGGGGCTTTCGAGATTGTCTTCGGGGCGGAACAGCCCCTGACCACCGGTCTGCCGCTGTCCGCGCGTGATCGCACCTAGAGTGTCGAGCCGCCGCGCGATTGTTGAAAGGAAGCGTTTCTCGGCCTGGACATTAGTGGCCACCGGCCGGAACAGCGGCGGCTGCGCCTGATTGGTGCGATTGGTGCGGCCAAGGCCCTGGATCGCGGCATCGGCCTTCCAGCCTGCTTCCAGAAGATAGTGATGGCGGAGCCGCTGGTTCCTCGCGCCCAGATCGGCATGGTAGCTGCGTCCAGTGCCCCCGGCATCGGAGAATACGAGGATTTGCTTGCGATCCTCCATGAATGCCTGCGCTTCGGCGAGGTTGGCATGGGCAGGCCGGTTCTCGACCGCGAGCCGGTCACTATTCGCGTCGACCCTGCGGACGATCCGCCGCGATCGACCAGTTACCTCGGCCACCATATCCGTCCCGAACCGCTGGACGATCTGGTCCAGTGCGCCTTGCACCGGCTCCATCGATGCCAATTGTTCGATCAGCCGGTCGCGCCGCTGACAAGCCTCGCGGCACTGCACGACATTGCCATCCTCGTCATAGGCTGGCCTCGACGCGAGATTGCCGTCGCCGTCGGTGAAGCTCTCGTGGAGTTGGGTCGGGAAACTGTGCAGCAAATAGTCCAGGACGTATTCGCGGGGCGTGATGTCGACCTGGACGTCGTTCCACTCGCCCGGATCGATGTCGGCGAGGCGGCGCGACAGCAGGGCTTCCCCGGTCGAGACGATTTGCACCACAGCAGCGTGGCCATCGGCGAGGCCCTGCTCGATCGCGGCGATCAGCGTTGGGGTCTTCATCGCCGTAATGAGATGATTGAAGAAGCGCTGCTTGGCGGATTCGAACGCCGAGCTGGCTGCCGACTTCGCCTGTGCGTTGAGCGTGCCCTCGCTGCTCGTGACGTTGGCGGCCTCCAGCGCTGCGTCCAGGTTATTGTGGATGACCTGAAACGCCCCGGCATAGGCATCGTAGATGCGAACCTGGTCAGCGGTGAGCTGGTGCTCGATCAGCTCATATTCGACGCCTTCGTAGGACAGCGAACGGGCGGCATAGAGACCGAGGGCTTTCAGGTCGCGCGCCAGCACCTCCATCGCTGCGACCCCGCCTGCTTCAATCGCTGCGACGAAATCGGTGCGTTTGTCGAAAGGAAAGTCCGTGCCGCCCCACAGGCCGAGCCGCTGGGCATAGGCAAGGTTCTCGACCGTGGTCGCCCCGGTTGCAGAGACATAGACGATCCGGGCATCGGGCAGGGCATGCTGCAGGCGCAGTCCGGCCCGTCCCTGCTGCGAGGGAGCGCAATCGCCCCGTTCGGATTTGCCGCCACCGGCATTCTGCATGGCATGGCTTTCGTCGAAGACAATGACCCCGTCGAAGTCGGTCCCCAGCCAATCGACGATCTGCTGGACGCGGGAAACCCGGTTTTCGCGCGCGTCGGAGCGTAGCGTGGCATAGGTTGTAAAAAGAATGCCTTGCTCGAGACTGATCGGCGTACCCTGACGGAAGCGGGCGAGCGGCGTGACCAGCAATGGCTCTTGCCCCAGAGCCTTCCAGTCGCGCTGCGCATCTTCGAGCAGCTTGTCGGACTTCGAAATCCAGACTGCGCGCGTTCTGCCCTTGAGCCAATTGTCGAGCACAATCCCTGCAACCTGACGCCCTTTGCCAGCTCCGGTGCCATCACCGAGGAACCAGCCCTTGCGGAACCGGACGGCCGTGTCGCAATCATCGGGCGCGGCTTCCACCTTGTCCCAGGTCGCATTAACGGACCAGCTGCCGGCGAGATGGTCGGCATGGGCTTCGCCCGCATAGATTACCGATTCGAGCTGGGCATCCGACAGCAGCCCCTGTTCGACGAGGCCAGCGGGTAGATGGGGACGATAGCTCGGCTTGGGCGGCGCGACCGAGGACATCGCGGCTGATTGCACCAGACGCGTCGGATGCGGCTGAGCGCCAGCGATGCGGATCGATTGGAGGGTGTAGGGCTCATAGAGCGTTTCGGAGAGCTTGCCGTCGCTCGGAGCACACCAGTCGATCACATGATAGTCGAGCGGCACGCCGGATGTCGCAGGGATCGGGGCTGCAGCCAGTCTCGGCCTTGGGCTGGCTTTGATCGCATTTGAATTACGGGCAGCTACCAGTGGCTGAAGAGCTGATGCGGCGATGGGCTTACGTGGCGGGAGGCTGTCGGCCAACCAGCGCACCAAGGTCGCAAGATCGGGAGCCATGCCTGGCGACGCCGGAAATTGTGCTGGATTGTCTGCGGGGAGCTTGTCGATCACGGTCAGCCGGGTTTCGATCGTAGTGCCGTGCGGTGCAAACACGCTGCCTGCAATGGCCGCGCTGAACACGAGCCGGGCCTTGTCCTGCATCCGGACGAAACCATCACGCCATGCCTTGTGATCTGGCGCGCAGTTGGCCCCGGTGATCGCGACGAGCCGTCCACCGTCAGCAAGCCGCGCCACTGCCGATGACAGATGCCGGATGGCTGCGTCGGACACACGGGCTTCGACATTCAGCGCTGCCGAGAACGGCGGGTTCATGATGATGCAGCTCGGCACGAGGCTGGCATCGAGACGGTCGTGGATCTGTGCGGCGTCGTGCATCGACACGGGCGAGCCTGCAAACAGGCTGCCAAGCAGGGCGGCACGCACTTCGGCAACCTCGTTCACGGCCAATCTGCATCCGGCAAATTCAGCCTGTACCGCCAGCAGTCCCGTGCCCGCAGAGGGCTCGAGCACCAGTTCGCCCGGAAGGAAGCTCGCAGCAAATCCCGCCACCCATGCCAGTCCCAGCGGGGTCGAGAATTGTTGGTAGGCCTGCATTTCCTCGCTGCGCCGGGTTTGCGTCGGTGCGAGCCGGGCAATCCGTTCGACCAGTCTCAGCCGTTCGAACGGATCGGCGGTTCTGGCATGGATCGCCGGGCCGTAGCGGCGCATGAACAGCAATTGCGCGACCTCGACGGCTTCGTAGGCGATCTTCCAGTCCCAGGCTCCGGTCGCATCGCTTGCGCCAAAGGCGGACTGCATGGCGGTGCGAATGGCGGGCGTGTCGATCCGGCGACCGGCGGCAAGGTGGCCGAGCAGGTCATGGGCTGCGGTGATGATCGCGGTAGCGGTTTGCTGCGGGCAAGCAGCGGCAAGCGGGCGCGCGGAGGCACCCGCCAAAGGCGAGTTGGTCATGTCGGCATTCCTTTTAATGAAGTTGGGGAGGTGCAGGCCGGATCAGGCGGGCGGAGTATAGGCCTCGTAGGGATTACCCGGCGCGAGGTGCCCGAACGGTGTCATCACATAGTCGCCGTCGTCGCGGCCAACTGCGCAAAGAACGTAGCGGGTTTCGCCGCTGGCAACCTCGGTGCATTCCATCAGGGCGAGATCGCCCGCTTGTGCCGCTTTTAGCAGCGTCTCGAAATTGGCGCGGGCATGGTCAGGAATTGCCATGGCAAGGCTCCTTCCTCGGTGAGGGGGCAAGACACGCGGGGCGACCGGGGGCCGCCCCGCGCGAGCAAAGTTCATTCGGCAGCGATTGCGAACGCGTCGTCGGCGTCCGCCTGTTCGGCATCATCCGCGAGGTAATCGGGCAGGTCGGCGATTTCCGCTTCATCTGCTTCGATGACCGGCAACCGCAGGGGTTCCGGCAGCCAACCGGTGCCGCTCAGCAGCCGTTCGGCCTCGCGTGCCATGTCACCCTTCTTGAGATGTTCGATCAGGGCTGCGGTCGCATCGCCCTTGGCTTCGCGGACCGCTTCAATGATCCGGGGTTTGGTCACCCGCCCGAGGTAGTTGTCGACCGTTGGCGTCCAGCCAGCCTCGGCCATGTCGAGCCCGACGACTGCTACCAGAGCATCTGCGGCGGCAATGCGCTGCGCCACGCCATGCGCCGAGATGCGTCCGTCATAACCCTTGCTCGGCTCAAACAGTGCGTTGACGCCGTGGCTGACACAGTGGGCGAGCAGCGCCATCTGCTCATCCTGCGGCATTGCGGCGAGGGTGTCCCACAGCGGCTGTGGTTCATCCGGCAGCCTTTGACCCCAATGTTCGTGCCGCGCCTGGATCGACTGGCTCCAGACACTCTCGCGCAAGTTCTGTCCGACATTGCCGAGCCAGGCCTGGGTGACGCCGATCTGCACACAGCCATGAGTCCCGTGGGGACGAAATACCGACAGGACGAGCGCATGGAGAAGGGCGAGGAACGCCGCCTGCGGAGCGTTGGCGAGTGCATCGCGCAGCGCGAGCGTGCGTTCAGCGGTGAGTTCGGAAACGAGCCTGTCGGGCAACGGCTTGATCGCCTCATCTTCGTCGTCGTCACCACCGATTGGCGCCGCTTGCCCTGCCACGGTGACTGTCGCACCATCGGACACGTCTGCGTTGGCACTGTTGGTACCGCCACTTTGGCCTTCAGCGACGGGTTCATCTTCAGGACGGACATAGCCGCGGTCGATCCGCAGGCGACCATCGTGGGTCAGCGAAATGAACACGCCGGCGCGCGCCATGTCATCCGGATCGTAGACCGTGGGACGGCTGTTCAAGGCCGTCAGTTCTGCATCGATTGCGGTCAGCCGCGCATCGACTTCGTCGGGAAGGTCGCTGCCATCGCCGTAGTCGTCGCCAATGCGGTCATATTCCTCGACCAGCACATCGCGCCGTGCCTGCTCGTCGTCGGTCAACGGAACGGTCGTGCCGACGATCCGGCGTTTGCCGCGCTCGCAGCCATAGGGCAGGTCGACGGCGGCCTCGACCCATTTCCAGCCTTCGGCACCGATTTCCTGTGCGAGTTCCGAGAGCTTTTCGCTCACCAGCAGCTCGACCAGTGCGGGATCCTGCAACCATCCATCCTCGTCCGACGAAAACAGATCGCGCATCACATAGCCGCCAGCCTCGGTGTAGGCGTCGATGCCGATGAACCGGACGCGGCGGTCGCTTGCGGAGATCGTATCTTCGGTCAGCAAGCGGCGGATGTGGTAAGCCGGCACATGGTGCCCCTGATTGACCTGTTCCCAGACCTGCTCCTGGCGCGCGTGGTTGTCGGTGACCGAGAAGGCCATGAGCTGTTCGAGCGTGATGCCGTCCTCACCATAGATTTCGAGCAGGGTGGGCGAGACCGAGGCGAGCCGCAGGCGCTGGCGTACGGTCGAGACAGATACGAAAAACCGCGCGGCAATGTCTTCCTCCGACAGACCGGCTCCGATCAGCGCACTGAAGGCACGGAACTGGTCGAGCGGATGCAGCGCGACGCGCATGACATTTTCCGCGAGTGAGTCCTCTTCGGCGATCCCGGCTTCGCGCACGACGCAAGGGACCGGCTGATCCTTGGCCATCCGCTTGGTCTTCACCAGCAGTTCGAGGGCCCGGAAACGGCGACCACCGGCCGGCACTTCGAACATGCCGGTTTCCTTGCCGTCGACATCGAGCAAGGGGCGGACGTTGATGCTCTGGAGCAGGGTCCGGCGATAAATGTCCTCAGCCAGATCCTCGATCGAAAGGCCGGCTTTCACGCGCCGCACATTCTTCTGGCTCAGCACCAGCTGCGAAAACGGGATGTCGCGCGAGGCGCTGAGCACGAGCTTGGGCAGTGTCTTGGTCATGGGGTTTCTCCATGACGGGCCGCCCGAAAGACTCTCTCTCAGGCCCGAACCCGTCACGAAGCGAAGCGCCGCCCTCTCACTTTCGAGAAGGCAGCGCAACGCAGGAGTAACACCCTGGGCCCGGGCAGGCTTAGTGCACCCGGTCGAGCAACTTCTTGGCCTTGCCCTCCATGTCGAGCCGGGCGTCCTGATGGGCCTTCGACCGCGCCAATGCGGTGATGCCCTGCACGAAATCGAAGATCGATTCCGGCGGGTGGCCTTCCTCGGCCAGCACGGTCTCGATGATCCGGCCGGTTTCAGCCTTGGAAAATCCCCGCGCGCGCAGGAAATCCTGCCGGTCTTCGTCGCTACGGGCGACAATTCGCTTCCGGGCGGTCTTGATGCCGTTGACGAACGGCTGCGGCGACGAATTGACAAAGTTCAGCAGCGCCGGTTCGGCTTCGTGGGCAAAGCGGCTCGCGGCATATTTGCTGTGGCGGATGCTGATCTCCTCGAAGTCCTCCACGCCCCACAGGTTCCGGTTCTGGCAGACCGCGCGCAGGTAGAAGCTTGCCATGCCGAGCGTCTTGGCGCCGACCTCGGAGTTCCAGCAATAGAACCCGCGGAAGTAGAGATCGGGCGATCCGTCGGGCAGCCTCCCGGCTTCGATCGGGTTGAGATCATCGACCAGAAACAGGAAGACGTCGCGATCCGACGCATAGAGCGTGGTCGTATCCTTCGAGATGTCGACGTTAGGGTTGTAGACCCCGGTCGACCAGTCGAGCACGCCCGGAACCTTCCAGCGTGTGTCGCCGGTGCCGTTGCCAGCAATCTTCTGCACGGCTTCGACAAGCTCATGGTCGTAGATCCGGCCGTAGTCTGGGCCGGTGACGGCGCGCAGTTCGAGGCGGCCACTGTCGGTTTCGAGCGTCTTGATCTGCTCGGCTCGGTTGGAGGTCAGCCCGTATTGCAGATTGATCGCGGCGAGCGGCGCCGGAAGTTGGCGCAGATAGGCAGCAGGAGCGCCTACCTGGTTGGCCAGTTGCCCAAAGCTCCAGTGGGTTGGCGTCACCGGTGCCTCGGCACCCGGCAACATGAGAGCCAGGCGTTCCGGATCATTGCGGTTTGCTTCGACATGGATCAGCGCCGTCTCGACCACGCGCGTCCGGCTCCGGTCAGACCGACCGCGCACGGATCGGGCCAGATCGCCCAGTGACAGAAACCGCTCATCATCGGGGCGCGAGAACCATTCCGACGACACCCGACCCACGCGCGAGCCGCGCGAGACATCCACCTTGTAACCGCCGCTTGGGTCGCGGCGCGTATCGAGAACCTGCATATCCATGGGAAATCTCCATGACGGTTGGCCGGGAGCCTCTCTCTGACCCTCATCCCGTCACGGCGAAGCCCGCCAGACTCTCACTCTCCCCCTCAACGCTTACAACCGCGCGAGCGGCCAGCGAGATCGCCAAAGCAAGAAACTGCACCCTGAACGAGGCGGAGCATCGCGTCATCGCTCGCGCAGGCGGAAAGGCGGGGCCTGTCGGCTTTCCCGACCTGCGCTTCGTTTCATGTCCGCCGGTTCAGAGCGCGTGCGGGGCCTTTGTGGTGAAACGCCGCGCCCGCAGGAGTGCGCCGGAACGGCGAACGGGACCGAGCGCGTCGCCAGCCCCGCTCCTCGTTTCGGGGCGTTGCGGGGTGCCCCCGCTGAGGTGGGTGTGAAGAAGACGCAAAGCGGCTTCGACCAGGGAGGAAACCTCCTCCCGCACATCGAAAATCAAGCCTCTACGCCAGGCTACGAAACACGTTGATTACGTGGCGATTACGTGGCGCTCGACAGCCCCTTGGAAGGGGTGTATATTTGGACCTAAGTCGTTGAGAAGTTTGGTGGACGCACTTGGGCTCGAACCAAGGACCCGCTGATTAAGAGTCAGCTGCTCTACCAACTGAGCTATGCGTCCGTACCGAGGGTTTCGGTAGCGCGGATCAAATGGCCAGAGGCGCGCTTTGATTCGCGTGAGGCGCTGCTATTAGCCGCGCCAGCGCGATTGGCAAGAGCTTTTCAGGTGGTAAGCCCACTGCGCGGCGCTTCGCGGTTCCAGCGGTTGACCATCATCAGCAGGCCGATGCAGATCATGTTGGTCATCATCGAGGAACCGCCATGGCTCATCCACGGCAGGGGGATGCCCTTGGCAGGTGCGAGGCCCATCACCATCAGCAGATTGATCGCGATGTAGAAGAAGATCGTCGCCGTCGCGCCTGCCGCCAGCAGCGCGCAGAACCGATCGCGCGACTGGCCCGCCACCTGCATCCCCCAGCGCAGGATCAGGCCGTACATCACCAGCACGAACAATCCGCCCATCAGCCCCCATTCCTCCACCATCGTCGAAAACACGAAATCGGTGTGCGGTTCGGGCAGATATTCAAGGTGGCTTTGGGTGCCGTTGTTGAACCCCTTGCCAAACCATCCGCCCGATCCGATCGCGATCTTGGATTGGGCGATGTGATAGCCTGCGCCCAGCGGATCGCTTTCGGGATCGAGGAAAGTTGTCACCCGCGCACGCTGATAATCGCGCAGCGCAAAGAAATAGACGAGCGGCGCTGCCGCCACCGCCGCACCGCCTGCCGTGAGGAACCACCACAGCGGCAAGCCCGCGAGGAACATCACCACCACCCCGCCAAAGGCAATCGCCACCGACGTGCCCAGATCAGGCTGCATCAGGACAAGGCTGATCGGCATCACGATCAGCATGCCCGACGGCACCAGCGAGCGCCAGGTGCCGATCATGCCGGTGGGCAGGGTTTCGTAAAAGCGCGCCATCGCCAGCACCACGGCGGGTTTCATGATCTCGGATGGCTGAATGCGGATCGGCCCGAATTCGAGCCAGCGCTGGCTGCCGCCGCCCACCGCGCCGACAATCTCGACCCCCAGCAGCATCAGAAGGACCGCCAGATAGGCCGGATAGGTCAGCACGCGCACGGCCTCGCGCGGCATGGACGCGATGATCGCGGTCATTACCATGAGCACGGCAAAGCGGATGAAATGCGACTTGGCAAAAGGCTCCATCGCGCCGCCGCCCGCCGAATAGAGCACCAGCCCGCCGAATGCAGTCAGCAGCATGACGGGGATCAGCACCGCCCAGGGCTGGCGGGCGACGGGTTCGGGAATGATGCCGCGGCTTGCCGTTCTCATGGCGTGATCCCGGCTGCTGGCGATGGCGGCGGCGGCGACGTCGTTGGCGGAGGCGCGGCGGCAGGTGCGGCGGCCGGTGCGGCAGCGGGCGCGGCTGGGGGGCTGGCAGGCAGCGGTTCGGGCGGCGCTGCGGCTGCCGGATTGGCTTCGGGGCGAGGCGTTACGGCATCATTGGCAATGCCTTGCGGACGGGTGGCGGCAAGGCGGGCTTCGGCCTCGACCTGCTCGAAGATTTCGCGGTCGCGGCGCGGCGGGCGCGGCAGATCGGCGCCGCGTTCGCGCGCATAGGCCTCATAGCGTGCGGCGAGCCTTTGCTGCGCAGTGCCGCCCCACTGTTTTTCCATCGCCAGCAATGCGTCCATGCCCTTGGCCGGATCGAACAGAAACGTCGTGACATCGCGCGCAATCGGATAGGCCGCGCCCGATCCGCCGCCATGTTCGATCACCACAGCCCCTGCATAGATCGGGTTGTCATAGGGCGCAAAGAAGATGAACAAGCCATGGTCGCGATATTTCCACGGGCCGGATTTGCCGTTGGAGATCGACAGCGAGACGACCTGCGCGGTGCCGGTTTTGCCGGCGATCAGCACATCGGGGATCGGCAGGCGCGCGCGCCCTGCGGTGCCGGGGCCGTTGACCACATCGCTCATCGCCTTGCGGACATATTCCACCTGATCGCCCGGAAAGTCGATGGTATCAAAGCCCTTGGGCTTGGTATCCAGGGTCAGGCGCGGCATCACGTGGCGGCCGGTTGCCAGCCGGGCGGCCATCACGGCAAGCTGCAACGGGCTTGCCAGCATATAGCCTTGCCCGATGGTGGCGTTGACCGTGTCGAAAGTGGCCCATTCGCGGCCGAACTTGTTCATTTTCCACGCAGGGTCGGGCACCGTGCCGTAAAACTGGCTGACCACGGGGAGGGGAAATTCCTGCCCCATCCCGCAGCGCCGCGCCATGGCTGCAATCGGATCCATCCCGACCCGCTGCGCCATGGCGTAGAAATAGACATCGCAGCTCTGGTAGATCGCCTTGGCCATGTTGACCGCGCCGTGCCCGCGCCGGTTCCAGCAGCCAAAGCGCCGGTTGCCGACCTGAAGCCCGCCGCCGCAGAACACGGTCTCGTCAGGATCGACGCCCTTTTCCATGAGCGCCATCGACACCATCGGCTTGACGGTGGAGCCGGGCGGATAGAGCCCTTTCAGCACCTTGTTGCGCAAGGGCACGCGTTCATCATCGCGCAGCATCCCGTATTCGACGCTGCCGATGCCGTCGGAAAAGGAATTGGGATCAAAGCTCGGCATCGAGGCCATGCACAATAGATCGCCGCTGCGGCAATCCATCACCACCACCGATCCGCTTTCAAGGCCGATGCGGCGCGCGGCGTAATCCTGCAACGGCCCATCAATCGTCAGCCGCACGGGATTGCCCTGCACATCATCGCGGCTTTCCAGATCGCGCACGATCCGGCCTGAGGCGGTCACTTCGACCCGGCGCGCGCCGGGAATGCCGCGCAAATCCTTTTCGAACTGCTTTTCGACCCCGTCCTTGCCGATCTTGTAACCGGGAGTGACGAGCAGCGGGTTGCGATCCGCCTCGTATTCTTCGGGCGAGGCAGGGCCGACATATCCGATCAGATGGCCCACGCTTGGCCCGGTCGGGTAAAACCGCGAAAACCCGCGCTGCGGCACCACGCCGGGCAGATCGGGCAGGCGCACGCTGAGGGCGGCATATTGTTCATAGGTCAGCCCGCTGGCGACCTCGACCGGCTGAAACCGGCGTGCTTCGGCGACATTGGCCTTGATATCGGCAATCCGGGCAAGCGACAGGCCGATGAGGTTGCCGATCAGATCAATCGTTGCTTCGGGGGTGGTCAGCCGATCGGGGATCACATCGACGCGGAAATCGGCGCGGTTCGAGGCAAGCGGCGCGCCGTTGCGATCAAGGATCCAGCCGCGCCGGGGCGGGATCAGCGACAGGTTGACCCGGTTGCTTTCCGATTTGAGCTGGTATTCCTCGGCCTCGGCAACCGCAAGATAGCCGAGCCGCGCTGCCAGCAGCACGCCGACCCCGCCCTGCACCGTGCCCAGCAGCATGGCACGCCGATCAAACCGGTCGCGCAGGATGCTGGCATTGATCAGCGGGCCGGTGCGCTTGGCATCGTCCCCGAATGGCCACCAACCCATTACGCCAGCCTCCGCGTGCGGGTGAGGCGGAAGCGATCGAGCCCGGCAATCAAGCGCGCAAGCAGCGGGTAAATCAGGATGGCGGTGAGGAATTGCGGGATGGCCGCGATCAGCAGCGGCTGCGACAGCACTGCACCCGAAGCTGCCATCGCGGCGGCAAGATAGAGCGCTGCGGCAAAGGCTGCGGTAAACCAGTCCTGCCAGAACCCGCGCCAGGGAAAGCGCGCTTCGAGCAGTTCCAGCCCGATCATGGCAAGCGACCACATCAGCACCGCGCTGCCGAACGGCTGGCCGCTGACCAGATCATCAAAGGCACCAAGCGGCGCGCCGACCCACACAGGCAAAAGCCCGGGCCGCATGATCCGCCAGCCCAGCAGCATCAGGAACCCCAGCGGCGGTGCCAGTGGCATCAGGTCGGCAATCAGCAGGCAGGGCAGCAGCGATCCGGCAAGGATCGTCAGGTAAGGGACGCTGATAGCGCGCAGCGGGGAGGGCGCGCGGTTGATCCGGCTGCCATAGCGATCCGAGCGTGAGCGCGGATTGAGCTGTTCCATCACTGATCCGCCGCTTCGTCAGCCAGAGCGCTCTCGGGCGGGGTTTGCGCGGCTTCCACTGCAATGCTTTCAAACACCGGCGCGACGATCACGAAATTGGTTGCCGCAGGTTCCGCCACCAGCCTTGCCAGCGCTCCGTCAGGGGTCAGTTCGGTCACCACCGCCACTGCAATGCCCGGCCGGTAATATCCGCCCGCGCCGCTGGTGACCATGAGATCGCCCACTTTCAGCGGATTGAGCCCCAGATTGATCAGCTTGATCCTGAGCAGCCCGTCGCCGCGCCCTTCGGCAAAGGCCACCACATCATCAGCCGCACGGCGCACCGGCAGCACGCTTTCGCTGTCGGTCAGCAGCATGACCCGCGCCGAGCGTGCGGCCACTTCGAGCACGCGCCCGATCACGCCTTTGTCCGATATCACCGGCATGCCGGGCGCAAGCCCCTTGTTGCGGCCAATCGCCAGATAGGCATAGCGCCGCGCGCTCGCCGCGCTCGATCCCACCAGCCGCGCGGTGGCGACGGGTTTCTCCTCGGCAGCGGCCAGAGCAAGCAGCCCTTTGAGCCGGGCATTCTCGGCGGCAACAGCTTCGGCCTCGGCAATGCGGATGCGCGCGATTTCCAGTTCCTTGCGCAAGGCCGCGTTCTGGCTGCCCGCCTGCCAGAAGCCCGCAACCGACGCCCACACGCCCTGGCCGCCGCCGCGTGCCGCAGCGGTGGCTTCGCCCGCAGGCGCCGAGACATTCCCGGCCAGCCCGCGCAAGGGCGCAAACGCGCCCGGCTGATAGAGCGATACGCCCAGCAGGACGAGACCGACCAGCGCGCCAAGGGCGGCAAGCAAATAGCCGGTAAAGACCGAATATTGCGCTTTCCTTGAATAACCCGTTCGGCGCGATGCGGGGGGCGCCATGCTGCCTCAGTCCTCTTTGCCAGTCACACCGTCCGCGCACAGGCGGGCACGAAGCGCACACATCATGCGGTCATCAACACGCCGCGATAGATCGGATCTTCCATGGCGCGGCCTGTCCCGATGGCCACGCACAAAAGCGGGTCTTCCGCGATGGAAACGGGCAGGCCAGTTTCCTCGCGCAGGTGTTCATCCAGCCGCTGGATCAGCGCGCCGCCGCCGGTCAGCACGATTCCCTGATCCACGATATCGGCAGCCAGTTCGGGCGCGGTGTTTTCGAGCGCGATGCGCACCCCTTCGACAATCGCGCCAATCGGTTCGCTCAGCGCTTCGGCGATATGTGCCTGATTGATGGTGATTTCCTTGGGCACGCCGTTCACCAGATCGCGGCCCTTGAGCGTGATGGATTCGCCCACGCCATCTTCGGGCACCATGGCGATGCCGTATTCCTTCTTGATGCGTTCAGCCGTGGCATCGCCGATCAACAGGTTGTGGTGGCGGCGCATATAGGAGACGATGGCTTCGTCCATCTTGTCCCCGCCGGTGCGCACCGAAGTGGTGTAGGCAAGGCCGCGCAGGGAAAGCACCGCAACCTCGGTAGTGCCGCCGCCGATATCGACCACCATCGAACCCACCGGTTCCGTCACCGGCATATCCGCGCCGATGGCAGCGGCCATGGGTTCAAGGATGAGGTGCACTTCCGAAGCGCCCGCATTCGACGCGGCATCGCGGATCGCGCGCTTTTCCACCGAAGTGGAGCCCGACGGCACGCAGATCACGATTTCGGGATATTTGAACAGATTGCGCTTGCCATGAACCTTGCGGATGAAATGCTTGATCATTTCCTCGGCGATTTCGATGTCGGCGATCACGCCGTCACGCAAGGGGCGGATCGCTTCGATGCTGTCGGGCGTCTTGCCCATCATCATCTTGGCATCATCGCCCACGGCCTTGACCCGCTTGATCCCGTTGATCGTCTCGATAGCGACCACTGAGGGTTCATTGAGCACAATGCCCTGATCCTGCACATAGACCAGCGTGTTGGCCGTGCCGAGATCAATGGCCATGTTTTGCGAACCGAATTTGAACAGGTTGGACAGGAAGCTCATGTGTTTGTTCTTTTCCAGTGGTGAGGTGCGGGCTCGCTGGCGACACCCCGGGTGATGGCTGCCCACCAGATGGCTACAAGGTGCCGCTGCGCCCGCTTATGACATGTCGGCGAGCGACTAGCGAATCCGCAAGCAAAAGGCCAAAATATTTCTCCGACCAGGTGGTGATTATCGGGGGATGGCACTCGAATTTGCGACCGCCTGCCGCTAGCGTGCCATGAAATGCCCGAAATCCGCCGCCTTCCTTCGCATCTCGTCAACCGCATCGCTGCGGGCGAGGTGGTGGAACGCCCGGCTGCTGCGCTCAAAGAGCTGGTCGAGAACGCGATTGATGCCGGCGCGGCGCGAATCGCTGTCGCGCTGGCGGATGGCGGATTGGCGCGGATCGAGGTCACTGATGATGGCTGCGGGATGGCGCCTGATGCGATGGCGCTGGCGCTGGAACGCCATGCCACCTCCAAACTGCCCGAGGCGCTGATCGGCGCGGACGAAGCGATTGAACTGGTCACCACGCTGGGCTTTCGCGGCGAGGCTTTGCCTTCGATTGCCAGCGTGGCCCGGCTGACGCTGGAAAGCCGGATACGCGGCGCGCCCGAAGGCTGGCGGCGGGTGGTCGATCATGGCGATCTGGTGGAAGATACCCCCGCCGCGCTCCCGCCCGGCACGCGGGTGCGGGTGGAAGACCTGTTTGCCAAGGTGCCCGCGCGCCGCAAATTCCTGCGCACGGCCCGCAGCGAACAGGCGGCGTGCCTTGATGTGGTGCGCCGCCTTGCCATGGCGCGGCCCGATATTGCCTTTGTGCTCGAAGCAAGCGGGGAAAGCGGCAAGCGCAAGCTGCTTGATCTGCAAGCGGGCGAGGAACTGGCAACCCGCGTGGCGCGCATCATCGCGCATGAATTGCACAGCAATGCGGTGGAGATTGCCGCGACACGCGAAACGCCGCACGGCGTGATGCGCCTGTCGGGCGTGGCGGGCCTGCCGACCTATAATCGCGGCGTGGCCGATCACCAGTACCTGTTCGTCAATGGCCGCCCGGTGAAGGACCGGCTGCTGGTGGGCGCCGTGCGCGGGGCCTATTCCGATATGCTGGCGCGTGATCGCCATGCGGTGCTGGCGCTGTTCCTCGATATCCCGCCGCAGGACGTTGATGTGAATGTCCACCCCGCGAAAACCGAAGTGCGTTTTCGCGATGCGGCGGGGGTGAGGGGGTTCATTGTCAGCGGGCTCAGGCAAGCGCTGGCGACAGGGGATCAGCGCGCGGCACAGACGCCGGATCGCGGGGCGATGGCGCGGTGGATGAGCGAGCCTTCCAGCTCTCCCTTCCCCTCGGGGAAGGGTCGGGGATGGGGGGCTGCCCTATCCCGCATGGCCTACCACACCCCACCCCAACCCCTCGCCTCAAGGGGAGGGGCTTCTGCTGCGTGAAGCGGCCAGTTCATTCACTATGCCTCAGGGCCGCGCCGAGGAAGCCGCGCCCGTGCCCGCCGAGGCGCAGGCCTATCCGCTCGGCGTTGCGCGCGGGCAGGTGGCCAATACCTATATCGTCGCCGAGGCTGCCGACGGCCTCGTGCTGGTCGATCAGCACGCAGCGCACGAACGCCTCGTCCTCGAACGCCTGCGCGCTGCGGGTGCGGAGGAGGGCGTGCGCCGCTCGCAGGCGTTGCTGGTGCCCGATGTGGTCGAGATGGACGAGGTGGATTGTGACCGGCTCGAAGACGCCGCTGAAGGCCTTGCGCGTTACGGCCTCGTGATTGAACGCTTTGGCCCTGCCGCCATGCTGGTGCGCGCTGTTCCCGCCGCGATTGCGCAGGCCGATACGGGCAAGTTGCTGCGCGATCTTGCCGATGACATCGCCAAGCACGGGCGGCAGGAGGACAGCGGCGCGCTGCTGCTCGCCGAACGGCTCGATCTGGTGCTGGCGACCATGGCCTGCCACGGATCGGTGCGGGCAGGGCGGGTGCTTTCGGTGGCGGAGATGAACGCGCTGCTGCGCGAGATGGAAGCGACCCCGCGCTCTGGCCAGTGCAATCATGGCAGGCCGACCTGGGTGAAGCTCAGCATGGCGGATGTCGAGAAGCTGTTCGGGCGGCATTGAAGGGCCGGTTGAAGCGTCCTTGCCACCCAGTCCCCCCAAAAGAAAATGGCCGACAGTCCTGAAGACTATCGGCCAGAATTCAGTGCCGTTTTGCAAGGCCAGACCGCGATGGGTCACGTGACGCATCCAATCGGGTTTTAACTCTTCGGCGGGATTTCCGGCGGATTATCGGGATCAATAAATTCTTCATAAGGGGTAAGGCCGCCGAATTTGACCGTCTCAACCTTTGGCTTGAACTGGTCGGGGAGGCTGTCCTTGCCAACGCTAATGGCCGCAAAAGAGATCAGGCCAGTATGGGGGTGGTTGTGGCATCTGCCCCCGCCGCTCACCAAGCCAATTTCGTCTGCTGACATCACTTCCATGCATGTTCTCCTTAAGAACCCGTGCGACCGGGCAGGTCCCGGCAAAGCAAAGGTGCGGGATGCTGCTGCTGCCGTCAAGCTGAATGAAATGCGAGTTTCCCCATCAATTTGTTCGGATTTCCTCACACATTGAATTTGAACAGCAAGACATCGCCGTCCTGCACCACGTATTCCTTGCCTTCCTGCCGCAGCTTGCCTGCCTCGCGCGCGCCGCTTTCGCCGCCGAGCGCGATGTAATCGGCATAAGCGATGGTCTCTGCCCGGATGAAGCCGCGTTCGAAATCGGAGTGGATCTCGCCTGCAGCCTGCGGGGCCTTGGCGCCATCGGGGAACGTCCAGGCGCGCGCTTCCTTGGGGCAGGCGGTGAAGAAAGTTTTCAGGCCCAAAAGCTTGTAGCCAGCGCGGATCACGCGGGCGAGGCCGCTTTCGGCAAGGCCCAAAGCTTCGAGGAATTCACCGCGATCTTCCACCGGCATGCCAACGAGTTCGGCCTCGATCGCGGCGGAGACAACCACCGCCTCGGCCCCTTCGGCAGCGGCCTTGGCGAAGACCTTGGCCGACAGCGCATTGCCTTGGCTCGCGTCTTCTTCGGCGACGTTGCAGACGTACAGCACAGGCTTGGCGGTGAGCAGCTGCGCCTGTTTGAAGACGCGCGCTTCTTCCTCGTCATTCGGCACGGTCAGGCGCGCAGGCTTGCCTTCGCGCAGCAGCTCCAAAGCCTGCCCCAGCACGGTGGCCATCACCTTGGCTTCCTTGTCGCCGCCGGTGGCGCGCTTGGCGGCGGCGGGCACGCGCTTTTCCAGGCTTTCCAGATCGGAGAGCATCAGCTCGGTCTCGACCACTTCGGCGTCTGCCAGCGGATCGACCTTGTTGGCGACATGCTGGATGTCGTCATCCTCGAAGCAGCGCAGGACGTGAACAATCGCGTCCACCTCGCGGATATTGCCGAGGAACTGGTTGCCCAATCCTTCGCCCTTGCTGGCGCCTTTGACGAGGCCCGCGATATCGACGAAGCCCAGCTGGGTGGCGATCACCTTGGCGCTTTTGGCGATGGCAGCGATCTTGTCGAGCCGTTCATCCGGCACCGCCACCTGCCCGACATTGGGCTCGATGGTGCAGAAGGGATAATTGGCAGCCTGTGCGGCCTGCGTTTCGGTGAGCGCATTGAACAGGGTGGACTTGCCGACATTGGGCAGGCCGACAATCCCGAGGCGAAAACCCATGGTGTATCTCTTTGGCTGGAACGGATGTGGCGGCCCCCTTAGCCGTGCTTGCCCCCCAAGGCTAGCGCCTCAACGCTCATGCACGGCGCGGATCAGCGGGCCGACGCCGGAATTGCCGAGCCAATCGACCTGCACGCGCGCGGTCACTTCGTTGATCGGCACTTGCGGCTTGCCCCCCGGCGATACCGGCAGGCGCAAGGGCCGCGTGCCGGGCGGCATTGCAATAAGATCGGCAATGGCGCGCGCCACGTCCATCGGATCATTGGCGCGGCCCGAACCATCTTCGGTGCCCATGCGCGCCACTTGCAGCGGATAGCCTGCGGTATGGCGTTCCTCGGCGCGATCTTTCAGCGCGGCGGAATAGGTGTTGCGATTAACCCAGACGCGGGTCGGATAGCCGCCGGGCTGGATGATCGACACGTCAATCCTGTGCGGCACCAGTTCATAGGCAAGCTGTTCGCTCATCGCTTCCAATGCGAATTTGGTGGCGGAATAGTGCCCGGAATAGGGGCTGATCACGCGGCCCAGCTGGCTTGAAATCTGGATCAGCTGGCCGCCGCCCTGCTTGCGCATTCCCGGCAGCACCGCGCGCGCCATCAGGTGCGGGCCGAATACATTGGTGGCAAAGATTGCCTCGGTCGCCTCGCGATCCTGCACTTCGACCGGCGAGGTGATGCCGATCCCGGCATTGTTGACCAGCACATCGAGCGGCCCGCCATTGATCATCTCGGCCTCGGCCACGCCTGCGGCGATCTGTTCGGGGCTGGTGACGTCGATTTCAACGACGTGGAGCTGCAGCTTTTCCCGCATCGCAAGGATGCGCAATTGTTCCGCCTCAGGCCGGGGCAGGCCGCGCATGGTGGCAAACACCCGCGCGCCTTGCCGGGCGAGCAGTTCTGCAGCGAGCCGCCCGAAGCCTGAAGAACACCCGGTGATCAGCACGCTTTTGCCGGTGAAATCGGCAGGCTTGGCGCGGTAGGGGGCTTGCGCGGCGGCGGTGCTGGCAGCGCTGATCGCGCCGGTGGCGGCGATGCCGGCGAGCAGGCTGCGGCGGTTGATCTGGGTCATGATGCTTGTCCTTGGGCGATGCGCGGATCAGGCAAGCCTATTGGCTTTGCGCCAATCCGCAAGGGCACGCGGGCTGGTGAGGCGGATGAGCGTGCCGTGCCACGCGGCAAGCTTCGCCTCGGTGCGCGGGCGGGGGCCGCTGTTCCAGTTCATCACATACCACAAGAAGGCGGCATCGAACCGTTCGGGGCAGCCCTCCGGCATATCGGGCCGCGAGCGGCCACGATGGGTGATAATGCGCTTCACCAATCGCCACAGGCACAAGCGGATCGGAAAATCGAGGTAGATCACCGTGTCCGCCCGTTCGAGCCGGGGGGCAAGCGTGCTGCCGTAATTGCCTTCGATCAGCCAGCGCTTGCCCGCCACTGCAGCGGCAAGGCGGGCGTTCAGTTCGGCTTTCCCGGTTTCAATCCAGCCTGCCTGCCAACCGAGCTGATCCATATGGATAAGCGGCAGGCCAAGGCGCGGGGCGAGTTCGCGCGCCAGCGTGCTTTTGCCCGAACCGCACGGGCCGATGATCAGCACGCGGCGCATCGCGTCTCAGCCCTGCATCCGGAGCGCGTATTCGCTCATGAAGCGCACGCCATCGCCCTTGGCGAGCCATTCGGCCTCGGCACTGATGCCGCCGAGCATGGCGGCCAGATCATCCTGTTCGGCCTTGGCGAAATTGCCGAGCACATGGCCGGTCACCTTGTCCTTGTGCCCCGGATGGCCGATGCCGATGCGGATGCGGCGGAATTCGGCACCCAGATGCTGATCAATCGAGCGCAGGCCATTATGCCCGGCGGTGCCGCCGCCCTGTTTCACCTTGACCTTGAAGGGAGCAAGATCAAGCTCGTCATGGAATACCGTCAGCGCGTCGGTGCCCAGCTTGTAGAAACGCAGCGCCTCGCCCACGCTGCGGCCGCTTTCATTCATGAAGGTGGCCGGTTTCAGCAGCAGCACTTTTTGTGCGCCGATCCGCCCTTCCTGCACCCAGCCCTGAAACTTGGTCTGCACCGGGCCAAAACCATGCATGTCGGCAATCACATCTGTCGCCATGAAGCCGACATTGTGGCGGTGGAGCGCATAACGCGGTCCGGGATTTCCAAGGCCGACCCAGATTTGCATGGCATGCTCCCTAGCAAGGCTGCTCACATAAACGAAACGCCGAGCTTCCCTGAAAGGAAGCCCGGCGCTGCATCATCCCCTTGTGCGGGGTGTTGACTTGTTATTCGGCTTCGGCGGCCGCTTCGCCTTCGCTGCTCTTCAGGCCCGAGGGGGCAATGAGCGTGGCAATGGTGAAATCGCGGTCGGTGATCACGCTGGTGACGCCTGCGGGCAGGGTGACTTCGCTGATGTGGATCGCATCGCCGATTTCCTTGCCCGTGACATCAATGCTGATCTCGTCGGGGATCTCGGCATTGGGGCACAGCAGTTCGAGTTCGTGGCGCACGATGTTGAGCACGCCGCCCTTCTTGAGACCGGGCGAGGCGTCTTCATTGGTGAACACCACCGGCACCTGCACAGCGACCATGCTGTCGCCGGTCAGGCGCAGGAAGTCGGCGTGGAGCGGGCGATCGGTCACCGGGTGGAAGGCCACATCCTTGGGCAGGGTGCGCACGGTCTGACCACCGATTTCAATCTCGACAATCGAGTTGAAGAAGTGGCCCGTCATCAATTGCTTGACGAGTTCCTTTTCTTCGACATGGATCTGGTGGGGGGCTTGGTTGCCGCCATAAATGACCGCAGGGGTCCGACCATCGCGGCGAAGTGCTCGGGAGGCTCCCTTGCCAGCCCGTTCGCGCGCTTCGGCCGGCAGGTTGAGAACGTCGCTCATAACGTAGCCTTTCGAATGCGTGTTGATATTCAGGTTCGCGGCGCCGCGCCTCCAGGGATGACCACGCTCGCCGAAGCGCGGGCCCTTAGAGAGCGCAGGCGGCTTTGGCAAGCAAATGGTGGAATGCTGCGCCCGTCAGGTCACGCGGGCAAGCCGCCAACCGCGTGCCTCAAGCATGGCAACCAGCCCCTCAGGGCCCACCAGATGCGCGGCGCCAATGGCAATCAGCGGGCGCCCTGAAGCCTGCAATTCGGCCTCGATCATGGGCAGCCAGCGGCGGTTGCGGCTCGTCAGCAGCGCTTCGCGCAAGGCAGGATCGGCCATAATGCCGCGGCTCGCTGCCGCCTCCAGCGCGGCAAGATCGCCGGTCAGCCAGGCGGCGCGCAGAGCTTCGGCCTCGCTTGTGCCTTGGGTGCTGGCAGTGATGACAGCGGTCAGCAGGCTGCGCTGCTCGGCCTCGGGCAAGCGATCAAACAGGCCAAGCTGGCCGCGCACGCCTTCGAGTTCGCGCACCGGCCGCCCGGCAAAATCATTCAGCAGCGCGCGGTCAACGCCATTGGCCGGATCGCCCGGCGCATCGAGCCGCGCCAGCATCAGCGCTGCCGCCCAGCTTTCGGTGCGTTGTTGCTGGGCGGGCGGCAGGCTTGCCTGATCGGCAAGGCGTGATGCTTGTGCGCGGTGTTCGGGCGGCACCCGCGCGGCGAGCGGGGCAGGCCGGGTGTCACGGCAAGTTCGCGGAACACCTGCGCGCTTGTCGCACCATCATCGAGCCCCGCGACCTCGACAATCAGCCCGTCCGCCTCGGCCACGGCGGCATCAATCGCCGGGGTGCGCCATGCGGTGCCATCGGGCAGGGCGTGGATGGTGCCAAGCAGCCATCCACGCGCCGTGCCATCATCGCGGGCGATTTCGTAGAACAGCGGGTTGGCAGGCGCCCCGCTGTTGCGGCTGCCCGTGCCGCTGTCGGCTGCGCCGGAACAAGCCCCCAGCACCAGCGACAGGGCCAGCGTCAGAGCCATCAGGGCAAGGCGGAGATGGTGCTCCGCCTTGCTGTGTGCTGCGGCGAGGGATGTAGGCATCATCGCGCAGCGCCCTTACTCGACGCGGGTGGCGACAAGACCCTTGGTCGTCGCCAGCAGCTCCTGCACGCTTTTCTCGCCTGCAAGGTGGCCTGCGCCCACGGCGATGAACACCGTGCCGGGCTGTTCCATCCGGTTCGCGATCCATTCGGCCCAGTTGGCGTTGCGCGAATGCAGCAGGGCATCCATCAGCGCCGGATCATTCATGCCTTCGTTCATGATCGCGGCAAGCTGTTCGGCATCGCCCTTGACCCATTCGCCAACCATCCGGTTGAGCATCGTGGTCGCCTCGCCGACGCCATCAGCGGCTTCGATGAGGAAGGCCACCTGCGCTTCCCTGGGCAGGTTATCGAACACGCCGAACTGGAATTCGGCGGTTTCGAGCGCGCCCTGCGGCTTGTTGCCTGCCTTGGCCAGCAGCACCTTTTCAACGCCCTGATCAGGCGAATACCCGCTCATGAGCAAGGGCAGCATCGACAGGTTGAGCCCGGCAAACCACGGCTTCATCGCATCGAACTGGTCGATTGCCTGCGCAGGCAGGCCGAGCTTGGCAAAGGCGGCTTCGTAGGCAGCGGTCTGTTCCGGGTTGAGCAGCGAACGCAGCTTGGTGCCATCCTGCAGCATGCCCATCTGCATGATCAGCGGCTGCATCTTCGCTTCGGACTGCCGGATCCATCGGCAGTTCGGTGACAATCATATCCGACTTGGCGAGCGCGTCGCTGATTGTCATGTCGAACCATTCGACATCCTTGGGCAGCATGTGCACCGTGCCGAACAGGTAGATGGTGGTGTCCTCGTCGGCCACCTTCCACATCGCCGGGCCGCTCGCGGCGGCGGTTGTCCCTTGCGCGGTCATGGCGGGGGCCGCGGCATCTTCAGCCAGCAGCGGAGCAGCCGCAAACAGGGTCAGGGTGGCACCGGAAAGCTTGAGCAGATTAAGCAGTTTCACAGGAATGTCCTTTCGTGGTGGTAAGGTGTGGGGTGGTCGGCAAACAAAAGCAATCACACGCGCCAGCGGGCATAAAGGTGGGCACGCTCATCGCGCCGAACCCGATCACCCAGATGCCGAAAGCGTGCGGCGGGGGCAGCATTCCGCCAGCATGAAGCACTGCCCAGATCGGGAACCCGCCAATCACGGCCAGACAGCCGCCGGTGAACCCGATGAAGTTGTTTTCGCGCTTGAATTCGTCAATCTGCCCGAAACCGCGCAGCGGCAGGGCGATGAAGCCAACCACCAGCAAGGCCGAAATCACGATGGCAATCGCGGGATTAAGCTTGAGCTTGTCCCAATCGCCCAGAAACAGATTGCCATCGCCCTGATCGAACACGCCGGTCAGCCCGCCGATGATGCCGCCGATCACGCCGCCAAGGGCAATGAAAACCAACTGGCGCCGCTGGCGGGTGCGGGTGCGCGCCTCACCGGGGCCGAGCGCGGATTTCTTGCCCATGATCACAGGTGTTCTCCATCATCGAATATGTCCTCGATCCGCATCTCGAACAGGCGCGCGATGCGGAAGGCGAGGGGGAGCGACGGGTCGTGCTTGCCGGTCTCGATGGCGTTGACTGCCTGACGCGAGACATCAAGCCGCCCGGCCAGCTCCGCCTGGCTCCAGTCGCGTTCCGCACGCAGGACTTTGAGGCGGTTTTTCACGCTTCGTCCTCAGTCCCGACGCGGTCGCGCAGCCACTGGTAGCCATATCCGGCGTGGTAGATGATCGCGAGCATGATCGCGGCAAGATGGCCGTCAAACAGCAGCGTTGCGCCCCCGCTGTGTTCTTCCCGGACCTCGCCAGCCAGGATCCCGAAGCCCGGGGGAACTGCCAAGTCCACCACACAGGCAAACCAGCCAAGGATCATGTAGGCGAACAGGGCGAAGATGGCCCAGCGGTGGCCGACCGCGACAAGGCTGCGGAAATAATCATCGGTGCGCCCGGTGATGGTCGATGCCAGCAGCCCGCCCGCCGCGCCGCCCATGATCCACCCGTAGATGATGCCATCGAAGCCCACCAGATAGAGCGGCAGGAGCGTGACCGAACACGCCGCGCTGGCCCAGACGTATTTGTAGGCATAGCTGCGATCGGTCTCGGTGGGGGCGTAGGGGCGATAGGGCATGGCTCACAACCTTGTGCATCCGTTGAAACTGGCGGGGCGACTGTTCATCAGCCGCGCTCTGTCCACCAGGTGGCTTTGACCCAGGCGAACGTGAAACCGGCGTGGAAAATCAGCGCGGCGATCATGATGAGCGTATAGGCATCAACGCTTGCAAGGCCGGATGAAAAGCGCGTGACCGCGCCCTCGGAACCCACCGCAACCCCGGCGCCGTAAGAAAGGCCGACGACACCCATCAGGCACCAGCCGAACAGCGCCAGCGCAAGGCTCGCGGCCAGCCAGCGGTGTCCGACCGCGCAAAGCGTGCGGAAATATTCGTCATACTGGCCGGGGAAAGCCGACATGCACAGGCCCGCTGCGCCAAGGCCGGCACCAGCGGTCGGCAATACCCATTGATCGCTGGTCAGGTGAGTGATCAGCCCGAGCACAACGGCGGCACCGCAGGCCGGCACGAAACGATAGGCGTAAGAACGCTCTTCCTCGCCGATGGCCTGAGGGTTGTAAGGCATCGTTCAGATCCCCAGCGCGTTCGCCGCTTTGGCGAGCACCGTGCCCACCGCAAAGCCCGAAGCACCGAGCATCACGAACACCAGCCACTGTTTCACACAGATGCTTTTGGTGAAGAATTCCATCGCGTTTCTCCATCAGGTCTGCCTGACCATATGTCAGGTATGCGTGACTATATGTCGCGATTCGCTGACTATGTCAAGACAACCTGACTGAAAGTCGCTTCATGCTGACTTTTGCGCGGAGGCGCGCCTGCAAATCCTCAGCCGTGCTGCGTTGCGGCATTGACGCATATCGGCCCTTGAGCCATGGCGAGCCGCCATGACCTGCGCCCCCACATTTACCCCTGCGCCGCGCGATCCGGCGCGTTCGTTTCAGGACATGATCCTGACGCTGCATGATTTCTGGGCAGCGCAGGGCTGTGTCATCCTGCAGCCCTATGACATGCGGATGGGCGCGGGCACGTTCCACACCGCCACCACGCTGCGCGCGCTCGGGCCGGAGCCGTGGAATGCGGCGTTCGTGCAGCCGTGCCGCCGCCCGACCGACGGGCGCTACGGGGAAAACCCCAACCGTTTGCAGCACTATTACCAGTATCAGGTGATCCTGAAGCCATCGCCGCCTGACATTCAGAACCTGTACCTCGCCAGCCTTGCCGCGATCGGAATTGATCCGCTTGCCCATGATATCCGCTTTGTCGAGGATGACTGGGAGTCGCCCACTTTGGGCGCATGGGGGCTGGGCTGGGAGGTCTGGTGTGATGGGATGGAAGTCACCCAGTTCACCTATTTCCAGCAGATGGGCGGGTTTGATTGCAAGCCGGTGGCGGGCGAGCTGACCTACGGGCTGGAACGCCTCGCGATGTATATCCAGGGCGTCGATAATGTCTATGATCTGGCGTTCAATTCCGCCGGGGTTTCGTATGGCGACGTATTCCTCGAAAACGAACGCCAGATGTCGAAGTGGAATTTCGAGGTTGCCGATACCGCTGGGCTGTTCGATCTCTTCGCCAAGGCGGAAGCCGAATGCCGCAATGCGCTTGCCCAAGGCGTCCCGATTGCTGCCTATGAACAGGCGGTCGAGGCAAGCCATGTGTTCAACCTGTTGCAGGCCCGCGGCGTGATTTCGGTGCAGGAACGCGCCAGCTACATGGGCCGGGTGCGCGATCTGGCGCGCTCGTCCTGCGCGGCTTATGCCGAGAAAATGGCGCCGGAATGGGCGGCGAAATTCCCCGGATGGAGCCTCGTGTGATGGCCGATTTCCTGCTGGAACTCGCTTGCGAGGAAATCCCCGCGCGGATGCAAGCCGGTGCGCGCGCCGAGCTGGAAAAGATGTTCGTCCGCGAGCTTGCGGCTGCCGGTGTTGCCGCTGGCGATCTCACCATCTGGTCAACCCCGCGCCGCCTTGCGCTGATCACGCGCGGCCTGCCGCTGGCGACGCAAGGCAAGAGCGAGGAAGCCAAAGGCCCGCCCGAAGGCGCGCCCGATGCCGCGATTGACGGGTTCTGCAAGAAAAACGGCGTGATGCGCGAAAGCCTTGAACTGCGCGATGTCAAAGGCCGCATGACCTGGTTTGCGGTGGTGGAGACGCCGGGCCGCGCGATGGCCGAGGTGCTGGCAGAAGCGATCCCCGCGATCATCCGCGATTTTTCGTGGCCCAAATCGATGCGCTGGGGCGCGGCTTCGATTTCGACAGAGTGCCTGCGCTGGGTGCGCCCGCTGTCTGGCATCATCGCGCTGCTTGATGGCGAAATCGTGCCTTGCGCGGTGGATGGCATTGCGGCGGGCCGCGAGACTTACGGCCACCGCTTCCACTCCGCCGGTGCCATCACGATCAGCAGCGCAGATGATTATGCTGAAAAGCTGCGCGCTGCCCACGTCATCGTCGATCATGAGGAACGCGCTGCGATCATCCGCGAAGGCGCACGCGCGGCTGCGGCGCAGGCGGGCCTTGTGCTCGTGGAGGATGAAGGGCTGGTGGTGGAAAACGCTGGCCTCACCGAATGGCCGGTGCCGCTGCTCGGCCGGTTCGACGCGGCGTTTCTCGACGTGCCGCCCGAGGTGATCCAGCTCACCGCGCGGGTGAACCAGAAATATTTCGTGTGTCAGGACAGCGCGGGCAAGCTGGCCAATGCGTTCGTCTGCACCGCCAATATCGCCGCGCGCGATCCGGCTGTGGTGGTTGATGGCAATCGTAAGGTTCTGGCTGCAAGGCTTTCGGATGCAAGGTTTTTCTGGGAGCAGGATCAGAAGACTTCGCTTGCGGAACACGCGAAGAAACTGTCGCGCATCACCTTCCATGAAAAGCTCGGCACGGTGGCCGACAAGGTCGAGCGTGTGGCCAAGCTGGCGCGGTGGCTGGTTGAGGAGGGGATTGTGCTATCTTCTCCCTTCCCCACGGGGGAAGGGCCGGGGATGGGGGGGGGCACCCATCTTGCGTCGAGCACCCATCCCCAACCCCTTCCCTCAAGGGAAGGGGCTACGCTCGCCGACCTCGCCGAGCAGGCAGCGCGGCTATGCAAGGCCGATCTCGTCACCGAAATGGTCGGGGAATTCCCCGAATTGCAAGGCCTTATGGGCGGCTATTACGCCGCAAAGGAAGGTCTGCCGGATGCGGTGGCTGACGCAATCCGCGATCACTACAAGCCGGTCGGACAGGGCGATGATGTGCCGACCGCGCCGGTGACGGTGGCGGTGTCGCTGGCGGATAAACTGGATACGTTGTGTGGCTTCTTCGCGATTGAGGAGAGGCCAACAGGATCGAAAGACCCGTTTGCGCTTCGTCGAGCGGCGCTCGGAACGATTGCTTTGGTCGTGGAAAATGGCTTGCGAATTCCGATCGCCCAAGTTGCATTCGAAGAGGTCGCTGGCCTCAAGAACCCGCGCCTAACCGACTTGGCATATGCGTTTCGTGGTGCTCTGAATGATCTGGCCGGGCTGAAGGACGAGGTTATCGCGGAACTCACTCGCAGGGAAACGACCGAATATGAGGCCGAAAGACGAAGAAGGGTCGCTGAGATCAATCACGGCCTCCTCGACTTCTTCGCCGACCGCCTCAAGGTCCAGCAGCGCGAAGCTGGCGTCCGCCATGACCTGATCGACGCGGTGTTCGCGCTTGGCGGTGAGGATGATCTCGTCCGCCTGCTCGCCCGCGTCCAGGCCTTGCAAGCCTTCATCACCACCGAGGACGGCGTCAATCTCCTTGCGGGTTACAAGCGTGCGGCGAATATCCTCAAGAAGGAAGGCTACCTCGTCACCCCGGCGCAGGCCGGGGCCCAGAACGAGGGTGTGGAACTGGGTTCCGGCCTTCGCCGGAATGACGATGTTGCGACCCTTTCCTACACCCCCGAACCGGCCGAAAAGGCACTGATCGACGCGCTCGACGCCGCAGCCCCGCTTGCCGCGCAGGCGGTCGCCGAGGAACGCTTCGGCGATGCGATGGCTGCGCTTGCCACCTTGCGCGCGCCCATTGATCGGTTCTTTGAAGAGGTGATTGTCAACGCCGATGAGGCGGATAAACGCGCCAGCCGCCTTGCGCTGCTTGGCGCTTTGCGCGATGCCGTCCGCCGGGTCGCGGATTTCAGCCGGATCGAGGGGTGATTTCTCTCGCCGCCCCCGTGTTCTGTCCGCTTTTGAAAAGCGCGACAAATCAACGGGTAAAACTCTGTTTTGAAGCGGACACCGTGTCCGCTTTGTCCGCTTAACGCATGACCCGGGAAGAGCCATGACATTGAAGACGGTCTATGTTTTCGGCGGCAATGCCGACCATTCCGATCCGCGCCAGAAGGACAAGACCGTGGCGGGCGGGAAGGGCGCAAACCTTGCCGAAATGGCCAGCATTGGCCTGCCGGTGCCGCCGGGCTTTACGATTACGACCGAAGAATGTGTGGCTTATCTGCAAGGTGGCGCGGATTTCTCCGACCATTTGCGAAGTGCGGTCGCCGCCGCCCTCGGCCATGTCGAGGCCACTGTCGGCAAGACATTCGGCGATCCGGCCGATCCGCTGCTGGTGTCGGTGCGATCAGGCGCGCGGGTTTCGATGCCGGGGATGATGGACACTGTCCTCAACCTCGGGCTCAATGATGCGACCGTCGAAGGGCTGGCCGCCTCCTCGGGTGATGCGCGCTTTGCCTGGGATTCCTATCGCCGTTTCATCCAGATGTATGGCGATGTGGTGCTGGGCATTGATCACGGGCTGTTCGAAGAAGCGCTCGAAATCGCCAAGGAAGACAAGGGTCTGTATGCCGATACCGAGATGACTTCGGAAGATTGGCAGGCGCTGGTCAAGCAATACAAGGACATCGTTGCCGAAGAACTGGGCAAGCCGTTCCCGCAGGATGTCCACGAGCAGTTGTGGGGCGCGATCCGCGCCGTGTTTGACAGCTGGGATTCCGACCGCGCCAAGGTCTATCGCCGCCTGAACGACATTCCGGCCGACTGGGGCACGGCGGTGAACGTGCAGGCCATGGTGTTCGGCAATATGGGCGATACCAGCGCCACCGGGGTCGCCTTCACCCGCGATCCGGCCACCGGCGAGCGGGCCTATTACGGCGAATACCTGATCAACGCGCAAGGCGAGGACGTGGTGGCGGGCATCCGCACCCCGCAATATCTCACCCGCGCCGCGCGCGAGACGGCAGGGGCCAAGCCGCTGTCGATGGAAGAGACGATGCCTGCGGCCTATGCCGAACTGGCGCGCGTGTTCGATCTGCTGGAACTTCACTACAAGGACATGCAGGACATTGAATTCACAGTCGAACGGGGCAAGCTGTGGATGCTGCAAACCCGTTCGGGCAAGCGCACCGCCAAGGCCGCGCTCAAGATGGCGGTGGACATGGTGGCCGAGGGCCTGATTGACCAGCGCGAGGCCGTGCGCCGGGTCGATCCGATGGCGCTTGATCAACTGCTGCACCCTACGCTTGATCCCGATGCGCCGCGCCATGTGCTCACCACCGGCCTGCCGGCTTCGCCGGGGGCGGCAGCGGGCAAGATCGTGCTCGATGCCGACACCGCCGAAAGCTGGGCGGGCCGCGGCGAAAAGTGATCCTCGTGCGGGTGGAAACCAGCCCCGAGGATATTCACGGCATGCACGCAGCCCAAGGCATCCTCACCGCGCGCGGCGGGATGACAAGCCACGCTGCGGTGGTTGCGCGCGGGATGGGGCGGCCGTGCGTTTCAGGCGCCAGCGGCGTCTCGATCGACCGCGCCACGCGCACATTGCGCGTCGGATCGACCGAATTGAAGGAAGGCGATGCGATCACGCTGGACGGCGCAAGCGGTCAGGTGATGCTCGGCATCGTGCCCACGGTCGAGCCCGAACTGGCGGGCGATTTTGCGACGATGATGGTGTGGGCCGATGGCTTGCGGCGGATGCGGGTGCGCACCAATGCCGAAACGCCCGATGATTGCCGCATGGCGCGCCAGTTTGGCGCGGAAGGCATCGGGCTGTGCCGCACCGAGCACATGTTCTTCGAAGCCAGCCGCATCAGCGCGGTGCGCCAGATGATCCTGGCCGATAACGAGGCGGGGCGCCGCAAGGCACTGGCGCTGCTGCTGCCCGAACAGCGCGCCGATTTCACCGCGATTTTCGAAGTGATGGCGGGCCTTCCCTGCACGATCCGCCTGCTTGATCCGCCGCTCCACGAATTCCTCCCCCATGCCGATGAGGAATTTGCCGAACTCGCCGATGCGACCGGGCTGGGCGTTGATCATCTCAAGCGGCGCGCGGGCGAGCTTCACGAATTCAACCCGATGCTGGGCCATCGCGGCTGCCGTCTGGGGATCACTTACCCCGAAATCTACGAAATGCAGGCGCGCGCGATTTTCGAGGCGGTCTGCGCGGTCAAGGCAGCCAGCGGCGAGGCGCCTTTGCCCGAAATCATGATCCCGCTGGTGGCGACAAGGCGCGAGTTGGCGATCCTCAAAGCGCTGGTTGACCGGGTGGCCGAAGAAGTCTTTGCCGAGCAAGGCACGCGGGTCGATTACCTCGTGGGCACCATGATCGAACTGCCGCGCGCGGCGCTGATGGCGGGCGAAATCGCCGAGGAAGGCGCGTTCTTCTCGTTCGGTACCAATGACCTGACGCAGACGACACTGGGTGTCAGCCGCGATGATGCCGGGCGGTTCCTTGCGCCTTATGTGGACAAGGGCATCTTCCCGCGCGATCCCTTTGTCAGTCTCGACATCGAAGGCGTGGGCCAGCTGGTGGAGCTCGCCGCCGAGCGGGGCCGGGCGACGCGGCCTGATATCAAGCTGGGCATTTGCGGCGAGCATGGCGGCGATCCGGCGAGCATTGCCTTTTGCGAGAAGGTGGGGCTCGATTACGTCAGCGCCTCGCCCTACCGCGTGCCGATTGCGCGGCTGGCAGCGGCGCAGGCTGCGCTCAAGGCCTAGGTTCCGGCGCGTGATCGCCGCCCTGTAAGCGTGATCACTTCGAAGGTTTCGGGTGTTTTGCCGCCCGCGTCCGCCCGCGCGGCAAAGCTGGCTTCGGCGCGTGCCCGCGCGGCCTTGTCAAGCGGCGCGGCGGCATCGGCAAGGGCGCTGCCAAGCCCCTGATCGCGCAGATCATTCGCCAGCACGCCGAGCGAGGAAAAGCGCACCGGCACGCTGCGGCTGTCGACCACGGGATCCTTCCACCCGGCGCGGCCCAGCAATTGCGGCGCGGCGCGCGGATCGACCAGCGGATGCATCCGCGCAGCCGGGCGTTCCGGCTCTGCCGCCAGCATCGCTGCGCGCAGATTGCCAAGGCTTGCCCCGCCGATGAAGCTGGCAATCGCAAGCCCGCCGGGGACAAGCGCGTTGCGGATATGGATCAGCGCGCCGGGCAGATCATTGACCGCGTCGAGAATTCCCACCACCGCAATGAAATCAAAGCCATCGCGCGGCCATGGCGCATCGAGCCAATCGGCGGGCGGCACGCTCACCGCCGCGCCCTGTGCAGCCAGCGCGCTGGCGAGCGTGCCGCGCACATCGCCGAGCACCGCTGCGCGCCCGGGTTGGTGGCGTACAAAGGCCAGCCGTTCCAGCATATCCTCGGTGATATCATTGAGGATGTAGTGCGCAGGCGCGGGCGCAGCCTGCCGGGCATGCGCGCGCTCCAGCCGCATGGCACGGCGCTGGGCGCTGAAAATCGTGGGAATGGCGCGTTCTTGCATCCGCGCCTCCTGCCGCGCTTGCCTTGGCGGTGCAAGCCGTGAGACATTCGCGTGATGAACATCGGGTCGCAACTTGCCGGCGCGTTCAAGCCGCTGGTGGATCTCATCTATCCGCCGCGCTGCCCCCTGTGCGGCAGTGCTGTTGCCCGGCAGGGCGGGTTGTGCGCGGAATGCTGGGGCGCGCTCGCATTTCCGGGCGAGCCGTGTTGCACCACCTGTCAGCGGCCGATGACCTCCCGGTCACAGGCGCGCAGTGAGCAATGTGATGCCTGCGCCCAGCACCCCCCGCTCCACACGCGCGTGACCGCCACAACGCTGTATAATGACACCTCGCGCCAATTGGTGCTCAACCTCAAGCATGGCCACAAGATTGCGCTGGCCGGGCTGATGGGGCGGCTGATGGCGGCGCGGCTCGGCGTTCCGGCGGCGGATCAGGCGCTGCCCTTGCTGGTGCCGGTGCCGCTGCATCGCTGGCGATTGTGGGATCGCGGGTTCAATCAGGCCGCGCTCTTGGCGCGCGAAATTGCGCAGGCGGGCAAGGGCGAGATGCTGGTCGATGGGCTGGTGCGCACGCGGCGCACGCCGAGCCTTGGCGGACTGGGGCGGGACGAGCGCGAGGCGGTGCTGGCGGGCGCGATCACGGTGCCGCGCCAGCGCGTGGAGGCGATTCGCGGGCGGCGGGTTGTACTGGTCGATGATGTGCTCACCAGCGGCGCGACCACGAGAGCCTGCGTGGCAGCCTTGATCGCGGCCGGTGCGGCGAGTGTCGAGATTGCCTGTTTCGCGCGGGTCGTGGCGGGGCCTGAATTTGCTCCGGAAGGAGGCCAGACTGGATGGTAGCAACCCCACGGCCCTAAAACCACAACGCCCGGGGCCATGAAGACCCCGGGCGCCACGTGACGAAGTGGTAAGGATCCGCTCTTGCGAGCCAAGGTTGCCACCCCCTAAATGGGCAACCGGGATCCAATCCCTCATCGTTTTGTCGCTCGCACTGGCACCCCGCTGCCAGACTGCGCTGCGACTGCCCCCTGAACTTTCCTTGATGTCTCAATCAAAGCTTGTGACGAAAAATTCCGGTGGTGAGCCTCGAAAGGCACATTGGTTGTTTTCCACCCCTGATCGGCTTTCGGAAGATGAATTTTCATTCAGGAAGGATTTTTCGGCCCTTCTGTTGTCAGTCTGCAACAATCGCGGCATTTGCAGACATCGGCATATTCAGGATCACACCATGAGCGACACGCCCCTTTCCCCTGAGCAACGCGAACAGGGCGCAACCTTTGCCCCGATCTTCGATGCGGCGGGCCTGCTCACCGCTGTGGTGGTGGATGCCCGCAGCCAAGCGGTGCTGGTGGTTGCCCACATGAATGCAGAAGCGCTGGAGGCCACGCTGGCCACCGGCAATGTCACCTTCTGGTCGCGTTCGCGGGGGAAGCTTTGGATGAAGGGCGAGACTTCGGGACATGTTCTCAAAGTCGCTGAAGTGCTGGTTGATTGCGATCAGGATGCGCTGGTGATTCGCGCTCATCCGGCCGGGCCAACCTGCCACACCGGCGCGGCCTCGTGCTTTTATCGCAGGGTGGAGCAGGGCGCGGACGGGGCGCTTACGCTCGTGAAGGTCACGCCGTTCTCGTAAAGGTCAAGACTTGACGCTCACGTAAAGGGAAGGTATCAGGTGCGGCATGGCTACCGCACCTGCATCCGCACAATCGCCCGCGACGGGCCCTGTCACCGATCGTTCCAACGCACCGGACGAGGCGCCGGAAAACCGCCGCAACGGCGCGCACCTTGATCGGCCTGACAAGCACGCGCGCGAACAATTCACCATTTCCGATCTGACGAGCGAGTTTGGCTGCACCGCCCGCGCGCTGCGGTTTTACGAGGATGAAGGCCTCATCAGCCCGGCCCGCGTCGGCCTGACCCGCGTCTATTCCAAGCGTGACCGCGCGCGGCTGGCCTGGATCATGCGCGCCAAGAATGTCGGCTTCAGCCTCACCGAAATCCGCGAGATGATCGACCTCTATGATCTTGACGATGGCCGGGTCGAACAGCGCCGCGTCACAATCGAGAAATGCCGCGCGCATATCGCCAAATTGCAGGCGCAGCGCGACGATATTGATTCCTCGATCCGCGAACTCACCGATTTTGTGGCCGAAATCCAACGGCTCGAACTGGGCTAGGCCTGAACGGCCTTTCCCGCACCACCTCACTGACCAAAGGGATCTGAACCGATGCCAACCTACACCGCCCCCACTCGCGATACGCGTTTCATCGTCAACGAGCTGCTTGATCTGACGAGTTACGGCAACCTGCCGGGCTTCGAAAACGCCACGCCCGACATGATCGAGACCGTGATCAACGAGGCGGGCAAGTTCTGCGCCGAAGTGCTCGCGCCGATCAATCAGGCGGGCGATGAACACGGCTGCACCCGTCATGAAGATGGCAGCGTCACCACCCCGCCGGGCTTCAAGGAGGCCTATCAGGCTTACGTCGAAAGCGGGTGGGGCACGCTCGCGCAGCCAGAGGAATTCGGCGGGCAGGGCCTGCCGCATGTGCTCGGCTTTGTGCTCGAGGAATATACCGGCACCGCCAATCAGGCCTTCGCGATGTATCCCGGCCTCACCGCAGGCGCGATCTCGGCCATTCTTGCCAAGGGCTCGGACGAGCAGAAGGCGATGTATGTGCCCAAGATGATTTCGGGCGAATGGTCGGGCACCATGAACCTGACCGAGCCGCATTGCGGCACCGATTTGGGCATGATCCGCACCAAGGCCGTGCCCAATGGCGATGGCTCTTATGCGATCACCGGCACCAAGATCTTCATCTCGGCGGGTGAGCATGACCTTACCAGCAACATCATCCATCTGGTGCTGGCCAAGACCCCGGGCGCGCCCGACAATGTGAAGGGCATTTCGCTGTTCATCGTGCCCAAGTTCCTGCTCGATGAAAATGGCGAACCGGCGGTGCGCAACGGCGTCACCTGCGGTTCGATTGAAAAGAAGATGGGCATCCACGGCAACGCCACCTGCCTTTTGAACTATGACGGCGCGACCGGTTTCATGGTGGGCGAGGAGAACAAGGGCCTGGCCGCCATGTTCATCATGATGAACGCCGCGCGCCTCGGCGTTGGCATTCAGGGCTATGCCCAGGCCGAAGTCGCCTATCAGAACGCGGTGACCTATGCGCTCGATCGCCGTCAGGGCCGCGCGCTGGCAGGCGCGGCAGAGCCGGAGGCCAAGGCTGATCCCATCTTTGTCCACCCCGATGTGCGCCGCATGCTGATGGACGCCAAGGTGTTCACAGAATCCATGCGTGCCCTGTGTCTGTGGGGCGCATTGCAGGTTGATCTCACCCACAAGGCGCAGACGCCTGAAGAACGCGAGACCGCTGATCTGCTGATCGGGCTGATGACCCCGGTGATCAAGGGTTATGGCACCGACAAGGGCTATGACATCGCCAACAACATGCAGCAGGTCTATGGCGGCCACGGCTATGTGCGCGAATGGGGTATGGAGCAGTTCGTGCGCGATAGCCGCATTGCGATGATCTATGAAGGCACCAATGGCGTGCAGGCGATGGACCTGTGCGGTCGCAAGCTGGCCGCAGGCGGCGGCAAGGCGATCCAGCTGTTCTTCGCCATGATCGACGAGGAAATCGCCGCTGCCAAGCAGGTCGATGAATTGAAGCCCATCGCCGAACGCCTTGAAAAGGCGCTGGGCGAACAGAAGGCGGCGACCATGTGGTTCATGCAGAACGCGATGACCAATCCCAATCATCTGGGTGCAGGCGCGCATCATTACATGCACATCATGGGCGTGGTGACGCTGGGCTTCTTCTGGCTTCGCATGGCCAAGGTTGCGCTGACGAAGCTGGCGGGCGAGCCTGAGGATAAGGCGTTCTACGAAGCCAAGCTGGTTTCGGCCAATTACTATTCCGAGCGTTTCCTGCCCGATGCAGGCGCGCTGCGGCGCAAGCTGGAAGCAGGCAGCGAATACATGATGAAGCTTCCGGCCGAAGCTTTCGCCACCGCCGCCTGACAGGCAGCGCCGGACACAAAAAGGGCCGCCATGTTTGCGCATGGCGGCCTTTTTGTTGGGTTGCGTGAAGGCAGCGATCAGTCTTGCGCGATCATCATCCGCTGCGAGCCGGCCTTGATCTTGGCGCTTTCGGCAAGGGCGAGGCGCTCGGCCAGCGGCATCCCGCGTTGCCCGGTTGCGCGCGGGCGCGGGCGAGGGGTGGCCTGATTGGCGACGGGCGTGGGGCGAGCTTGCTCCGGGGGCGGCGCGGCCTCGGCTGCGGGTTCGGGTGAAGGTGCAAGCGGGGGCGCGGCAATCGGCTCCGGCTCCGGTTCGGGCTCGGCCACCAACTCCGGCTCCGGTTCGGGCTCCGGTTCGGGCTCAGGCTCTGGCTCCGGTTCGGGTTCGGCCATCAGCACTGGTTCGGGCTCCGGCTCGGGCTCAGGCTGTGCGGGTGCCGCTTCAGCCAGCGCGGGGGCTGGCGGGGTAACCGCTGCCGGGGGAGCCTCGGGCGCGGCCTCGGCCTGCTGCGGCGGAGGCACCTCGGGCCCGAAGCTTGAGAGAATCTTCTCGGCCACTTCCTCGATTGAGCCGACCACCAGCAAGGGCTGACCGCCGATCATGCCGACATTCGTCTGGCCATTCTCGGCGGTGCGCAGCCACGCAATGTTGCTGGCAACGACCAGATAATTGCCGCCGCGCGATTCAAGCTTGATGAACTTCATGAAAGCCGCTTCCCCGGCCGCTGATCGATTCCCTCGTACATACCCCTAGGCAATAGCGCGGCCCGGTTAAGGAATCGGCCTATGCGACGGGAAGAAATTCCGGCACCGACAAGTATCGCTCACCCGTGTCGTAATTGAAACCGAGCACGCGGGTGCCGGCGGGCAGATCGGGCAATTTCTGCGCGATTGCAGCCAGGGTCGCGCCCGAGGAAATGCCCACCAGCATGCCTTCTTCACGCGCGGCGCGGCGGGCCATGTCCTTGGCTTCCTCGGCATCGACCGCAATCGCGCCGTCGATGGCATGGGTGTGCAGGTTGCCGGGGATGAAGCCTGCGCCAATCCCTTGGATCGGGTGCGGGCCGGGCTGGCCGCCATTGATGACAGGCGAGAGCGCAGGCTCCACCCCGTAAGCTTTCAGCGCGGGCCAGTGCTTTTTCAATTCCTCTGCGCAGCCCGTCAGATGCCCGCCGGTACCGACGCCGGTGATCATCACATCAATCGGCGTGTCGGCGAAATCGGCAAGGATCTCCTGCGCGGTGGTGCGGGCGTGGACGGCCGGGTTTGCGCCATTGTCGAACTGGCTCGGCATCCACGCGCCCGGCGTGGTGTTGACGAGCTCCTCGGCGCGCTCGATGGCGCCGCGCATCCCTTTTTCGCGCGGGGTGAGATCAAAGCTCGCGCCATAGGCCAGCATCAGCCGCCGCCGTTCGATCGACATTGATTCGGGCATGACCAGCACCAGCTTGTAGCCCTTGACGGCGGCGACCATCGCAAGGCCGATGCCGGTGTTGCCGCTGGTGGGCTCGACAATGATGCCGCCGGGCTTGAGCAGGCCGCGCACCTCCGCATCCTCGACCATCGCCAGCGCGATCCGGTCCTTGATCGAGCCGCCGGGATTGGCTCTTTCGGACTTCACCCAGACATCGTGATCGGGGAACATGCGCGCTAGGCGGATGTGCGGCGTTGCGCCGATGGTGGCAAGGATGCTGTCGGCTTTCATGTCAGGCCTCCTGAGGGGTTGTCTTGTCGGATGGGTTTAGCACATCGGGCGGCGGATCGAAGGTGCGGGTGGTGCGCAGCACCGGAAACAGGCGCGCCCACAGCGCAACGGTAACAATCGCGCCGATACCGCCTGCCACCACAGCCGCCAACGGGCCGACCAGAAAGGCGAGGCTGCCCGAAAAGAAATCGCCGCCTTCGTTCGAAGCGCTGATGGTAAGCTGGCTGACCGACGACACGCGCCCGCGCTTGTCATCGGGCGTGTGCAGCTGGATCAGCGATTGGCGGATATAGACGCTGAACATGTCAGCCGCGCCCACGATCAACAGCATGGCAAGGCTGAGCGGCATGGAGGTGGACAGGCCGAACACAATCGTCGCCACGCCGAACACCGCCACCGACCACAGCATCTTGGGGCCGACATTGCTGTCAATCGGACGCCAGGAAAACCACAAGGCCGTGATCAATGCGCCAACGCCCGGCGCAGCAGCCAGCAGGGCAAGGCCAGTCTCGCCGCTTTGCAGGATGTCGCGGGCATAGACCGGGAACAGGGCAGTGGCTCCGGCCAGAAACACCGCAAACAGATCAAGCGTGATCGCGCCCAGCACCATCTTGTTGCGCACCACATAGCCAAGGCCATCAAGGATCTGGCCAATCGGGCGCAGGTCCTTGCGCAAGGCCGGTTGTTCGACCTTGCCGATCATGCCGAAAGCAATCAGCGTTACCGCCAGCAGGGCCGTTGCCACCGCATAGGGCAGGGCCGGAGCCACACCATAGAGCACGCCGCCGATGGCCGGCCCGGCTATCGTGCCTGCCTGCCAGGCGATGGAGGACAGGGCAATCGCGGTGGGCAGGATCGCCTTGGGCACCAGATTGGGGGCAAGCAGCTGACAATGCGGGGCCGGAAAAACAGCGCGCAATCCCCAACAGGCCCGCCACAGCAAACAGCACAGGCGTGCCAATCGTGCCGGCGAAGGTGGTGATCATCAGCACGCCTGCGCACAGCAATTGCACCGCCACCATGGCTTGCCCAAGCCGGCGGCGATCAAACCGATCAGCCGCAAGGCCTGAAAACGGCGTCAGCACAAACAGCGGCAGGAACTGGAACAATCCGATCAGCGCCAGCTGCCCGGACGCCTCAGCCACGGTAAGCCCCGCATCGCGCGCCATGTTGTAGGTCTGCCAGCCGATGATCAGCAGCACCGCATTCTGCGCCAGCGTCATCGCCAGACGGCCGACGAAATAGCAGCGGAAATCATGCACGCGCAGCGGGTGCTGGCGGGGCTGGGGAGAAAATTCGCTTAACGTCACGCGCTCGCCATGGCAGGCGGGCGCGGCAATGCCAAGCGAGCTAATCTATCGCAGGGTGAGAGCAGCGCTTCAGCGCTTGCGGCGCAGGCGCGGGTTGGGCTGCATCCGGTCGAGGATTTCGAGCATGGCATCAAGCCGGATGATCCGTTCGAACTGGAACCCCGCGCGGCTGTCGATGGTCCAGATCACATAGGCCTCGATCCGGCCGACCACGGGCAGGCGGATCATCACGCGGTCGCCGCGTTGCAGGGGCGGGGCATTGTCGATCATGAAGCCGTGCGCCGAAAGATTGCATACATGCAGTTCCAGATCGCCGTGCGCCAGATGCTCGACGATCACCGGATAATCGACCGGGTGGCGGGCCGCACGCCGCATGTCGGTAACGCTGAGATTGGCTCCCGCAGACACGGCGCGCGCTCCTTTTGTTGTGATCGCCTACCTGCTTCATGCCTGCCAAAGGCTGACATTTGGTAAAGCGGCCGCGCCAAAAGGCCGATCAGCGGGTGATCAACGCGTGGCGTTTCTTGCCAAGGCTGAGGCGCAGGGTCTCGCCTTCGCCCGGCAGAATGAGGTACGCAGGATCGGTGATGACTGCGCCTTCCAGCTTCACCGCGCCTTCGGCCAGCTTGCGTTTGGCCTCGCCGCCCGAAGCGGTAAAGCCCAGTTGCGTGAGCGCTGCGCCGATCCGGATGCCTTCGCTACCCACGGCAAGGCCGGGCAAATCCTCGCCCGCGCCCGATCCGGCAAAAGTCTCACGCGCCGTCGCCTCGGCCTTGGCAGCAGCATCGCTTCCCCGCACCAGCGCGGTGATTTCATTGGCGAGGATGATCTTGGCAGCATTGATCTCTGCGCCTTCGAGCGCTTCGAGGCGGGCGATTTCATCCACGGGCAGATCGGTGAACAGGCGCAGGAACTTGCCCACGTCGCGATCATCGGTGTTGCGCCAATATTGCCAGAAATCGTAGCTCGGCAGGGCATCCTCGTTAAGCCACACCGCGCCCGCCGCCGTCTTGCCCATCTTCGCGCCGTCAGCCGTGGTGAGCAGCGGGGTGGTGACCCCGAACACTTCGGCCCCGTCCATCCGCCGCGTCAACTCGATCCCGTTGACGATATTGCCCCACTGGTCAGACCCGCCCATCTGCAGGCGGCAGCCATAGCGCTGCGACAGCTCGCGGAAATCATAGGCTTGCAGGATCATGTAATTGAATTCGAGGAAGCTCAGCGATTGCTCGCGGTCAAGCCGCTGCTTGACCGAATCAAAGCTCAGCATCCGGTTAACCGAGAAATGCTGGCCCACCTCGCGCAGGAAAGGGATATATTCGAGCGCGTCGAGCCATTCGGCATTATCCACCATGATCGCATCAGACGGGCCATCGCCAAAGGTGAGGAAGCGATCGAAAATCCGCCGGATCGAAGCGACATTCTCAGCGATCTTTTCAGTGGTGAGCAGGCTGCGGGCCTCGTCGCGCAAGGACGGGTCGCCGATCTTGCCAGTGCCGCCGCCCATCACCACAATCGGCTTGTGCCCGGCCTGCTGCAAGCGCCTCAAGAGCATGATCTGCACCATCGAGCCGACGTGAAGGCTGGGCGCGGTCGGATCAAAGCCGATATATCCGGGCACAATCGCCTTGGCCGCCAGCGCATCGAGCGCAGCAGCATCGGTCATCTGGTGGATATAGCCGCGTTCATCCAGCAGGCGCAGCAGGGAGGATTCGTAAATGCTCATGGGGCTGCGCCTCTAACAGTGTGGGCGGGCGGCGTGAAGTGGCTTGCCCTTGTGCGGGCCAGGCGGCATCACGGCGCGATGCAACCGCTTATGCTTCACGTCGCCTGCGATCTCGGACCCATTCGGGCTGTCACCGCACATAGCCAAGCAACGCCAACAGGATGTGAGGCAGAGTTCAGACTGGATGGCAGGATTGGCGCGATTATCGTGCCCGAACCGCAGCCTTCGCTGCGCACCGACAATTTGTGGCAGACCACCTGCTTCGAGATTTTCTGGCAGCCGATTGGCGGCACGTCCTACCGCGAATTCAACCTCTCGCCGTCAAGCCGCTGGGCAGCCTATGATTTCGATAGCTTTCGTGAAGGGATGCGTGATGCCCCGGTCGATGCGATCAGCATTGCCTGCGCGCATGATGATGACGGGCTGGTGCTGAAAGCCAGCATCGCGGCCGATCTGCCCGCGCCGGCGCAGGTGGCGCTCAACGCGATTGTCGATTCCGGTCAGGGGAGTCTGCAATTCTGGGCGCTCGCTTTCCCGCCCGGCAAGCCCGAGTTCCACTCCGAAGCCTGCCGCCAGTGGATTATCGAGCGTTAGCCGATTTCGGCGGTACGCCTGCCGAAAGGCGCGTTGAGCTGCACGATCTTCCAGTTGAGCAGGAAGGCAAAGCTGACCCATGCGAAATAGGGCACGATCAGCCATCCGGCAAAGCTCGAACCCGACAGGCGCGGCACGCCCAGCAGCAGCGCACCGACCGAAAGCCACAGCAGCACATTTTCCGCCAGCGCCCAATCGGGCCGCTGCAATTTGAAAAACAGCGGCGACCAGGCAAAATGCAGCACGAAATTGGCGGCAAACAGGGCCGAGATCGTCACCTGCGCCTGCGCGGTGGGGGCCTGTGTCAGGGCGATGTAGAAACTCCACCCCGCCAGCGCCAGAATGGTGCTCCACGCCGGGCCGAACAGCCAATCGGGCGGTTGCCAGCTGGGTTTGCGCAAGGCCCGGTACCACGAGTCGATATGAGTCAGCGCGCCGCCCGCGCCGCCCAGAACAATGGCCCATGCGGCGGCGATAAGGGCGGGGGTCCATTCCATCCGCCTGATATGGGGACGAATGCTGCGATTACCATTGCCTTCGCGCGATTGCTGATCCAACCCTTGGCGCCATGAAATTCGGAATAGACCGCCTGCTCGCCGATCCTGCGCTGCTGCGCCAGCTTGACGGGCGCCGCGTCGCCTTGATTGCGCATCCGGCGAGCGTGACGGCGCAGCTTCATCACAGCCTTGATGCACTGATCGCGGCGGGGGTGAATGTCACCAGTGCCTTTGGCCCGCAGCACGGCTTGAAGGGCGACAAGCAGGACAATATGGTCGAAACGCCGGACGAAACCGATCCGCGCTACGGCATCCCGATCTTCTCGCTTTATGGCGAAGTGCGGCGGCCGACAGGGCAGATGATGTCCAGTGCCGATGTGTTCCTGTTCGATTTGCAGGATCTGGGCTGCCGGATCTACACCTTCGTGACAACCTTGCTCTATCTGCTCGAAGAAGCTGCCAAGGCGGGCAAGGAAGTCTGGGTGCTCGATCGGCCCAATCCGGCGGGCCGCCCGGTCGAAGGCACCTTGCTGGTGCCGGGGCAGGAAAGCTTTGTGGGTGCCGCCCCGATGCCGATGCGTCACGGCCTCACCATGGGGGAATGGGCCACTGGTTCATCGCGCATTTCGGCCTTGACGTCGCTTACAAGGTGGTGGCGATGGAAGGTTGGCGGCCCGATGAGGGTGACGGCTTCGGGTGGCCGACGTCACGACTGTGGATCAACCCCAGCCCGAATGCCGCCGAACGTGAAGACGGCGCGTTGCTACGCTGGCACCGTGATGATCGAAGGCACCACGCTGTCAGAAGGGCGCGGCACCACGCGGCCTTTGGAGGTATTGTTCGGCGCGCCCGATGTGAACGCGGCTGACGTCATGACGGCAATGCAGCAGCTTGCCCCGGAATGGCTGGCCGGCGCTGCTTTGCGCGAATGCTGGTTCGAGCCGACTTTCCACAAGCACCAAGGTATGCTGTGTAACGCCCTGATGATTCATGCAGAAGGCGATTTTTATACGCATGACGCCTTTCGCCCCTGGCGCTTGCAGGCGCTGGCGTTCAAGGCGATCCGGCAGCTTTACCCCGACTATCCGATCTGGCGCGATTTCCCTTACGAATACGAGCTGGATCGCCTCGCGATTGACGTCATCAATGGCGGGCCTTCACTGCGGCACTGGGTCGATGATAGCGCGGCGTCCCCGCATCATCTCGACGTGCTGGCGTCACAGGATGAAGCCGCATGGATTGCCGAGGTGCGGCCACACCTGCTTTACTGATTGGCGTCACTGCGGCACGCTTGCACGCAAGGATGGCGGATAAGCGCCGCCACAGGGGAGAGACGAGATAATGGCAACCGCAGCAGCGAGCTCTTCGGGCGCGCAGTCCGTCAGGCTCACCTTGTGGATCCTGCTGATCGTCTATGTCTTCAATTTCATCGACCGGCAGATCGTCAACATTCTGGCCGAGCCGATTGCCCGCGATTTGCAGCTTTCGGACACGCAGATCGGGCTGATGACGGGGCTCGCCTTTGCCCTGTTCTACACCGTGCTGGGCATCCCGATTGCGCGGCTGGCTGATCGCGGTTCGACCAGCCTGCCCAAGCTGATTGCCGCGGCGCTTGCGGTGTGGTCATTGATGACAGCGCTGTGCGGACTGGCGCAGAATTTCGCGCAACTGCTGCTGGCCCGCATTGGCGTGGGCGTGGGGGAGGCGGGGTGCACGCCGCCTGCACATTCGCTGATCAGCGACATGGTGCCGCCCGAAAAGCGCGCCTCGGCGCTGGCGTTCTATTCGCTCGGCATCCCGGTTGGCACGCTGATGGGGATGATCATCGGCGGCACGCTGGCTGATTTCGTGGGCTGGCGCGAGGCGTTCCTGATTGTCGGGCTGCCGGGTGTGGCGCTGGCGCTGGTAGTGTGGTTCGTCCTGAAAGACCCGCGCCAATCGGACGCGGCGACCATTTTGCGCGCCCAAAACCAGCCCGCCGCGCTGCCTTTGGGGCAGGCGGTGCGCGAAGTGATGGCGTCACGCGCCTATCTGCTGCTGCTGTGCGCTGGCTCTGCCGCCGCTTTTCTTGCCTATGGCAAGACAACGTGGACCACGATCTTCTTCCAGCGCACCCATGATCTCACGCCAGGGCAGGTTGGCCTGTGGTTCGGGCTGATTACCGGGGTGGGGGGAGCGATGGGCACCTTCCTTGGCGGATACCTTGCCGACCGCTTCGGCGCGATCAACCGCCGCCATGTGTTGAGCGCGCCCGCCATCGGCATGGCGCTGGCCGTGCCGCTGGCGATTGCCGCCTATCACGCGCCGACCTGGCCGCTGGCGCTGATCCTGCTGTTCGTGCCGACGGTGATGAATTCGCTCTATTATGGCCCCACCTATTCGGCGGCGCAGGGTCTGGTGCCGCTGCGCGCGCGGGCGATTGCGGCGGCGACTTTGCTGTTTTTCCAGAACCTGATCGGGCTGGGCCTCGGGCCGCTGTTCTTCGGGATGCTGTCGGACTGGTTGCAGCCCGTCTACGGCGCGGAGTCGGTGCGCTATGTGCTTTATGGCGCAGCGCTGCTGGGGCTGGTGCCGGCGTTCTTCTTCTGGCGCTGCGGGCTGCGGCTGAATGAGGAGCTGGATCAGAAGGGGTGAGCGCGCCTTAGCGTGCCGGCATTTCCATCACCACGCCTTCCTCGCGCGGTGGTTCGGGCAGGCTGACGGCCGGGTTGCCCATCTTCACCAGCTTGCGGCAGCCGCCCTCGCGGCGATCAACCGCATACCATGCAGCCGCGCTATCCGGCGAAGCAGGGCCGCGTTCGATCTGTGGTTTGCGCGCATTTGCTGCTGGGGTGACCGCGACGTAGCACGCAGCCGGGTTTTCCGGAGCAGCAGCGGGAGCAGGATCATCCTTGGCCGGGGCCGCAAAGGCAGGCGCAACCGCAAGGGCGGCCAAAGCAGCGGCGGACAAATGGGGTCTGATGAGCATCGGCATTCTCTCCAATATCCCAAGCCTATCTTATCAAACGCCTTTTTTCCAGCCTTTCAAGCCCCGTGCTTGCGGCTCAGCTCTCGCATCGCGCCATCCAGCCCTTCCAGCGTCAGCGGATACATCCGGTCATTGACCAATTGCTTGATCATCTTGGTCGATTGCGAATAGTTCCACTGCTTTTCCGGCACCGGGTTGAGCCACACGGTTGCGGGGTAGGTGTTGGTCACGCGTTGCAGCCACACCGCGCCCGCTTCCTCGTTCATATGTTCCACGCTGCCGCCCGGATGGGTGATCTCGTAAGGGCTCATCGCCGCATCGCCCACGAACACGATCTTGTAATCATGGCCATATTTGTGGAGCACGTCCCAGGTCTTGGTGCGTTCCTGCCAGCGGCGCTTGTTGTCTTTCCACACGCCTTCATACAGGCAATTGTGGAAGTAGAAGAATTCAAGGTTCTTGAACTCCGCCGTGGCGGCGCTGAACAACTCCTCCACCAGCTTGATGAAGGGGTCCATCGATCCGCCGACATCAAGGAACAGCAGCAGTTTCACCGCATTGCGGCGTTCGGCGCGCATGTGGATATCGAGCCAGCCCTGCTTGGCCGTGCCGGCAATCGTGGCATCCAGATCAAGCTGGTCCTGCGCGCCTTCGCGGGCAAAGCGCCTGAGCCGCCGCAGCGCCATCTTGATGTTGCGAGTGCCCAATTCCTTGGTGTTATCCAGGTTCCTGAACTCGCGCTTTTCCCACACCTTGATCGCGCGGCCGTGCTTGCTCTCCCCGCCGATCCGCACGCCTTCGGGATTGTAGCCCGAATTGCCGAACGGGCTGGTGCCGCCGGTGCCGATCCACTTGTTGCCGCCCTGATGGCGCTTTTCCTGTTCTTCGAGCCGCTTTTTCAGCGTCTCCATGATCTCGTCCCAGTCGCCCAGCGACTTGATCTTTTCCATTTCCTCAGGCGTGAGGAATTTTTCCGCGACCGCTTTCAGCCAGTCTTCGGGGATATCGACCGGGTTTTGCCCGTAATCGGACATGATCCCCTTGAACACCTTGTGGAACACCTGATCGAACCGGTCGAGCAGGCCTTCATCCTTCACGAAAGTGGCGCGGGAGAGGTAATAGAACGCCTCGGGCGTTTGTTCGATCACGTCCTTGTCGAGCGCCTCCAGCAGCGTGAGATGCTCCTTGAAGCTGGCGCCGATGCCGGCTGCGCGCAATTCGTCGACGAAGTTGAAAAACATGGCCACCCGAATAGCGCGCTCGTGCCCGCCTGACCAGAGCGCAAAACCTGGCAATTCTGGGGACGGTGGTAACCCGGTGCTAACCATCACGGCCTAAGCCTTTGTGCAGCAAACAAGGGCCGCCGTCATGAAACCGATTTCGCTCGACACTGCCAATGCCTATGCCTTGGCGAAAATCCCCGAAAGCTGCGGCGCGGTAACCGTCGGCTGCACGGATGTGGCAGGCGTGGTGAAGGCGGTGATTGCCTCGTCCGAAACGCTGCGCGCCGAACATGATGCCTTGCGCGAAACGGTGACAGCGCTGGAGGCCGATCAGTCCAAGGTTGCCGAGGCCAGCGACGAAGCGCGGCTGCTGTCGGAACGCGCGATCGAGCGGCTCAATGAAGGCACATCGCTGATCCAGTCATCGCTTGCGCAGATCAACACATTGCTCGAACTGGTCGATGCGCTGGGGCAGCACGTCACCAGCTTTTCCGCCGCGATGGAACAGGTGCGCCGCAGCGCGCAGCATATTGATGATATTGCCGAAACCACCAATATCCTCGCGCTGAACGCCACCATCGAGGCGATGCGCGCAGGCGATGCCGGGCGCACTTTTGCCGTGGTGGCATCCGAGGTGAAAAGCCTTGCCAGCGATACCCGCAAGGCGACCGAGGAAATCACCCAGACCATCCACGCGCTGGGCGGCGAAGCGGGCGAGGTGATCGCCCGGATCGAGGCGGGCGCGCGCGCCAGCGATGCAGCCAAGGCTTCGGTCGCACGGATCGAGACCACCATCACCAGCGTTGGCGCGCTGGTGGAGGAGGTGGACAAGCAGAACGATGTCATCGCCCGCGCCACCGCCACGATCAGCGATCATGTCGGCAAAGTGCAGGGCGTGCTCGAAAGCTTCGATGGGGCAGCGCGTCGCAACGAAGCGCAGCTCGATGGGGCCAAGCTGCGCATGGAAGGCCTTGAGATGACGGCGAGCGAGATGTTCGACGGGATCGTGCAGGCAGGCCTCAGCCCCGAAGACAGCGCGATGGTGGTGCGCGCCCAGCAAATCGCCGCCGAACTCACCGTTCACACCGAAGCCGCGCTGGCGAGCGGCGCGCTTTCCATGGGCGATCTGTTCGATACTGATTATGCAGGCATTGCCGGATCAAACCCGCCGCGTTTCCGCACCCGGCTGACTGATTGGGCGCACCGCGAATGGCGCCCTTACCTCGATAACGCCAAGGCGGGCGATCCCCGCGTGCTGGCCGCCGCCTGCACCGACATGAACGGCTTCCTGCCCACCCACCTCAGCGAACGCTCGCGCGAGCCGACCGGCGATCTGGCGCATGACACCAAATATTGTCGCAATGGCCGGATCATCCTCGATCCGATTGATCGCAAGGCCAAGGCGAGCGAGGCCCCTTACATGATGGCGGTCTACCGGCAGGAAGGCGATGGGCAGACCTATCAGGTGGTGCGCAATGTCTATGTGCCGCTGGTGATAGGCGGGCGCCGCTGGGGCGATTTCGAGCTGGCTTACAGCTTCGATTGATCTTTATCTTCGGGAATCGGTTGGGACTTTAGGCCAAGTCTGTGAGCTTTACCGATCACGGCGTTTCGAGAAACGCCGCCAATGACGTTTGCTATCTCAGAAGCGGTTCGGCCATCGCTCCACATTTTTTCAAGGATTGCTTGATTTTCTGGCGTCCAGTTCGTCGTTCCGGCTTGCATTTCTTGACTTGGCAATAAGGTAGCTAAAGCATTCGGCTGGACCGCGCCCAAAACCCCGCTTGCATATTGTGGAATGAACGAATTGCGAATTGCAATGTTCTCGTGCCGCAATCTAGCAACCGCACTGGAAATCTCGTCCAATCTTTGTGCAAGATATTCATTTATTTCGATCTTTTGACCGTTGGGCTCGAACGCGGCGAAGGCGCCAAATACATCAATAAACGCTCTATACTGCCCACCTTGGTGCGCTTCGTGCAGATTTTTAAGCTTCGACGCAAGGTTTTCGATGAATTTCTCGGTCCTTTGAAAATGTAGGGAAGGGTCATAGAAGAGGTGTTCAATTCCATTTGTGTCAAATGGAGGCTTTGTTTTATCATCTGCAAGCAGCACGACAGGAAGCTTGAATGCGAGCCTCAGGCCTAGCTCAAACATAACATTTGGATTGAGGCCACTTATGTCACAAACAACCAATGGCAATTCATAAAGATTACGGATTATTCGACCCTGAATAATGTCGGTAGATGAATGTTCCCAAACCGGAACTGGATTGAAACCAGCTTCAGTAATTGATCTTTCAATTACATCACGAACCGCTGCCCAATGATTTGTATCATAGTCTCGAAAAGCGCTTATTGGCATTACAATGCCACACGAGACTTGCTCTAAGTTTTCGATTTCGACGTTCATGGGCAACTACCCCGGATTACGCCGCGCCATGAAGGCGAGGCGTTCGAACAGCATGATGTCCTGCTCGTTCTTCAGGAGCGCGCCGTGGAGCGGCGGGATTGCGCTGTTGGGGTTGGCATCCTGCAACACTTCCAGCGGCATATCCTCGTTCAGCAGCAGCTTCAGCCAGTCGAGCAATTCGGATGTCGAGGGCTTTTTCTTCAGGCCCGGCACTTCGCGCAGATCATAGAAGATATCCATCGCCTTTTTCACGAGGATTTTCTGGATGCCGGGGAAGTGGACATCAATGATGTCCTGCATCGTCTCCCGGTCGGGGAACTTGATGTAGTGGAAGAAACAGCGGCGCAGGAATGCGTCTGGCAGTTCCTTTTCGTTGTTTGAAGTGATCACGACAATCGGGCGTTCCTTCGCCGTGATGCGTTCTTGCGTTTCGTAAACGTCAAAGCTCATCCGGTCGAGTTCCTGAAGCAGATCGTTCGGGAATTCGATATCGGCCTTGTCGATCTCGTCGATCAGCAACACGGGCAACTGGGGTCGAGAGTGAAGGCTTCCCACAGCTTGCCCTTCTTGATGTAGTTGCGGATGTCGTGGACGCGTTCTTCGCCCAATTGGCCATCGCGCAGGCGGGCGACCGCATCATATTCGTACAGCCCCTGCTGCGCCTTGGTGCTGGACTTGATGTTCCATTCGATCAGCGGGGCATTCAGCGCCTTGGAGATTTCATGCGCCAGCACCGTCTTGCCGGTGCCCGGTTCGCCCTTCACCAGCAGCGGGCGGCGCAAGGTCACCGCCGCATTGACCGCAACCTTGAGGTCGGGAGTGGCGATGTAATTGCTGGTGCCTTCAAAACGCTGCGGCTGATCGGTCATGGGTTTTCCTGTGAGACTGATTGGCGGTAGCGCAAGCGATAAGGGGCGCAGCCGACAGGTGCAAGAGGCTGCGGGCTAGTGAATTGGCGAGGGAGTGGATCAGGCGTCGATCAGGTCGCGATCAATCTCGCCCGCGCGGTTCTGGATGAAATTGAAGCGGTGTTCGGGGTTGCGGCCCATCAACTCGTCCACCAGCCGGGCAACGCCTGCGCGCTGTTCGAATTCCTGCGGCAGCGTGATGCGGATAAGGCTGCGGCTTTCGGGGGCCATGGTGGTTTCGCGCAATTGCTGCGGGTTCATCTCGCCAAGCCCCTTGAAGCGGGAAACCTCCACCTTCTTGCCCTTGAACACGGTTGCCTCAAGCTCGGCGCGGTGGGCATCATCGCGGGCATAGCGGCTCTCCTTGCCTGCGGTGAGCCGGTAGAGCGGCGGCTGGGCGAGGAACAGGTGCCCGCGCTTCACGATGTCGGGCATTTCCTGAAAGAAGAACGTCATCAGCAGCGTGGCGATATGCGCGCCGTCGACATCGGCATCGGTCATGATGATGATCCGGTCATAGCGCAATTGATCGGCATCGCAGTCCTTGCGCGTCCCGCAGCCCAAGGCGAGCGCCAGATCGGCGATTTCCGAATTGGCGCGGATCTTGTCGGCGGTGGCGGATGCGACGTTGAGGATCTTGCCCCTGATCGGCAGGATCGCCTGTGATTTGCGATCACGTGCCTGCTTGGCACTGCCGCCTGCGCTGTCGCCCTCGACGATGAACAGCTCGGTCTCGCGCCCGCCTTCGCCGCTGCAATCGGTGAGCTTGCCGGGCAGGCGCAGCTTCTTGGCGTTGGTGGCGGTCTTGCGCTTGATCTCGCGCTCGGCCTTGCGCTTGAGGCGTTCATCCATGCGCTCCATCACTTCGCCGAGCAGCGCACGCCCGCGCTCCATATTGTCGGTGAGGAAGTGATCGAAGTGATCGCGCATCGCCGCTTCCACCAGCCTTGCAGCTTCGGGCGACGTGAGGCGATCCTTGGTCTGCGACTGGAATTGCGGATCGCGGATGAAGACCGAAAGCATCACTTCTGCGCCCGTCATCACATCATCGGCGGTGATATCCTTGGCCTTCTTCGCGCCGACCAGTTCGCCAAAGGCGCGCAAAGACCGGGTGAGCGCGGTGCGCAGGCCCTGTTCGTGCGTGCCGCCATCGGGCGTGGGCACGGTGTTGCAATACCATGAGGTCGAGCCATCGGAATAAAGCGGCCAGGCAATCGCCCATTCGGCGCGGCCGCGCAGGTTGCCCTCATCATCCAGCGGGAAATCCTGCCGCCCGGTAAAGGGCTGGGCGGTGACGCATTCGCGCGTGCCGATTTGCTCTGCCAGGTGATCAGCCAGCCCGCCCGGAAACTTGAACACAGCTTCGGCAGGCACATCGTCGCTGGCGAGGCTGGCGGCGCATTTCCAGCGGATTTCCACGCCTGCAAACAGATAGGCCTTGGACCGGGCGAGTTTGAACAAGCGTTTGGGGCTGAAGCGTTTGTCGCCGAAGATTTCGGGATCGGGCACGAAGCTGACGGTGGTGCCGCGCCGGTTGGGCGCTGCGCCCAATTGTTGCAAGGGGCCCTGCGTGATGCCAGCTGAGAATTCCTGCGCGTAAAGCTGCTTCTCGCGCGCGACTTCGACGCGGGTGGCGATTGACAATGCATTCACCACGCTGACACCGACCCCGTGCAGGCCCCCACTGGTGGCATAGGCTTTGCCCGAAAACTTGCCCCCTGAATGGAGCGTGGAAAGGATCACTTCCAGCGTCGACTTGCCGGGGAACTTGGGGTGTTCATCCACCGGAATGCCGCGGCCATTATCCGCGATGATCAGCCGGTTGCCTTCCTCCAGCCGCATCTCGATGCGCGTGGCATGGCCCGCCACTGCCTCGTCCATCGCATTGTCGAGCACTTCGGCAGCAAGGTGATGCAGCGCGCGGTCATCCGTGCCGCCGATATACATGCCGGGGCGGCGACGCACTGGCTCAAGCCCTTCGAGCACTTCGATGGCAGAGGCGTTGTAATCGCCGCTTGAAGCGGGCGTTCCGGCAAACAGATCATCAGACATGGCGTGAAGGTATAGGCCTTGGCCGCGCCCTCACAAGAGCGCACTGCTACGCATTGCGCGCAAGGCGTGGGCTTATCCCCCAAAGCCTTGGGGCGCAGGATCGACTTCGACCACCTCGCGCCCGCGCACCTCGCGCACTTCGAGCGCGCGCTCGATCACGCCGCTGCGGCCAAACCGGAACGCGCCATCCACGCCCAGAAACCCGCCTGCGTCATACAGCTGGCCTTGGGGAAAATCGCTCCCCACTTTCAAGTCGCGCGCGACCCGCAGCGTCAGCAGCACGGCATCATAGCCAAGCGTCGCCACCCGCGCAGGCTTGGCCCCGAAACGTGCTTCGTAGCTTTCGGCAAAGCGGCGGAAACGCTGGTCGGAAACCGCGGAAAACAGCGCGCCGTTCAAGGCCGGTGCGCCTGCCAGCGCGGCATCACCGGCCCACAGATCCGTGCCAAGAATGCGCGCCCGCGCTCCGCGCTGCAATTCGCCTGCCGCCGCCAGCGAAAGCCGCGCGGCATCGGCAATCAGCACCGTATCATATCCGCCCGCCGAACGCAGCCGCGATGCTGCTCCGACAATCGAGGTATTGCCGCGCGTGTAATTCTGCCGCGCCGTCAGCGTGCCGCCGAACTGGCGCAGGGCATTTTCCAGCGCCGAGACCGAACGCTGGCCGTAGTCACCTTCGGGCGCGAGTACGGCAAACTTGCTCGAACCGCGCGCGCGGGCAAATTGCACGGTGCGGCGGATCGATTGTTCGGGGATTTGCCCCATCACGAACACATTGCCGCCTGCCACGCTGGCATCGTTGGAAAAGCTGATCGCCGGGATCTTGCGGCCGCGCGTGGCTTCGACCACGGCCGGGATACTATCGGCAAACAGGGGCCCGAGGATCAGCTTGTTGCCATCGGCCACCGCCTGACGTGCCGCAGCGCTTTCGCCCTTGGCAGTATCATAGGTGGTGATGCGCAGGTTGCTGGCATTGGTATCGAGCAGCGCCATGGTGGTGGCATTGGCAATCGTCTGACCGATCGCGCCGGTATCACCGCTCATCGGCAAGAGCAGCGCGATGCGGTGACGGCCGGAATCAGTGGGGAGCGCAGTGGCGCTTGGTTCGGGTGTCGGGGCAGGGGGCGGCGCGACCGGCGCCTTGGGGATCACCTGACACCCCGCCATCAGCACCGCAAGCCCTGCCAGCGTGATATGGCGGCGGCTGATCCGCCGAGTGGCGGCGGCGGACGTTCCAGCCCGTGATTGCGACGATCCCATGTGCTTCTTCCTTGCTCCCGTCAGGGCCTTGCGCCAAGGCTTGCAGCGTGATGATGCAAGCGTCCGGCGAAGACCAACCCAAGCCCCTTGATCCGGGCCTCTATATTGTTGCCACCCCGATTGGCAATCTTGGCGACATCACTGTGCGGGCAATTGACGTTTTGCGGCGGTCAGACGTTGTCGCGTGCGAGGATACGCGCGTAACGGGCAAGCTGTGCAAGCATCTGGGCATTGCGGCGCGGCTGATGCGCTATGATGATCATGCCTCGGATGCGGCCCGCGCGCGGCTGATCGCGCTGGCGCAAAGCCAGGCGGTTGCGCTGGTGAGCGATGCGGGCACACCGCTGGTGTCCGATCCCGGCTACCGGCTGGTGCGCGAGGCGCGTTCGGCAGGTGTAGCGATCACCACCATTCCCGGGCCTTGCGCGGCGATTGCCGGGCTGACCCTGGCGGGCCTGCCGAATGACCGGTTTCTGTTTGCTGGCTTTCTGCCAGCCAAGGACAAGGCGCGCAGCGATACCCTCGCAGGATTGGCGGCGGTGGAGGCTACGCTGATCTTCTATGAAACCGCGCCGCGGCTGGAACGCAGCTTGCGCGCGATTGCCGAGATCTGGCCAAGGCGCGAAGTGGCGGTCGCGCGCGAACTTACCAAGCTGCACGAGGAATGCCGCCGGGGTATGGCGAGCGAACTGGCCGAACATTACGCCGCTCATCCGCCCAGGGGCGAGATTGTGCTGCTGATCGGCCCGCCCGTGGCCGAGGCGGCGGGCGAAGTTGACAGCGATGCCATGCTGCGCGCGGCACTGGCTGATATGAGCCCGGCGAAGGCAGCGGGCAAGGTTGCCAAGCAGACGGGGCTTGATCGCGCCGCGCTCTATGCCCGCGCGGTGGAATTGAAGGGCGCATGAGCAGCGAGAACCGTACACGCGCCGAACAGCGCGGCCGCGAAGGCGAGGCGGAGGCTGCGATGTTTCTGGCCGCACAAGGCTGGCGGATTCTGGCCGAGCGCGTCAAGACCAAGCGCGGCGAGATTGATCTGATTGCCCGCAAGGGCACGCTGGTGGCATTTGTCGAGGTCAAATGGCGCGCACGCGGCGCTGATCTTGATTATGCCATCGACGAATATCGTCTGCGCCGGGTGGCCGCAGCCGCCGAAGCCATTGCGCATAATTACGCCGCGCCAACCGATGATCTGCGCATCGACGTGATCCTGCTTGCGCCGGGCCGCAAGCCGCACCACATCGAAAACGCCTACCAGCCCTAGAGGAACCCCAAATGTCTCTCAGAATCGCCGTCCAGATGGACCCGTTGGACAGCATCAATATCGCCGGGGATTCCTCCTTTGCGCTGATGCTTGCCGCTCAGGCGCGCGGGCATGTTCTGTACGAATACCATGTCGAAAGCCTCACGCTTGATGCCGATGATCGCCTGTTTGCCCATGCTTTCCCGGTGACAGTGCAGCGGGTGGAAGGCGCGCATTTCACGCGCGGGCAGCAGGTGCGGCTCGATCTGGGCGCGGATGTGGACGTGGTGCTGATGCGGCAGGATCCGCCCTTTCACATGGGCTATATCACCGCCACCCACATGCTCGAACGGATCGGACATCACACGCTGGTGGTGAATGATCCGGCCAATGTGCGCAATTCGCCTGAGAAGGTGATGGTGCTCAATTACCGCCGCTTCATGCCGCCCACGCTGGTCACGCGCAGCGTTGATGAAGTGCGCCGGTTCATGGCGCAGCACGGCGCGATTGTGGTGAAACCCATTCACGGCAATGGCGGCAAGGCGATCTTCCGCATCGGCGAGACCGGCGAAAATCTCACCGCATTGTTCGAAGTGTTCAACCAGACCTGGCCCGAACCACATATGGTGCAGCCCTTCCTTCCCGAAGTGGCGCAAGGTGACAAGCGCATCGTCCTGGTGGATGGCGTGGTGGCAGGCGCGATCAACCGCGTGCCGGGGGAGGGCGAGTTTCGCAGCAACCTTGCGATGGGCGGCAGCGCCGAGGCCACGCAGCTGACCCCGCGCGAACAGGAAATCTGCGACGCGCTTGGCCCGGATTTACGGCGGCTTGGCCTGATCTTTGTCGGGATCGACGTGATCGGCGGCAAATGGCTGACCGAGATCAACGTGACCTCGCCCACCGGGATTGTCGCGATTGACCGGTTCAACGGCACCGATACGGCGGGCATGATCTGGGACGCCATCGAAGCGCGGGTTGCCGCCTTGCAGGGCTAGGCCTTGCGACTGCGCGGATGGGCGGCGCGGTAGTTTTCCAGCAGGCTTGCGGCATCCACCTTGGTGTAGATTTGCGTCGATCCCAAGGAGGCATGACCGAGCAATTCCTGCAGGCTCCGCAGATCCGCGCCCGCGCTGAGCAAGTGTGTGGCAAAGGAGTGCCGCAGCGCATGGGGCGTGGCGGTATCAGGCAGGCCGAGCGCGCGGCGTGCGTTCGCCACCGCCCGCTGCACCATGCCGGGCGACAGAACGCCGCCCTTGGCCCCGCGAAACAGCGGCTGGTCAGGCGCAAGCGGCCATGGGCAGGCAGCGGCATATGCAGCCACCGCCGCGCGCGTGATCGGCAGGATCGGCACCAGCCGTTGCTTGCCGCCCTTGCCGGTGACTTGCAGCACTTCGCCCAGCATCGCATCGCTCCCTTTGAGCGACAGTGCCTCGGCAATCCGCAGGCCTGATCCATACATCAGCAAAAGCACCGCCCGGTCGCGCGCGCCGATCCAATCGTCGGCGGCAAGGCCATCGACCAGATCGGCAAGGTTCACCGCCTCATCAGGGGTGATAGGACGCGGCAGGCCTTTCTTGATGCGCGGGCCGCGCAGGCGGGGCGGGGCCGGATCGGGATCGCCGGATTGCTGGCGGGCAAAGGCGATGAAGGCTTTGAGCGCCGACAATTCACGCGCCGCACTGGCATTGCCGAGGCCGTCTGCGCGGCGGCTGGCAAGATGCGCGCGCAAGGCGTGGGCTTCGATGCGGGCGGCAGCGGCCCAGTCGTCAAGGTCGGATGCGGCAATCAGTCGCTGCGCCGCATCGACATAGGCGCGCACAGTATGGGGTGAACGGCGGCGGGCGTGGGTGAGGTGATCGCGCCATGCGGCCACAAGCTCGCCCGCGCTCATGCCTCAACCAGCGTATCGGCGACAATCTCGGCCAGTAGCGCATCAAGCAGCGGGCGTCCGGCCGCCGTCACGCCAAGCCGTGCGCCGTCGCGCTCGACCAACCCGAGCGCAGCGAGCCGCGCCACGGCGTGATCATCCACCAGCGTGCCAAGGCCAAAGCGTGCAGCAAGCTCTGCCACGTCAACGCCTTCGGTCAGGCGCAGCCCCATCAGCAGCGCTTCGGCGGCCTGTTCGCAGGCGGGCAGGGCGCGATGCTCGGCCACGCCATGGCCTTGCTCGGCGACGGCGCGCAGGAAGTTTTCCGGCTTCTTGTGGCGCACGGTTGCGGCCTGCCCACGCCGTCCATGGGCGCCGGGGCCGATGCCGGCATAATCCTGATAGCGCCAATAGGTAAGGTTGTGGCGGCTTTCCTCGCCGAGGCGGGCATGGTTGCTGGTTTCGTAAGCGGGCAGGCCGGCTGCCGCCGTCATCTCCTGCGTCAGGGTAAACAGATCGGCGGCGGCATCATCATCCAGCGGCGCAAACACCCCGCGCCGTACGTCGCTGGCAAAACGCGTGCCGGGCTCGATCGTCAATTGATACAGCGACAAGTGGCCAGTGCCAAAGCTGAGCGCCTCACCCAATTGCTGCTGCCACAGTGCGGGTGTGTGGCCGGGCAGGGCATAGATCATGTCGAAATTGACGCGGCCAAAGCTGGATTGCGCAATATCCAGCGCATGGCGCGCATTTGCGCCATCATGCAAGCGGCCAAGCCAGCGCAAGGTCGCATCATCGAAGGATTGCACGCCAAGCGACACCCGGTTGATCCCGGCTGCGGCGAGCGCGGCAAAGTTTGCTGCTTCGACCGAGGAAGGATTGGCCTCCAGCGTGATCTCGATGCCTGGCGCAAAGCCCCAAAGCCGTTCCGCCTCCGCCAACAAGGCGGCGACCAGCGCGGGCGGCATCAGCGAAGGTGTGCCGCCGCCGAAAAAGATCGAGGTGAGGGTTTTGCCGCCCGCCAGCGCCGCCTCATGGCGCATATCGGCGAGCAAGGCAGTCTGCCATGCGGCCACATCCACACCGCCGCGCACATGCGAGTTGAAATCGCAATAAGGGCATTTCTTGGCGCAGAACGGCCAGTGGATATAAAGCGCGCGGGCCATGGCAGCGCTTTACACGCCAAATTGCGCGGCGACCAGCTTGGCAAAGGCATCGGCGCGGTGGCTGATGGCGTGTTTTTCCTCTGGCGCGATTTCGGCGAAGGTCAGCGCGCTGCCGACCGGCACGAACACCGGATCATAGCCGAAGCCGAGTTTTCCGCGCGGCGGCCAGGTCAGGCGACCCTCGCACTTGCCCTCGTAAATCGCATATTCGCCATCGGGCCACGCCAGTGCCAGCACGCAATGGAAGGCGGCGGAACGATCAACCGCATCGCCCTTTTCCGCCAGCATCCCTTCGACCTTGCCCATCGCCATATACCAATCGCGGCCCGGCGCGCCTTCGAACCACTGCCGTTCGGCCCAGTCGGCGGTGTAAACGCCGGGGCGGCCACCGAGCGCTGCGACACTCAGCCCGCTATCATCGGCGAGCGCCGCCAGCCCCGAAGCCTCCGCCGCGCTGCGCGCCTTGATCAGTGCGTTCTGGGCAAAGGTGGTCCCGGTCTCAGCCGGTTCAGGCAGGCCCAGCGCACCGGCTGAGATGCACTGCACCCCGTAAGGATCAAGCAGCGCGCCGATTTCCTTCAGCTTGCCCGCATTATGCGTGGCAATCACCAGCGTGCCCGATCCCAGCCTGCGCATCATCGCGCCGCTTCCAGCTGCGCGGCAAAGATCCGGTCTGCGCCGATCCGGGCAAGCCGCAGCAGCCGCAGCAGGCCTTCTTCGTCATAGGTCGCGCCCTCGGCGGTGGCCTGCACTTCGGCGATCTTGCCGCCTGACAGCAGCACGAAATTGCCGTCAGCCTCGGCGTTCGAATCCTCGTCATAATCGAGGTCGAGCACCGGCGTGCCCTTGTAGATGCCGCAGGAAATGCCGGCGACCTGCGCGGTGATCGGATCGTGCTTGATATCGCCCGCCTTCATCAACCCGTTGACCGCCAGACGCAGCGCAATCCACGCGCCCGAAATCGCCGCCGTGCGCGTGCCGCCATCGGCTTGCAGCACATCGCAATCGAGCGTGATCTGGCGTTCGCCCAGCTTTTGCAGATCAACCACCGCCCGAAGGCTCCGCCCGATCAGCCGCTGGATTTCCTGCGTGCGGCCCGATTGCTTGCCCTTGGCGGCTTCGCGGCTGCCGCGGGTGTGGGTGGCGCGCGGGAGCATCGAATATTCGCCCGTCACCCAGCCTTCGCCACGCCCACGCAGCCACGGCGGCACGCCCTTTTCCACGCTCGCGGTGCACAACACCTTGGTATCCCCGAACCCGATAAGGCACGATCCTTCCGCGTGTTTGGTAAAGCCGGTTTCGATGGTGATGGCGCGCATTTCATCGGGCGCGCGTCCTGAAGGGCGCATGAAGGTCTCCGTGTGTAGCGTTTCGCGCCCTTAGGCGCGGGCCACTTGCCCCGGCAAGCGCAAAGACTAAGAATAGCACCATGGCATCTGTCCCGATCACCGAATTGACGAGCCGCGCCCGCGAAATTTTTCGCCGGGTGGTGGAAGGCTATATCGACAGCGGACAGCCGGTCGGCTCGAAAACGCTGGCTGCCGATGGTACGCTGAACTTGTCGCCAGCCTCGATCCGTTCGGTGCTGGCCGATCTGGAAAGCCTTGGCCTGCTCGCCGCGCCGCACACCAGTGCCGGGCGCATGCCGACCGATGCGGGCCTCAGAATCTTTGTCGATGGCATGATGCAGGTTGCAGAACCCACGCTGCAGGAGCGCGCCGCGATCGAGGCAAGGCTGGCCGAAGCCGGGCCGGTCGAAGCCGCGCTGGCGCAGGCGAGCGCGATCCTGTCCGATCTGTCGGGCGCGGCCGGCATGGTGATGGTCGCCCCGCGCGAACAACGCCTTGCCCAGTTCAGCCTGGTCGATCTGGGGCAGGGCCGCGCGCTCGCTGTGCTGGTGGGCGAGGATGGCTCGGTGGAAAACCGGGTGATCGACCTGGGCGGCGCGGTGCCTGCGGGCGCGCTTGACCGGGCGAGCAATTACATCACCGCCCGCCTTGCCGGGCGCACGCTGGCCGAGGCTGCGCAGGCGATGCGGCGCGAGATAAGCGCCGGACGCTCGCAACTGGATGATGCCAGCCGTGATCTGGTGGAGCGCGGCCTTGCGGTGTGGAGCACGGATGCCGCCGCGCGGCCCGTCCTGATCGTGCGCGGCGCGGCCAATCTGCTTGATGAGGTAGCGCTCGGCGATATTGAGCGCGTGCGGATGCTGCTGGAGGATCTGGAAAACAAGCAATCGGTGGCCGAACTGCTCGAATCAGCGCGCGAGGCCGAGGCGACCCGGATTTTCATCGGCAGCGAGAACCGTCTGTTCGCGCTTTCGGGATCGTCAGTCATCGCCTCGCCCTATCGTGATCGCGAAGGGCGCGTGGTTGGCGTGCTGGGCGTAATTGGCCCTGTGCGGTTGAATTACGCGCGCGTCGTCCCCATGGTGGATTTGACAGCCCGTTCGCTGGGCAAGCTGATCGCTTGAATGGAACACACACGACATGATGGATAATGACAAGTCGCCCGATCAGGCGGCGGCAGACGAATTGAAGGGCGTGCCCGAGGACATGCTTGAGGCGGCTGAGGAGGGTGACGGCGTGGCCGAAGCGCTCGAAGCGCTGCGCCGGGATCTGGAAGCAGCCAAGCAGGATGTGCTTTACGCGCAGGCCGAAACGCAGAACGTGCGCCGCCGGTTAGAGCGCGAGAAGGACGAGGCGCGGGCCTATGCCGCCACCGGCTTTGCCCGCGATATCCTGAGCGTGGCCGACAATCTCCAGCGCGCCATCGCCGCGATCCCCGATGCCCTGCGCGAAGACGAGACGATGAAAGGGCTGGTGATCGGCATTGAGGCGACCGGGCGCGAGTTGGAAAAAGTCTTCGCCAGCCATGGCATCACCCGCATCGCTGCAACCGGCCTGCCGCTTGATCCCAATCAGCATCAGGCGATGCTCGAAGTGCCGACGGCCGATGCCGAACCTGGCACCATTGTGCAGGAATTGCAGGCCGGCTGGATGATCAAGGACCGCCTGCTGCGCGCTGCGATGGTGGCCGTGGCCAAGAAGCCGGATTAAGCAGGCTGGCGGCCTAGGCGGGCAAAGTCGCTCCCGGAAATGCCACCAGCGTCTCATAGGCCGCCTTGCCCGCCACACCCGCCAGCTTCGCCCCGCGCCGAAGCAAGAAGGCGTGTTGCACGATCATCGCCTGCTGTTCGATCCCGTAAGCCGTCAGCGGCTTGCCCGGCACCAGCGTGTAATCATAACGGCAAAAGGGGTGGCGGGCGATGGGCAGATACCACTGCCCGCGCGTCTGGGCCTGCCAGACATGCACCATTTCGTGGATGAACAGGCCTTGGGCGGCCAGGCTGGCGGCGGCGAAATCGTCGCAATAGGCGTGGCTGTGGGGGTGGAAATGCAGATGCCCCATCGGCGCCATCGTGATCCTGCGGGGCTGGAACGGCAGGAATTTCCGGCGCCGGATCGTTACCCGCCCATAATCAATCGCAGTGCCGAAAACCTCGCGCGCCAGCGCCACCTCGCCGCGCGCCAGATAGCGGCTGCCACCCACCGGACAGGCCGGGGCGGCGGCCGCAGCCGCGCCCGCCAGCCGTTCCGGTGAGGGTGAGCCAGCCGCACTCAGCGTTCAGCCCCCGGCGCAAGGATATCCGCCTCGAACGCATGGGTCGCGCCGCCCGACATTGTCAGCGTCACCGTCACCTTGCCGCCCGGTGCCCAATCGGGCGAAGGCTCCATCGCCATGATGTGGAGGCCGCCCGGCTTGAACGACACTTGCGTGCCCTTGGTCAGCGCCACCGGCAGGGCATCGGTCATCTGCATCTTGTAGTCATATTCGACATAGTCATGCATCATCGCCATGCCCGCGCCTGCGACATCTGCCTTGCGAATGCTGAGGCCCTTGTCGCCTTCATAGGCGAGATCGAAATAGACCACCGCCGGATTGGCTTTCACCGCATTGAGCACCAGGCGCGCATTGGTGATGGTGATGCCATCGACCATGCCCGGCGTGGCTGCGGCGGTTGCGGCCTGCTCCGGCTCACCCGAACAGGCGCTCACCATCATCAGCGCTCCGGCAAGTCCGGCTCCCAGCACAGCCATGCGCGCCGTGCGGCGCTTTACAAATCTGTCGACCATAGAAATTCCTCTCCCAAGCCGCGCCGCAGCGCATGGTGCAACAGTTAGGCCTTGCAATCTCTTGTGCCAAGCAAAACCGCTCCTATATCCGCGTCACAAACGAGCCGCCGAGGCGCTTTGCCGGATGATCGGGAAGTGTCGCGGGGCGGTGTCAAACCTATGAATGGATGGGACAATATGGGCAAAGTTATCGGTATCGACCTCGGCACCACCAATTCCTGCGTGGCAGTGATGGACGGGGGCAAACCCAAGGTTATCGAAAATTCCGAAGGCGCGCGCACCACGCCCTCGATCGTCGCTTTCACCAAGGACGGCGAACGTCTGATCGGCCAGCCGGCCAAGCGTCAGGCGGTGACCAACCCCGACAACACGCTGTTCGCGATCAAGCGCCTGATCGGCCGCCGCTTTGATGATCCGACGACCAAGAAGGATATGGATCTTGTCCCCTACACCATCACCAAGGGCAAGAATGGCGATGCCTGGGTGAAGGCCGGGGGCGAAGATTACAGCCCGTCGCAGGTTTCGGCCTTTATCCTGCAAAAGATGAAGGAAACCGCCGAAAGCTATCTCGGCGAAACCGTGACGCAGGCGGTGATCACCGTGCCTGCCTATTTCAACGATGCCCAGCGTCAGGCCACCAAGGATGCCGGCCAGATCGCGGGCCTCGAAGTGCTGCGCATCATCAACGAGCCGACGGCGGCCGCGCTTGCCTATGGGATGGACAAGGATGATGGCAAGACCATCGCCGTCTATGACCTTGGCGGCGGCACATTTGACGTCTCGATCCTCGAAATCGGCGATGGCGTCTTCGAAGTGAAGTCCACCAATGGCGACACCTTCCTTGGCGGTGAGGATTTCGACAACGCGATTGTCGAACATCTGGCCGCTGCCTTCAAGAAGAAGGAAGGCATGGATCTGAAGACCGACAAGCTGGCCCTGCAGCGCCTCAAGGAAGCAGCGGAAAAGGCCAAGATCGAATTGTCGTCTTCGGCCACCACCGAAATCAACCTGCCGTTCATCACCGCGCGCATGGAAGGCGGGGCAACCACGCCGCTGCATCTCGTCGAAACCATCACCCGCGCGGATCTGGAAAAGATGGTGGGCGATCTCATCCAGCGCACCCTCGATCCGTGCAAGAAGGCGCTGGCCGACGCTGGCATTTCCAAGGATCAGGTCGATGAAGTGATCCTTGTCGGCGGCATGACCCGCATGCCCAAGGTGCGCGAAGTCGTCGAACAGTTCTTTGGTGCCAAGCCCCATACCGGTGTGAACCCCGATGAAGTCGTCGCCATGGGCGCGGCCATTCAGGCGGGCGTGCTGCAGGGCGATGTCAAGGATGTGCTGCTGCTGGATGTGACCCCGCTGTCGCTGGGCATCGAGACCTTGGGCGGCGTGTTCACCCGCATGATCGATCGCAACACCACCATCCCGACCCGCAAGACCCAGACCTATTCGACCGCCGAAGACAATCAGAACGCGGTGACGATCAAGGTCTTCCAGGGCGAGCGCGAGATGGCGGCTGATAACAAACTGCTCGGCAATTTCGACCTCATCGGCATTCCGCCGGCGCCGCGCGGCATTCCGCAGATCGAGGTGACTTTCGATATCGACGCCAACGGGATCGTTTCGGTCAGCGCCAAGGACAAGGGCACCGGCAAGGAACAGACCATCAAGATCCAGGCGTCGGGCGGCCTTTCGGATGCTGACATTGATCAGATGGTCAAGGACGCAGAAAAGTTCGCCGAGGAAGACAAGAAGCGCCGCGCCATGGCCGAAGCGCGCAATCAGGCCGATAGCCTGGTGCACTCGACGGAAAAGCAGCTCGCCGAACATGGCGACAAGATCGACGCTGGCACCAAGTCCGAAGTCGAAGCCGCGATTGCCGCTGCCAAGACTGCGCTTGAAGGTGACGATCCCGATGCGATCAACGCCAAGGCTCAGGAATTGACGCAGGCCGCCATGAAGATGGGCCAGCAGATCTATGAGCGCGAGCAGGCGCAGGGCGCAGACGCTGCGGCCGCGGGCGCGAGCGGTGACGCTGCCCCGCAGGAGGACGTGGTTGACGCCGAGTTCTCCGAAGTGGACGAAGACAAGAAGGGCTAAGGCTCCGATGACAACCGCTGCGCTGCCGCTGGTGCTTCCTTGTGCGCCAGCGGCAGCCGGTCGGCACTGGGGTTAGGTCATTATGTCTGCTGCATCTTTCGATTATTACCAGACACTCGAAGTGTCGCGCGATGCTGATGGGAACACGCTGAAAAGCGCCTATCGCAAGCTTGCGATGAAATATCACCCGGATCGCAATCCGGGCGATGCGACGTGTGAGGCCAAGTTCAAGGCCATCAACGAGGCCTATGATTGCCTCAAAGACCCGCAAAAGCGCGCGGCCTATGATCGCTTTGGTCACGAGGCTTTCACGCAAGGCATGAATGGTGGCGGCGGCGGCGGCGGAGGCCCCTTTCGGCGGCGGTTTCGGCGGCGGGCGCGGCGATTTTGCCGATATCGGCGATATCTTCGAGACCATTTTCGGCAGCGCCTTTGGCGGCGGCGGCGGCGCGCAGCGCGCCCAGAACCGGCGGGGCGCGGATCTGCGCTATGACATGCAGATCACGCTCGAAGAAGCCTTCCACGGCAAGACCACCGAGATCGAGATCGAAGTCAGCCAGGCGTGCGAGACCTGCGATGGCACCGGCGCCAAGCCCGGCACCAGCGAGCGGCAGTGTAACCTGTGCAGCGGGATCGGCAGCGTGCGCGCCAAGCAGGGCCTGTTCGTGATCGAACGGCCATGCCCGGCCTGCGGCGGGCGCGGCGTCGTGATCGAGGATCCGTGCCGGGACTGCCGGGGCGAAGGACGGGTGGACAAGCCCCAGATGCTCAAGGTCGATATTCCCGCAGGGGTCGATACCGGCACGCGCATCCGGCTTGCGGGCAAGGGCGAGGCGGGCCAGCGCGGCGCGCCTGCGGGCGATCTCTATATTTTCATGCACATTGCCCCCCACCGCGTGTTCGAACGCGAGGGCACCACGCTTGCCACCCGCATTCCCGTCAGCTTCACCACGGCAGCGCTAGGCGGCAGTGTGGATATTCCCGATCTGGCAGGCGGCACCAACACTATCGAAATCCCCGCCGGCATCCAGTCGGGCAAGCAATTGCGGCGGCGCGGCGCGGGCATGCCGGTGCTGCAAGGGCGCGGGCGCGGCGATCTGGTGGTGGAAATCGTGGTCGAAACCCCGACCAAGCTCAATCGCCGCCAGCGCGAATTGCTCGAAGAATTCCGCGCCACCGAAACGGGCGAGGAATGCCCGGAAAGCCGGGGTTTCTTTGACAAGCTCAAGGATGTGTTCGGGGGCTGATCAGTCCCCGGCCATCTGTGCCAGCACTTCGGCGCGCAGGCCCGCGATCAATTCCCCGTCAAGCCTTCCGGCGGCATCCTCCTCGTCCAGAATGGCGAGAAAGACGCGGCGCTTGTGCGCGGCGATGGCCGCGCGCTCCATCGGGGCGGGCACGCTTGAAGCGATGAAATCCACCATGCGCTCTGCACCGTGCAAGCGGCCCCACAGGTAATCATTCTCGCGGTAGGCGCGGCTGAAAAAGGCGCCGAAATTGTAGAATTCGATGCCTCTCAGGCAGGCTGCCGTACCGCCTTCGCGGATTGATCGCGCGTCTTCGGGCGAGATGCGATCGACCTTGACCGCGTTGAATTCCTCCAGCCCCTCGCGCTGGAGCAGGGGCAGTGTGGCGACATCGTAAAAGGGAAAGCCGAGATAGGTCAGCAGCATCCGCCGCTTCAATTCGCGGGGCATGTCTTCCAGCGCGGCCACCAGCATCTCCTCGGCCTCCAGATCGGTCTGCGGCAGCAAGCGTTCGCGCGCGAGGAAATCCAGCACTGCACCGGGCCGTTCCAGCACGCCGCGCGCCAATTCGCGGAAATGATCGCGCAGCATCGCGCTGTCATCGGCGCGGTAATAAATCGCAAGGATGCCGTAGATCGCCTCGCGCGCCATATCGAGCGCATCATCGGGGATCGCAGGATCAGTCTGCCAATCGCGCGACAGCTTTTGTGTCAGCAATTGCAGCCGCCGCACGCGAAAGCCGATGTCGTGCGCGCGGAAGAACGCAATCGCCTCGGCGCTGGCCGCGCCGCCCGCTTGGGTCAGGTCTTCGAGCCCGCGCGCGGCCAGTTCGGCGCGCAGCACATCGGCAATCAGCGAGGCATCGCCAAGGCCAAGTTCGGGCGCTGCGGCGTGAGTCAGACGGGCGAGCCGCGTGATGATCCCGCTGAACTTGGTGGCTGTGTAGGCGGCAAAGGCAAAACCCGATTGGGCAGCGGCGGCGTCCTGCGCCTTGGCGCGCCAGGCGGCGAGGCGTTTGGGGGTCGGGCGATTGAGGAAGAAGGTGTAACCGAACAGGCGTTCCACTGCCGCATCAATATCGCCCTGCATGCCCTGCACAATCGCGCGCAGCCGCCCGGCATCACGCGATTGCTGTTCGATGCGTTCCAGATCATCGCGGATCGGCTGTTCGCGCGGGATAGTGGAGAGCGCACCGAAGATCGCGCCGAAAAAGCCGACCTGGCCGGCTTCCCCCGGCACAGGCGCGGCGCGGCGATCGGGTCGCGGATCAATATAGACAAAGCGGCGATCAACCTCGCGCGTGGAGGGCCGGCTGTGAAGCGCTTCGAGCGCCGCGCCAAAGGGCCTTCCCACCAGCACCGCCCCATCAATCAGCGCAGCGCTTTCCACTGTCCCATCGCGCACGTGCACCGGCATCACCCGGCGCAAAAATTCCCCGCGTGAGGGCCAGGCGCACCCTTCGGCACGGGCAAGCTGATCAATTTCCTCAATCATCAGCGGCGGAAACGCCCCGGGAAAACTGGCCGTCGCGCGCGCTGCCAGCACCAGTTCGAGCCGATCACCCAACAGCGGCGCGGCGCGATCCGCCACCTTGGCGCGAAACCGGATCGGCAGGCGGTGTTCGGTCTCGGCAATGATCGCGGGCGAATGGAGCCGCAGCAATTCGGCATGGCCGCGAAAATCCGTCACCGTGACTGCCAGATCAAGCGGATGACCGGGCGGTAGCAGCGGCACGCTGTCACCCTGCTCGGCCATTTTGGTCAGCGCTTCGTACAGCATCGCGGAAAAGCGCGCGCCCGAAAAGGGCGGCGCAAACCAGCGCAGGCGGACAAAGCGCGACACTTTTTCGCGCACCTCGTGCCGGGTTTCGCGCGCGACTGTCGCGCTTACCGTGTTGCCGGGGCGCTTCAGGAACCAGTTGGCAATCGGCTGCGCCCAGAACTTGGCATGGCGCCAGCCCGGTTTGGCATCGGGATCGGTCAGCTCGCTCACATCGGCATTGCTGAGCCACAGATCGGTGAGCGGTTCGAGACTGTCGCCCGCAAAGAGCGCCTGGGCCAGAAACACCGCATTGATTCCGCCCGCGCTCGCGCCCGTCAGGATATCCGGCAACACCCGCAGGCGCAGATCATGGCTCTGTTCGATTTCGGTCAGCAGCGCATGATAGGCCCCCGCCGCGCCCGCTGGCACAGGCTCACCGGGAGCATGAAACACCCGGCTGGCGCGCGCCACATGCCAGATCTCCTTGGTGATGCCGTGCATATAGACCGCAAGGCTTACCCCGCCATAACACACCAAGGCCAAGCGCAGTTCTTTCTGCCGCATCGCGCAAGCTTGCCGACAAAGCGGGCAAAGTGCAATTGCGTTCTTACTCTGTTCTGATAAGGCACACCCATGGCAAAGGCGAAAAAACGTTTTGTGTGCGGTGCCTGCGGTTCGGTTTCCCCGCGCTGGCAGGGGCAATGCCCGGATTGCGGGGAATGGAACACGCTGACCGAGGACGTGCCCGCCACGGTATTCTCGCAGAAACATGATTTGTCGCGCGGGGGCAGGGCGGTGGCATTCGAGCCGCTGAATCAGCCGGTTGCCCTGCCGGTGAGGAAGTCCACCGGGCTGGCGGAATTTGACCGCGCCTTGGGCGGCGGGTTGGTGCCGGGATCGGCGGTGCTGATGGGGGGCGATCCGGGGATCGGCAAATCGACGCTGCTGCTGCAAACTGCGGCCACCATCGCGCGCGGCGGCAATGATGTCGTTTATGTCAGCGGCGAAGAAGCCGCCGGGCAAGTGCGCCTGCGCGCCGCGCGCATGGGAGTGGCTGACGCCCCGATCCGGCTCGCTTCGGAAACCTCGGTGCGCGATATCCTCACCACGCTCGGCCAAGGCCCAGCGCCCGCCTTGCTGGTGATCGATTCGATCCAGACGATGCATTCCGATACCATCGAAGGCGCGCCCGGCACTGTTTCGCAGGTGCGCGGCTGCGCGCTCGAATTGATCCGCTATGCCAAGGAAAGCGGCTGCGCGCTGGTGCTGGTCGGCCATGTCACCAAGGATGGCACCATCGCCGGCCCGCGCGTGCTGGAACACATGGTCGATGTGGTGATGAGCTTTGAAGGCGAACGCTCCCATCAATACCGCATCCTGCGCGCATTGAAGAACCGCTTTGGCGCGGTCGATGAAATCGGTGTGTTTGCGATGGCCGCCGAAGGCTTGGAGGAAGTTGCCAACCCTTCGCTGCTGTTCCTGTCGGGCCGCGAGGCGCCGCTGGCGGGCAGTGCGGTGTTCCCCGCGCTGGAAGGCACGCGGCCGGTGCTGGTCGAGATTCAGGCGCTGATCGTGCGCCTCCAATCGGGCGCGACTCCGCGCCGTGCGGTGGTGGGGTGGGATAGCGGGCGGCTTGCCATGCTGCTTGCCGTGCTGGAATCGCGCTGCGGGCTCAATTTTTCTTCAGCCGAAGTTTACCTTAATATTGCGGGCGGTTACCGGCTGACTGATCCGGCAGCCGATCTGGCGGTGGCAGCAGCGCTGGTATCGGCGCTGGCGGATAAGCCTTTGCCGGACAAGTCAGCCTGGTTTGGCGAGGTGAGCCTGGCCTGGCGAGATCCGCCCGGTTGCTCATGTCGGCCTGCGCCTGCGCGAAGCGGCCAAGCTTGGCTTTGCGCGCGGGTTTGGCCCGGCAGGCACTGATCACAGCGCGCGCGGCATTAACTATCGCGCGCTTCGCGCCCTTGCGAACCTCGTTGACCAGGTGATGGCCAGCGCATAATCCCATGGCCCATGACCGGCCTTGATTTCATCTACCTGTTTGTGATCGGCGTGGCCGGGGTCGGCGGGTTCATGCGCGGGCTGGCGCAGGAGGTGTTCTCGCTCGCCGCGTGGTTTCTGGCCGCTTTTGCGGTGCATTACCTGCATGCGCCGCTGACAGGTGCGCTGCTGACTTATGTCCGCAGCGATATTGGCAGCAGTCTGCTGGCGTTTTCCCTGCTGCTGTTGGTGCCCTATGCGGCGATGAAGGTCATTGTCGGCAATGTCAGCGAACCGCCGCAGGGCGCGGTGCTGGGCCCGGTTGATCGGGTGCTGGGCTTTGGCTTCGGCACGGTCAAGGGTGTGCTTGTCGGGGTGTTTGCCTTTTCGATGCTGATGATCGGCTATGATGATACCTGGGGCTATCGCGGGCGGCCGGTGTGGATTGTGACCGCGCGCAGCTATCCGGCGGTGGATACTTTCTCGCGCGAGCTGGTGCCGCTGATCGCCGCCAAGCGCGAGGCCTTGCGCGGCGAAGCCGAAGCGCAGGACGAGGCCGCAGCCCAAGCGGCGGGCAGGTGATGACGCTTTACACCCCGCAGATCCTCGCATTGGCCGCAGGGCTGGCCGATTATCCGCTGACCGGCGATTTCACGCACCGCGCCAGCGCGCGTTCGCGTACCTGCGGCAGCGTGATTGAAGTGGGGCTCGCTTGCGATGCGGCGGGCCGGGTCAGCGGCCTTGGGATCAGGCTTGCGGCCTGCGCGATGGGGCAGGCATCGGCTGCGATCATGGCCGCAGGGCTGGTGGGGCGCACCCCTGACGAAGTGACCGCTGCCCACCATGCCTTGCGCGACTGGTTGGCGGGCACAGGTGCAGGGTGCAGCAGCTTGCCCGATTGGCCGCAGATTGGCCTGCTTGCCCCGGCCCTGCCGCACAAGGGACGCCACGGCGCGATCATCCTGCCGTGGACGGCGGCGCTGGAGGCGCTTTGCAGCGCCGAGGCAAGGCGCTAGAGCCTTTGTCGAAAGATGCGCCCAGCGGGGCTCAAGGGGTGTAAGGGATATGGCAGAAGCCGAAGCGCTTGCCGCGCGCCAGCCGAGCGAGCAGGAAATCCGGTTGGTGATCGGCGCATCGAGCGCTGGCACCATCTTCGAATGGTATGATTTCTTCATCTACGGCACGCTCGCCTACATCCTGAAAGACGCGTTCTACGATGTCGATAATGACACGCTGGGCCTGCTGCTGGTGTGGTCGACCTTTGCGGTGGGTTTCGCCTTTCGCCCGATCGGCGCCATTCTGTTCGGCTTTCTGGGCGACAAGCTGGGGCGCAAATATACCTTCCTCGTGACTGTTACCCTGATGGGGATTGCCACCGCTGGCGTCGGCTTCATTCCCACGGTGGCCAGCATCGGGATTGCTGCGCCGATCATCGTGATTCTTCTGCGTGTCATTCAGGGCCTTGCACTGGGCGGCGAATATGGCGGGGCGGCGATCTATGTTGCAGAGCACGCGCCGCCGGAAAAGCGCGGCTATTACACCAGCTTCATCCAGGCGAGCGTGGCGGGCGGTTTTGTGCTGTCGATCATCGTGGTGCTGGCCTGCCGGTTCCTGATCCCGGCGGATGATTTTGCCGCATGGGGCTGGCGCGTACCGTTCCTGCTCTCGCTCATTCTGCTGGCGATTTCGCTGTGGATGCGGCTGAAATTGTCGGAAAGCCCGGTGTTCCGCGCGATGAAGGAAGCGGGCGAGACAGCGGGCAATCCCTTCATCGAAAGCTTTACCTATCCCGGCAATCCCAAGCGCATTTTCGTCGCGCTGTTCGGCATCACCGGCATCCTGACGACGATCTGGTACACTGCTTTTTTCTCGGGCATGAGCTTTCTGCGCGGGCCGATGCATCTCGATGATCAGGTGGTGGAATTGCTGCTGCTGGTGTCAGGCCTGATTGCGATGAGTTTCTATCTTGTCGTGGGCAAGTGGTCGGACAAGGCCGGGCGCAAGCTGCCGATCATCATTGGCGCCGCCGCCACGCTGGTGCTGTTGTTCCCCGCCTTCTGGGGGCTGGGCGCGCTGGCCAATCCGGCGCTGGAACGCGCCGCGCAGGCAACGCCCATCTCGGTCAGCGGGCCGGAATGCGTTACCGATCCCTTTGCCGAACTGTTCAAGCGCGAACAATCCGATTGCGGCAAGATCCTCGAAACCCTCACCGCCTCGGGCGTGCCCTACACCCTGACACCCGGCAGCGCGTTGACGCTGAGCGCAGGCGGCACGCCGATTGCGATTGACCCCAAATGGCTGGCGAGCGGCACAGCGCGGCGCGAAGGCATTCACGGCGCGCTGGCGCAGTTCGGATTTGATTTCTCCAAGCAAAAGCCGGGCCTCGCCAATCTTGTCGGGATTGTCGCGATCCTCTTGCTGCTGGGCCTGCTGTCAGCGCTGACCTATGGTTCGGTGGCGGCGCTCCTGTCGGAGATGTTTCCGCCCAAGATCCGCTACTCCTCGATGTCGATCCCCTATCACATCGGCGCGGGCTATCTCGGCGGGTTCCTGCCCTTGATCGCAGGCGTGATCGTGGCGAGCACCGGGAATATCTATTCGGGCCTGTGGTACACATGGGCGGTGGTGGCCTTCGGGCTGGCGGTGGCCTGGTGGGGCATTCCGTGGGGCCCGCCGAAAGATTTTGCGGATGATTGATGCCCTCGCGCCGCCGCCGCCCCCTTCGCTGCGGCTGGTGGTGGACACTGATGCTCTGGCCGCCAATTGGCGTGCGCTTGATGCGCTTTCGGGCGCGGCGCGCGCGGGCGCGGCGATCAAGGCGGATTGTTATGGTCTGGGCGTGGCCAACTGCCTGCCTGCCTTGCGCGATGCAGGCTGCGCGCAGTTCTTTGTCGCCCACTGGAGCGAGGTGCCAGCCGCGCTGGCTCATGTCCCACCGCAGCAGATTGCGGTGCTGCACGGGCCGATGAATGGCGCCGACGCGGCCTTTGCCCGTGCCACCGGGGTGGTGCCGGTGATCAATTCGCTCCATCAGGCGCAGGTGTGGGCGCAAGCCGGTGGCGGGGTCTGCCACCTGATGATCGACACCGGCATCAACCGCATCGGTATTGCTGCGCACGAGGCCAGCGATCCGGCGATTGCGGCGCTCACCATCGACTTGCTGATGAGCCATCTTGCCAGCGCGGACGAGGACAGCGCCATGAACGCGCGCCAGCTTGCCGACTTTCGTGCAGCAGCATCGCAAATCCCGCACCGGCGGATGAGCCTTGCCAACAGCGCCGGGATTGCGCTGGGGGCGGATTATGCCTGCGATGTGACCCGGCCCGGTCTTGCGCTTTATGGCGGCGTGCCGCGCGGCGAGTTGGCGGACGCGATACGCCCGGTTGCCCGCATCGAGGCGGCGGTGATCCAGCGGCGGCGGATCGCGAGCGGCCAAAGCGTAGGCTACAACGCAGTCTTCACCGCCTCTCAAACGATGGATATCGCCGCCGTTTCATTGGGCTATGCTGATGGCTTTCTGCGCTGCCGCGGCCCGGGCAATGCCCTGACGCGGGGCGCGGCGCGGTTCCCGATCCTT
>JBJIOB010000012.1:0-28895 GCA_045377215.1 Erythrobacter sp.
GAGGCCAGCGGAGAGGGTCGCACCCGCCCCGCCAACCACGGCGGGGCGGGAAACCGGGCGCCGCCGGTTTGTGCCGGTGTACTTGGCGCCCGGAATGTCGCCCTGTGAAACCGCTGTGGATTTGCCCTACGCGAAAGGTGCGCATTCCAGCACTGGCGGGGTTCATCTCATTCGTCTGGCGCTCCTGAAAAACCGCCGGTCAGCCGCCTTGCTGGCAGCAGCGCGGCGTGCGCCCGCCCATCGTGGTATCGCTGTCTTACGGGCCAAGCTGGCTATTGGCTCCGAACCGAGGCGCAAAGCAGAGCGGTTTGCTGGATGATCTGATGGCGAAACTTCCCGCCGTCGAACCGACAATCGGCGCGCTGCGCCAGCGGATCGTGCTAGGCGAAGCGATGGGCGGGCCGAATGTTCTGGTGGCCGGCCTTTCCTGTCCCGACCGGTCCGACAAGGTCGCAGCGCTATGCCCCCACGGCCCAGAAAAACAGCAGGCCGCTAGGGGGTGAACCGCACGGGCTTTGCCCAGCGGGCCTGATGCCTGATGCATGCGCGCTGAGGCGGGTGACGCTATCCACGCGCCGGAAATCGGGATAATGACAGGCATGGACAATGCCGAGGATGACCGCCGCGCCGCTGTCCATGATCCAGAAACATGCGGTGTATATTCCGCCTGCGGTGCCGCTGTTTGCAGTGCTGGCGTTTGGCCTGCTGTCCTGCTTTCTCGGCGTCTTGCTGGCGGCACCGCTCACTATTGTGGGTTTTATTCTCGTGCGGCGGATCTCCGTCGAAGCGATTTTGGGCAAAGCGATCACGATTGCCGATGCAGAATGATCGGCTTCTGGTATCAGGCGCGCGGGCCGCGCTGCCGTGCTTCCCATCCGAATGAAGGGTCATGACGATAAGTAGTTTTCTGCTGCCGCTGTTGGTGATCGGTTTGATGGTCGTGGCCAATGCGCTGTATGTCGCTGCCGAGTTCGCGACAGTGGGCTCGCGCAAGTCGCGGGTGCAGGAGCTTGCCGAAAACGGCAATCGGGCGGCTTCCGCATTGCTCGCCATTCTGCAGGATTCCAAGCGGCTCGATAATTATGTCGCGGGCTGTCAGGTTGGCATCACGCTGAGCAGCCTGATCGCCGGGGCCTATGGGCAGGCGCAGCTCACCCCGCTGCTGACCCCGCTGCTGGGCGCTGTCGGCGGAGCGGTGACGGCCATCATCATCGTGCTGCTGGCCGTGACAGTGCTGCAGGTGGTGCTGGGCGAATTGCTGCCCAAGACTGTTGCCCTGCGCTATCCCGAAACTCTGGCAACGGCGACGCTGTGGCCGATGAAGATCAGTTTGCTGGCCTTCAAGCCGCTGATCTTTGTCTTCAACGGCACGGCTTTTGCACTGATGCGACTGCTGCGCCTCAACACCGATCACGGGCACATGCATGTCCATTCCCCGGATGAACTTGAAAGCCTTTACCGCGAAAGCGCAGCAGGCGGCCTGATTGACGCTGATGAGCGCAACATGCTGGCCGGGGCGCTGGGGTTAAGCTCGCGCACGGTCCGCGAAATCCTCACCCCGCGCACCCGCATGACGACTATCGCCGCCAGCGAAATGGTGGGCGATGCCTTGGCGCGGATTGCCAAGGAGCCCTATTCGCGCTTCCCGATTACCGGCGCGAGCACCGAGGAGATTGTCGGCATCGTCCACATCCGCGCGCTGTTTGCCGCGTTTGAACGCGATCCGGCAGCGCTGGTCGAAACAGTGGCGCGCCCCCCGCTGGTGGTGGCCGAGATGATGCCGGTGCCCAAATTGTGGCAGATCCTGCGCAAGAACGGGCGGCGCACCGCTATCGTGATCAATGAATATGGATCGGTCGCGGGCATGGTCACGCTGGAAGATGCGCTGGAAGAAGTGTTCGGCGAAATTCAGGACGAGTTCGATCAGGAAGAAGACCCGGTTATCGCCGTGCCCGAAGGCCGTTCGGTGCGCGGCGACATGAACCTTGCTGCGCTAGCGGATCGTTACGATATCGACCTGCCCGATGACCGCGCCGATACGATTGGCGGCCTTGTATGGCATGAACTGGGCCGCTTGCCCGCTGCGGGCGACATGATCAATCTGCCGGGCACGCCCTATCATCTCAAGGTCGAGGCGATGGCAGGTTATGCCGTCCAGCGGGTGCTGGTGCGCGAGGATATCGGCGGGGAGCAGGAGGTATGAGCGAATATCTCCTCCCGATCCTGATCATTGCCGTGCTGGTTGCGATCAACGGGGTGTTTGTGGCGGCCGAATTCGCGCTGGTCGGATCGCGCCGCAGCCGGCTCGAAACGCTTGCGAAAAGCGGTAGCGGTGCGGCCGCCTGGCTGGTGCGGGTGTTTGATCGCAAGGGCGGCAAGGATAGCTATATCGCCATTGCCCAGCTTGGCATCACGCTCGCCTCTATCGGGCTGGGGATGTATGGCGAACCAGCGGTCGCCGCCTGGCTGTACCCCACGCTCGAAAGCTGGGGGATGAGCTATGATCAGTCGCATCTGGCAGGGTTCATCATCGCGCTGGGCTGTATCACCTATCTCCACGTCGTGCTGGGCGAGATGATCCCCAAGGCGCTGGCCCTGCAATTGCCCGAACAGGTCAGCCTGTCGGTCAATCCGGTGATGCGGTTTTTCGGCATTGTGTTCCGGCCGATGGTGTTTGCGCTTAACCAGATTGCCTTTGGTCTGATGCGGATGCTGGGCATCCCCGATCCGGGCAAGACCGCGTCGCTTTATACCAGCAAGGAGCTGGAAATCGCCACCGAGGAAGTCGCTGCCAGCGGCCAGTTCGATGAAGGCCAGCGCATCCTGATCGACAATATCTTCGAGATGGAAGACCGCACGGCAGAAGAGCTGATGACATCGCGTTCGCGGATGAGGGCGATTGCGCTGGACACCGCGCCCGAAGACCTGGCGGCGCTGATCGCCTCTTCGCAGCAGACCCGCTATCCGGTTTACGCAGCCTCGCTCGATGATATTGGCGGGGTGCTCCACGTCAAGGACTTCATCCGTGCGCGCACGCTGGGCAGCAGCCGTCCGCTGTCGGGCATGACCCGCCCCTTGCCGCGCGTGGCGGCCACCACATCGGCGACCGAACTGCTGGCCTTGTTCAAGACGCAGCGCATCCACGCCGCGCTGGTGGTGGACGAGCATGGCGGCACGCTCGGCTTTGTCACGCTGGACGATATTGTCGAAGATCTGATCGACGAGGAAACCTCGGGCGATGCCGACTGGGTGCGAAAACTGCCCGATGGCGGATTTCTGCTCGATGGCGAGGTGACGCTGGCTGAATTGGCCGAGGATTACGACATTGATCTGGCCGAAGGTGACATCGTGACCATTGCCGGGCTGGCGCTGGCCCGGCGCGGCATCGTGCCGGAACAGGGCGAGAGCATCGAACTGCCGGGCTATCGTCTGACCGTGGAACAGACCGAAGGCTTCAAGATCACGCAGGTCAAGCTGGAGCCAAGGAAGTAGCATCTGATCAGGATGCCACCTTCCGCGTGCAACGCGTCACACGATAATCATGATCACAAACCAGATGATCGCGACTGTCTTTGCAAGACCAGCGGCGCGTGATGGGCTTCGCGATGCAGAGCGCCAAACCGATACCAGCAAGATAATGTTGTAAGGCTGCGGCAAGAGGAACGTGATCACCGCCATCCATACAGGCCACTCAGCGGCGATCATGGCAAAGGCGCACAGGCCGATGGCGATATTGATCATCGACCCTGCAACAAGCATGTCGTTGAACAATATTTCGCTCAGCGGCACATCGCCTGATAGGCGGCGCCGAAAGAAATCAAGCACCCCTGGTTCTCCCCAACGGCAGATAGGGGATTGCTAGACGCTGGCCAATCGCAGGTCGATGCTGCCTGCGATTATCGCCGCGAAAAATTGTGCCGTGGCCGTGCCGGGCGGCGTTTCGCGCCGCTGTCTTTCAGCTGCGAAGCTCGGCGGCGTAAACGGCCAGTGCGCGCACCGTCTGGCGGGCGCGTTCCTGCGCGCCGGGCCTATGCGCCGGGCCTGTGCTGTGCGCGTCAGCGATGATCAAGATGCAGATTGCGTTCGACAGCGATCAGATATTCGGCAACCGCGTGTTCCGGCGCGGGGTCGCCAGGGTTCGCCGTCGGATCGGACCGCACCCATGCCAGCCTGCAAACCCAGGTGCTTGGCCAGCGCGAAATGGGCCTGCGGCATCACGAGCGTATAGGTGTCGCCGCCCCTGCGGGTGTTGATCTCGACCCCCGGATGGGTTGACGGGGCAAGGTCGAAGAAGGTCGGATGGTTGATGATGACATTGCGATTGCTCGGCCCGGAAAAGGTCACATCGCCCGCGCCGATCATGCTGAGCGTGCTCTCCCAGCGTTGATCCGGGCCAGACAGGGTGCGTTGCACCAGCGTATTGGCCTCCAACTCCCCCCGTTTGGCGCCAAGCGGGCGCATCATATCGAAGACCATCGGCTCGGGCAGTCACGGGGCTTTTCCATGCTGGCGCGGATGGCGGGACTTGGCTGACCGTGTCCTTACAAGGAAAGTGCCGTTTGCGCCTGTTATTGCTTGAAGATGCTGGCGAGTTGGCGCGCCTCGTCAGCGCGCGCCTTGGCGATGCGGGCTTTGCGGTTGATCGGTCCGGCACGCAGGCCGATGGCCGGCTGGCTGGCGCTGGCCGCAGGGTGTTATGACGCCACGATTGCCGATCTCGGCCTGCCCGATGGTGACGCGATCACATTGCTCAAAGCGGCGCGGGCGCTGGGAAACAGGATCCCGGCGCTCATCCTGACTGCGCGCTCGGCGGTTGCCGAGCGGGTGGCGGGCCTTTCTGCCGGGGCTGACGATTACCTGATCGAGCCTTTTAAGGTGATGCGCAAGTCGCGGATCGAGACTTCGTTTTTCGGAATGGGGCAGGATTATTCCTCGAACGCGGTGGAGGTTTCCGTGCACCGCCTGCGCGAGCGGCTCGAACGCGCCAATGCCGGGGTCGCGATTGTGACGATGCGCGGCGGCGGTTCGAGCTTTGCTTCCGCCGTGGCTGATGGCGCGGGCATCAGGCCGATCGAAGGCTTGCCTGCGCCGCTAGTCAGCATCGGTCAGATCGTGGTTGACCGGCCGGAATACTTCCAGCGCCTTGGCGGCAGCGATCAATATACCGGCGTGATCTGGCCCTCGTCGCGTTCATCGGCGCGCTCGATCATTGTGGTCCAGAACCTTGATGACCCGGCGGTATCTTTCGATGACATCAACACCCGCGTGGCGGTGGTGGCGGGGCTCGCCATCGCGGCGCTGCTGGCTGTGCTCATGGTGGTCGATGTCATCATCGTCAGGCGCAGTCTGGCCCCGGTGGCGCAGGCTTCCCGCGAGATTGCCGATCTGAAGCCGCATGATCTGACCACCAGGATCGCCACAGCCGACGTGCCCATCGAAGTCATGCCATTGGTGGAAGGCGCCAATCGGGCCTTTGAACGGCTGGCGACAGCCTATGCCAGCCAGCGCGATTTTCACGCTGATGCGGCCCATGCCCTGCATACTCCGCTGGCCGAGATCACCCCGCTCATCCTTGCCATCACTGAGCGCATGATGCGAACGGCCCGCGGCGAACTGACGTTCGAAAACCGGCAGGGCGGCGGCGCCTGTTTCCGCCTCACATTTCGCGATTGGTGATATCCGCCGCAGGTGTGGTCGGCAGCCTTCCGCTCCGCAGCGACAGGACTGCCGACAAGACCCTTACGACAGTGCGACGTGGCGCTTCAGGTGATGATCGACATTGCCGAATTCCGCATCGAAGATCGTCAGGCGCTTGAAATAGTGGCCGATGGCATATTCATCGGTGACGCCATTGCCGCCGTGAATCTGCACCGCTTCCTGCCCGATCAACCGCGCAGCCTGCCCGACCCCGACCTTGGCGGCAGAGACAGCCTTCTTGCGCTCGACCTCGTCCGAGCCAAGCCGCAGGGTGGCGAGGTAGGTCAGCGATACGGCCTGTTCATAGGCGGTGTACATGTCGACCATGCGGTGCTGGAGCACCTGGAAACTGCCGATCGGCACGCCGAACTGCTTGCGCTGGCGGGAATATTCCACCGTCATCGCGTGGGCGACCTTCATTGCCCCGCAGGCCTCGGCGCACAGCGCCGCGATGGCTTCGTCGGTGACGCGTTCAATCAGTGCCAGCCCTTCGCCCTCGGCCCCGATCAGTGCTTCGGCTGGCACCGCCACGTTTTCGAAATAGACTTCCGCAGCGCGCCTGCCATCCACGGTCACATAATCGCGGGTGGTGATGCCAGCGCTGTCCTTGGCCACCACGAACACCGATACGCCGCTGCGATCCCGCCGCTCGCCGCCGGTGCGCGCGGTGACGACGAGGTGGCTCGCCCAGGGCGCGCCGATCACGACGGCCTTGTGGCCGTTCAGGATGTAGCCGCTGCCGTCCTTCTTGGCGGTGGTTTCCAGATCGGCATAATCGAACCGCCCGCGCGGTTCGGCATAGGCAAAGGCGAACACGCTGCTGCCCGCCACGATCCCGCCGATATGTTCTTCCTTCTGCGCCGCCGTGCCTGCGTGCTTGAAGAAGCCGCCCGCGCATACCACAGTGGGCACGAACGGCTCGATCACCAGGCCTTTGCCGAATTCCTCAATGATGACCATCGCGTCAATCGCGCCGCCGCCAAAGCCGCCATCCGCTTCGCTGAAAGGCATGCCGAGAATGCCGAGCTCGGCCAGCTGCGCCCACACTTCGGGCCGCCAGCCCGCATTGCTGGCAATCGCCTTGGCCCGCGTTTCCCAGCCATATTGCTCGCGCACCAGCCGCGACAGGCCGTCACGGACCATGTCCTGTTCTTCGGTGAAATTGAAATCCACGTATTCTCTCCCGTCCTCAGTGACTTACAGACCGAGGATCATCTTGGTGATGATGTTGCGCTGGATCTCGTTCGATCCGCCATAGATGCTGGTCTTGCGCATGTTGAAATAGGTTGCGGCGGCGTGTTGGGCATATTCCGGCCCGACCGGGTGTTCGTTCGAACCATTGTCGTTCGAGACCCCGCCATGGAACGGCGCGCCATAGGTGCCTACCGCTTCGAGCGTGAGTTCGGTGAGGCGCTGCTGGATTTCGGTGCCCTTGATCTTGAGGATCGAGCTTTCCGGCCCCGGCCCCTTGCCCGCCTGCTCGCCCGCCAGCGTGCGCAGTTCGGTGATTTCCAGCGCGGCGAGATCAATTTCGAGCTGGCTCACCTTCTTGGCGAAATCGAAATCCTTGATCAGCGGCGCGCCGTCCATCGTCTCATTGGCGGCAATCTCGCGCAGCTTTTCCACGCCGCGCTTGCTGCGCGCCACGCCAGCAATGCCGCTGCGTTCATGGGCCAGCAGGAACTTGGCATAGGTCCAGCCCTTGTTTTCCACGCCGACCAGGTTTTCCACCGGTACGCGCACATCGGTGAGCCAGGTTTCGTTGACCTCGTAGCCGCCATCCAGCAGCTTGATCGGCTTCACTTCCACGCCCGGCGATTTCATATCGACGAGGATGAAGCTGATGCCTTCCTGCGCCTTGGCAGCAGGATCGGTGCGGCACAGGAAGAAGCCCCAATCGGCATGCTGGGCGAGCGTCGTCCAGGTCTTCTGGCCGTTGATCACATAGTGATCGCCGTCACGCACGGCGGTGGTTTTCAGGCTGGCAAGGTCAGACCCTGCGCCCGGTTCCGAATAGCCCTGACACCACCACACATCGCCGCTGACGATGCCCGGCAGATGCTTGGCCTTTTGTTCGGCATTGCCGAAAGTGTAGATCACCGGGCCGACCATCGAGACACCGAACGGCAGCGGCATCACCGTGCTGGCGCGGGCGTTTTCTTCCGACCAGATATAGCGCTGCGTCGGGCTCCACCCGGTGCCGCCATATTCGACCGGCCATGCCGGGACCGACCAGCCCTTTTTGCCAAGGATCTTGTGCCAGGCGAGGAAATCCTCGCGCGCCATGTCCTCGCGCATCCCGAAATCGGCGAGGTGCTTGGGATAATTCTCGGCGATGAAGGCGCGGACCTCGTCGCGGAAGGCCTGTTCTTCAGGGGTGAATTCGAGGTTCATGGGTCTGGCTCTCCTCAGCTTGGCTTGGCTTTGCCCAACCTCTTGTCACGAGTGCCAGCGCGCGAAAAGGGGCAATCGAAATTCCATTTTGCAAAGCGGCCATGCAGTAACGGAAGGTTTCGCACAGAACCGCGCGCGCGGGCCCGCCAACGGGCCTGTGGGGCGCCCGCGGGGCCGCCGTGTGCGCGCAGATTCGCGCAAGTCCCCCCGGGCCCGCCTATTTGAACCGCCAGTGTTCCGCGCGCAGGCTGGCCTTAAGTTTCACGCAGCACAAGGGGAGGGACGAGGCATCATGGGAATTCTCGACCGGTTTCGGCTCGATGGCGAAGTCGCGGTGGTCACTGGCGCGGGCAAGGGCATTGGCCGCGCGATTGCGATTGCTCTGGCCGAAGCGGGCGCGGATGTGGCGCTGGCGTCGCGCACGCAGGCTGATCTGGATGCCGTGGCCGCCGAGATTACCGCGCTGGGCCGCCGCGCCTTGCCGCTGGCCACTGATGCAACCGATGCAGGCGCGCTTGAACGGCTCGCTGCCCAGACCATCGCCGCGCTGGGCAAGCTGACCATCTGGGTCAACAACGCAGGCGGCATTCCTGATGGCACCCCGCGTTATCTGACCCGCACGCCGGAGGAAAACTTCGATGCGCAGATCGCGCTCAACCTCAAGGCAGTGTGGATGGGATCGAGCGTGGCAGCCCGCCACATGGCCGAGGCTGGCGGGGCGATCATCAATATCTCGTCGCGATCCGCCTATGGGCCGCAGGTCAAGAACGGGCCCTATGGCGCGGCCAAGGCAGCGGTCAACAGCCTGACCGCGACGCTGGCAGTCGAAGTCGCGCCCAAAATCCGCGTCAACGCGGTGGCGCCCGGCCCGGTGCCGACCGAGAATTTCGATGACTGCATGGGCACCGACACGCCAGAAAAGCGTGACAAGCTGCTGGCGATGATCGGCATTCCGCTGGGCCGCTATGGCGAGCCTGAGGATATTGCTGCGGCCGTGGTGTTCATGGCCTCGCCCGCGGCAAGCTGGGTGACGGGGCAGTGCCTCTATGTGACAGGCGGGAGGTAGCGGGCAGCGGGCAAATTTCCTTACGCTGTCATCATCGCTGCGCTGGCATCACCCGGTTCACCCTTGCAAGCCGCGCGTGATAGCCCCTACACAGCGCTGCGCCCGCGTGCCCGGTGGCGGTAAACCGCACGGCGCTGCGACGGGATGGGGCCGCCACAAGGATATCCGCAGCATGTTTTCAGATTTGCCGAACCGATTGGCCCCGTTCATTGTCAGGTTCGCGGCGCTGGCCATCGGCTTTGTTGTCACGTTCTCGCTCTTCATCAACCTGTCAGACCAGCGGCAAATGGATTTCATCGCCTTCTGGGCGGCGGGCAAGCTGGTGCTGGCAGGCGATGTGCTGTCGGCCTATGATGTCGAGGCGCACAAGCAGGTGCAACTGACGATCAGGAATTTCAAGGGTTTGATGCCCTTTGCCTATCCGCCGCCATTTCTGTTTGTCGTGACCCCGTTCGGGCTGCTGCCCTATGCCACCTCGGCGCTTGTCTGGGTTGCGCTGGGATATCTGATCTATCTTCTGACAGCGCAGCGGCTGGGACCGGGCGCGGCATGGACGGCGGCGGCTTTTCCCCCTGCGCTGATCGATGGCATCATCGGCCAGAACGGCATGTTGACCGGGTCGATCTTCATCCTGGGCACAAGCCTGCTGAAACGCCATCCGCTGTGGGCAGGGCTGGTGCTGGGATGCCTTGTCATCAAGCCGCACCTTGCCGTGCTGCTGCCCTTGGCGCTGGCGGCGGGCGGCTATTGGCGTGCCTTTGCCGGGGCGGCGATTTCTTCATCCGGGCTGGCGCTGCTGGCGCTGCTGGTGTTCGGCGCCGACGCCTATGTCGCATTTCTCGAACAGATGCCGTTGTTCTCCTCGATTGTGGCCAAGGGCCTTGTCGGCTGGCACAAGATGGCGAGTGTTTTTGCCGCGCTGCGATTGGCGGGCATTCCTGCGATGTTCGCGTGGAGCGCGCATATCGTGATCGCGCTGGCGGCAGCGGCGGTGGTGGGGCTGGTGTGGCGCAGCGATGCCGATATTGATGCCAAGGCCGCCATGCTGGGCGCAGCTTCGGTGCTGATCAGCCCTTACCTCTATCAGCATGATACCATGCTGCTGATCGTGCCATTTGTGTGGCTGGCCCGCCATGGCGAGGACCAGCGCGTGCTGGCGATGCTGTGGTGCATCGCCCTTGTGTTCGCGTTGCAGAACTGGGGCTTCAACGAGGTGTTCAACCCCGCACCGCTGCTGCCCTTGGCCATGATCGCGCTGATCTGGCGGCGGCTGCGAAAGGATCGGTGGGGCATTGCGCCAGCCGCGCCGCTGCTGGCAAGCTGATTGGGGCTTGCAGGCTATGCTTGCGGCGATGGCTGCTGGAACGCCCAGAATTTGGCCAGCAGGAACGTGGCGGGCGGCACCACGATCACCACCATCAGCGCATAGGCCGAGGTCGGCAGGCCATGGTGCTGCACCAGCGCAAGGATCGCGCTGGTCAGCGCCAGACTGACGAGCGTGACCGCCAGATAGCGGCTCGCCCCTTCGATCAGCCCGCGCTTGCTGGCAAAGGTGATGCGGGCATTGCCGAGATAGGATACCGCAAACGCCGCCGCTGCGCCGCAGGCATTGGCGGCAAATCCATGGATCGCGCCCTGTTCAATCAGCGCCCACGCCACCGCCACATGCACCAGCGTGGCGCAGATGCCGACCAGCCCGAACGCGGCAATCTGCCGGAGCAATTGCACGTCAGGCCCGCCGTTTGCGCACGACGGCAAACAGCGACAGGCCAATCGGGAAAGGGATGCGGCCCAAGAGCCTCGCTTCGAGCGAAAAGATCGCCGCCAGTATCGCGTTAAGCGGTTCGGCAGGCGCATCGTGATCCCCTGCGCCGCCGCCGATCAGGCGCGATGCCAGCCGCTGCGCCAGCGCGAGCGGAAACAGCAGCGTGTTGAAATAGCCGATCTCCACCGCTTCGAACCCTGCCTCATGCAGCCGTTCGCGCAGCAGCGCCCGGGTATAGCGCCGCTTGTGCTGGTGCAGCACATCATGATCCGACCACAGCCACGGCACCGCCGGCACCGTCAGCAGCAGCGAACCGCCGGGTGCCAGCCGCTCTCCCAACGCGCGCAGCGAACCGACATCATCGTCGATATGTTCCAGCACATCGAGCATCGCGATCAGATCAAAGCGATCATCAGCAAAGCCGATATCATGCGGCAGCTTGCCATAGGCGACCGCGCGGCGGGACAGCGCGGCGGCATGGGCGCGCGCGCCATCATCGAATTCGAACGCTGCCACTTCGCCCAGCGCGTCCAGCATGGCGAGATTGCCGCCATAGCCGCAGCCTGCTTCGAGCACGCGGGCCTTGGCGGGGAGCGGCACAAAGCGGGCGATCAGCTGCGCCACGATCCGGCGGCGGCCGACAAACCACCAATGGCGATCCTGCTGATCCCGCAGCGATTGATAGGCAGCCAGTTCCACGTCAGAACCCCACGGTTTCGGCGACAATATACAGCGGACGGCCCCTCACCTGCACCGAAATGCGGCCAATATATTCGCCCATCAGCCCCAGACTGAACAGATTGAGCCCGCCCAGAAGCAGCACCGCCACCATGATCGAGGCATAGCCGGGCGTATCCACCCCCGAAACCAGCGTATAGGCGATAAGGAAGATGGCATAGCCAAAGGCGAGCGCCGAAATGGTTGCGCCGATCACTGTCCACACGCGCAAGGGAAAGGTGGTGGACGAGGTGATGCCATCCAGCGCCAGCGCAAGCAGCCGCGAGACACCCCATTTGGTGGAACCCACCTGCCGGGCGGGGCGTGCATATTCGATGGTTTCGGTGCGGAAACCGATCCACGAAAACAGCCCCTTGTTGAAGCGGCAGCGTTCGGTCATCTCGTTGAGCACGGCCACGGCTGACCGATCAAGCAGGCGAAAATCGCCCACATCCACCGCAATCGGATGATCGGCGATGGCATTGATTGTCTTGTAGAACAGGCGCGAAGTGGTGCGTTTGGCGAAGCTGTCCTGGCTGCGATCAATCCGTTTGGCGTTGACGATCTGCGCGCCGCCGCGCCACAGATCAAACATCGGACGGATCAGTTCGGGCGGATCCTGCAAATCGACATCCATCGGGATCACCGCATCACCCGTGGCGGCTTTCAGCCCGGCGCTCAGCGCTGCTTCCTTGCCGAAATTGCGCGACAAGGCGACCAGTTTGATCCGGCGATCAACCCGGCACATCGCCCGGATCACGGCGGCGGTGGCATCGCGGCTGCCATCATCGACAAACACGATTTCGAACCGCGGGCAGATTTCGCCGTCCTGCCAGCTTGCAGCGATCACGCTGTCGATGGCGGCGGCGAAATGAGCGACGGATTCTTCCTCGTTGAACACCGGCACAACCAGCGAAATAAGCGGCTGGCTGGTGCGCGCCGTATCGGTGGGGAATTTCAACCCTTCAAGCATGGCATGCGCCCATCATGGCAGCAGCAGCGATGCGCGCGCAGCACGGCACTGCGCCCCAATTCATCGCCTCAGACAGGATCACCGGCACCGCAAATTCCTTCGCTTCGGGAACCGCTGGTCTAAGGGCGCATGGTTAACAACAGCCTAAGTGGGCGCTGTTTGATGTCAGCTTGCCTGCCCGGTCTGATGCCTAGGGTTCGACCACCGCAAAACGCGGATCATAGGGCGGGTGGAGCGCGAACCACTGGCCAAAGGCGGCGATATTGCCCTCGATCTTTACGCGCCCTGATTGCACCAGTTGCGGGAAGGTGGCCGCCCCCAGGGTGACATCATCCAGTGCTGCGCGATCAATCGTGATGGTGGCGGTGGGCGCAGCAAAGCGGCTGCCATAGCGCGGAAATTCCACCCCGCCGCCAACCTCGATCGCCACCTGTTCGCTGCGGTCGGGCAGGATGAACTGGAATTGCCCCCGCACATCGCGGCCCTTGTCGGCATCAAACCGGGTGGCAAGCGCATCGAACAGGGCTTCGGTCGGGATGCCTTCGATATAGGCGCGGCTCTGCGCGCTGGAAACGGCAGCGCTGGTTGCTGTGCCGCGCAAGGACGCTGCGCCCGCGAGGTAGTAATTGCGCCACGCCCCTGATTCCGCCTGATAGCCCAATTGTTCATAGGCTGAAGCGAGCGCCCCGCGCGCGGCCGCATTGGCGGGATCGGCAAACACCAGATGATTGAGCAGTTCGGCGGCCCAGCGATATTCGCCCGCCGCCAGCGCCTCGCGCCCGGCGGCAAGCAGCTTCTGCGGCCCGCCTGCCAGCTTCACATAGCGCTTGGCCGCTTCGACTGGCGGCAGTGGGTTGAAATGGGCAGGCACCCCGTCCCACCAGCCGAAATAGCGCTGATAGGTGGCTTTCATGTTGTGGTTGAGCGTGCCGTAATAGCCGCGCGTATCAAAGGCGGTTTGCTGCACCGGCGCCTCGGCCATGCCGTCTGCCACTTCGTGCAAGGTTGCGCCGTTATTGGCGCGATTGAGCGTGCGATCATGGACATAGCGATAGGCATCGCGCTGGCCTGCCAGATAGGTTTCGACCCGCGTCTTGCCCCACACGGGCCAGCCATGCGAGGCGAGCGCGAGGTCTGCTGTGCCGCCCCATTTCTGAAGCGCGCGGTCAATCACCTTGGACCAAACCAGCGGATCGCGCACCTGCGCCCCGCGCAGGGTGAGCACATTGTGCAGCACGCGCGTGGCGACTTCGGCAGTGTGGAGCGCCTTGTAATCGGCGATGTAGAACATGAATTCCGAAGGCGCCTCGGTGCCGCCTGCGTCCCTGAAATCGAAGGTGATCCCGTCGATCAGCACTTCGCCGCCGCTTTGCGGGATGGTTTCGGTCGGCTCCATGTAACCGATGGTGCCCGCCGGCAGGCGCGGGCCCAGGCCGGTATCGACCTGCCCGCGCGGCCCCGGCGCAATAAAGGTGCCGAACATATAGGTTGCGCGCCTGCCCATGGCGGTGCCCGCGAGCACATTTTCGGCAACTGCTTCTTCGGAAAAGCCGTGGGGTGCGATGATGCGGATGCCCTGTTTCAGCGCAGCCTCGCGGGTGATGATCCCGCCCACCCCGCCAAAGTGATCGGAATGGCTGTGGGTGAAGATCACCGCGCGGATCGGCATGGGCGGCAGATGCGCCAGCGCCAGCTTCCACGCTGCGGCGGCGGTTTCCTCGGCGGTGAGCGGGTCGATGATGATATAGCCCGATTGCCCGCGCACGATTGTCATCACCGAGATATCATAGCCGCGCACTTGCCAGATCGCGCCGGGCACTACTTCGAACAGGCCGTGGATGCGGTTGAGCCGCGCCTGCCGCCACAGTGACGGGTTGACGCTGGCGGGCGCTTCGGCAGCGTCGAGGAAGGCATAGGGCCGCCAGTCCCACACCACGCTGCCATCGGCTTTGGTGATGAGGCCATCGGGGATTTCGGCGATCTTGCCGCGGCGGGCTTCGGCCTCGTCCTCGCCGCCTGTCAGCGCGAGGCGTTCCGCCAGCGCGCGGTTGGCAGCGGCGGTGTATTCGCTGGCAGCATCCTGCGCCGCGAGCGGCGCGTGCGCCGCCAGTGCCAGAACACCGATTGCAACGCCAGCCTGCAAGGCTGCGGCGCGATACTGCATCATCCCTCTCCCCCTCTTACGGGGAGAGAGGCTGCCTTGCCGCGCCCGGCTTGGCAAGAGGCGCGATGATTGCCGGTGTCAGGCGGCGCAGGCTCACGCCCATAGCTTGGCGGCGAGTTCCGGCAGGGCTGCGGTGTAGCGGGCCACATCCGGAAGCTTGCCCGTGCTGACCCGCGAATAACCGTTGAGTGTGCCGTAAGCGCCGCGGATCGCAATGCCCTTGCCCGCCATGGCATCGCGCAAGGCGTTGGCATCGGGCACTTTCACGAAGACGAAATTGGTCTGCGAAGGCAGCGCAGTAAGCCCGGCCTTTTTCACCGCATCCATGATCATCTGGCGCCCTTCGAGCACCATCGCGCGCGATTGGGCAAGAAAGGCGGTGTCATTCAGGCTTGCGATGGCCGCAGCAAGCCCGGCGAGATTGCCTCCCGGGTCCATCTGGTGCGACCGGATGCGCTTGACATTGGCTTCAGACGTGATCGCATAGCCGACGCGCAGGCCCGCCATGCCGTAGATCTTCGAGAAGGTGCGGCACACGATCACATCCGCCCCGGCCTTGACGAGATCGATCATCGTATTGTCGTCGGGCCGATCAGTGAGTTCGTTATAGGCTTCATCCACCAGCACTGTCGCCTTGGTGGCGGCCTGGGCGACAAAGGCGCGCAGGTCCGCTGCCGGGATGAGAATGCCGGTGGGATTGTTGGGATTGCAGATCTGCACCAGCGAGACATCGCTGGTGAGCTTGGCGGCCATCGCCTTCAGATCCACACTCATATCCGCAGCCAGCGGCACGCGGACAGATTGGATGCCCTGCCGTTCGGCATAGAGCACGGTGGTATCCCAGAACAGATCGGGGCACAGGATCGCCCCCTTGCGCCCCCAGGCGAGCGCCGCTGCGCACAGCACCTCGGTCGAACCTTCGCCTACCACCACCTGCGAGGGGCTGACCCCGTTGCGTTCCGCGATCATGGCAACCAGTTTCGCCATGCCGCGATCATTGTAATAGCAGCCCATCTGCGCGGTTTCGGCAATCGCCTTCAAGGCAGAAGGGGCCGGGCCATAGGGGTTTTCGTTGCGGCTCAGCAGGGCTTGGCCGATTTTCGGCCCGAAATCGGGTTCCACTTGCGGCGCGGCAGCGGCCAGCGAAAGGCCCGGCAGCGGCACCGCGCCAAGCCCGGCAGCAAGACCGGCATGGCCCAGAAATGCACGGCGGTTCGATAACATCAGACAGCTCCTTTTGATCGCTGTTGCAGCGGCGGTATTCAGGCTGGCGCGGCCAGCGCCGGGTCAGGCTCGTCGCTGCCTGTTCCCTTGGGGCTCCCGGCGCTGCGGGGCTGTGTCAGGGCGCTGCGGAAAGTGCGTTTGAGCAGCCACGGCTCCAGCACGCGCCCGACCAGGAAGATCACGAAAAACAGGCCGGAAAGAACATAGCCTTGCGTTGTCTTGAACTTGGGCTTGGGTTCTTTCTTTTTGGCTGCGTCCTTGGCGGCTTCGGCCTTGGGATCCTTGGGCGCAGGCGCGCCGAGCATCACATCAATCGGATGAAGCTTGGGCACCGGCTTGTCCTTGGCCTCGTCCTTCTTGGCCTTGTCGGACTGGGTCTGTTCAGCCTTGGCACGCTCCCACTCATTGGCGGCTTCCATCACTTGCGTGAAAAACAGGAACAGGAGCGGCGCGAGGAAACACAGCAGCAAAGCCGTGCTCGCCGCTTCGTAGGTGAGGCGCATGGTGCCGTTACCGGGTTCGATGCGCAACTTGCCCGAAGTGAAGGTCGCCAGCTTGTCCTGCGCGCGCGGGTTGGTTTTGGCATAGGCCAGCGTGTCGCCTTCGATGGCGTAACGCGTGCCATCGGTCTGGAACAGCGGATCGAGCCGGTCGAAGGCTTCGGCAGGGGTGAGCGCCTCGTCCAGCGTGAGGCTGCCTTCGATACGCCAGATCTTTTCGAGATAGGGGACGCGCAGCTGGGTCATTCGGCAGGCTCAAGCTGCGGTGTGGCGGTGCCCGCCGGGCTCTGGCGCTGCTGGCGGCGGGCCTGCCAGTCCTTCCATGCCTGCGTGAAGGGGAACACCATCGTCTCGCGGATATCCATGCGGCGGCCGCCTTCCATGCCCAGCAGTTCCGCCTCGCCATCGACACAGGTGCCGAACAGGCGATCCCATATGATCCAGGTGCCCGAATAATTGCTGCGGGTGGCTTCGTAATCCTGCGAGTGGTGGACGCTGTGATGTTCGGTGGTGTTGAAGATGAACCGCCACCAGCGCGGGGTGTTGAAGCGCACATTGATGTGCTGATAGGTGCCCACCGCCATCCCGAAAGCGCCCGCAATCAGGAAGGCGCGCGGCAGGAAATCGAAGAACCCGCCAATGCCGAGCCCGATCAGGAACAGTTCGATCGGATTGCCGACCGCGCCTTTGTTGATGTTGAGCTGGGTGATGTAGTGATGCGGCGCATGGGTCAGCCACAGCGGGTACCAGTTGTGCATGCCGCGGTGCATCCAGTACTGGCCGAAATCGAACATCATCGAGATGATCAGCGCCTGCACCAGCAGCGGCAGGCCGGTGAAAAAGGCGAACTTGTCCCAGTCCATCGCGCCCTGAATGGCCTCGATCATGACATCATCGCCGATATAGCCGTTGACCAGACGCAGCACGGTGTAGCCCATCCCGACATAGAACACATCGGTGGCAAATTCCTTCCACGTCAGCCGCCAGCTGTCATACCGCGGATTGACCCATTCGAGGATCAGCAGCAGCACCTTGAAGCTGAGGCCGATCCAGATGCCGGTGGAGGCCACGGCCCATGCGTTGGGCGCGTAATACCAGAAAGCGATCAGGCCAAACAGCACAGCAGGCTGAAAATAGGTAAAGAACGCGCGCTTGAACGGCCCGCCTTCTACGCGGCCGATATTGTCCCAGCCGACAGTCACCGGCGAATCCGCCCCGATGATCCGCTTGCCCACCTGCACTCCGGCCATTTGTCACTCCGATCATTCTGCCAGAAAAGACCGGCCGATCCGGAATTGAGCACTGCCTCAAGACATGCTCTTCCAGATCGACCGGCCCCAACCCTCAGGTGTCGTTGTGCCCCAGTTGTGGCTGGCAAAAGTAGTGTCCAAATGACGTAGCAAGGCGCAATCCGCGCCGGGGACCGCGGCTATTCTTCCATCATCCGCACGGCGAGCGCGGTGGCCCCGGCGCGCGTTTCCACGCCCATCTTCTTGAAGATCTGTTCAAGGTGCTTGTTGACGGTGCGCGGGCTGATGCCGAGGATCTCGCTGATAGTGCGGTTGGTCTTGCCATAGCTGACCCACAGCAAGACCTCGGCCTCGCGGTGGGTAAGGCCGCTGCGCGCTTCGAGCAGGCGCACCTTGGAAGCTTCGCCGATCTCGGTGATCTTGACGAGCATTTCTGTGGGCTGATCGCTTTCGCTGAGCGCGATTTCCACCGTGATACCTGCAATGTCCAGCTTGGCGGCGCTGCGCCCGTCGGTATCGCGCAGCAATTGCAGCACGGCTGGTTCGATCCCTGCAGGCAGGCGCTCGCCGTTTTCATCCCACGCAGGGTCAATCTGTCTGAACAGATTTTCTGCCTGCGGGGTGCACCATGCCAGCGCGCCGTCGGTGCCCAGTGCCACCAGCGAACGCCCGGCACGCCCCAATGCAAGGTGCGAGCGATAGGACCGCCGCGCATTGGCAAGGTGGACGCGGATGCGGGCAAGCAATTCGTCGATCACGATTGGCTTGCGCACATAATCCACCCCGCCGGTATCGAGCGCTGCGACGACATGTTCAGGCTCGGTAATCCCGGTCATGAAGATGACAGGGATGTGGGCATGGGCCGGATCACGTTTGATCCGCCGGGTGGTTTCCAGCCCGCTGAGCCCCGGCATCATCCCGTCCATCAGGATAAGATCAGGCGCGGTGTGGGCCAGCAGTTCGAGCGCTGCCTCGCCGCTGCGGGCAATCAGCACGGTCATGCCCTGATCTTCCAGCGTATCGACAATGAACCGCAGCGATTCCGGGTTGTCGTCGATCACCAGGATCGTGTCCTTGGCGGAAACAGGGCGGGCTTTGCCGATCATGATTGCAGAGCTTTCCTCGAACAGGTCGCAAGCGCTGCCAGATCGAAGCTGTCGAGATGGCTGCGCATTTCGGTGACAAGACTTTCCGCGCCGGGGCCAAGCCGGGCGATGGCATCGATCTCGGCCTCGATGCCGCGGACATGGCCCACGCGCACCAGTTCCTCGATCCGGCCAAGATGCGGCGCGCCAGCCGCCGCGAGCGCTGCGGGCAGACCTGCCCGCTGGCGGCCGGACGGCGCCCCTGCAGGCGGCGCGGGCCATTCCAGCGCCAGTTGCTGCGCCAGCAGATCAAGCAGGCTATCGACCGCAAAAGGTTTGGTGACGAACAGATCATTCGCCGGGCCCTTTGCAGGCATGGCATCAGGCTCGGGCACTTCGCCCGAAAGCATCACGATCCGCATTCCGGGGCCGTGGCGTTCGCGCAAGCTCTCGGCAATCCGCCAGCCATTCTCGCGGCCGAGCATCACATCAAGCAGCACCAGATCGGGCTGCGCCTCGCTCGCCAGCGCGATGCCGTGCTTGCCATTGGCCGCACCCAGCACGCGCAAGCCCTGTGGTTCGAGATGGCGTTTGAGCATGTCGCGGTGGACAGCATCATCATCAATCACCAGCACCGTGCGGCGGTGTCCGAGATAATTGGCGAGCGAGCGTGAGGCGGGCGCTTCGGTGGGCGGGGCGAGCGGTTTGGACAGCATCAGCCGCACCGTGAAGCGCGTGCCTGTGCCGGGCTGGCTTTCGACCTGGATATCGCCGCCCATGATCTGCACCAGCGCCTGCGTGATCGCGAGGCCGAGCCCCACGCCAGAGCGTTCCAGCGCCGCGCCTTCGCCCCGTTCAAAGGGTGCAAAGATGCGCTCCAGATCATCGGGCGCGATCCCGATGCCGGTGTCGATCACCTCGAAACGCGCGATTTCATTGCGGTAATGCACTTTGAGCGTGACGGTGCCTTCATCGGTGAACTTGATCGCGTTGGTCAGCAGATTGATGAGAATCTGACGCAGCCGTTTGGGATCGGTGCGCACGAATTCGGGCAGGCCCGGCGGACAGTCGAGGGTGAGCGCCAGCCCTTTGGCGCTCGCCTGCAATTCCAGCATCTCGATGATCTGGGCGAGAAATGCCGGCAGGCGGATCGCCTCACGCGTGAGTTTGAGCGAGCCGCTTTCGACCTGCGCGATATCGAGCAGGCCTTCGATCAGGTTGGAAAGGTGTTCCGATGATCGCCGGATCACCTTGGCCGCCTTGATGCTGCCCCCGCTGGTGCTGCCGTCGCTCCCCGCGCCGCGTTCGAGCAGTTGGGCGTAGCCGTAGATCGCATTCAAGGGCGAGCGGATTTCGTGGCTGATGCTGGAAAGAAAGCGGGTCTTGGCCTCGTTCGCCCCTTCGGCGGCTTCGCGCGCGCGGCGCAATTCGGCGATTTCGCTGCGCTGCTCGGCAATCACGCGCTTCAGCAATTCTTCGGCGCGCGCGGCTTCGCTGGCTGATACCAGCCCCAAGCGGCCCAGCAGTTTGTGCCACACGCCCCGGTTCACGCCTTGCCCCTTTCCCCTGTGCCCCTGTGCTAACGCCCGGCGATATAGGCGCGCCAGCCGCCGAGATGGGTGATGTCTTCTGCCCCCGTCAGCGCGCGCGGTTCGGCGACAAAGCCTTTGACGCTGGTGCCATCGGCCAGCGTCACCGTGCCGATCGCCAGCGGCGGCGGCACTTCGACAACGAAGCTGCCAAACTCGGCCATGCCAAGCTCGTAAACCTCCACCTTGATCGCCGCGCCATCGGCGGCGTGGACAAGGGCAGGCTTGGGCGGCACGCTGTCGGCCATCGCATAGAGCCGATAGGTCGGCGCAGTTTCGAAAGCGCCCACGAATTTCGCATGGCGGCTGGTCAGCTGCCAATGCAGCGGCATGCCTTCCAGATGCGCGCCCACGACGGCGAGTTTTACGGTATCCATACGGTCTCCCAGATCAAGCGGAGGGAGCGGCGGATTGTCCGCCGCTTGGAGATAGGTATCGGCCAGCGCCATCAGCGCGGTGTCGGTCATGGCAGGGCCGATCAGCGTGATGCCAAAACCGGTGCCGTTATCGCGCATACCCGCAGGCACGGCGATGGCCGCCATGTCGAGCAGGTTCACGAAATTGGTGTAGCGCCCCAGATTGCTGTTGAGCGCGATGGGTTCGGCCAGCAGTTCGGCGACGCGGTAGGTGGTGCCGGTGGTGGGGAAGGCGAGCGCGTCCACTTGCCGCCACATGTTTTCGGCATGGCGCTGGAGTTCGGCGAGCCGGTAAATCCCGTTCCACAGATCGACTGCGCGCATTTCGAGCCCGGGCTCAAGGATGCTGCGCACGGTGGGATCAATGGCGTCAGGGTTGGTGGTGAGCAGGCCTTCTGCCGCCGCAGTGCGTTCGGCCACCCATGGCCCGCCGTACAGCAGCTGCGCAGCTTCGAGCAGCGGGGTGATGTCGATTTCGATCAGTTCGGCGTCGCGGCCAAGGGTTGCGAGCGCGTGTCCGTAGAGATGCTCTGCTGCCAGATCGCCAAAAAACACCCGTTGTTCGGTCAAAGGCACGCCGATGCGGCGCGGGGTGAGGGCTGCGTTGCTGAGCGGGCGGGAGAAGGGATCGCCCGGATCAAATCCGGCCACCACGCTATCGACCAGCCGCGCATCGGCAACCGTATCGGTGAACACGGTGATGCAATCAATCGAGCGGCAGGCAGGCACCAGCCCGCGCGTGCTCCAGCGGCCCTTGGAAGGCTTCATGCCGATCAAATGCTGGAAAGCGGCAGGCACGCGTCCTGATCCGGCGGTGTCGGTGCCCAGCGCAAAGGCGACCAGCCCCGTCGCCACTGCCACCGACGAGCCGCTGCTCGAACCGCCGCTGACATAGGCGGCGTTATAGGGGTTATGCGGAACGCCAAAGGGGCTGCGCGTGCCGACAAGGCCGGTGGCGAATTGATCGAGATTGGTTTTGCCCACACAAATCGCGCCTGCCGCGCGCAAGGCGGCGATCACGCCCGCATCGGTATCAGGGTGATAGGCAAAGGCCGGGCAGGCCGCCGTGGTGGCAAGGCCCGCCACATCAATATTGTCCTTGGCGGCATAGGGCACGCCCGCGAGCGGCAGATGCTCGCCCGCCGCCACGCGCGCATCAATGGCGCGGGCTTCGCCAAGCAGCGCGGCAGGTTCGGCGCGGGCAATCCAGACCTGCGGCTGCACCGCATCATAGGCGGCGATCCGGGTGAGGGTTTCGGCCATGACGCTTTCGGCGCTCATCACACCGCAGGTGACGGCGGCGGCGATGGCGGCAGCGCTGAGGCGTTCGAAACGCATGGTCAATGTCTCCTCAGGGCCAGCATCGGCGTGCCGGGTTGCAGCGCATGGCGTTCGGCAATGTAGAGCGCAGCGATGGTGCCATCGGCGGGGCTTTCAAACGGGCATTCCATCTTCATCGCTTCGATCACCGCGATGACATCGCCTGCCTCCACCCTGTCACCCGGCTGGACCATGAGCTTCCACACGCTCCCGCCAAAAGGCGCTTCGATGAGGTCGGCGCCTTCGGGCAGTTCGATGGCGGCGGCATCGCCGTTGCCGCTGTCTTCGGCCAGCAAAGTGCTGACCCGGTCAAATTCGCCGCTTGCTTCCCATGCCGCCCGTTCGGCATTGAAAGCGGCCTCGCGCGTGGCGGCAAAGGCGGCAATGCTGGCGGCGTTATCGGCCAGGAACGCGCGGTAATCGGCAAGCCGGAATTCGCTTTCTTCAATGCGGATGGCCTTGCGCCCGGTGGGAAAATCGCGCCGCCATTCTTCCAGCTCCTCAGCCGAGACCGGATAAAAGCGGATCTGATCAAAGAACCGCAGCAGCCAGGGCTTGCCTTGGGTGAAGCTTTCGGTCTGGCGATAGGTGTTCCACACTTGCAGGGTGCGCCCGAACAGCTGGTAACCGCCGGGGCCTTCCATGCCGTAGATGCACATGTAAGCCCCGCCGATCCCCACGACATTGGGCGGGGTCCAGGTGCGCGCCGGGTTGTATTTGGTGGTCACGAGCCGGTGGCGCGGATCAAGCGGCGTTGCCACCGGCGCGCCGAGGTACACATCGCCAAGGCCAAGCACCAGATAGCTGGCATCAAAGATCACGTCTTCCACCGCCTGTTGATCGGGCAGGCCATTGATGCGGCGGATGAATTCGATATTGTCGGGGCACCACGGCGCATCATCGCGCACCGCGCCCATGTATTTTTCGATGGTCTCGGTGATCGCGGGATCGCGCCAGCTCAGCGGCAGGTGGACAATGCGCGAGGGGATGGTGAAGTCTGCCAGATCGCCCATCTGCTCCTCTGCCGCGATCAGCGCGGCGAGCGCCTCTGCCTGCGACAGCGCGGCAGGATCGAAATGCAGTTGCAGCGACCGGATGCCGGGCGTGATGTCGATAACGCCGGGAACCTGCGCGGCTTCGAGCGCGCACATCAGCGCATGGACGCGGATGCGCAGTTCGATATCGAGGACGATCGGCCCATATTCGACCAAAATGTTGCGGTCACCCTGCTGGCGATACACCGTGCGCGGGCGCGCGCCGGTTTCCGGCGTTTCGGCAAGGATCGGCGAAAGCGCGGCGATGTCGCGCGGGCTTGCGGCATCTGCGATGGCAACGGGCACAAACCGCACGCGGTCTTGCGGGGCAAGCTGGCCGATCTTCCAGCGATCCTCGGAAATCACGGTGAAAGGGCACACGAACCCGCCCAGCGAAGGGCCATCGGGGCCAAGGATGATCGGCATGTCGCCGGTGAAATCCACCGCGCCGATGGCGTAAGGGTTGTCGTGGATGTTGGAGGGGTGCAGCCCCGCCTCGCCCCCATCGCGCCGCGCCCATTCGGGCTTGGGGCCGACCAGCCGCACCCCGGTGCGGTTGGAATTGTAATGCACCTGCCAGGTCGCATCGAGGAATTGCACAATATCGGCAGGCGTGAAGAAATCGGGCGCGCCGTGCGGGCCATAAAGGACGCGCAGCTCCCATGTCTCGCCAAGCTCGGGCAGGGCAAGGGCAGGCGGCGCGGGCTCGCAGCGGCCATCGCCCAGATGCAGCACATCGCCCGCCACCAGCGCGCGGGCGTGCGCCCCGCCGAACTGGCCAAGCGTGAAAGTGGCAGCGCTGCCGAGATAGGGCGCAATATCCAGCCCGCCTGCGAAGAGGATATAACCGCGCAGGCCCCCGCCGGACGCGCGGCCCATGGTGAGGCTTTGCCCGGCGGTGATATCTATGGCCTGCCCCAGCGGTACCGGCACACCATCCAGCTTTGCGCCGAAATCCGCGCCGGTCAGGCAAATGCGCGCAGGCGCATCGAAAGTGAGGCTTGGCCCGCTGGCGGTCACCTCCAGTCCGGGCGTGCCTTCGGGATTGCCAAGCAGCCGGTTGCCGATCCGGAAACTGCGATCATCAAACGGCCCCGAAGGCGGCACGCCGACATTCCACAGCCCCAGCCGACCGGGCCAATCCTGCACTGTGGTCGATGCGCCGCCGCTCGTCACCCGCACGGAACGCGGTGCGTAGGGGACATTTTCAAGGAGCCGCGTCGAGACCTCGCCGCTGGTAAAGCCGGGCGCGCGCAGCACTTCGCGCAGCCAGCGCAAGTTGCTTTCGATCCCGTCAACCCGGCTCGCATCAAGCGCGGCCTGCATCATGGCAATCGCGCTATCGCGGGTCGCGCCGTGGGTGATCAGCTTGGCCAGCATCGGATCATACCAAGCGCTGACCTCGCTGCCCGCCATCACCCAGGTTTCGGCGCGGATATCCATGGGGAAGGTAACATTGGTGAGCGTGCCCGAAGTCGGGCGATAATCACGCGCGGGGTCTTCGGCATAAAGCCGCACTTGCACCGCGTGGCCTTTGGGTGTGGGCGCGGGGGCATCCATGAAGGCAAAGTCCCCGGCCGCGCCGCGCACCATCCATTCGACAAGGTCGATCCCCATCACTTCTTCGGTGACGCCGTGTTCGACCTGAAGCCGGGTGTTCATTTCAAGAAAGTAGAATTCCTGCCGCGCCGCATCGAACAGAAACTCGACTGTGCCCGCCGAAAGATACCCCGCCGCCTCGCCGAGCCGCACGGCCGCAGCGATCAGCTCGGCGCGCTTGGCATCCGAAAGGCACGGCGCAGGCGCTTCTTCGACGACCTTCTGGTTGCGCCGCTGGAGCGAACAATCCCGTTCGCCCAGCGCCATGACGCGGCCCTTGCCATCGCCGAAAATCTGCACCTCGATATGGCGGGCGCGGGAAATGTAGCGTTCAAGGAACACCCCGGCATCACCGAAACTCGCCTGCCCCTGCCGCACCACCATGGCAAAACTTGTCCGCACGGCGGCTTCATCATGGCAGATGCGCATCCCGATCCCGCCGCCGCCTGCGGTTGCCTTGAGCATCACCGGATAGCCGATGCGGGTGGCAGCGGCGATGGCTGCGGCTTCGTCGGTCAGAAGATCAGTGCCCGGCGCCAGCGGCAGGCCGTGGGCGCGCGCGAGTTCGCGCGCGGAATGCTTGAGCCCGAAGGCGCGGATATTGGCAGGCGTCGGCCCGATAAAGGCGATGCCGGCGCCTGCGCAGCTTTCCGCAAATTCGGCGTTTTCGGCCAGAAAGCCATAGCCGGGATGAATCGCCCCTGCGCCTGTCGCCTTGGCCGCTGCCAGAATGGCCGCGACATTGAGATAGCTTTCGGCAGCAGGGGCAGGGCCGATGCACACTGCCTCGTCAGCGGCGGCGACATGGAGCGAGCCTGCATCAGCTTCGGAATAGACCGCAACCGAGCGCAGCCCCATGCGCCGCAGCGTGCGGATGATCCGCGTGGCAATCGCGCCCCGATTGGCAACAAGGACAGTGTCGAAGCTCATGCCGCCACGATCATCCGCACCGGCGTCGGGTTGAAGCCGTTGCAGGGGTTGTTGATCTGCGGACAGTTCGAAACCACCACGAGCACATCCATCTCGGCGCGCAGATCGACAGTCAGGCCGGGGGCGGAAATGCCATCGACAATGCCGAGCGTGCCGTCTTCTTCGACGGGCACGTTCATGAAGAAATTGATGTTCGAGACAATGTCGCGCTTGCCGCGCCCTTGGCGGAGATTGGCTTCGAGGAAATTGTCCACGCAGGCATGCTGGTGCCGGGTGTGGTGGCCATAACGAAGCGTGTTGCTTTCGCACGAGCACGCGCCCCCGATGGTGTCGTGATATTCCACCGCGCTGGCCGTGATTGTCATCATCGGATTGCCTTCATTCGAAAGCAGCACCGTGCCTTCGCGCAGGAACAGATTGCCTTGGGCTGAAACGGTATCCTGCGCGCTGTAACGCTCGGCATCGTCGGCGGCGGCATAGATCAGGAAATCGACCGCCTGATTGCCTTCCAGATCGACGATCCGCAGCGTCTGTCCCTTGGCGACGGGGCACAGCCAGGGCGCGCGGGCGGGCACGATCTCATCGCGGATGATGTTGCCGGAAAGGCCTGCAAGAACGGGGTCGCTGTTCATCGGCTGGGCTTCCTTCACCTGCGGAAATAGTCTTCGACGTTAAGGAAAGCGCGCGTTGCCTCGGGCGCGGCGGTGCGGGCCGGATCATCGGCTGGCGTCACCGGGCCGCGCCATGCGCTGGCGCGCAGCGGCGTGCTGTGCCAGCCCGCGCGCGGATCAAGCACATGGGGGCAATTGGCGATCACCACGATCACCTCCATTTCCGCACGCAGGATCACCGAACGGCCCGGCGCGAAGGGGCCGATTTCGGGAATGATGGCGCCGTCAGCCTCGATCCGCGCCCCCTTGAACAGGTTGATGCACGGATGCACATCGCGCCGCGTCAACCCGTGCTTGGCCGCGCCAAGGATCAACCGGTCGCGCCCGTTGGGATGATCGCCCGAATTGCGCCCTTCGCCATATTTGCGGGTGTTGCTTAGCCCGTTCGAGGTGCCGCAAAAGGCATCATGCGTGCCTGCGTCATCTTCCAAAATGCTCATCAGCACGCGGCCCATGTCGGACAGCAGCAGCTTGCCTTTCCCCAGATAGCCGTTCCACTGCACCTTGACGGTGTCGGCCACATTCAGCCGTTCGGTCGGCATTTCGGCGTTGAAGATGTTGAGACTGGCGCAGGCATCGCCCGCCTTGTCGATCAGCCGCAGCCGCGTGCCGCGCGCCAGCCGGCGCGAGGTGTAACCGCCTGCTGCCACGGTTTCTTCCCACACCAGATCATCGGCTGCGACGCCTGCGGGCAGATCATCCGCTTCAGGCGGCAGGATCGGCATGGCTTCGACGCGGGTGCCGCCTTGTGCACGGGCGTGTTCGCGCGCGGCTTTCGGGTCGGCGGTCTGGCTCATTCGGCGGCCTCCTGCGGCTGGGCAGACAGCGGCGGCGGGGTGTCGCCTTCATAAAGCGGCGGCAGCAGCGCGGTGGTGGTGACCAGCTGCAATTGCTGCACGCCTCTGATGGCGCGCAGCGCATCGCATAACTGCTTCAGCCGCACTGCCGGGCCCTGCACCAGCAGCACTTCGAGCGATTGATCCTGTTCGAGGAAGACGTGCTGCGAGGAGATCACCTCCTTCAGATATTCGCCTTGTGTTTCGGCCAGTTGCTGGCGCACCCGCCCGCCGCCGCCGGCATAGACGATCGTGATGGTGCCTGCGAGCATGGCTTCCGGACGGGTCAGGGCTTCGTGTTCGGCCAGCGCATGGCGAATGAGTTCGGCAATCAGCTGCGAGCGCGAGGGCAGGGCGCGTTCCTCCACCATCATGTCGAGCTGGCGGAACAGATCAGCCGGCAGGCTCATGCTGAGCCGGGCCAGCCTTGCAGGTTCGGGGCGGGAAGGCTCGATGCTCATGCAGGCTCCATCTCAGGCATTGTCTCTCGTCTCGGTCGTGAGGCAGGCAGCCGGTTCGATGGGCTGGGACAGCGCATCTGCGGCGTGGGCTTGATCAAGCTTGCGGGTGAGCGCGATGTCATAGACCACGCCTGCGCCATAGCGGTGCGGCGCGTGCGGATCGTGGCGGCGCTTGTCCAAAGTGAGCACGCGCGTACCGAGGCTGAAGGCCTCCTTGATATCGTGGGTGACCATGATGATGGTGAGGCCGAACTCGCGCCACAGCCCGGTGATCAGCGTGTGCATATCAGCGCGGATGCCGGGATCGAGCGCGCCGAAAGGTTCATCGAGCAACAACAGGCGCGGCTGCTTGATCAGGGCCTGCGCGACTGCCAAGCGCTGCTGCATCCCGCCCGACATCTGCGCAGGGTAAAGATCCAGACTGTCGGCAAGCCCGACTTCGGCGAGCATGGCGGTGGCCTGTTCGCGCGCGGCGCGGCGCTGGCTGCCGAACAGGCGGGCGGTGAAGGGGGCCTGTGCGCATTCGAGGCCGAACAGCGTGTTGGCCAGCACGGTCATATGCGGGAACACCGAATAGCGCTGGAACACGACGCCGCGATCCGGCCCGCATTCGGCGGCAAGCGGTGCGCCATCCAGCAGGATTTCGCCCCGGCTCGGCGCTTCCTGCCCCAGAACCAGCCGCAACAGGCTGCTTTTGCCCGCGCCCGATGGCCCGATGATCGACACGAACGAGCCTTCGGCAATATCAAGGCTGATGCGTTCGAGCACCACCTTGTCGCCATATTCGACCCAGACATTCCTGAGGCTGAGCATCGCGTCTGCCACCTACCGGCTCGCCAGATGCGCCCAGCCGAACAGGCGGCGGCTGGCGCGGGTGAGCAGGACATCCATGGCCATCGCCAGAAGCGCGATCACCGCCACATAAGGCAGGATCACATCCATCGCGAGATAGCGGCGTACCAGAAAGATGCGGTAGCCAAGGCCGACATCCGCCGCGATCGCTTCGGCAGCGATCAGAAACACCCACGCCGGGCCAAGCGACAGGCGCAGCGCTTCGATCAGGCGCGGACATGCCTGCGGTAAGGCCACGCGCAGCAGGATCTGCCATGAATTGGCCCCGAGGGTCAGCGCCTTGGCAATCTGTTCGCGCGGCAGGGCAGTGATGTGGCCAGCAACATCGCGGATCATGTAAGGCGCAATGCCG
>JBJIOB010000013.1:0-9667 GCA_045377215.1 Erythrobacter sp.
ATTATCATCGACGTTCGCCTTGCCCGGCATGGGCCAGCATTTGCAGCACAGCATTGGCGCGGGGAAAAGCGCTGTCGAGGATAGGTGCGCGCGATCGCTTGAGTGCAATCGTGCGACCTGCAACCTTCTTGACGCGCGTTGGCCCGCTTGTCGCATAGCTTGCCTTTGCCGGGACCTGGGTGGAGAGGCCGAGGCGATTGGCCGCTTGCGCTCCTGATCGAACGAGCTTGTCGCCACCCTGAGTGGCCACTGCCTGTGCGATTGCATCAGCGTCGGGCGTCAGTGCACCGAAACGGTCATGAAGCTTCGGATAGTCGTAAAGGCCTCGCCCGATCCGGCGGATATGGCCAGATTGCGTCAGACGTGTCAGCGCCATATCAACAGACGCGCGTGTGCCAAGGTCGAGGAAATCCTTGGGCGTAAAGGCCCAACCTCGCCCCTTCCCTCGTACGCGCTTGATGATGCTGTCGGCAACGGCGGCCATCTGCTCAATCCTTTCTGTTAGAAAATAACATCATTTTTTCTAACAAGCAAGATCGACTGAGCCAGACCTATTGCCCTATACTTTATATGAAATCTTACTAATCTGATCGAATTTTCCTAGCGGTTCACAAGCCACGGCGAGATGCGATCACGGTCGCTCACCCACCAAGTCAGACGGGACGGTTATCTGGTATGTGGGATCGAGCTTGCCGCCTTTCACGAGAACGCGCTTGCCCGCACCTAGATCGACCCGTTCCATGTCGAGCCGCGATCGCCAGGCATGGCGGTGCCGGTCAGCAAAGAAGAAGAAAAGCCGCTTCACCTTCACGCTGGCGCAGACTTCGAGCAGGGTCTGCAACCGACGCGGACTGAGGTCGGTCATGCCCTCCATCAGCATATCGACCTGGTGGAAGCTTTCGCGGTGCGGGAGCTCGTCGAGAAGTTCGAGCAGCGCACGCTCCTTGCTGGAATATCGTATTGGGAGGCTCATGCCGGCAGCGTTGTACATCACAGGTCGCGGCTCTGGCGGAGCATCAGCATCGCCCGGAAACAGACGCAGGCTGTTGTGCCACTGGAAGTCTATATCGAGGGGCAGGTCGGTCAGCCAGGTCGGGGCGCGTGTCGGTCCATAGAGGTGGACCTCGCGCATCTGCGCGGAGAGATAATGCGCATAGCCAAGCTCCTCCACCGCGGTGCGCCCGCCTACTGTCACTGGCAGGTCCATGAGATATTGAAGGGATATGACGACCTGTTCCCAGGTCAGCTGAGATTGGGATCGGCGATAGACGCGCCGCGCTGGGCTATGGAGCCATCCTGCACGCACATACTGGCTGCGCAGTGCAGAAGAATAGCCTTGGTCCTCTAACCAGGCAGCATCCACCAGCAGCCCATCGGGGAGCTTGTGCTGCAGCTGGTTTAGCTTTCCCTCAAAACGCGTAGCCATGCTTAGCTTTATGGCACATTCTCAAACCCACATCGAGTTTAAGATTTGTCGATTTCACTAAGCCAAACTTAGCGTTTTCCAAAATTCTTAAACTTAAAGCATCGGCGCCACAGTGCTCGGCGTCCCACGGATTGGGGTGCGCGCGACAAACTCGGCAACCTCGAGTCAGATCAATTGACCCTGTCCCTCAGACATCTTGCTCCGACGTCTGTGCCGACGCTTGAAGCTCCACGGCGGCTCGGGATTGTCCATCGCCCAAAGGCCTCGCCGATCACGCCGGGCATCGTCTTGCGCCGCAAAATACTCCGTCTCGCGGTCAAACGTGTATTGCTCGGCCACCCAGGCCCAGCCGTTCACAATCATCTCGAGCTCGATGTTGCGCGTGACGGAGCGCGCTCGCTTGACCGATCCGCCGCCCCGCTTGCCCTCGTGGTAATAGTCAACCGCCCCGACATCCATCCGCTCGGTCAGGAATGCCATGCACAAGATCCGTTTGTACGGGTCGACGGGCATGTAGCCAGTCGAACTCCTTGCCGACTGGGTCGAGCCGGAGCTCCTTGTCAGCGATGAGACCTGCCAGAAAGTCCTTGGCTTCCTGACCGAATGGTTGCTCCATTTCGGGCGCGTCGATGAACGCAAAGCGGAACGGAACGCGTTCGACCCAAGCCTGGCGATAGGGATGCCAAACGCTCGCCAGAAAGCCATCGCCGTCGAAGACTTTTCGGACGGCCGCCTTGAACACGTCATCGGGACCTGCAGGGCCCGGATCATCGGGTACGATGATCATGCTGACCTACCTCGACGAATGCGGTGTTGCTTCTTCTCTTTATCGACTGTCCGGACTTTGGATGCGAAGGCGATTGACCGTTGCCAGACCAACGCCGGAGCCAAGCAAAGCGCTCAGGATCTTGGCGAAGCAGGTATTCGCGGATGCGCTGCTGCTCCTCAACGGGGGAGCGCATCAGCAGCCCGCGCAAATCATTGTCGATCGTTTGGCGCGAAGCGCCAAGGCTCTCGGCCTTGGCATACCATTCGCGCCCTGCCTGGAGGTCACCAAGCTCGATGTGGACTGCGCCCAACAATGTGCAGGGCCTGTAGTCGCTCGGGGTCAATCCATGCGCTTCGCTAGCCAACACCTTCGCTTCGTCGAGGCGGCGCAGGTCACGCATTGCTCCGCCGCGCGTTGTTGCAAGGGCCGAATGTAATTTGGGATTTGGCCCGATCTGCGCCCGCGCTGCTGCGGTCAGGCGCAAGGCTTGCTCGGGTTCATCTGCCTTGCGCCAATGCGCGCTCGCGTTCACCGCATCCCAGGGATCACCGCTGGTTTCCCATGCTTTTGTCAGGGCTTCGGCTTCCAACGCATGGAAGGCTTTCTGCAGCGCGTCTGTCCAGCAGTAATCGGCCTCGGTCTTCAGCCATGCGACGTCCTCGGCCTTGAGGCGTTGCCGATTGGCGACTTGCCTGAGAAGCGCCATCACGCGCGGATAGTCCTCGGTTTCGACGTATCCTATGCCAAAGCGCTGCCGCAGCTCCCTTGCTTCCCGCTTTCGCCGCAGCACGGGATCGTTCGCCATGGCGGCAAAGGTCTCCTTGATCGCAGCGGCTTTTGCCTCTTCGCATGCCGCCCGTTCTGCCGCATCCTTCACGGCCTTGGCCGAAGCTTCCTCGATGCGCGCTGCCTGCTCCTGCTCGGCCGAAGCGCGGAACTCTGTCTGGGTGATCTTGCCATCGGCCAAGGCACAAAGCGCTTGAAGACCAGTCGTGACGAGAAAATGTCGCTGTAACGTGGTCACTTGCTCGCCCGAATCGATCTTCACCAGGATCCCGTGCAAGCGGGCACCCAATTGAGACGCGCCGGGCAAGTCTTCCAGAAGATAGCGTTTCGCCAAATCGCCGCGCAGAGATTGTGTCATGGCCCTCCGCTACGTCTGGGGTTATGCGCACTGATGGTATCTACAACTCAGATATCGCGCGGCTTTCTATGTGACACACCGATCTTTTGGATTTCTTAACGTCTCTACATTGAGTCACAGCTCGAGCGGGACGCTGCTGCGGCGCACGGGAAAGAGCTGGAAGCCAAAGCTAAATTGAATGGCCTCAGAAGACATCCTCGATCGAAGGGCCACGCTCTCGCGGTCCAATCTTCATATCGAGATCGAGGCATGCGATCACGCGGAGCAGCGTGCCGAGCTTTACTCCAACGCTGCCATTCTCGATGGCTGATATGGTTTTCTGCTGTGTGCCGGAGATACCGGCCAGCTCTGACTGGGTCATTCCCTGCCGCACACGCGCGCTCTGGATGATTGCACCTAGCTGCCTCGGCAGTCTTACAAGCTGTTCCATCACTGCCTCCGTTGGCCACTCTATACCCTGGAAGGTATAAATCCGCAATATACCCTGTGGGGGATCACCTTGCCCCTTCCGACAGCTCTCCGACTGGGGGAGCATGGTCAGCAGTTCATGGCCGAAGGCGCCATGTCATAGCGCGATCGAATTGCGAGGACACAAAACCGGTACGTATTGCAACAAGTAGGCACAAATAAATCGAACCAAAAAACTTGCATTGGAACGATACACCGTGCTACATGATGAATGTGCCTGAAACAGTGCTTAGAGACCCAAACCTTCTAAGCAATTCAGACTTGGGGGCATGACAAGTGGCATTTCAATCTTCGAAATGTGTATATAGCAAGTATATCAAATACTTACCTTTTACTTGTTTGTCCTCTTCTGGGCACCAAAACTCTGAAATCACTGTATAAACCATCCCAAACACGGTCTCCGGAGCGTGTTTGTTGCGGTTTGGCGCCCAGCGGGCATGAGCCTTTGCGGGTGAGCGATTCTGTCGCCGCCGCTTTGTCGCTGCGGCGGCGGGCGCTTGGCTTGGCTCGGATGGGCGACATCAATCGGAAGGTGTGGGCGGGCCGCTTTCCTGCTAGAAATGCCGGGTGATGCCGGAAAACAGCCCTCCTGATGCAGGTGGCGACAGGATCGCCGGCAAGGTTTCACCGACCGGACAGGCGAATAATCGCTCTGCGCCAGCGCCTGCCAAGGCGTCCGGCACGCCCGCATCGCATGCGCCCGTGCCCGTACCTGTATCCGTGCCTGTCGTCGCGATTGGCGCTTCGGCTGGCGGGCTTGAGGCGATGACGCGGCTGCTCGATGCGATGCCCGCTGATACCGGCATGGCGTTTCTGGTGGTCCAGCATCTCGATCCCCATCATCCCAGCCAGCTTGCCGAACTGCTCTCAACCCACACGCTGATGCCGGTTGCCGAAGCCACCGAAGGCATGGCGATCCATGCGGATGCGATCTATATCTGCCCGCCGGGATACTTCATGGCGGTGCGTTACGGCGTCCTGCATCTGTCGCGGCCGGTGCCCGGCGATCATACCCGCCTGCCGATTGATTTTCTGGTCCGTTCGCTGGCGGCAGAGTGCGGCGCGCGGGCCGTGTGCATCATTCTGTCGGGGGCCGGCAATGATGGCAGCGATGCGCTGCCTGCTTTCCACAAAAGTGGTGGGCACATCATCGTGCAAGACCCGCAAGAGGCCGAGCATGACGGGATGCCGCGCAGTGCGATCATGACGGGGCTGGCCGATGCGGTGGTGCCGCTGGCACAGATCCCGCAAGCGCTCGCGCTGCTGGGCCTGCGCATTGCCGCTGCCGGGTCGGCTTCGTCACTGCTGCCGGATGCATGCGACGATGCCGATATCCAGGCGGTGATCGCGCTGCTGCAACACCGGATCGGGCAGGATTTCAGCGCTTACAAGCGCGGCACGCTGGAACGGCGCATCCACCGGCGCATGGGGCTGCGCGGATTGCCGGCCGCGCTTTGGCGCGGTACCGCGAAGAACTGGCGCATAACGCGGACGAATGCCGCGCGCTGGCTGAAGACCTGTTGATCAATGTCACCAGTTTCTTTCGCGATCCGGCGGTGTTCAGCCTGCTGGAAAGCGAGGTGATCCCGGCAGCGCTTGCCGATCTGGCGGCCAATCAGGCGCTGCGTATCTGGGTGGTGGGCTGCAGCACCGGCGAGGAAGCCTATTCGCTGGCAATGATCGCGCGCGATGCAATTCTGGCATCACGCCGCGATATCAAGTTGCAGGTCTTTGCCTCGGATATTGATGCCCAGGCCATCGCGGTGGCGCGCGAAGGGCTTTATGCGCTTGCGATCAGGGACGAGGTTCCGGCTGATCGGCTGGCGCGCTATTTCACCCGCGAGGATGATGGCTACCGTGTGACGCAGGGCCTGCGCGGATCGGTGGTGTTCAGCGTGCAGGATGTGCTGAATGATCCGCCATTTTCGCGCATGGATCTGGTGTCGTGCCGCAACCTGCTGATTTATCTCAAGCCCGAAGCGCAGGCCAAGGTGATCGGATTGTTCCATTTCGCCTTGCGCCAGAACGGCGTGCTGGTGCTGGGCGCGGCCGAAACCGTGGGCCATGCCCCGGATCGGTTTGCGGTGCTGCACAAGGCGGAGCGCATCTATCGCCATCTTGCCCCCGGCAAGCCGGGCGAGCCGGGCTTCCCGCTCAGCTTTGTCGAAAGCATCCCGCGGCTCAGCATCATGGAAAGCAGGCAGCAGACCACGCGGGCCGCCGCGCTGGCCGAGTTGTGCCGCGAGGCGGTGCTGGAAAGCTATGCGCCTGCAAGCCTGCTGATCAATAGCCAGCGCCAGTGCGTCTATGCGATTGGCCCGGTCAGCCGCTATCTGCGCATCGCGAGCGGCCCGCCGACGCTTGATCTGCTGGCGCTGGCGCCGGATGATCTGCGCCCGGCGCTGCGCTATGCCTTGTCGCAGGCTGATCGCACACGCCCGGTCGTCACCACCAACCGGTGCCAGACCCGGATTGACGGCGCGCCAGCGTTTTTCACCATCTGCGTGCGCTCCATCCAGAACGAAGGCGAAGATCTGCAGCTGGTGAGTTTCATCGACGAACCGGCACCGCCTGCGACAGATGGCGTGCTGTCTGCCGAAGGCAGCCAGGCGCAGATCCGCGAGTTGGAACGCGAACTCGAAGCCGCCTATGCCGATCTGCTGGCGGCGGTGCAGAGCCGCGATGCGCTGGTGCTGGAACAACGCGCGATCAATGACGAGGCGCTGTCCGTCAACGAGGAGTTCCAGTCCACCAATGAAGAATTGCTGACCTCGAAAGAGGAACTGCAATCGCTGAACGAGGAACTGATCGCGCTCAACAGCCAGTTGCAGGAAACGCTCGACCGGCAACGGATCGCGTCGGACGATCTCCAGAACATCCTTTACAGCACCAATGTGGCAACGCTGTTCCTCGATCAGGATTTGCGCATCCGGTTCTTTACCCCTGCGACCAGGGCATTTTTCAGCGTCATTCCCGGCGATATCGGGCGCCCGCTGGCCGATCTGCAATCGCTGGCCGATGATCCCGATCTGCTGGGCGATGCGGCCATCGTGCTGCGCGACACCACCACCATCGAACGCGAGATCAGCGGGGCGCACCAGTCATGGTTCCAGCGCCGCATCTTCCCCTACCGCACCCATGATGACCGGGTCGAAGGGGTGGTGATCACCTTTATCGACATTACCGAACGCCGCCGGACAGCCGCTGCGCTGGAACAGGCGCGGCGCGCGGCTGAACAATCGAACCGCGGCAAATCGCGGTTTCTGGCAGTGGCCAGCCATGATTTGCGCCAGCCCTTGCAATCGCTGGCGCTTATTCAGGATATGCTGGGCCGCAGTGTCGATGATGCCGCCGCGCAGGAGCTGATCGGGCGATTTGGGCTGCTGATCGACACCATGTCGAGCATGCTGAATTCGCTGCTCGATATCAACCAGATCGAATCCGGCGTGCTCGAAGTGAACATTTCGGCCTTTCCCGCAGCAGGCATCCTTGATCGGTTGCAGGCCGAATTCCAGCCTCTGGCAGAGGCGCGGGCCCTTGCCCTGCGGGTTATGCCCAGCACCGCCATCCTCCACAGCGATCCGCGCCTGCTCGAAGTGATGCTGCGCAATCTGCTTGCCAATGCGGTCAAATATACCCCGTCTCCGGGGCGGATCGTGCTGGGCTGCCGCCGGGTGGGTGAGCGGGTGAAGATCGAGGTGTGGGATAGCGGGATCGGCATTGCCGCCGATCAGCTTGCGGAGATTTTTGACGAATTTCATCAGGTGGATAATCCCGCGCGCGCGCGTGAACGCGGGTTTGGCCTTGGCCTGACGATTGTGCGCGAATTGGGCCAATTGCTGGGCCATGACGTGACAGTCAGATCATGGCCGGGCAAGAGTTCGGTTTTTTCCGTCACCGTGCCCCGCGGTGCCCTTGCCTCGCCGCGCGAAGCCAGCCCTGGTGTGCCTGCCTTGGCCCAGCCGCCAGCCACCCCGCCAACCACCCCGCCAACCACCCCGGCAGCACGCACCATTGCCCTGATTGAAGATGATCCCGGCGTGCGCGAGGCGCTGGAATTGCTGCTTGATGCAGCCGGGCACACGGTGATTTCGGCAACCGACGGCCCGAGCGCGCTGGCGCTCGCCCAGCATGGCGCGATCCTGCCCGATCTGGTGCTGACCGATTACAATCTGCCGGGCGCGATGGACGGGCTGGATGTGCTGGCCGCCTTGCGCAGCCAGATGACAGCGCCTGTCCCCGGCATTGTGCTGACAGGCGACATTTCAAAGGACGCGCTGGCAAAGCTCGAACTGGCCGATTGTGTGGTGCTCAGCAAGCCGGTGACGGCGGCCACCTTGCGGACCGCCATCGACAATCTGATCCCCGCACAGCCCGCTCCGCGCCATGCAGGCAGCCAGCAACCGGGCCGTTTGATCTGTGTGGTGGAAGACAATCCCGATATCCGCGATGCCATCCGCAGCGTGCTCGAACACGAAGACTGGTCCGTGACCGCCTATGCCAGTGCCGAGGCATTTCTGGCTGCCGAAGCTGGCGGCCCCGATCAATGCCTGATTGTGGATACCAACCTTCCCGGCATGAGCGGGATCGCGCTGATCGAACATTTGCGCACCACAGGTGCCAGCATGCCCGCGATCCTGATCACCGGCACCGGAGATGTGGCCATGGCGGTTCAGGCCATGCGTTCGGGTGCGAGCGATTTCATCGAACGCCCGGTGAGCCGCAAGGCGCTGATCGAAAGCATTGAACGCGCCGTGTCGCAGGATACCCCATCAGGTCTGCGCAATGATCCCGGCACGATCACGGCCAAGCGGCTGGCCGCACTGACACCGCGCCAGCAGGCCGTGCTCGATCTGGTGCTGGCAGGCGAGCCGAGCAAGAACATCGCGGCTGATCTGGGCATTTCGCGGCGCACCGTGGAAAGCCACCGGGCCCAGATCATGCACCGGCTGGATGTGCGCACCATCCCTGATCTGGTGCGTCTGGTACTGTCCGCCACGCGCGGCTGACGGAGCCTGCCGCGCGCTGCACCGCAGCCGGAAACCTAACCTGTGTTTGGGTAGATTCCGAGTCTGACCAGTCACCCCCCACACGCGCATAATAATCAAACGACCCCCACTAGGGCGTCCGGCGCGAATTTCGGCGTGCTTAAGTTCCTGCCGGACGCCTGCTATTTGGGAAAGGTATGATATGTTCAAAACGATGTGCGCAATAGCCTGTGCCGGAATGCTGTGCGGCTGTGTCAGCGATTATCAGGGCTCTGCGAACCCGGGCAACTGGTCACGGTATGACTATAACCGGCCTGATCCCGCCTATGGGAATTACTATGCTGATCGCTACCACCGCAATGATTCCGCGCGGTATCGCGAGCGGCGGCTTTCCCCAATGACCGGATCTATCGCGGCGAGGATGGCCGATATTACTGCCGCCGTTCGGACGGCACCACCGGACTGATCGTTGGCGCGCTGGCAGGCGGCGCGCTTGGCAATGTGATCGCACCGGGCGGTTCGGAACTGCTGGGCACCATTCTGGGCGCCATCGGAGGCGGGGCAGCAGGGCGCGCGATTGATCGCGGGCGACGATGTGCGCTGCCGCTAAGCAAGCCGCAGCAATCTTCGCCATCACGCCAGGAACGAGGAGAAGATCAATGATCTGCACAATAATCGGGATCTTGATTGTTCTTTGGCTGATCGGGCTCGTCACGTCTTACACCATGGGGCGGGTTTATTTACCTTCTCATCGTGGTCGCTCTCATCATCTTCGTGGTGAACATGCTCCGCGGCAAAAGCGTGTGACGATGATTTGCCTCATGATCCCTGCAACATATTCGGGAAGTAAAATCTATGTCACTTATTAATGT
>JBJIOB010000014.1:0-155292 GCA_045377215.1 Erythrobacter sp.
CACCTGCGATCCGTCCTAATCCGAAACCCGTCTGATGAGAGGAGACGCAAGTTCATGTTCAGTCACATTATGGTCGGCACCAGCGATTTCGACCGCGCCAAGGCGTTTTACGATGCGGTGCTGGCGACGCTCGGGGTCAAGCCGGGGATGGTCAATGTCGCGGCGACCGGCCACAAGCGCGCGTTCTGGGTGCATCCGGGCGGCATGTTCGGTATCAGCGAGCCGATCAATGATGAGCCCGCGACCGCCTCGAACGGTTCGACCATCGGCTTTGCCTGCGACAGTCTGGAACAGGTCAAGGCGTTCCACGATGCGGCGGTCGCAGCAGGCGGCACGTCGATCGAAGACGCCCCCGGCCCGCGCACCGGCGCGATGGGGACGCTCAATCTCGGCTATGTCCGCGATCTGGATGGCCACAAGCTGTGCATGCTGCACCGCGCGTGATGTGTCTTCGCGTTCACTGACGTGAACGGCAGACCGCCCGCCCCGCCTCCCCACCCGGCCACCAATAGTACCACTATGTTATGGTGGCCGGGTGGGGAGGCGGGGTGGGGAGGTCTGCGCCGCGCGATAGCGCGGCCGCAAAGCTACCGGCTCAATTCAAAAACCGCAAACTCGGCGCGCCAGTTAGCTGCTGGCGCGCCGATCTGTTTCTCGTTCGAGAAAAACCACGCCCGTTCCACCTTGGCGCCTTTCATGCGCGCCAGATCGCGAAAATCCTCCACGGTCACATGGTGGATATTCTCGGTCTCGTACCAGCTCACCGGCAGCGCGCGGGTCACCGGCATCCGCCCGCCGAACATCAAGGCCGCGCGGGTGCGCCAGTGGGCGAAGTTGGGGAAGGAGACAAAGGCCCGCCGCCCGACGCGCAGCAATTCATCCAGCATCAGATCGGGCCTGCTCGCGGTTTGCAGCGTCTGGCTGAGGATCGCGTAATCAAACGCCTTGTCGGGGTAATTGGCAAGGTCGAGGTTCGCATCGCCCTGCACCACGCTGAGGCCCCTCGCTACGCAGCGTTCCACCAGCGCGCCGTCCAGCTCCATCCCGCGCGCGTCACAATTCTTGCTTGTTTCAAGCACTTCCATCAAACTGCCATCGCCGCAGCCGATATCCAGCACCCGGCTGCCGGAGGCAACATGGGCGGCAATCGCGGCCAGATCGGGGCGCAGCTTCACGCCAGAAACCCTTCGACGACCCGGTCAAGCTGGTCGTGCTCAAGCAGGAAGCTGTCATGCCCGTTGGGTGCGCTCAGCTCCACAAAGCTCACCTTCGCCCCTGCGGCGTTCAGCGCATGGACCACATGGCGGCTTTCGGCGGTGGGATACAGCCAATCAGTATCGAAGCTGACAATGCAGAACCGCGCCTCAGTGCCCCCAAAGGCATTGGCCAGCTTGCCGCCATGTTCTTCGGCGATATCAAAGTAATCCATCGCGCGGGTGATATAGAGGTAGGAATTGGCATCAAACCGCCGGGTAAAGCCGCTGCCCTGATAGCGCAGATAGCTTTCGACCTGAAAATCGGCATCAAAGCCAAAGCTTTTGGCGTCACGATCCTGCAAGCGCCGCCCGAATTTCTCGGTCAGCCCCGCTTCGGAAAGATAGGTGATGTGGGCGGCCATGCGCGCCACGGCAAGGCCATTGTCGGGCCGCGCGTCGCTGGCGTAATACTCGCCGCCCGCCCATGCCGGATCGGCCATGATCGCTTGCCGGCCAACCTCGTGAAAGGCGATGTTCTGCGCCGAATGGCGCGCGGTCGATGCAATCACCAGCACGCGGGCAGCGCGGCTTGGCCAGTTGGCAGCAAGGCTGAGCGCCTGCATCCCGCCCATTGATCCGCCCACCACAGCGTGCAGCAGGGCAATCCCCAGCCCATCAAGCAGCGCCACCAGCCCGCGCACCATGTCGCGGATGGTGATGACGGGAAAGCGCATCGCATAGGGCGCGCCATCGGGCGCGATGCTCGCCGGGCCGCTCGATCCCATGCACGATCCGATCACATTGGCGCAGATCACGAAATGCTTGTCGGTGTCGATCGGCAGGCCCGGCCCGACCATCCGTTCCCACCAGCCCGGCTTGCCGGTGATCGGGTGCGGGCTGGCGAGATATTGATCCCCCGTCAGCGCATGGCACACCAGCACCGCATTGCCCCTGTCCGGGCTGAGCGTCCCATAAGTCTCGTAAGCGATCTCGCAGCCCTCCAGCGCCTGCCCGCTATCCAGCGGCAGGGGATGGGGAATCGTGAAAACAGGCGAAGGGTTCGACACTTGGCGCTTTGCAAAAGAAAGGTCGGTGCTGCGACAGGCTCAGCACGAACGGATTTTTTCAAGGATCGCCCCATAACCGTTCGCCCTGAGCTTGTCGAAGGGCTGTTTTTCTATAAGCGGGCTTGGCATGAACGCGAGATCAAACCCCAGACCGGTGGCCAAACCGTGGATCGCGCAGATCCACGCCTATGTGCCGGGCCAGTCGAAATCGGCAAGCGGCAAGCCGCTCACCAAGCTTTCGGCCAACGAAAACCCGCTCGGCAGCAGCCCGGCGGCGCTGGCGGCTTTGGCGCAAGGGCACAATCCGGCCGATTACCCCGATCCCGATGCGCGCAGCCTGCGCGAAAAAATCGCTGAAGTGCACGGGCTTGATCCGGCGCGCATCGTGTGCGGGACAGGTTCGGGCGAATTGCTGCACTGCGCGGTGCAGGCGCTGGCCGGCCCGGGGGACGAGGTGCTGGCTTCGCGCTATTCCTTCTCGCTCTATCCGTTGCTGGCGCAGAAAGTCGGGGCGACAGCGGTGCTGGCCGCTGATGATGGCTACGGCGCGAGCGTGGATCATCTGCTGTCAGCGGTCACGCCCGCCACAAAAGTCGTGCTGCTGGATAATCCCAACAACCCGGTAGGCACTTTCCTGCCGCCTGCCGAAGTCGCGCGGCTGCATGCGGGCCTGCCGGCCGATGTGTTGCTGGTGGTGGATGAAGCTTACGGCGAATATGTCGATCCGGCGCTGCAACAGGCCGCGTTCGCCCTTGCCGCCGCGCATGAAAACGTGCTGGTGAGCCGCACTTTCTCCAAAGCCTATGGCCTTGCGTCCGAACGGGTCGGCTGGGTGACCGGAGCGCCGCACCTGATTGATCTGATCAACCGCCTGCGCGGCGCCTTCAATGTGTCGGTCAGCGGGCAGAAGGCGGCGCTCGCCGCACTCGGCGATCAGGCGTTTGTTGCGGCCAGCCGCGAACACAACACCCGCGAACGCGCGCGGGTGGCCGAAGCCATCGCGATGCTCGGCAACCACGGCATTTCGGCTGCCCCGAGCGAGGCGAACTTCCTGCTCGTCCATTTCGAAGGGCAGGTAACGGCGCTGCAAGCGCGCGATGCGCTGGCCGAGGCAGGCTATGCCGTGCGCCACCTGCCGAGCCAAGGCCTGCCCAATGCCTTGCGCATCACCATCGGCAAGTCGGACGACATGACCCGCGTGATCGCCGCGCTTCGCACTCTGTGCGGGGAAGCGGTATGACGATTGCCCGCGTCGCGATCATCGGCCTTGGCCTGCTGGGCGGATCAATCGGCCTTGCCGTGAAAGCGCGCGCGCCCACCATCACCACCACCGGCTATGACCGTTCGCCCGCCGTGCGCGCCGAGGCCGCCGCGCGCGGGCTTGTCAGCACGGTGGCCGATACCCCCGAAGATGCGGTGCGCGGAGCCGATCTGGTTATTCTGTGCGTCCCCGTCGGCGCGATGGAAGAGGCCGCGCGGGCGATTGCGCCGGGCCTTGCGCCCCACGCGATCATCAGCGACGTCGGCTCGTCCAAGCAGGCTGTGGCGCAAGCCTTGGCGCGCGCCTTGCCGGAACACACCATCATTCCCGCGCACCCGGTGGCGGGGACCGAGCAAAGCGGGCCGCAAGCCGGCTTTGCCACGCTGTTTGCCGGGCGCTGGTGCATCATCACGCCGCCCGCAGGCGCTGATCCGGCGGCGGTTGCGGTGCTGTCGGAGTTCTGGACGCAGCTTGGCTCCAAGGTGGAACTGATGGATGCAGCCCACCATGATCTGGTGCTCGCCGTCACCAGCCATATCCCGCACCTCATCGCCTATACCATCGTTGGCACAGCCAGCGATCTGGAGGAGGTGACCGAAAGCGAAGTCATCAAATATTCCGCCGGGGGCTTTCGCGATTTCACCCGCATTGCGGCATCCGATCCGGTGATGTGGCGCGATGTGTTCCTGACCAACCGGCAAGCGGTGCTGGAAATGCTGGGCCGCTTCACCGAAGATCTCACCGCGCTGCAACGCGCGATCCGTTCGGGCGACGGGGATACCCTGTTCGATCTGTTCACCCGCACGCGCGCAATCCGGCGTGAGGTGATCGCGCAAGGTCAGGACGATGAACGGCCCGATTTCGGGCGGGAACACGGGCAATAGGCTCCCGCGCTTCGGCCCCTTGGCTGCACGCGGCGCCCGCCTGAAAGCTGACGCGTGCGCCTGCATCTGCTAGAGCCTTGGCGATGAGCCTCGCTTCGCCTTTTCACCCCCCGGTCAAGCGTTCGGTCGAGATTGCCGGGCACAAGACCTCGATCAGTCTGGAGCCGGTGTTCTGGGACATGCTGCGCGCCGCCGCGGCGCGTGAAGGCCTGCCGATCAGCGCGCTGGTTGCCCGGATTGATGCGGCACGGATCAAATCGCCCACCCCGCCCGGCCTTGCCAGCGCAATCCGGGTGTGGCTGGTGGGGCAGATACAGGATCAGTAATTGCCCGGCGGATCGCTGGCCGGAAAACTCTCGTCAATTTGCTGATCAGTGTCCGTCCAGGGGCGGTTTGTGGGATCGCGCATGGCTTCGGGCCCGGCATCGCGAACATCGGTGTGATGCCCGCTAACCTGCCCTGCGGCATAGGCGGCGTGGTTGGTCTCGGCGGCGCGTGTCAGGTATCGGTATCCGACATAGCCAATGGCACCAATGGCGGCGAGTTTGAAAAGCATGGGCGGTTCCTTGTCCTAGCCGGTTAACATCGGGGGATCAGGAAAGCCGGCTGTCTTGCCTAGTCATCCACCCGTTCGATATCCGCGCCTACCAATTGCAGCTTTTCCTCCAACCGCTCATAACCTCGATCAAGGTGATAGAGGCGGCGCACCACGGTTTCGCCCTCGGCCGCAAGGGCTGCGATCACCAGGCTCATCGAAGCGCGCAGATCGGTTGCCATCACTTCGGCGCCGGTCAGCCGTTCCACGCCTTTGACAATCGCGGTGCGCCCTTCGGTGGTGATGTCTGCCCCCATGCGCGCGAGTTCGGGAACGTGCATGAAGCGGTTTTCGAAGATCGTTTCCTTCAGCACGCTTGCACCTTCGGCCTTGCACAGCAGCGCCATCAGCTGCGCCTGCATATCGGTGGCAAGGCCGGGATAGGGCGCGGTGGTGAGGTTGGTGGCCTTCAGCGGGCCATCGGCTTTCACGGTGATGCTCTTGGCGTCCCACGTCACGTCGCAGCCGATGGCTTGCAGCGCGTGGATCGTTGCCATCATCTCGTCAGCGCGCGCGCCTTCGAGCCGCACTTCGCCCCCGGTGATCGCGGCGGCGCAGGCGTAGGATCCGGCCTCGATCCGGTCGGGCATGACGCGGTAGGTCGCGCCGTACAGCCGCTTGACCCCGTGGATCGTGAGGTTGGAGGTGCCGATGCCTTCGATCTCGGCCCCCATGGCGACGAGCATATTGCACAGATCGACAATTTCCGGCTCGCGCGCGGCATTGAACAGGCGGCTGGTGCCATTCGCCAGCACGGCGGCCATCAGCGCGTTCTCGGTCGCGCCAACGCTGACGACGGGGAAATCGAAATCGCCCCCCGGCAACCCGCCATCGGGCTGCACCGCGCGGACATAGCCTGCCGCCAGTTCGATATGCGCGCCGAACGCTTCCAATGCCTTGAGGTGCAAGTCGATCGGGCGGTTGCCGATGGCGCAGCCGCCGGGCATCGACACGGTCGCCTCGCCGCTGCGGGCCAGCATCGGGCCAAGCACAAGGATCGAGGCGCGCATCTTGCGCACCAGATCATAGGGGGCGACATGCGAGGTGATCCGTGTTGCCTCAAGGCTCATCACGCGGCCGAAATCCTCAGGCCGCGTGCCTTGTATCACGGTGGTGACACCAAACTGGTTCATCAGGTGCTGGAACCCGTCAATATCCGCCAGACGCGGCAGATTGCGCAAGGTCAGCGGTTCTTCGGTCAGCAGGGCACAGGGGATGAGAGTGAGTGCGGCGTTCTTGGCACCGGAAATCGGGATCGAACCGGAAAGGCGCTTGCCGCCGCGAATGATAAGCTTGTCCATCCCCCCGCCTTAGCGAAATGCGCGTTTGGTGCAATCTTGCGTGCAATCCTTGCGTTCTGCGATTGACCTTGCACAGGCAGGGCGGCACGTAAGGCAGCAGGGCATGCAACAACCAAGTTTCTGATCCAGCAAGAGGTCTCCGCCTGAATGTCACCCAAGCCGATCAAAAAAGCGGTGTTTCCGGTTGCCGGTCTTGGCACGCGCTTTCTGCCTGCCACCAAGGCGATCCCCAAGGAATTGCTCCCCATCGTGGATCGTCCGCTGATCCAGTATGCGGTGGACGAAGCGCGCGAGGCGGGGATCGAACAGATGATCTTCGTCACCGGCCGCGGCAAAAGCGCGATCATCGAACATTTCGACATGGCCTATGAGCTGGAAATGACGATGCAGGAGCGCGGCAAGAGCCTTGCCGTGCTGGAACCCACCCGCGCCACGCCGGGCGATGTGATTGCGGTGCGCCAGCAGGTGCCCATGGGCCTTGGCCACGCGATCTGGTGCGCGCGTGCTATCGTGGGGGATGAACCTTTCGCGATTTTCCTGCCCGATGAGTTGATGATCGCGCGCGAAGGCGGCACCGGCTGCATGAAACAGATGGTCGAGGCTTATGACGCGCTGGGCGGCAATGTGATTTCGGTACTCGAAGTCCCGCGCGAAGACGTGTCGAGCTATGGCGTGATCGACCCCGGCAGCGTGCAGGGCGCGATCACCGAAGTGCGCGGGCTGGTGGAAAAGCCTCCGGTTGATCAGGCCCCTTCGAACAAGATCGTGTCGGGCCGCTATATCCTCCAGCCCGAAGTGATGCGGGTGCTGGAGACCCAGGGCAAAGGCGCAGGCGGTGAAATCCAGCTGACCGATGCGATGGCGCAAATGATCGGCACGCAGCCGTTCCACGCGGTGACCTTCGATGGTTCGCGCTATGACTGCGGCAGCAAGCTGGGCTTTGTCGAAGCGACACTGGCGCTGGCGCTGGCCCGGCCCGATATGGGCGCGGATGTGCGAAAGATGGCGCAGCGCCTGCTCGGTTAGGCCGGCGTGATCCTGAGCGGCAGGGTTTTCAGCCCGCCGACAAAAGTGCTGGTGGCGCGCCGCGCCTCACCCGCCGGTTCCACCGCCGCCACCTTGTCGAGGATCGCCTCGAACAGGATGCGCATTTCCAGCCGCGCCAGATGCAGGCCGAGGCACTGGTGCGCGCCTGCGCCAAAGGCAAGGTGCCGGTTGGGCGTGCGGGCCGCATCAAACCGGCGGGGATCGGGGAATTGCGCAGGGTCGTGATTGGCGGCGACGTAATTCATCATCAGCCAATCGCCCTTTGCGATCCGCTGGCTGCCAATCTCGCAATCTTCAGCAGCGGTGCGCATGAAATGCTGCACCGGCGAGGTCCAGCGGATCGCTTCTTCGACAATGCCCGGCAGCAGGCTGCGGTCGGCCTTGACCCGCGCCCATTGCGCGGGATCGGCGCTCAGCGCCTGCATGGCCCCGGCGGTGCTCGCCGAAGTGGTATCGTGCCCGGCGGTCGCCACGATGATGTAATACCCCGCCATATCGCGCGGCGGCAAAGGCGCGCCGTCCACCAGCGCATTGGCGATCACGCTCGCAACATCATCAGTGGGATGCTTGCGGCGTTCCTCGGCCAGCGCGGCAAAGTAATCCTCAAAGCTTCTAACCGCACCCGCCACCAGCGCCACCACCTGTTCGGGCTGCATGTTTTCGATGCCGGTGCCGGACAAGTCCTTGTCCTGCCCGCCGAACAATTGCTGGGTCAGCATCTGCATCCTGAGTTCGTCGGCCTCGGGCACACCCAAGATCTGCATGACGACGCGCAAAGGATAGGGGCCGGAGACTTCCTTTACAAAGTCCACTTCGGGGCCCGCCGCGATCATCCGGTCCACGGTCTGCGCTGCCAGCGAACGCAATTCATCCTCCAGCCGCGCCAGATTGCGCGGCATGAACCAGTCCTGCGTCAGCTTGCGATATTTGGGATGCACCGGCGCATCGAACACCACCAGCGAATCGACCAGCATGTTGGAGCCTGTGGCAGCGCGGCTGAACGCGATTGCCTGATTGAAGCTGAACACCACCGGCTTCGGATTGTTGAGGAACGCGGCATTGTCTTTCGACATGCGCATCACATCATCATAGCGGGTGACGAGCCAGAACGGATCGTACAGGCCCGGCGTATCGGGCTGCACCTTGACGACGGGGGTCTCGGCGCGGATCCGGTCAAACATGTCGAGCAAGCCGTTCCAGTCGCCATAGGCCTGCGGGCTGATCACCTGCCGCGCCAGATCGGGCGGCAGGATGGCGGGGGACGCCGGGGCGCCGCTTGCCATCAGGCCGCCACGCCTTCAGCCTTGGCCTTGGCGGCATATTCATCGCGCAATTCGCGCTTGTAGAGCTTGCCATTGGCCTCGCGCGGGAGAGCCTCGCGGAAATCGAACAGCTTGGGCAGCTTGATCTTCGACAGGCTGGCCGAAAGGAATGCGCGCAGTTCCGCCTCCAGCGCGGCGGCGGCATCGGCCTCCAGATCATGCGCGTCCTTGGGCTGCACCACCGCCACGACTTTTTCGCCAAGGTCAGGGCACGGCGCGCCGATCACGGCAGCGTCCATGACCCGAGGATGGGTGACCAGCAGGTTCTCGATCTCCTGCGGGTAGATATTCACGCCCCCGCTGATGATCATGTGGCTCTTGCGGTCGGTAAGATACAGGAACCCGTCGCTGTCCAGGTGCCCGATATCGCCCAGCGTCATCCAGCCCTTGGGATGCATCGCTTCGGCGGTTTTCGCCGGATCATTGTGATAGGTGGGCAGATTGTCGTTCTCGAAGAAAATGAGGCCATCCTCGCCCGGCGCGACTTCTTCGCCCTCGGGGCCGCAGACATGCACCTTGCCATGCACCGCGATGCCGACCGTGCCGGGCTTGGCAAGCCAGTGTTCGGATTTCACCAGCGTCATCCCGATCATCTCGCTACCGGCGTAATATTCATTGATGATCGGCCCCCACCATGCGATCATCTCGCGCTTGATCGGCACCGGGCAGGGCGCGGCAGCATGCAGCGCGCGCTGGTGGCTGGAGAGATCATATTTGCTGCGGATCGCGGGATCGAGTTTCAGGAACCGCACGAAATGCGTCGGCACCCACTGGCTGTCGGTCACCTTGTAGCGTTCGATTGCGGCGAGCGCTTCTTCAGGATCGAATTTCTCCATCATCACCACCGTGCCGCCGAGCCGGTGGACGACCGAACACCAGCCGATGGGGGCGGCATGATAGAGCGGCGCGGGCGAGAGATAGACCATGCTGCCATCGGTCGGCATGCCTGCGCCCATCACCGCCAGCCCGACCAGCGGCACCACCGCTTGGGGATCGGGATCTTCGGGCGGGGCGGGGCGGATGCCCTTGGGCCGCCCGGTGGTGCCGCTCGAATAGAGCATTACCATGCCCGCCGTCTGATCGGGGAATGACGAAGCATCCTGCGCTGCCAGCGCGGCGGCGAAATCCTCTGCACCATCCGCATCCATCACCAGCACATCAAGCCCCGGACAATCGCTGCGGATCGCATCGAGCAGATGGGCAAAGGCCCCGCTGGTGATCAGCAGCTTCGCTTGCGAATCGCGGATGATGTAGGCGGCCTCGGGCGCGGTCAGGCGCGAGGAGATCGGCACCAGCATAGTGCCCGCGCGCTGCGAGCCCCAGATCAGGGTGAAATATTCGATGCGGTTTTCCAGCAGCACCGCAAAGGCATCGCCCGCACCAATGCCATGGGCGCGCAGCAGCCGGGCAAAGCGGTTCGATTGCGCTTCCATTTCGCCATAGGTGATCTGCTGGCCCGAACCCGTCATGATGACAGCGGGATGATCGGGGCGGCGCGCAGCGTGCGCGGTGGGGTGCATCGACATGGTTTCTCTCCCTTGCCGGCAAGGCCTGATCGCTCGGCCCGGGCGGCGTTCTCTCTCGGAGGGAAATCTAGCGAGCGCAGGCGCAATGCCAAGCGAAAACAGTATGGGAATTGCCACTCAATTCGCGCGGCCAATCAGCGCATGCCGGGCGGATTGCGGAGAAAAAGGCGGCGGGTAAACCCGCCGCCAATATCGGACACCCTCTCCAATGTCCGGCCCGCTCTTCACGGGCAAACTCTTGCGCGATGCGGCGAGATTACTCGCCGCCAGCGCCCGTCAATTCGCTGCTTTGGGCCGCTGCGAAGCGCCGTTCGTCGGCCATCATATACGGAATCGGATTGACTGCAACCCCATCGACACGAACTTCATAATGAAGGTGCGGGCCCGTCGAACGGCCGGTCGATCCGACATAGCCGATGAGGTCGCCTTTTTTCACGACATCGCCCGAAGCCACCGCAAGGCGCGACAAGTGGGCGTAACGGGTTTGCAGCGAAGCGCCGTGTTCAAGGCTGATATAAAGGCCATAGCTCGAATACCAGTCAGCCCGGCTCACCACGCCATCAGCCGTGGCATAGACCGGGGTGCCGGTGGGCGCGGCCAGATCAATGCCGGTGTGCTTGCGCAGGCCGCCCAGCACCGGGTGCGAACGCATCCCGTAAGAACTCGTCAGCACCGAGCCGACCAGCGGCATGCGCGACGGGATCGAAACAATCGAACGCTCGGTGGGGTTGGCCGGGCCGCTGATCCCGTCAAGCGCGGTCCAGCTGGAAAACAATGCGCGGAAGCGCTGATCGGTTGCGCCGATGCCTTCGCCCTGGGCTTCGCGCAGCGGCTCTGCCACATCAGCGGCAGCGGCATTGGCCGAAGCACTGTTGGCCGCGCTGTTGGCAAGCGCGGGGTTGGCCGCCGAAACAAACAGAAATGCGCAGCAGATCGCCAGCAGTCCGGAGCATTTGCGCAAGAAAAATTTCATTCCGGACCCGATCCCCAATACGGGCTGCCTGATACAAGCAAACGCCCTGTGTGGTTGCGGCGCTTTACCCGCGCTCTGTTGGATCGGAGTTATGCAGGCGAGTCGTTAAGACGCAACGTCTGCGTAGAATTCCCGCGACAAACCGGCTGCAAGACGCGCTGAGTCGTTGAACGGCGGCTTAATCGCCCCGCTAAAGTGCCGTTTTACGAGGCTCTGCCAAAGGCCTTCGGGCTTCTGCTGCATCATTTCGGCACAGCGCAGAAAATGCTTGGTGCCCGCTGCGACATGGCGGATTTCGTCGTCAAGTATGCGTGCCAAAATTTTCGCGCCGCCCTGATCGCCGGCTGCCTGCACCCGTTCCAGCGTGGCGGGCGTCACATCCAGCCCGCGCGCTTCGAGCACCATCGGCACCACCGCGAGGCGCGCCGCAACATCGTGACGGGTCGCGTGCGCTGCCTCCCACAAACCGCCATGCGCAGGCAGCGCGCCGTAATGGCTGCCCATGCTTTCGAGCTTGCGCGCGAGCAGCGCAAAATGCATCGCCTCGTCCGCTGCGACATCCAGAAAATCGCTGACAAAGCCCGCGCCCATCTCGGCGCCAAACCGCCCCGCCATATCGAGCGCCAGATCAATCGCGACGAATTCGATATGCGCAAGGCTGTGCCACAAGGCGATGCGCGCGCGGTCTGATCCGAATTTGCCGCGCTTGGGCATCTGCGAAGGCGGCAGCAGTTCAGGGCACGCCGGCCGCGCGGGTTCATCGGGCATCGCTGTCTCAAAAGCGAACGCCAGCGCCCCGCGCCGCCAATCGCGTGCCACCGCGCGGGTGGCAAAGCATTTGGCGCGCGGCTCGCCCGTCAGCAGCGCGGCGCGGATCGCAGAGGCGACGGATTGCGGCAAAGGCTTACAGCGCCTTGGCCGCAGCCAGCACTTCCTCGGCGTGGCCTTTGACCTTCACCTTGTCCCAGACCTGCGCGATCTTGCCTTCGCTATCCACCAGATAGGTCGAACGCACCATGCCCATGTAGGTCTTGCCATACATCTGCTTTTCCGCCCACACACCCAGCGCATCGGACAGCCCGCCTTCTTCGGCGTCGCTCGCAAGCGGGGCGGTGAGGCCGTGCTTGGCGATGAATTTCTGGTGCTTTTGGGGCGTATCCTTGCTCACCCCCAGCAGCGCGACACCGGCGGCATCGAATTCGCCCTTCATGGCGGAGAAATCCTTGTTTTCGGTGGTGCAGCCGGGGGTATCATCCTTGGGATAGAAGAAGATCACCAGCTTTTGCCCCGCAAAGTCCGAAGGTTTCACGCTGCCGCCATCGGGCGTGGTCATGGCAATATCGGGGATCGTGTCGCCCACGGCGGGGAAAGTGCTCATCGCGTTGTCTCCAAATCCATATCCAGAATATCCGTCCCCAGAATCGCTTTCCAGACCCCGGAGACCCTTTGCCGCGCCTCACCAAGCTGATGCAAGAGCGCATCGTAATCGGCTGCCCCGCAGGCCCGTGCCATCGCCTTGGCGCCGCAGGCGGGCGGTTCTCTGCCGCCCGGTGCAAGCAAGCGCCCGGCCACCAGCATCCGGCTCATCAATTCGTGGGCGACCGCGATTTCGGGCGGCAGCAGACCTGCTGCCACCAGCGCGCCAATGGCAACCGCCAGATCGGGATCGAGCGCTTGCGGGTGCGCCTGCGCCAGCGGTGCGCCGCCCGCATCAAGCCCGCGCAGCTGCAGAAACTGGACAAGGAATTCCAGATCGACCAGCCCGCCGCGCAGCAGCTTGGCATCAATCGGGCCGCCGGGTGCCTTGTGCTCGGCGATGCGCTCGCGCATTGCAACAACGGCAGCGCGCAAGGTGTCCGCATCGCGCGGCCCGCGGATCACCTCGCGCAAGATCGCATCAAGCTGGCCGCGCGCAGTGGGCGAACCTGCCAGCACCCGCGCGCGGGCCAGCGCCATGTGCTCCCACGTCCAGGCCGCCTCGCGCTGATACTTGGCAAAGGCCTCGCAGCTCACCGCCAGCGGGCCCTGATTGCCTTGCGGGCGCAGCCGGGTATCGACTTCATAGAGCGCGCCCTGCGCCGTCGGCACCGAAAGCGCAGCGCTGATCCGGCTCGCGAGGCGATTGAAATATTGCGTCGCGCCCAAGGGCCGCTCGCCATCCGAACGCGCGGCAAAATCGCCGGTGAACAGGTAGACAATATCGAGATCAGACGCATGGGTCAGCGCCCCGCCGCCCAGCCGCCCCAGCCCCAGCACCAGCAATTCGCCGCCCGGCACGCGGCCATGCTTTGCTTCGAATTCGCGCACCGTGCCTTGCATAGCGAGCGCCAGCGCGGCTTCGGCAAGGCGCGACAGCGCGCGCGCAATAGCGAGCGGATCAGCGAGCCCTTCGATCAATTGCACGCCCAAGGCAAAGCGCACCTCGCCCGTCACCACGCGGATCGCATCGAGCAGCGCTTCGTAATCGCGCCGCGCCGCCTTGGCTTCCATGCGCGCCATGATGGATGGCACATCGCCCGGCAGATCGAGCGCATCGCGATCCAGCAGCGTATCAAGCAATTCGGGCCGGCGGGCGAGTTCATCCGACAGCACCGGCGCGAGCGTGAGAGTGGCGACCAGCCGATCAAGCAGCACCGGCTGCGCGGCGAGCAATTGGAACAGGGTAATCGCCGATGGCACGCGTTCAAGGATGCTCTCCCAGCGCGTGATGGCGCGCGCCGGATCATCACTCGCCGCCATGGCCGCGATCAGTAGCGGTCTCAGCGCGGCAAAGGCGCGCAGCGCCTGCGGGGTGCGCAGGCAGGCAAAGCGCCCCTCGCTCCAGCTTTCGATGCGCCTGGAAAGCGCTGCGGGCTCGTCGAAGCCCAGCTCGCCCAGCCAGGCCGCCAGATCGCTGGCCTGCGCTGCGACAGGCGCGGGCGCAGGCGGCACCCCGATCAGCTGTTCATAAATGCTCCCCGCGCGCTGCGTGAGTTCGGTGAGCTCCGCCACGAGCGCTCCGCCATCGGTGAGCCCGTCAAGCTGTGCGACATGATCCAGCGCCGCGCCCTCGGGCAGGCTGTGGGTCTGGCGATCATTCACCATCTGCAAGCGGTGTTCAACCTCGCGCAGGCGATCATAGCCTGCACCAAGGATGGCGGCATCTTCCGGGCTGATCCGGCCTGCTTGGGCCAGCGCATCCAGCGCGGCGCGAGTGCCGCGCAGGCGCAGCGAGGGATCGCGCCCGCCGTGGATCAGCTGATGGGTCTGGGCGAAAAATTCGATCTCGCGGATGCCGCCGCGCCCGCGTTTCACATCAAAGCCGGGGCCGGGCACTGCGGGGCCATCATGGCTGTCGCGGATGCGGCGGGTGAGTTCGCGGATTTCCTCGATCGCGCCGAAATCGAGATGACTGCGCCACACAAAGGGGCTGATCTCCGACAGGAACGCCTCGCCCCCGGCCAGATCGCCTGCCGCAGCGCGGGCGCGGATGAAGGCCGCCCGCTCCCACGCCAGTGCGGCGCCCTGATAATGCGCCAGCGCTGCCCCGCGCGACACGGCAAGCGGGCTGATCTCGCTTGCCGGACGCAGGCGGAGATCGACCCTGAGGACATAGCCTTCGGGCGTGTTTTCCGCGAGCAGCGTCACCACCCGGCGGGCATAGCGATTGGCCGCCTCGCCCGGATCATCGCTGGCCCGGCGCGGCAAGCTGGCCGGATCATACAGCAGGATCGGATCAATATCGGATGAGTAATTGAGCTCACCCGCGCCCTGCTTGCCCAGAGCCAGCGCGATCATCCCGGCGGCGCTTTCCTCATCGGTGCGTTCGGTGATCGCGGTGCGGATCGCGCGATCAAGCGCCCGGTCGGCAAAGGCCGAAAGCTCCTCCACCACGCGGGCCAGCGGGAACGCGCCCGCCAGATCGCCGATGGCAAGCAGCGTGGCCAGCGCCAGCCGTTCCCGCCGCAGCGCAATGCCGGTGTCATCATGCGTGCCCTGCTGCCGGGCAAAGGCAAAGGCAGCGCCCGCATCGCCCGCCGCCAGCATCTCGGCCAGCAGCGGCTGACGCGTTAGCGCACGCGCGAGGAATGGCGCATGGGCGCGGGCGCGTGCGAGCGCGCCGTTCCAGTCGGGCTGCCGGTTCTCTCCCATCGCGCCTGCTTTGGCCGGACGCGGGCCCGAGAGCAAGGCCCCAAGATCGCGGGGCGTGCGGCTTGCATGCAGCGCAGCGCTCTGCGATTGCGGCGCTGAGGATCACGACCAAAGGGGCACAGCGGCGATGAAACGGCAGTTCACAATCCTTGGCGCAGTGTTGGCCAGCGCGCTGGCGCTGAGCGGGTGCGAGGCGATCACCGGGCCGCAGGACAGCGCGCTCGACATTCCCGAAATCGGCCCCGGCGACATCTCCGAGGAAACCATGCGCGAGGTTACCCGCATGCTTTCGGGTGACGATTTTGAAGGCCGCATGCCCGGCACCGCGGGCGAGGAAAAGACGCTCGCCTATCTCATCGAACGCTTCAAGGCGGCCGGCCTCAAACCGGGCAATGGGACAAGCTGGCTGCAGGAAGTGCCCTTGCTGGAAATCACCGGGTCAGGCCACGCCCCGCTCACCATCACCGGCGGCAAGACCCCGCTCGCCCTCAATTTCGCGAGGGACTGGGTCGGCGTGACCTTCCGCGAACAGGCGCAAACCCGCCTTGCCGATAGCGAGATGGTGTTTGTCGGCTATGGCATCAATGCGCCCGAAAAAGGCTGGAACGATTACGAAGGCCTTGATGTCAAAGGCAAGACGGTGGTGATCCTTGTCAATGATCCCGACTGGCAGGCAGCGGGCCTTGATGGGCCGTTTGGCGGCAAGGCGATGACCTATTACGGGCGCTGGACCTACAAATACGAAGAAGCCGCAAGGCAGGGCGCAGCCGCCGCGCTGATCATCCACGATACCGAGCCTGCCAGCTATGGCTGGAACGTGGTGGAAAGCTCGTGGACCGGCCCGCAGGCGCACCCGCAATATGGCGACAATCCGCCGCCGCTGACCGCCATGAACGGCTGGCTGCACAAGGATGCCGCGCGCGCGGTGCTGGCCGCTGCCGGGCAGGATCTCGCCGCGCTGACCAAGGCGGCGGAGCAAAAGGGATTCAAAGCCGTGCCGCTGGGGCTGAAAGCCGGGACAAGCTTTGCCAACACCACCCGCACGTTTCTTTCGCACAATGTCATCGGGATCCTGCCGGGCAGCGAGGCGCCTGATGAATATGTGCTCCACACCGCGCATTGGGATCATCTGGGGCGCTGCACGGCGGCACCTGATGGCGATGACATCTGCAACGGCGCGGTCGACAATGCGACGGGCACCGCCGCGCTGGTGGCGCTCGCCGAAGCGCACGCCAAGGCCGGGCCGCCGCGCCGCAGCCTTGTGTTTCTGGCGGTGACCGCAGAAGAATCGGGCCTGATCGGATCGGCGTGGTACGGCGCAAACCCCGTCTATCCGCTGGCGCAGACCGTGGGCGGTGTGAACATGGATGCCTTCTTGGTGGCAGGCCCGGCGAAAGACATCACGGCAGTGGGCGGCGGCAAATCGCAGCTCGATGCCTTCCTGATGGCCGCCTTGAAGGCCGATGGCCGGGCGGTGACGCCTGATTCCTCGCCGCAGGCAGGCTATTACTACCGCTCCGACCACTTCTCGCTCGCCAAGCGGGGGGTGCCGATGCTCTATCTCGATGGCGGCGAGGATCTGATCGAAGGCGGGCGCGCAGCGGGGGCCAAGGCGGCGGAAGATTACCGCGCCAACCGCTATCACGGGCCGAAGGATGAATTTGATCCGGACTGGAACTGGGCGGGCGTGATGGCCGATTTGCAGCTCTATTTCCGCATCGGACGCAGCCTTGCCATGAGCACCAGCTGGCCGAACTGGAACGACGGCGATGAATTCCGCGCCAGCCGCGATGCCAGCTGCGCCGAGAACGGGAAGGGCTGCTGAAATGACTGCGCTGATGCCGCCCGAATGGGCGCGCCAGGACTGGCTGTGGATCGGCTTTCCGCACCTCGCCGAAGAATGGCCCGGCTGGCTTGAGCCCGCGCAAGAACAGATGGCAGCCTTTGCCAATGCCGTGGCGGACAGCGGGCAGCAAGTGCGCCTGCTGGTGCGCGACGAAGCCAACGCAGCCCGCGCCCGCGCCCTGGTGAGCGAGCGGGTCACGCTGGAAATGCGCGCCTATGGCGATATCTGGCTGCGGGATACCGGCCCCTTGGTGGTGCGCGAGGCTGATGGCACGCTTGGCGCAAGGCGGTTTGGCTTCAACGGCTGGGGCGGCAAATATCTGATGCCGGGCGATACCGAAATCGGCGCGGAATTGGCGCGCGATGCCGGGCTGGCGATCACCACTTCGCCGATGATTCTCGAAGGCGGGGCGGTCGATGGCGATGGCACGGGGCTGGTGGCGACCACTGAACAATGCCTGCTTAATCCCAATCGCAACCCGCACATGAGCAGCGCGGAAATCGAGGCGGAGCTGGCAGCGCAGCTTGGCTTCACCCGCGTGCTGTGGCTGGGCGATGGGTTGATCAATGATCACACCGATGGGCATGTCGATAATCTGGCGCGCTTTGTCGCGCCCGGCCTGCTGGTGGTGCCGGAGCCGACCGGCCAGAATGATCCCAATGCCGCGATCTACGCCGATGCGGCCACGCGGGCCGAGGCTTTCGGCGTGAAAGTGGCGCGCATCCCCTCGCCCGGCCTGATCCTGCGCGATGGGGTGGTGGAACCGGCAAGCTATGTGAACTTCGCCATCACCACGCAGCTTGTGGTGGTGCCGACTTTTGGCAGCCCCCATGATGCCGACGGCGTGGCGGCGATTGCGGCGCTGTTTCCGGATCGCGACACTATCGGCCTTCCGGGGTCAGCCGTGCTGGCAGGCGGCGGCGGGTTTCATTGTGCCAGCCAGCAGATGCCAGCAGACGAGGGGTGAGTTAACTTTTCGTTAGCAACTTCGGGCGCATGGATTGCGGCATGGACCGTGTCCGCAGCCTTGCCCGTTACGCCCCGATCGCGCTCCCCGCGCGCGCCGACGATGCGATCGACATCGCGCGCGGCATGATCGTGCTCGGCTGCGCGCTAGCGCTGATCATGGCTGGCCCTGTTCTCCCGCTGTAATTACAGCAGCCGCAATCCTGCGCCCACCGCCGCAGCGCCCAGCACCGCCCCGACACAGGCCCGCCATACCGGATCGCTGATGCGGCCTGAAACCTTGGCTCCCAGCTTGTTGCCCCCGATGATCACGGGCAGCATCACCAGCGCAAACAGCGGCAATTCTGCTCGCAGGATGCCAAGCCATGCCGCGCTGGCGATCCCTGCGCTGGCCGCAATCGTGAAGATCAGCAGCATCGAGGCCTTGATGGTAACGCGCGGCAGGGCGCGCCCGGCGTAGTAGGGCACCACCGGCGGCCCCGGCATCCCGGCATAGCCTGTCATCAGCCCGCTCAGCACGCCAACCCCGCCTGTCACCAGCCGCCCCGGCACCCCGCTGCCCCGGCGCGGCAGCAGGATCGCCAGGAACGCACTGAACGCGATCAGCGCGATCACCACGCGGGCGATATCGGGCGTCGTCGAAAACAGCGCCCACAAGCCCAGCGGCGTTGTCAGCACCACCAGCCCGCCAATCACCCAGGCAGTGCGTTCCGATTCGCGCACCAGCGTGCGGATTTCGGTGAGGCCGATGAACAGCGAGAGGCAATTGCCGAGCACCACCGCCTCAACCGGCGGCAGAGCGAGCGCCAGGATCGGCACCAGCAGGATCGCCATGCCGAACCCGGTCAGCCCGCGCACGAAACTCGCCCCCAGCGCCGCTGCCAGCGCAACGCCGATCTGCAGCGCGGTAAAGCCGCCGATCAGGTCCATCGCGCGCGCCTTACTGCGCCTCGCGCTCCTTGAGCCAGGCTTCCATCTCGGCGATTTCGGCCTTTTGCGCAGCGATCACCCGGGTCGCAAGATCGCGTGCCTTTTCATCTTTCGCGTGCTTCAGCGCGACTTCCGACATCTCGACCGCGCCCTTATGATGGGCGAGCATGCCCTGCATGAAGGCAACATCGGCATCGGCGGGAATATCGGCCATCCCGGCATGCATCCGGTCATTCACCGCCTTGTAAGCGGCCTGCGCTTCGGTGAGATCAGCCTTGGCCGCACCGCTCATATCGTGCCCTGAATGATCCATGGTAGCATGATCCATGGCGGAATGATCAACCGCGGCCTCGTCCTTGGGCGCATCGGCCTGCGTGCCGCAGGCAGCCAGCAGCAGCGCGGCGGGGATCAGGGTTGCGATCAGTTTCATCGGTCAGTTCTCCGTCTTCACATCGGGCGCAAATCGGGCGGTGTCGCCTCGGTGCGCAGCATGGCAATCGCGTCGGCCAGCGGCATCACCTTCTGATGCTCCACGCCCAAGGTGCGGATGGCGACAGTGCCTTCCTCGGCCTCGCGCTTGCCCACCACCAGCAGCTGCGGGACTTTCGCCAGAGAATGTTCGCGCACCTTGTAATTGATCTTCTCGTTGCGGGTGTCGGTTTCCACCCGGATGCCCGCCGCCGTCAGCTGCGCCGCGACATCACGGGCATAGTCATCCGCATCCGAAACAATCGTCGCTACCACGGCCTGCACCGGGGCGAGCCATGCCTGGCAGACGCCCGGCGAAATGTTCGATCAGGATGCCGATGAAGCGTTCGTAGCTCCCGAAGATCGCGCGGTGCAGCATCACCGGGCGGTGCTTGTCACCATCTTCGCCCACATAGGTCGCATCGAGCCGTTCGGGCAAAACCCGATCGGACTGGATCGTGCCGACCTGCCAGGTGCGCCCGATGGCGTCCGTCAGGTGCCATTCGAGCTTGGGCGCATAGAACGCGCCTTCGCCGGGGAGTTCTTCCCATTCAAGGCCGTTGGCGGTGAGCGCATCGCGCAATTCCTGTTCCGCCTTGTCCCAATCCGCCTCGCTGCCAAACCGCTTTTCCGGGCGCAGCGCGAGCTTGATGTCATAGGTGAAGCCGAAATCGCGATAGACAGAATCGGCCAGCGCGATGAAGGCCTGCACTTCGCTCACCACCTGCGCCTCGGTGCAGAAGATATGGGCATCATCCTGCGTGAACTGGCGCACACGCATCAACCCGTGGAGCGCGCCGTGCGGTTCGTTGCGGTGGCAGCAGCCCATTTCACCCAGCCGGATAGGGAGGTCGCGATAAGACGTGATCCCCTGCTTGAACACCAGCACATGGGCCGGGCAGTTCATCGGCTTGATCGCCATCCATTCGGCATCCGCCGCCACGCGGGGTGATGCTGCGCCGCCCGCTTCATCCACTTCGGGCACGATATCGGGCACGGCAAACATGTTCTGCGCATATTTGCCCCAGTGGCCCGATTGCTCCCACTGGCGCACGTCCATCAGCTGCGGCGTCTTGATCTCGCGGTAGCCGGCGCCGTCCATCTTGCGGCGCATATAGGCTTCGAGTTCACGCCAGATGCGATAGCCTTTGGGGTGCCAGAACACAGAGCCGTGGGCTTCTTCCTGAAGGTGGAACAAGTCCATCTCGCGCCCCAGCTTGCGGTGATCGCGCTTGGCGGCTTCTTCGAGGCGTGTGAGGTGGGCTTGCAATTGCTTTTTATTGAGCCAGCCGGTGCCGTAAATCCGCGTCAACTGCGCGTTATTCTGGTCGCCGCGCCAGTAAGCGCCCGCCACCCGCATCAGCTTGAAGGCGTCGGGATCAAGCTTGCCCGTTGAGGGCAAGTGCGGGCCGCGGCACATGTCGAGCCAGTCATCACCGCTCCAGTAAACGGTCAGATCCTCGGTGCCGGGCAGTTCCTTGGCCCATTCGGCCTTGAAGATTTCGCCTTCCGCTTCCCACTTGGCGATCAAGGCTTCGCGGCTCCACACTTCGCGGCGCAGCGGCTTGTCGGCGCGGATGATGCGGCGCATTTCTTCCTCGATGGCGGGCAGATCATCCATGCCGAAAGGCTCGCGGGTGTCGGGCGCTTTCACATCATAGTAAAAGCCATCATCGGTTGCCGGGCCAAAGGTGATCTGCGTGCCGGGCCACAGCGCCTGCACCGCTTCGGCCAGCACATGGGCGTAATCATGGCGCGCCAGTTCGAGCGCATCAGCCTCGTCGCGCGCGGTGATGAGGGCGAGGCTCGCATCGCCATCGAACGGCCGGCCAAGGTCGCGCACTTCGCCGTTCACCCGCGCGGCAAGCGCTGCCTTGGCAAGGCCGGGGCCAATCGCGGCAGCAATATCGGCAGGGGTCGAGCCCTGCGGCACTTCGCGCACCGAGCCATCGGGCAGGCTGATCTTGAGCAATTGCGTCATCGTTTCGCGTCCTATTGGTGGTTCGCTCACGCGAACCGGCAGACCGCCCGCCCCGCCTCCCCGCCCGGCCACCAATAGTACCACGATGTTGTGGTGGCCGGGCGGGGAGGCGGGCTGGTGGCTTGCCTCTGAAGTCTTGCGCGCCCCTGCCACAAGCGGAAGCGCACCGGAAGAGCGGTGTTGCGAGTATCAGCCTTGGGGGATTACACCGCGCACCGCCCCAAAGCCGGGCGGCGGGTCTTGCGTGGTTAACGCGCGAGCCCCCGCCCGGAGCTAGTCCGGGTGGTGGTGGTGGTCACACGGGTGGTGATCGGCTTGCGCATGGTGCGGCCCATAGCGGGCAAAGCTTGCGATGTCATTAGCCTTGGGCCCAGATCAAACCGCAAGCTTGCCTGCGCCTGCTGCCGCGGAGATGCGTTTGGTGCCCGCCAGCTTGGTCGAGCGTTGCCGCACGCCGCCGGTAAAGCGGTATTCGGTGGCGGCGCGGGTGGGGGTCAATTCCACCACCATATAGCCGCGCTGCGCGGTGTCGGCCCATTTCAGCCCTGCGTTTTCGGCCACCAGCGCGCCTGCGAGGTCTTTCGGCGGGACAATCGCGAGATAGCTTTCAAACCCCGGTGATGACACGCTGTTTACCCCGAATTCGACGCCTGCCGCGGCGCCTTCGTGCGCCAGTTCAAACGCCCAGCCATTATGCGTATCGCCTGCCAGCACCAGCAGATTGGCATCGGCATCCAGCGCGGATTCGAGCAGCCGGGCGCGCGCTGCGGGATAGCCATCCCATGCATCCATGTTGGACGGCAGCCCCGCCTTGCTGGCAAGCACAGCCGCCGTCAGCCGCTGGCGGATATAGTCGGGAAGGCCCGCACCGATCTGTTGGGCGAGCGCCGCAGGGGTCTTGAGATTGCCCATCAACACCTGCTGCACCAGCACCTGCCACGCAGTGCCGTCCTTGGCCGAGGCCGCCAGCCCCCGCGCCAGCCATGCTTCTTGGGCAGCGCCCAGCATGGTGCGCGTGGGATCAGCATAGGCCCCGTCGCGAAAGGCGGCGAGCGCTGCCATCATGCCCTCAGGATCCTTGGCCCCTTTCAGCACCGCTCCCAGATCAAGCTGCTTGTCCCGCGCGAGCAATCGCGTTTCCAGCCGGAACAAGGTGGCCAGATCGCCCACCTGATAGGCGGCATAGGGCTCATCCGAAACCGGCAGCCATTCGCGGTGCACCTGAAAGGTAATGGCCTTGCGCTTGGCCCATTCTCCTTCGGTGGCGGGATCATGGTTTTCCGCGCCGCCGTGCCAGCTGTCATTGGCGCTTTCGTGATCATCCATGATGCAGATCATCGGCATGATCTGGTGGATGCGGCGCAGATCGGGATCGGCACGGTAGGTCGCATAGCGCAGGCGGTAATCCGCCAGCGTCACGATTTCGCTGGCAGGCGCAAGCGTGCGGCCATCGGCGGCCTGCTGCGCGCTGGGATAGGTGCCCTTGCCATATTCGTAGATATAGTCGCCCAGATGCAGCGCGAGATCGCAATCGGCCACTTCGGCAGCGTGGCCATAGGCGTTGAAATGCCCGAACCCATAGTTCGAACAGGAAAACACTGCGAGCCGGAACGCCGCCGTCGGCCCTTGCGGCAGGGTGCGGGTGCGGCCCACATCCGATACTGCCCCGCCCGGCGCGATGAAGCGGTAGAAATACCATTGGCCCGGCGCAAGGCCGCTGGCGGTTGCCTTGGCACAGCCATCGCGCGCCGGTGATGCAGTGGCCGCACCGCTGGCGAGCGGCTTGGCAAAATCTTCCGAAGCGCTGACTTCCCACGTCAACTGTGTATCGGCATCGGCGGCATAGCGCGTCCACAGCAGCACCGAATGGGCCGCAGGCTCTCCGCTCGCCACGCCGTGGGTAAATCCGCTGCCAAAAGCGCGCGCAGCCGAAGGCGTTGCCGCCAGCGCCGCCGAAGCGCCCGCCAGAGTGAACAGCCCGCGCCGGGTCAGCGCAGTGGGTGAAGGGGCCGGCAGGCGCGCGGGTGTGATCTCGTTCATGGCCATGCGCGCTAACCCTCTCCCGTTGCGGCTGTGTGACACTAGGTGAAGGCGACAATGGTTGCGCTTTGGCGGCAAGGCAAGGCAAGAGAACGCCCCATGACCGAACCCTGCTTTCACACCATGCCCGATGGCCGCCGCATCGCCTTTCGCCATACGCCAGCCACGCCTGCCTTTGCCGCCGCGCCGACACTGGTGTTCTTGCCCGGATATATGTCGGAAATGAGCGGCAGCAAGGCTGCGGCCCTGTTTGCCAGCGCCGCAGCCGAAGGGCGCGGGTGCCTGCTGATGGATTATTCAGGCTGCGGGCTGAGTTCGGGCGAATTTGCCGATGGCACCCTGTCGCGCTGGCGCGATGAAGTGCTCAGCCTGATCACGGCTGAGGTGACAGGGCCGGTGCTGCTGGCCGGTTCGTCGATGGGCGGCTGGCTGATGCTGCTGGTGGCGGAAAGGCTGGGTGATCGGCTGGCCGGGATGATCGGCATGGCGCCCGCGCCAGATTTCACCCGCTGGGGCTATACGAGCGAACAACAGGCGGCGCTGGCAGCAGGCGAGACAATCTTTGAACCCAATCCCTATGGCCCCGAACCCACGCCCACCTATGCGGGCTTTTATGCCGATGCCGCGCAGCATATGCGGCTGGAACAGGGGCGGCTTGAGAGGGATGGGGCGCTCACCTGCCCGGTGCATCTCATCCACGGCCAGCGCGATGATGATGTGCCATGGAAGATCAGCCTGCAACTGGCCGCCGCGCTCGCTTCGGATGCCGTTCAGATAAGCCTGATAAAGGATGGCGATCACCGCCTCTCGCGCCCCGCCGATATCGCGGTGATCGAAGGCGCGGTAGCCCGCTTTTACGAAGGTGCCTGACGTGTCGCTGCTGCTCGCCCTGCTCTTGCAAGTCGGCCCCTTTCCGGGGGTTGATACCATGCCGCGCGCCGATGATCCGCTGATCAACCGCCCGCCGCCGCGCCGCGTGCGCGGGCAGGCTCCGGTGGTCGAGATCGAAGGCATTACCCCGTCAAGCCAGTGGCTGCAGGAATGCCTTGATCAGATCGAACAGGATCCCGCGCGCGCGCACGCCATGGCGCAGATCCGCCGCACCGAGGTTCAGGGCGCAGACCGGGTGCTGGCGAACCTGTGTCTGGGCGCAGCCTCCACCGAACTGGCGCGGTGGGATGATGCGCGCGATGCCTTTCTTGCCGCGCGCGAAGGGACGCCAGCAGACGAACCGCGCGCGCGGGCGCGCTTTGCCGCGATGGCGGGCAATGCCGCATTCGAAGGCAGCGGCGCTGAAGAAGCGCTGACGCTGCTGGCAATCGCGCGCGATGATGCGCGCGCCGCCAGCGATGCGACGCTCGAAGCGATTGCCGCCACCGATAGCGCCCGTGTGCTGGTGGCGCTGAAGCGCACCGATGATGCGCTGGCCGCGCTCGCGGCAGCCACCCGGCTTGCGCCCGAACGGGCCGAAGGCTGGCTGCTTCACGCCACGCTGCTGCGGCGGCTCGATAAGCTGGATGATGCGCAAGCCGCCATCGAACGCGCCGCAGCGCTTGCGCCCAAAGACCCCGAGATCGGCCTTGAAGCCGGCGTCATCGCCGTGCTGGGCGGGCGCGATGATGCTGCGCGGGCAAGCTGGGAATCCGTGATCGCGCTTGATCCGGCCAGCCCCTTCGCCGACACTGCCCGCGGCTATCTTGCCCAGTTGTAACAAGGAGCCTTGCGAGCGATGACCGAATTTTCCGTGCTCGATCTGGTGCCGGTGCGCGAAGGCGGCACGGTGGGCGAAGCCTTGGCCGCGAGCGCCGATCTTGCGCGCGCCGCCGAAGACCTCGGGTGCAAGCGGTTCTGGGTGGCCGAACATCACGCGATGGACGGGATTGCTGGCGGGGCAACATCCGTGGTGCTCGCCCATATCGGCCATGCGACCAGCCGCATCCGCCTGGGATCGGGCGGGATCATGCTGCCCAATCACACCCCGTTCCAGATTGCCGAACAATTCGGCACGCTGGATGCGCTGTTTGCGGGGCGGATTGATCTCGGGCTGGGCCGCGCGCCGGGGGCCGGGCCGGAATTGCAGCGCGCGCTGAGGAAAAATCTCCATCAGGCGGCGGAATATTTCCCGCAGGATGTGCTCGAACTGCGCGCACTGCTGACCGGCGATGTTGATCTGCCGATCCGCGCGACGCCGGGCTACGGGGCGAATATCCAGCTGTGGATGCTGGGTTCCAGCCTGTTCGGTGCGAGCCTTGCCGCCAAACTCGGCCTGCCTTATGCCTTTGCCGCCCATTTCGCGCCCGATCATCTCGACGCCGCGCTCGCGCTGTATCGCCGCGATTTCCAGCCTTCCGCAGCGCTTGCCCGCCCGCATGTGATGGTGGCGATGAATGTGTTTGCCGCCGACACCGCCGAGGAAGCCGAATGGATCGCGTCGAGCCAGGCGCAAAGCTTTGTCGCGCTTCGCACCGGCAATCCGGGCAAGCTGCCGCCGCCTGTGCCCGGCTACCGCGCCAGCCTGCCTGCGCCTGCGCAAGCCATGCTCGCCCATCTGGGCCAAGCTGCCGCGGTCGGCACGCCTGATGAGGTGCGCGCCGCCATCACCGCCTTTATCGCGCGCACCGGAGCCGACGAGATCATGCTGTGCGGTTCAACCTATGATCCAGCAGCGCGCATCCGCAGTCTCGAACTAACAATCGCAGCGATGAACGCGCGCGTTCTTGCGTGACGCGCGCTAAAGGCGTATCGCGCGGCAGATAGATAGAAACAATCCGGCACAATAATATTTCACCCGATATTATCGACGCCACGCCGGAACAGAGGATGCCGGGAGCCCCTCACATGGTCTCGAAAACTGTGGTCTCGAAAACTGCCGCCAAGGCCGCCGATCTCCATCAAACCCTGCGCGAAAGGCTTGCCGCCACGATCCTGCCGGGGGACCGTCCGCTCGACAAGACTTCGCTCAGCGAGGCGGCGGACTTCCTGCTGGCAGCCATGGCCCGGCGATCGCCCGGCGAATCGCTGGTCACGATTGCATCGAGCACCGGCGACAAGCGCTGCCTCAGGATCGCGGTCATCAATGATGACATGCCGTTTCTGGTCGATTCGATTGCGGGCACGATTGCCGCGCAGGGGCTGACGATTGATGTGCTGCTGCATCCGGTGGCGCTGGTGGCGCGCGATGCATCCGGCGCGATGACGGGGCTGGGCGGGGATGCGGGCTTGGCCGAATCGCTTGTCTATATCGAAACCCCGCGCGCCGATGCCCGCCAGCGGCGCGAGCTGGAAGCGCTGCTCATCAGCAGTCTGGCCGATGTGCGCGCGGCGGTGACGGATTGGCCCGCGATGCAGGCCGCCATGGCCGCCGACGCCGCCAGCATCGCCGCCGCCGCGCCCGAAGCCCATGCGCTGCTGGAATGGCTCAACACCGGGATGATCACCCAATTGGGCCACATCACCCGCACGCGCGATGGCGCGGTGCGCGATGCGCTGGGCATCTGCCGCACCTCGGCGCGCGAATTGCTGGCCGAGGCGTCCTATGCCCGCGCCTTTGACTGGTTCGACGGGCACGATGCGGCAGGCAACCCGCGCCATTTGCTGGTGATCAAATCCAACCGCCATTCGCGCGTCCACCGCCTCAGCCCGCTTGATCTGTTTATCGTGCCGGTGCGCGACAAGGCAGGCGCTGTGACCGCGCTGTCGTTCCATGCCGGGCTGTGGACCAGCGCCGCGCTCACCGCGCGCCCTTCCGAAGTGCCGGTGCTGCGTGAAACCCTGCATGGCCTCACCCAAAGTCTCGGCTTTGCGCCTTCGGGCCATGCCGGCAAGGCGCTGATGCACGCCTTTACCTCGTTGCCGCATGATCTGCTGATCGCCTTTGCGCCTGACAAGGTGGCCGAACTCGTCACCGCCAAGATGGCGCTGATCGATCGCCCGCGTCCGCGCGTGGTGATGGTGCGTTCGACGCTGGAACGCCACATCTTTGCCTTTGTGTGGCTGCCGCGCGATCAGCTTTCCACCGATCTGCGCTTGCAGATCCAGGCGATGCTGCTGGAAACGCCGGGCGCAGGCCTGCTCGACTGGAACCTCGAAGTGGAAAGCGGCACGCTGGCGCTGCTGCGTTTTCTGATTGATGTGCGCGCCTGCGAAGACATGCCCGATGATGCCGTGATCGAAGCGCGGCTGGTCGACATGCTGCGCGGCTGGAACGAGGCGGTCGAAGCCCGGCTGGTCGCCAGCGGCGAAGATGGCCGCGCTGCCGCGATTGCTGCACGCTATGCCCCGGCCTTCCCGCCGGCCTACCGCATGGCCTATGGCCCCGCCGAAGCCGCGCTGGATATTGCCAAGCTGCGCCCGCTGGCGCTCGCCGCTGATGATGGGGTGGCCGGCGCGCCCGAACGCGGCGCGCGGTTGTTCCGGCTTGATGGCGACGGCGATGATGTCCTGCGGCTCAAGATCTATTGCATCAGGGGCAAGCTGCCGCTGTCCGATGCCGTGCCCGCGCTGGAGAATTTCGGTTTCCGGGTGCTGGCCGAAGTGCCGACCTTCCTTGCCGATCCGTCGCTGGGTTCGATCCATGATTTCATCCTCAGCCTGCCGGCCGGGGTGGATGCCGCCACGCTGCTGGGGCGCAGCCCGCTGATCGAAGGCGCGCTGGATGATGTGCTGAACGCTGCTGCCGAAGATGATCCGTTCAACCGGCTTGTCCCCGGCATCGGCCTGACCGCGCGCGAGGCGGATTGGCTGCGCGCATTTTATCGCTACCTGCGCCAGACGGGCATGGGCTTTACCATCTACACCGTGGTGGATGCGCTGGCCGCTGCACCGGCGGCAACACGCGCGATGATTGATCTGTTCACCGCGCGTCACGATCCGGCCTTTGCGGGGGATCGCGCTGCGGCAGAAACGGCAGCGCAGGGCGCCTTCACCCGCGCTCTGGCAAAAGTCACCGCGATCAATGATGATCGTCTGCTGCGCCGCTACATGGCCGCGCTCCTCGCAGTGCTGCGCACCAATGCCTTTGCGCCTGCCGCTGCCGAAGCGCTCGCCTTCAAGCTCGATTCCGCGCAGGTTCCCGCCCTGCCGAGGCCGGTGCCCTGGCGCGAGATCTTCGTCTATTCGCGCAGGGTCGAAGGCATTCACCTGCGTTTGGGCGCAGTCGCGCGCGGGGGCCTCAGATGGTCGGACCGGCGCGATGATTTCCGCACCGAAATCCTCGGGCTGATGAAAGCGCAGCGGGTCAAGAACGCGGTGATCGTGCCGACGGGTGCCAAGGGCGGGTTCTATCCCAAGCAGCTGCCCTCGCCTGCGCTCGACCGCGAAGGCTGGGCCGCCGAAGGCCGCGCCGCCTATGAAATCTTCATCCGCACGCTGCTGTCTGTCACCGACAACATTGTGGATGGCCGCGTGGTCCACCCCGAAGCGGTCGTGGTGCGCGACGGGGAAGACCCCTATTTCGTGGTCGCCGCCGACAAGGGCACGGCGACCTTCTCGGACATTGCCAATGGCATTGCGCAGGGGCGCGATTTCTGGCTCGATGATGCCTTCGCCAGCGGCGGATCGAACGGCTATGACCACAAGGCGATGGGCATCACCGCGCGCGGCGCCTGGGTCAGCGTGCAGCGCCACTTCCGCGAAATGGGCGTGGACGTGCAAAGCGACAGCATCACCGTGGCCGGCTGCGGCGATATGTCGGGCGATGTGTTCGGCAACGGGATGCTGCTGTCGAAAGCGATCCGGCTGGTTGCCGCGTTCGATCACCGCCACATCTTCCTTGATCCCGCGCCCGATCCGGCCACAAGCTGGCAGGAGCGCAAGCGCCTGTTCGATCTGCCGCGATCAAGCTGGGAGGATTACGATCCCGCGCTCATCTCCAAGGGCGGCGGCGTGTTCCCGCGCAGCGCCAAGCAGATCAAGCTTTCCAAGCAGGCGCGTGAGGCGCTGGGCATTGCGGCAAAGGAGATCGAGCCCGAAGCGCTGATCTCGGCCATCCTGCGCAGCCCGGTTGATCTCTTGTGGTTTGGCGGGATCGGCACTTACCTGAAAGCGCCGAGCGAAAACCACATCGAGGTGGGCGATCCGGCGAATGATGGCTTGCGCGTCAACGCCGATGAAGTGCGCGCGCGCGTGATCGGCGAAGGCGCGAACCTTGGCGTTACGCAAGCCGGGCGCATTGCCTTCTCGCTCAAGGGCGCGAATGGTCTTGGCGGACGCATCAACACCGATTTCATCGACAATTCGGCCGGCGTTGATTGTTCGGATAACGAGGTCAACATCAAGATCGCGCTGGCGGCGGCCACCCGCAGCGGCAAGCTTTCGGCCAAGAAACGCAACGCCCTGCTCGAAAGCATGACCGATGAAGTCGGCGCGATTGTGCTGGAGGATAACCGCCTGCAAGCGCTCGCCCTGTCGATTGCCGAGGCTGGCGGGCCGGAGGCAAGCGCTTCGCACCTCCACCTGATCGAACGGCTGGAGGAAATGGGCGGGCTGGATCGCCGCACCGAAGGGCTGGCCGACCGCGAAACGTTGATGCGGCGGGCCGCCGATGGCAAGGGGCTGACCCGCCCCGAACTCGCCGTGCTGCTGTCTTCGGCCAAGCTTGCCTTGCAGGACGCCATCGAAAAGAGCAGCCTGCCCGATGATCCGGCGCTTGATGCGCTGCTGATCGGGCGCTTCCCTGCGCCGATGCGCAAGACCTTTGCCGAGGAAATCCGCGGCCATCGCCTGCGCCGCGAAATGATCGCAACCAGCCTTGCCAATCGCATTGTCAACCGGCTGGGGCTGATCCATCCCTTTGAACTGGCAGAAGAAGAAGGCGTCGGCTTTGCCGAAGTCGCCGCCGCCTTTGTGGTGACCGAGCAGTTGTTTGCGCTCGCTGGCCTGTGGCGCGATCTGGATGACGCCGCCATGCCCGAAGCGGTGCGTCTCGTCCTGTTCGAACGTGTGGCGGCAGCGGTCGGCAATCTGATGTCGGACGTGCTGCGCACCGCATCGGGCAAGGTCGCGCCCCACAACATGATCGGTGAACTTGCCAAGGGCGTTGCCAGCCTTGCTGCGGCGCGCGAGGAATTGCTGGCGGGCAAGACGCGCGAGCAATCCCATGCCCTGCGCGCGCAATTTGTCGGCATGGGTGCCCCTGCGGCACTGGCGGGCCGGGTGGCGAACCTGTTCGATTATGATGGCGCGGTCGGGCTGGCGCGCCTTTCGCTTGATACCGGGGTGGAACCGACGCGGCTCACCCACGCCTTTACCGATGTCGGTGGGCGTCTGGGGCTCGACTGGGCGCAGGCAACCGCTGCGCACATGTCGCCTTCGGACGTGTGGGAGCGGCTGCTGGTCGATGGGCTGGCGCGCGATTTCCAGCAGATGCGGCTCGATTTCCTGCGCCGCCTGCTGAAGCGCAAGGGGGCCAAGGATGATCCCGGCGCGGCTGTGGCCGAATGGGCGGCGCATAATGCGCAAGCCGTGGCGCAGATGCGCGGGCTCATCACCCGCGCGCAAAGCCGCCCGCCGGTGGTGCCGGCCATGCTCGCCCAGATCGCCTCGCAGGCACGCAATCTGCTGGATCGCTAGCCAATCTGTGAGCGCCGCGCCGCCCCATCGTCCTTGACGATCGCAGCGTTTGGCGCGAACCACTTGCGCCGGGACAGATGAGGGGAAGCTGCGTGGATCACGCCGATGTGGTGATTGTCGGAACCGGCCATGGCGGGGCGCAGGCCGCGATCGCCTTGCGCCAGCAGGGCTTTGCCGGATCAATCCTGATGATCGGGCGCGACACCGCGCCGCCCTATGAACGCCCGCCGCTCTCCAAGGAATATCTGGCGGGCGACAAGGGGTTCGAACGCATCATGATCCGCCCGGAAAAATTCTGGGCGGACAAGCAAATCGGCCTTAGGCTGGGGGCGGGCGTCACCGCGATTGATCCCAAGGGCCACACCGTCAAACTCTCGGACGGCAGCCTGATCGGTTATCGCAAGCTGATCTGGTCGGGCGGGGGCGATCCCCGGCGGATGCCGGTGACAGGCGCGAACCTGCGCAATGTCTTCTACGTGCGCGACAAGGCCGATGCCGATGCGATGATGGCTGCGCTCGAGGCCGGAGCGCGCCGCGCGGTGGTGATCGGCGGCGGCTATATCGGGCTTGAGGCAGCCGCCGTGCTGCGCAAACTCGGCTGCGAGGTTGTGCTGGTCGAAATGCTGCCGCGCTTGCTCGCACGCGTGGCAGGCGAGGAATTGTCCAGCTTTTATGCCGATGAACACCGCCGACAAGGCGTGGATCTGCGCTTGTCCTGCGGGGTCACCGAAGTGCTCGGCGACAATGCGGGCAAGGCATCGGGCGTGGTGCTGGACAATGCCACCAGTCTGGCCTGCGACATGGTGGTGGTCGGCATCGGGATCGTGCCTGCGGTCGGCCCCTTGATTGCGGCGGGCGCGGCCGGATCGAACGGGGTGGATGTCGATGAATTCTGCCGCACCACGCTGGATGATGTCTATGCCATCGGCGACTGCGCGGCCCACGCCAATGGTTTTGCCGGCGGCGCGGTGATCCGGCTGGAATCTGTGCAGAACGCGCATGACATGGCGAACACTGTGGCCAAGGCAATCATGGGCGAGAAGGAGCCCTATCACGCGCTGCCGTGGTTCTGGTCAAACCAGTATGATCTCAAGCTGCAGACCGCCGGGCTCAATCTCGGGTTTGATGAAACCGTGCTGCGCGGCGATCCTGCCACCCGCAAGTTTACCGTGGTTTATCTGAAGGATGGCAAGCCGATTGCCTTCGACTGCGTGGGCACGATGAAGGATTATGTGCAGGGCCGCAAACTGCTGGAGGCCGGGGTGGGCAAGGTCGATCCGGCGCTGCTGGCTGATGCGGAGGTTCCGCTGAAAGACCTGATCTGATCCCCCTTCCCCTTGGGGAAGGGTTGGGGATGGGAGTTCGACCCGTCAATGATGGGGAGCCCCCACCCCCCTAACCCCCTCCCCATGGGGAGGGGGAATGCTCCAGCCGCCCCAGCGCCCATTGGGCTGCCTCTGCCACCACCGGATCGGGATCGCCGGTCAAGGCGCGCACCGGCTCTGCCAGCGCCCCATTGCCGCTGTTGCCCGCGGCATAAAGGCAATTGCGCACAAACCGGTCCCGCCCGATCCGCTTGATCGGCGAGCCGGAAAACAGCGCCCGGAACCCCGCATCATCAAGGCTGAGCAGTTCTGCCAGACGCGGCGCGACCAGTTCGGCGCGGGGGAGGAATTCCTTCATCGCGCTCGCGGCGTGCGCAAACTTGTTCCACGGGCACACCGCCAGGCAATCATCGCAGCCATAGATGCGATTGCCGAGCGCGGTGCGAAATTCCTCAGGCACCGCGCCCTTGTGTTCGATGGTGAGATAGGAAATGCAGCGCCGCGCATCGAGCTGGTAAGGCGCGGGGAAGGCATCGGTCGGGCAAGCATCCATGCAGGCGCGGCAACTGCCACACTGATCGCGGTGCGGCGCGGACGGCTGCAATTCCAGCGTCGTGTAGATCGCGCCGAGAAACAGCCAGCTGCCATGCGCGGGGCTGACGAGATTGGTGTGCTTGCCCTGCCAGCCCAGCCCTGCCGCCTCGCCCAAGGGCTTTTCCATCACCGGCGCGGTATCGACAAACACTTTCACCCCGGCCTCAGGCCGCTCCGCCACCAGCCAGCGGGCGAGTGCTTTCAGCCGCTTTTTCACCACATCGTGATAATCGCGCCCTTGCGCATAGACCGAAATCCGCGCGCGTTCGGCCGAACCTTCAAGGCTGAGCGGATCATGGCCGGGCGCATAACTCGCCCCCAGCGCGATCACGCTCTTCGCCGCAGGCCACAGCCCTTGCGGGCTACGGCGATGATCGATACGCGCCGCCATCCATTCCATGCTGCCATGATGCCCTTCGCCCAGCCATTGTTCCAGCCGGCGGGCGCGCAGCGGATCTTCGCCCGCGCTCGCCATGCCGCAAGTGGCAAAGCCCAGCCGCCGCGCCTCCGCCGCGATGCGCGCCTCAAGGCCAGTTCCTGCGGCGGCGTTAACCATGCTTGAAGAGGCTCCTGTTTAATCGGGCCGGGTAAAGGGGCATTCCATGGATATGGCGATCAGCGAACAATTCAAGCACAGCGCGCCCGCTTACGAAGAGGCGCGCCCGCTCGCTATCGAGGCGCGCGGCCTCGTCAAGAGCTTTGACGGGACGCGCGCGGTGGACGGCGTGGATATCGCCGTGCCCGAAGGCGCGATCTACGGCGTGCTTGGGCCGAACGGCGCAGGCAAGACGACGACGCTCAGGATGCTGCTCGGCATCATTGATCCCGATGAAGGCCTGCGCCGCGTATTCGGCCATGATCGCCCCCACGAGATCGGCCGCCTGATCGGCTATCTGCCCGAAGAACGCGGGCTTTACCCCTCGATGAAAGCGATTGAAGCGATTGCTTTCATGGGCGCGCTGCGGGGCCTGTCGCTGACGGAAGGGCGCAAGCGCGGCATGGAAATGCTTGAACGCCACGGGCTTGGCCATGCTGCCACCCGCCAGATCCGCCAGCTTTCCAAAGGCATGGCGCAGACTGTGCAATTGCTCGGCACGCTGGTGCATCGCCCGCGGCTGGTGGTGCTGGATGAACCGTTTTCGGGGCTTGATGCGATCAATCAGGGCAAGCTTGAAGGCATGATCCGCGCGCTGGCGGATGACGGGGTGACAGTGATTTTTTCAACCCATGTCATTCACCATGCCGAGCGCCTGTGCGAAGGGGTGGCGATCATTGCCGGTGGGCGCGTGCCCTATGCGGGCAGTGTCGAGGCGGCGCGTGATCGGATCCCGGCACAAGTGCGGCTGGAAACCCGCGCGCGCGAAGGCGGCTGGCTGGCCGCGCTGCCCAAGGACACCCGCCGCAACGGCGATTTCTTCCACTTCCCCCTGCCCGAAAGCGGGGTCGAGCCGCTGCTGCGCCAGCTGATCGAAGGCGAGGCGGGCATTCTTTCGCTCTCGATCGAGCGGGCGGGCCTGCACGATGCCTTTGTCGCGATCGCGGGCGAGGCCGCCGCGCGCGCGCTTAAAGCCGATACCGAAGGAGCCGCCGCATGAGCGCCGCCACCAGTCCGCGCCTGTCCACGCTCGAAGCGGCATGGGTGATCGCGCGGCGCGATTTCATCGCGGTATTGTTCAGCCGCACGTTTCTGTTCTTCCTCTTGGGCCCGCTGTTTCCCTTCATCGTCGGCGGGCTGGCAGGCAGCATCACCGGCGAAGTGATGCGCGAGGCGGACACGGTGGTGGTCGGCGTGGCGATGAACGAGGCTGATACCGCCGCGATGATCGCAGCCGGAACCAGCCTTTCGGCGCAGCTCGGCGGCGCGGTGCCGCCTTTGCAAGCCGTGCCCGAAGCGGCGAGTGAGCCTGCCTTCGATGCCCGCGCCTTCCTTGAACAACGGCGCGGCAATTTCGCCGTGATCGTCACCGGCACTTTGGCCGCGCCCCAGGTCGTCGGCACGGCGGAGCAGGCCGAACGCTGGCGCGGGCCCATCGAGCTGATCGCGGCCAGCGCCATGCAGGCTGCCCCGGTTGCCGTTCCGCAAGCCACCAGCGAACTGGTCGCCAGCAGCGCGGCGAGCGAGCGTTCCAACCGCATTGCCACCGCGCAAGCCGGGCAATTGCTGCTGTTCCTCCTCACCATGCTGCTGGCGGGCATGGTCTTGTCCAACCTCGTCGAGGAAAAAGCCAACAAGATCATCGAAATCCTTGCCGCCGCGATCCCGATGGATGCAGTGTTCATGGGCAAGTTGTTTGCGATGCTGGCGGTGTCGATGGTGGGGATCACGGTGTGGGGCCTTGCCGCCTTCGGGTTCTGGGTGCTGGCGGGCGATGCGGTGACAGCGGGCACCGGCACCGACCTTGCCAATCTGCCCGCCCCTGCGGTGGGCTGGCCGCTGTTCGTGCTGCTCGGCATCACGTATTTTTCCATGGCCTATCTGCTGCTCGGCGCGCTGTTCCTGACCATCGGCGCGATGGCCAGCACGGTGCGCGAAGTGCAGACGCTGTCGATGCCCGTCACCATGCTGCAATTGCTCGTGTTCTTTCTTGCCGCCTACACCATCACCCAGCCCGGTTCGGCGCTGGAGAAGGCGGCGATGATCTTCCCGCTGTCGTCGCCCTTCGCGATGCTGGCGCGCGCGGCGATGGACGAGGCGCTGTGGCTCCACGCCGCGGCGCTGGGCTGGCAGGCGCTGTGGGTGGTGCTGATCGTCAAGGGCGGCTCGCTCTTGTTCCGCAAGCGGGTGATGAAATCGGGCGGCGCGGGCCGCGCGAAGAAGCCGCGTTTCAGCAAGCGCGTGGCGGTGGCCGAACCGGCGGAATGACGCGGCCAACCAGTCCCTGTTTGCAACCGACTATTGACATAGCTGTCAGTTAGGGCAGGATGCGAGTCGTGAGCAGAGCGGCCCGTTCCAGAGGCCGCCTGACGGGAGAGAACCATGGCCACTACCGCCCCCACTCCGCCCGCAATCCAGCGCCCGCAAGTGCGCCGGTCGCCGACATCCTACGAAGCCTTGAAGGCGCATTTCGAAACCCACCCCGAACAGCGCCTGCGCCACACCCATCCGTGGGATGTCAGCCGTTCGGAGATCTATTTCGAGGACAAGTGGCAGCCGGTCTTTGCCGAAATGCGCAAGGCCGGACAGCTCCACTACATCCCCGAAAGCCCGTTCGGCCCCTATTGGGCCGTCGTCGGCCACAAGGCGATCCAGCATATCGAAGCCCTGCCCGAAGTGTTCTCGTCAAGCTGGGAACATGGCGGCATCACCATCCTTGAACGCCTGACCGAAGAACAGGCCGCTGCCGCTGGCCATGCCCCGCGCGAATTGCCGATGTTCATCGCGATGGACCGCCCGCAGCACACCGGCCAGCGCCGCACGGTCGCGCCCAAATTCACGCCGAGCGCGGTGACCGACATGGAAGCCGAAATCCGCGCCCGCACCGGCGAACTGCTGGATAGCCTGCCGCGCGGCGAAGTGTTCGACTGGGTCGAGACTGTCTCGATCGAACTCACCACCGGCATGCTCGCCATCCTGTTCGGCTTTCCCTGGGAAGATCGCCGCTTGCTCACCTTCTGGTCGGACTGGGCGGGCGATACTGAACTCGGCGCCGTGCGCGCGCTGGATGAAACACGCTGGGGCATCCTTCAGGAAATGGGGGCCTATTTCCAGACCCTGTGGATGGAACGCACCATGGACAAAGAGCCGGGCAATGATCTCATCTCGATGATGATCCATTCGCCCGCGATGAACCAGATGCGCCCCGAAGAATTCATGGGCAATCTGGTGCTGCTGATTGTCGGCGGGAACGACACCACCCGCAACACCATGAGCGGGATCATCCACGCGCTCGACAAGTTCCCCGATCAGCGCAAGCTTTACGAGGAACGGCCCGAACTCATCCCCAACGCGGTGCAGGAAATCCTGCGGATGCAGGTGCCGCTGGCGCATATGCGGCGTACCTGCACGCAGGAAACGCAAGTCTTCGGCCAGACCATCAAGGCAGGCGACAAGGTGGTGCTGTGGTATATCAGCGCCAACCGCGATGCGGAGGTATTCGACAACCCCGACGTGCTTGACATCACGCGCGATAATGCCCGCCGCCACCTGTCCTTCGGCTATGGCATCCACCGCTGCGTGGGGGCGCGGCTGGCCGAATTGCAATTGCGCGTGCTTTTGGAAGAAATGCACAAGCGCCGGATGCGGGTGCATGTGGCAGGCGATGTCGAACGGGTGCGGGCGAATTTCGTCCACGGCTTCCGCAAGCTCGAAGTCGAAATCACCACGTTCTGACCGCGCGGATTGGCCGGAGCGTGAAACCCTGCGATAGGCTTGCGCGTTGTCGGGATGAACCTTGAACCACTGGACAATCCGCCCATGCGCCTCAACGATCTGACCCGCCGCCGCCTGCTTGCCGCCACTGGCATCGCTGCGGCTGTGCCATGGGTGGCGGCTTGCGGGGCAGAGGCGCAGGCCAAGAGCTTTCCGGTGAGCAAAACCGATGCCGAATGGCGCCGCGTGCTTACCCGCGAACAATATTATGTGCTGCGCGAAGAAGGCACCGAGCGGGCCTTTACCTCGCCCCTCAACAAGGAAAAGCGCAAGGGCACCTTTGCCTGCGCGGGCTGCGGCGCGCCGCTCTATTCCTCGGCGCACAAATATGACAGCGGCACCGGCTGGCCGAGTTTCTGGCAGGCGATCAGCGCGAGGGCAGTGGGCACCTCCACCGATTACAAGATCGGCTACCCCCGCACCGAAGTGCACTGCGCGCGCTGCGGCGGGCATCTGGGGCATATCTTCGGGGATGGGCCGAGGCCCACCGGCAAACGCCACTGCATCAATGGCCTCGCGCTGACGTTTAAGCCCGGCTGAAAGGGCTAATCCGCCACCAGACCGGGCACTTGCAGGCGTGCTGCCAGCTTGGCGAAATCGCCGAGCGTGAAGGTATCGTCAAACACCACGCCATAATGCGCGCCGCGCCGCCAGCGCACCTTGGCGCGGATTTCCTTGAGCTCAGGGGCAACTTCGCCGCCTTCGATCCGCAGGTTCTGATCAATTGCGAACAGCCCGTCACAGGCCAGCAAGGCGCCCTGCTGCGACAGATTGAACACTGTCGCGGGGCAGCGCTGGGTGAGCGTGGTGAGCGTCACCGGGAATTCCAGCGCCAGCCGCAGGCCGCGCTTGGGATAAAGGCTCGCCTCGTTGATGAGGTTTTCGACCATCACCGCTTCATCAAAACGGAACCCGGCCTCAAAGCCGCGCTGCCATACGCTGGTGATCGGATAGATGGCGCCTGCGGGCATGTGCAGTTCGAGATGTTCCACCGCAGGAAGCGGATGGAACAATCGCACGCTCAACCCGGTTTCGGAAACATCGCGCAGCACGCAGACAAATTCGCCCGCCTCGCATACCAGCTTGGCAGCGCGGATGAGCAAGGTGAAGCGCGGCGCGGCGCGCTGTTCGCTGCCGTCCCCGTTCTCTGCTGCAATTTGCGAACCGTGGACCGCAAAATCCATCGCCATTTCCGCCTTGCTGCCAGCGGGTGACTGATCCTGTCCGGAACCGCGCCTGCTGGTTTTGCCACAACGTTCCGGGTGATAGGCGCGGCTGGTTAAGGGATGAATAACGGCGCGCTAAGGGTGTTGAGGGGGCCGTGCGGCCAAACCCGTCCCCCGGACGGGTTTGTGTCACGGATTGCTGGTGCGGGTGGGGGACTCGAACCCCCACGAGCAAGGCTCAGGGGATTTTAAGTCCCCGGCGTCTACCATTCCGCCACACCCGCGCCTGTATCAAGCCCTGCGCCGATAAGCGGCTCTGCACCAATCGGCAATCGGCCAATTCAATGGCCGGGCAAAGCGCAACTAGCCGAGCCGCACCATTGCTGGCGCAGCTTCGGCGGCTGGCGGCGTGAACGGCCGGCTCAGTCGGTGTTGAGACGTTCGCGGATTTCCTTGCCGGCCTTGAAATAAGGCACGCGCTTGGCCGCCACTTCGACCGCATCGCCGGTGCGCGGATTGCGTCCGGTGCGCGCTTCGCGTTCACGCGTGGAAAATGCGCCGAAACCACGCAATTCCACCCGGCCACCTTCGGCCAGACGCTGCGCGATTTCATCAAAGAAGATATCGACCACTTGTTCGATTTCTTCGGCACGCAATTCCGGATTGTCCTTGTGCAGTTCCTGCAGCAATTCGGATCGGATCATTTCGTCCTCCCGATGTCGGCCAGATCTGTTGGATATTGGCCGCATCCCTTGCGGTTTTCCCGCTGTTGTCCTCAACTCACCCGCGACCCTGGGCTGTCATTCTATAGACCAGGCAAATCGCAGCGCGCAATCCCGGCTTTTCCGATTTCTTGCCAAATCGCCGCAGCTTGCACCATTTCGCTACGCTCTTGCCGCCCTGCGTTGTCGGTTGTGCCCTTAGATGCGCAGGGCAAGCTCTGCCGGGCTGAGGCCAAGCTGCTCGATCCGGCGGCGGATTTCGGGCCATTCCTCGCTGAGGAACACCTCGCGTTCGCGCGCCCGCAGACGGTCAGCAGCGCCGCGCACCACATACATGCCAACCCCGCGCTGCACTTCGACAAGGCCATCATTCTGGAATTGCTGATAGGCCTTGGCCACGGTCAGCGGATTGGCGCCCTGCTGCGCCGCCAGCGCCCGCACCGAAGGCAGCATTTCGCCTTCGGGATAGTCGCCAAGCATGATGGCAGCGGCAATCTGGTCGCGCAGCTTGAGATAGACGGGCCGGTTCGGGCTCATAAGCGGATGTGTCCCCTGACGAGGTGCTTCAGTGCCATAATACAGCCATGCGGGTCAAGGTTGAGGCCAGATGACATATTGGTTGCGATCGCAACAAATGCTTCACATGAAGCACGAAGGCGTTAGGGTGCGCCGCTTGGACACAGGCGGGCGATGCGCCTGCATCACGGTTACAGGGATCGATTTCATGAAAGCTCTTTCGCAGTGGGCCGAGGCCGACTGGATTGCGGCCATCGCCGTTGTGGTGCTGATCGTGTTTCTTGCCATTGGCGGCAAGGTTGCGGTGCAAAAAGAACCGGAATTCGCAGGCCATCCCAAAGGCCTCTACATGCTGTTCTTCGCCGAAATGTGGGAGCGTTTTTCCTACTATGGCATGCGCGCAATCCTGATTTTCTACCTCACGCAGCACTGGCTTTTCAGCGACGGCAAATCGAACCTGATCTACGGGGCCTACACTTCACTGGTTTACATCACCCCGGTGCTGGGCGGCTATCTGGCCGACCGCTATCTCGGCCAGCGCCGCGCGGTGCTGTTTGGCGGGTTGCTGCTGGCGCTTGGCCATACGCTGATGGCAGTGGAAGGCACCGGCGGGCAGGATGATCCCACGATCAACGTGTTCTGGGCAGCACTCGCCTTCATCATCGTCGGCTCGGGCTTCCTGAAAGCCAATATCTCGGTGATGGTGGGCCAGCTTTACAAGCTGACCGATGTGCGCCGCGATGCGGCCTATACGATCTTCTACATGGGCATCAACGTCGGTGCGGCGCTCGGCACCATTCTGGTGGCCTATCTCGGTCAGACGCTGGGCTGGGGCTATGGTTTCGGGCTTGCCGGGATCGGGATGCTGGCGGGCCTGATCGTCTTTGTGCTCGGCAAGGCGACGCTGAAGGGTGCGGGCGAAGCGCCAAGAGCGCTTGGCAAGGGCCTCGAATACGGGCTTTACGGCATCGGTTTTGCCGCCGTCGCGCTGATCTGGGCGCTGGTGCAGTACCAGGACGTGATCCAGCTGCTGCTGATCTATTCGGGCATTATTCTGCTGGGCTATGTGGCGTTGCAGGCGACCTTTGCCATTCCCTATGGCACGCTGGGCAAAGCGCCTGCCGGGCGGGTAGGCGCGATGATGGCGGGCCTTGCGCTGATGCTGTTCCTGCCGTTTGCCGTGACTTTCAAACTCACCCTCGCCGAAGCGCCGATGATCTATGGGCTGGCGTCGGCAGCCTGGGTCGCGGTGGCCGGGTTCGTGATCATCATTGCTGTCATGGCAATCGAGAAGCTGGCGCTCGAAAACGATGCGCGCGACCGCATCTTTGCGATCCTGTTCCTGATCAGCCTCAACCCGCTGTTCTGGGGCCTGTTCGAACAGGCGGGCGGTTCGATGAACCTGTTTACCGATCGCTTTGTCGATCGTGCAGGCGTGCCGGCGGGCATCTTCCAGTCGATCAATCCGATCTACATCATTCTGCTCGCCCCGCTGTTCGCCGGGCTGTGGCAATGGCTGGGCGCCAAGGGGATGGAGCCTTCGGCCCCGGCCAAGTTCGGGCTGGCGCTGGCGCAGATGGGCTTGGCCAATCTCGTGCTGGTGTGGGGAGCGGAAGCGTACGGGATCGCGGCAATGACCCCGGTGATCATGGTGTTCGCCTATTACTTTTTCGCCACCACCGCCGAATTGTGCCTCTCGCCGGTTGGCCTGTCGGCAATGAACCGGCTGGCCCCTTCCTTCATGGCGAGCCTCATCATGGGCGCGTGGTTTTACATGACGGCGGTCGGCAATTTCGTCGCGGGCAAGATCGGCGAGGCGACCGGCGGGCATGATGGCGCCATGACCAAGCAGGGCCTGCTTGATGTCTATGAGCTGTTCGGCTGGATCTCGATCGGCGCGGCCGTAGCGGTGCTGCTGGTGAGCCCGGCGGTCAAGAAGTGGATGCACCTCGATACGCTCAAGGATGATGCCCCTGCTGGCGGCGGCGCGGATGCGGTGGATTTCCCTGCCGCCGCACGTCCGGCCGAGTAAGGCTGCGCGGACACCAATTTCGTCCAACAGCATGGACAGCCCCCCGTTTTCCCGTCACACTCGCTGCCGGGACAACGGGAAGGGCATCGGATGACTACCAGATTGACGCGCAGCGCAGGCCTTGCGCTCGCAAGCGCGTGGGCGCTTGCCGCCTGCGCCACCACCAATGCCGAAAGCGGGCGGGCCGAAGCCAGCACGGCCAGCGCCAAAGCGGGAACGCTCGCGGCCAAGGGGCCAAAGGATGATCCCTTCGCCTCGACCTACAAGCCCTATCCCAATATCGCGACCGCGATCCGGGGCGCGACCATCTATGATGGCAAGGGCGGCAAAATCGACAACGGCGTCGTGTTCATGTCGGGCGGCAAGATCACCGCGGTCGGCGGGCCGGATACGCCGATCCCGGCCGATATCGCGGTGTTCGAGGGCACCGGCAAGTTCGTGACGCCGGGCATCATCGACATCCACTCGCACCTTGGCGATTACCCCTCGCCCGGTGTGGAGGCGCATTCCGACGGCAACGAGGCCACCAGCCCGACCACGCCCGAAGTCTGGGCCGAACATTCGGTCTGGCCGCAAGACCCCGGCTTCACCCGCGCGCTCGCCAATGGCGGGATCACCGCTTTGCAGATCCTGCCCGGTTCTGCCAATCTGATGGGCGGGCGTTCGGTCACGCTCAAGAACGTGCCGGGGCGCACAGTGCAGCAGATGAAATTCCCCGGCGCGCCCTATGGCTTCAAGATGGCCTGCGGCGAAAATCCCAAGCGGGTTTATGGCGGGCGCGGGCGGATGCCTTCGACCCGCATGGGCAATCTTGCGGTCAACCGGCAGACCTGGCTCGATGCGATCGAATACGCCAACAATGATAAGGCCAAGCGCGATCTCGGCAAAGAGACGCTGGCGGGCGTGCTGCGCGGCGAAATCCTTGTCCACAACCACTGCTACCGCGCCGATGAAATGGCGCTGGTGATGGATATGGCCAAGGAGATGGGTTACCGCGTCACCGCGTTCCACCACGCGGTCGAAGCCTACAAGATCGGCGATCTGCTCAAGGAAAATGACGTGTGCAGCGCGATCTGGGCCGATTGGTACGGCTTCAAGATGGAAGCCTATGACGGCATCCTCGAAAATGCTGCATTTCTGGCGCGCGAGGGTGCCTGCGTGGTGATCCATTCGGATGATGCCAATGATATCCAGCGCCTCAACCAGGAAGCCGCCAAGGCGCAGGCCGCCGGGCGCCGCATGGGGATCAACATTTCCGATGCCACCGTGATCGGCTGGATCACCCACAACGCAGCCAAGGCGATGGGGATCGGCGATCTCACCGGCAGCCTTGAACAAGGCAAGATGGCCGATGTGGTGCTGTGGAACGGCGATCCCTTGAGCGTCTATTCGCGGCCCGAAAAGGTCTGGATCGACGGCGCGCTCATGTTCGATGCGCTTGATCCCAAGACGCGTCCGGTGAGCGATTTCGAGCTTGGCCAGCCCGGCGAAGGAGATGTGAAATGAACCGCCTCCTTGCACTTGGTGCCAGCATCGCCGCACTCACCGCTGCCGCCCCTGCGCTCGCGCAGGATGTGCTGATCACCAATGCCCGCGTCGTGATCGGCGATGGCAGCGATCCGGTGGAGGGTGCCAGCGTGCTCGTGCGCGGCGGGCGCGTGGTCGCCGCCGGGCGCAATGTCGCAGCCCCCGAAGGCGTGCGCAGCATGGATGCAGGCGGGCGCTGGGTCACGCCGGGGCTGTTTGCCACCATCACTTCGCTCGGCCTTGCCGATGTCGATGCGGTGGGCGAATCGAATGATGTGCGCGCAAGCGGCGCGCCTTTCAGCGCGTCGCTCGATGCAAGCCAGACGATCAATCCCACCTCGCAGAACATTCTGGTGCACCGCGCCGCCGGGATCACCCGCGCGGCCACTTCGACCTTGCCTTCAGGCTCGATCTTCGGCGGGCAGGGCGCGATCATTGATCTGGATGGCGATCCGGCCCCCGTCATGGTGCCGCGCGCGTTCCAGATGGTCGATCTGTCGGAAGGCGGCGCGCGGATTGCAGGCGGCAGCCGGGCCGCCGCGCAAGTCCTGTTCCGCAGCGCCCTGCGCGAAGCCAATGTGCTGGCGGGCCGCAGCGGGATCCCCGCCACCACCGAAATCACCAAGGGTGACAAGGTGATGCTGGGCCGCTTCGATGCCGAAGCGCTGGTGCCTGTCGTCACCGGGCGGCAGAAGCTCTATGTCGCGGTCGAACGCGGCGCCGATATCCGCGGCGTGCTGGCGTTGAAGACAGAATTTCCCCGGCTCGATCTGGTGCTGGTGGGGGCAAGCGAGGGCTGGCTGGTCGCGGCTGACATCGCCGCTGCCAAAGTGCCGGTGATTGCCAACGGGCTCGATGATCTGCCCGAAACCTTCCAGAAACTCGCCGCCACGCAAAGCAATGTCGGGCGGATGAAGGCAGCCGGCGTGATGGTGGCGATCAATGCCGAGGCTGCGCAAAACCCGCGCCGCCTGTCGCAGACGGCGGGCAATCTGGTGGCGCTCTCGCGCATGCCGGGCGCGCGCGGGCTGACCTGGGGCGAGGCTTTTGCCGCGATTTCTTCGGTGCCGGCTGCCATCAGCGGGCTTGGCGGAAAGGCAGGCGTGCTGATGCCGGGCGCGGTCGGCGATGTGGTGATCTGGGATGGCGATCCGCTGGAGGTGGGCACAGTGCCTGCCAAGGTGTTCATCGGCGGCATCGAACAGGATCTCACCAGCCACCAGAGCCGCCTGCGTGATCGTTACAAGAGCCTTGATGAAAGCGCCCGGCCCAAGGCGTTCGACTGGTGAGGGGGCTGATCGCCAAGGCCATGGCAGCGGCAGCCGCGCTGGCGGGCGGCTTTACGCCTGCGCACGCGCAGGACAAGCCGGGAGCGAGCGAGCCTGAACAGGGCAGCTCCGCCTGGCATGCGCAGCAGCAGCTTTACCTGCTCGGCCTCACGCCGCAGGATGGCTGGCATCTGGCGGAAGGCGGCGTGCGCTGGCGCTGGCTCGAATATCGCGCTTCCGAGACCAAGCCGAGCGTCGCGGACGTGGTCACCGTCCATTACGAAGGGCGCTTGCTCGACGGGAGCGTGTTCGACAGCTCCTATGCACGCGGGAGCCCCGCCACCTTCCCGCTCGCGCGGCTGGTGCCGGGCTGGCAGATCGCCATCCCCCAGATGGGCGTGGGCGAAACCATCGAGATCGCGATCCCTGCCGATCTTGCCTATGGCCCCGTCGGGCGCGGGCCGATCCCCGGCAATGCGACACTGGTTTTCAAGGTGGAACTGATCGCCATTGAAAGCTAGCTTGCAGGCCTGGCTGCAGGAGGCAGGAATGAACGCGAGCTTGTGGAACCTTCTGGCGGCGAACATCGCTTTTGTCGGCAGCCATATTGGCATGTCGCACGCCTTACGCGCACCGATGGTGAAAGCCTTGGGCGACAAGGGATTTCAGGGCGCCTACACGCTGGTGAGCTTTGCCACGCTTGGCTGGGTCTATTTCGCCTTTCTGGGCGCGCCGGGGGCGGATCTGGGTGGTTCGGGCGAGGCGGGCTGGATCCTTGCCACCGTGCTGACATGGCCTGCGATGGTGCTGCTGGCGGGATCGCTGATCGGCAATCCGGCTTTGCCTACCCCGATGGCCGAAACGCAGGCCCGGGCCGAGCCCAAGGGCGTGTTTCTTGTGACCCGGCACCCGATGATGTGGGGGATTGGCCTGTGGGCCGCCTCGCACCTGGTGCTGCTGTGGAGCACCCGCACCATGATCACCGCGCTCGCCATGGGCACGCTGGCGCTGGTGGGTTCGTGGTTTCAGGATGGCAAGAAGCGCGCACAGATGGGTGAGGCATGGGGCCAGTGGTCAGCGAAAACGAGCTACTGGCCGCAGCTCCACCGGCTGTTCAGCGTCGGCGCGGTGCCGCTGATTGCGGGAACGGCGCTGTGGCTGGCGGGAAGCTGGATGCATCTGTGGCGCGCAGGCATCCCTGCGGGCGTGTGGAAGTGGATCGGCTGATCACTCGCCCTTGAACACCGGGCTGCGCTTTTCGATCAGCGCTGCCACGCCCTCGGCATGATCGGCGGTGGTGTGCATCATCGCCTGCGTGTTGGCCGCCAGTTCGAGCGCGGCATCATAGCTCAGCTCCCGGCCCTGCCGCAGCAGCATCTTGGACTGGCGCAGCGCGTGCGGCGGCATGGCAGCGATGCGTGCGGCGAGGCTGCGCGCTTCGTCCATCAGGCTGTCGGCCGCCACCACCCGGCTGACAAGGCCCCACTCCTTTGCGGTGGCCGCATCAATCACATCGCCGGTGTAGAACAATTCCGCCGCCCGGCTCATCCCGATCACGCGCGGCAGGATCCAGGTGCCGCCATCGCCGGGGATGATGCCAAGCTTGAGGAAGGTCACGCCGAACTTCGCCTGATCGCTGGCAATGCGGATATCGGCAAGGCAGGCGACATCGCAGCCCAGGCCAATCGCCGGGCCATTGACCGCCGCAATCACCGGCACGCGCAGGCCATACAGCGCGCGCAGCATGAGGTGGATATTGCCGCGATAGCCATCCGAGATCGCAGGCGCGGTGCCCCCGAAAGTGCCCGTCTTGTCGCGCATCGCCTTGATATCGCCGCCCGCGCTGAACGCCCGGCCTGCACCCGTCACGATCACCACACGGCATGCCATGTCGCGGTTGATCGCGGTGCAGGCGGCGGCGAATTCATCCCCGTCGCCCGGCGCGCCGAGCGGGTTCATGGTTTCCGCCCGGTCAATGGTCAGCGTGGTGACAGGGCCATCCTGCTCGATCTTGAGGAGCGCCATGAGCGGTTAAGCGCGCGCTTCTTCGATGCCTGCCGAGTTGTGCTTGAGCGCTTTGAGCACCGTATCGACAATCTGCGGTGCGTTGAGCCCGGCCTCGTCATACTGCTTCATCGGATCATCGTGATCAATGAAGGTATCGGGCAGGCGCAGCGTGCGGATCTTGAGCCCGTTATCCGTCAGCCCTTCGTCGCTCGCATAGGTCAGCACATGCGCGCCAAGGCCGCCGATTGAACCTTCCTCGACCGTCACGACAACTTCGTGCGTGCGCATCAGGCGGGCGATCAGTTCCTCGTCCAGCGGCTTGACGAAGCGCAGATCGGCCACCGTGGTGGAAAGCCCCTTGGCCTCCAGCTGATCGGCGGCCTTCAAAGCCTCGGCCAAGCGCGCGCCCAGCGAAAGGATCGCGATCTTGGTGCCTTCACGCACCACGCGGCCCTTGCCGATTTCAAGCTTTACGGGAACTTCGGGCAGCGGCACGCCGGTGCCATTGCCGCGCGGATAGCGGAAAGCGATGGGGCCATCGTCATATTCGGCGGCGGTGTAGGTCATGTGGACGAGTTCCGCCTCGTCAGCCGCGGCCATCACCACCATGTTGGGCAAGGTGGCAAGATAGGTGATGTCGAAGCTGCCTGCGTGCGTCGCCCCGTCCGCGCCGACCAGGCCTGCGCGGTCAATCGCAAAGCGCACGGGCAGGTTCTGGATCGCTACATCATGCACCACCTGATCATAGGCGCGCTGCAGGAAGGTGGAATAGATCGCTGCAAACGGCCGCATGCCTTCAGCGGCAAGCCCTGCGGCAAAGGTTACCGCGTGCTGTTCGGCAATGCCGACATCGAAACTGCGGGTGGGATGCGCCTTGGCGAATTTGTCCACGCCCGTGCCGCTCGGCATGGCGGCGGTGATCGCGCAGATGCGATCATCGCTGTCCGCCAGCTTCGCCAGCGTCAGGCCGAACACGTCCTGATAGGCAGGCGCGCTGGGCGCGCTCTTGGCCTTTTCGCCGGTGACGACGTTGAACTTGGGCACGCCGTGATATTTATCGGCGCTGTTTTCGGCAGGGGCATAGCCCTTGCCCTTTTCGGTGACGACATGGATCAGCACCGGGCCTTCGGAAGTATCGCGCACATTTTCGAGCACCGGCAGCAGGTGATCGAGATTATGCCCGTCAATCGGGCCGACATAGTAAAAGCCGAGCTCTTCGAACAAAGTCCCGCCCGTCACCATGCCGCGGGTGAATTCTTCGGCCTTGCCGATGGTGTCGTGCAGGCGGCGGCTCATCTTCTGGATCGCGCGGCTGGCAAGGCTGCGGATGCCGAGATATTCGCTCGAAGACACCATGCGCGCCAGATATGCGGAAAGCCCGCCCACCGGCGGCGCAATCGACATGTCGTTATCATTGAGGATCACGATCAGCCGGTTGCCCGCTTGGGCTGCGTTGTTCATCGCTTCGTAGGCCATGCCTGCGCTCATCGAACCATCGCCGATCACCGCGATGCCGCGCCCTGCCTTGCCTTGCAGCTTGTTGGCAATGGCAAAGCCGAGCGCTGCGGAAATCGAGGTCGAGGAATGCGCCGCGCCGAACGGATCATATTCGCTTTCCGAACGCTTGGTGAAGCCCGAAAGGCCGCCGCCCTGCCGCAGCGTACGGATGCGATCCCGCCGCCCGGTGATGATCTTGTGCGGATAGCATTGGTGGCCCACGTCCCACACCAGCTTATCGTCCGGCGTGTTGAAGACATAGTGGATCGCGACCGTCAGTTCGACAACGCCGAGGCCCGACCCGAGATGCCCGCCCGACACGCTGACCGCGTCGATCATTTCGGCGCGCAGTTCGTCGGCGAGCTGGCGCAGTTGTTCGGGCTTGAGGCGGCGGAGATCGTCAGGGGTGTTGACCTGATCGAGCAGGGGGGTGTGCGGTGGTTGAATCATAGCCCCCCGCGTTACACGCTGATTTCAGGCGTGTCGATTCGACAGTTGATAAAGGATTACCGGGAGGATCGCAGGCCGCCGGGCCAGTTGGTGCGCGGTCAGGTGCAGGCTTTGCACAAACCCCGGATTTCCAGCACCGGGCGTTCCGCCTTGAATCCGCGCGCAGCGGCAATCCCGCGCACCGCCTTGCTCACATCCTCATCATCCACATGGGCGGCCTCGCCGCATTCGTCGCAGACGAGGAAGATGCAATCATGTGCGCAGCCGGGGTGGGTGTTGGCGAGGAAGGCATTGGCGCTTTCCACCCGCATGGCGAGGTTGTTGGTCACAAACACATCGAGGATGCGATAGACGCTGTTGGGAGCCACCCGCTTGCCGCGCGCGGCGGAGAGGTTATCGGCAATGTCATAGGCCGAGACCGGGCGTTCGTGGCGGGCGAGTTCGGCAAACACCGCTTCGCGCATGGCGGTCCACTGTTCGCCCGCTGCCACCAGCGCGCGCGCAGCGGCGGGAATCAGGCTGTCGCCGCGATGTTCATGATGGGTGTGGGGATGAACTGTGGTCGCCATGGCAGGCAATATAGTGAAACCGCGGCCTTCGCGCCAGTGGCAGGCCAAATTGCCCGCGTAGAGCCGGAAATTGCGCGCAGCCCGTCAGGCTGCGCCGGGCGCGATACTTGACCCTTGACGCCGCAGGCCCCGGTCAACATAAATTCGATCTATCAAGGGTTTCGACCTTGTCTGGGTGAGGATGCAGATGGACAAAGACACAAAGACCCCTGCGGCCAGCATGATTGCCGAGCGCGACCTCATGATCGGGAGCCTGATTGTTGCGATCGGGGTGGCAACATTTTACATCGGCTATCTGGGTGGCAGGAACATCGGATCACTGCTTTTGAGCTGATGCCCCAGCCGCATGGATCGGCAGGCTGCGCGCAAACGGGTCAGCCTGCATCCCGCAGGAACGCCGCGCGGTATTGCGCGGGGAACATGGCTTTCAAAGCTTCGACCTTGGGCTTGTCCCAGCGCTGGATATAGCCGTGGCGCGGGTTCTTCGCCATGAAGTCCTGATGATAGGCCTCTGCCGGATAGAACGCGCGCAGCGGCTCGATCCGGGTGACAATCGGGCGCGGCCAGATCTTGGCTGCTTCAAGCTGGGCGAGATAGGCAGCAGCGACTTTCTTCTGCTCCGCTGTCGTCGGCACCAGCGCCGAACGGTAATGCGCGCCGACATCAGGCCCCTGCCGGTTTTTCAGCGTCGGATCAGCCACCACTGAAAAGAAGATCCGCAGCAATTCGTCATAACGCACCACAGCCGGATCATAGGTTACCTTGACGGATTCGGCGTGAGCCGTGCCGCCTGCGGTGATCCGATCATATTTCGCTGTTGCCGCGCTGCCGCCGTGATAGCCCGAGGCCGCCGCCGTCACGCCTTTCACATGGCTGAACACGCCTTCGACACCCCAGAAACAGCCGCCGGCAAAGATTGCGGTCTGCAAGCCCTCTTCCTTGGCGACCAGCTTGGCGACCGGCGCGTTGACGGGTTCTTCGGCGGCCATCACCGGGCCGGAACAGGCCGACAACGCCAGCGTGATGACGGCAAGCGCGGGCAGAGCGCGCTTCACTGGCCGCGGCCTTCATGCACGGCCAGGAAAGCCTCAGCCGCAGGCCCCGGCGTGTGCGGGGTTTGCGCCGCATGGGCGGGCGGGGAAAGCTCACCGCCCCAGGTATCGGCATGAGCGCCTGCAATCAGCGCAGCCCCGGCGGCAAAGCCGATGGCAAAGTTGCGGTACAGATCGGCGGAAAAAAGGCGCATCGGGAAAGCTCGTTCGTGTTATCTTGTGCCGGTGGCCCTGCATGGCCCGGCCCGGCTTGCCGCGCCCTGAACATGTCAGGCAGGATATGTTTAGGCACGCCCCTGCGATGTATGTTCGCCAAGCTGTGCGAAAAGCTGCCAGCCGCCGCTTTTCGACCAGCCGTGCGCGCCGTGGGGTAAAGCGCCTAGCGCGCTTCAGGCTTGTCCGCTGCCGTATCGCAGGGCGGCGCACCGAACGTCGCCCAGCCGCAGCTGTCGCTCGCCGGTTGGGGCAGCGGCATGCGGTAGGCGGGCGGCAGATCGGGTTCGGCCTCGCGCCCGCAATCAGCGGCAATCTTGCGTTCGTGGAGATAGGCCTTGGCCACCATGTTGGCCGAAATCGGCGCGGTGATGAGCAGGAACAGCGTCACCAGCAATTCGTGCACGGAAAATTCCATGCCTTGCGCGGGGAAATACAGCATCGAGGCGACCAGACAGCCGCCAACGCCCAGCGTTGTTGCCTTGGTCGGCCCGTGCAGCCGCGCCATCAGGCCGGGCAGGCGCGCCAGCCCCCAGCTGCCGATCAGCGCAAACGCCCCGCCCAGCAGGATCAGCGCCGCAATCACAATATCGAGGATTTGCGCCATCATCCGCCCCTATTCCACAATATCGCCGCGCAGCAGGAATTTGGCATAGGCGACCGTGCCGACAAAGCCGACCATCGCAAGCAGCAGCGCGGCTTCGAAATACATCGTGGTTTCTTCCAGAATGCCGTGCAGCACAATCAGCGCAATCGCGTTGATCACCATGGTATCGAGCGCAAGAATGCGGTCAGCCGCGCTTGGCCCTTTGAACAGGCGATAGAGGTTGAGCCCAATCGCCAGCGCCACGCAGGCCATGGCAATCATCAATGCGCCCGCAATGAGAGGGGCGGTCATGGGAAAATCTCCATCAACCGGCGTTCATAGCGCTGCTTGATGCGGGCAATTTCGGCAGCAGGATCACCGCTGTCGAGCGCGTGCACGAGCAGGTGATTGCCATCGGTGGAAATGTCGGCCGAAACGGTTCCGGGCGTCAGGCTGATGGTGGCGGCGAGCACGGTGATCGCCTCGGTCGAACTGACATCCAGCGGGATCGCCAGCCAGGCCGGGCGCAGATCGCGGTTCTTGCGGAACAGGATGATGGCCGCGACTTCGAAATTGGCGATCACGATGTCCCACATCACCAAGAGGACATATTTGATGAACGGCAGGCCCAGCCGCACCGGCGGGCGATCGGGCCAGTATGGCGCGGTAAACAGCGGCACCGCGATTGCCAGCACCAGCGCAACCAGCAGGCCGCCAAAGCTGAAGGCGTTAAGCGCCAGCATCCAGATGATGACAAGCAGCGCTGTCAGGCCGGGATGCGGCAGCAGGCGGTTGATCATGGCGGCGTGCTCCTGCCGTCATCAGCGCCGAGCACGGCGGTGATGTAGCCTTGCGGCACAAACAGCTGTGCGGCGGCGGCTTGCGTATAGGCGGTGATCGGCCCTGCCGCTGCCGCCAGCACGGCGAGCACCGCCAGCAGCATGATAAGCGGCCCCGCCTCGGCATAATCGGGCGCAGCGCGGCTTTCGGGGATCGGCGGCGAGGCATCGGCTTTCCAGAACAGCGTGCTGCCTGCCCGCGCCAGCGCGACAATCGCCATCAGGCTGGTGATCAGGATCACGCCCCAGATCCACGGCGCAAGCGGCGCGCTTTGCGCAGCGGCGAGGATCAAAAGCTTGCCGATAAAGCCCGAAAGCGGCGGCAATCCGGCAAAGCCGATCGCCGCAATGAAGAACAATACGCCAAGGGCGACCTTGCCCTTGTAGGCCGGGGTCGAGACAATCTCGGCCCCTTCGACGCCGCGCCAGCGCACCACCAGATCGACCAGCAGAAACACCACGGCCGCCGCCAGCGTGGTGTGAAGCAGGTAATAGAGCGCCGCCGCCATCGCCATTTCATCCAGCAGCGCGATGGCCGCAAGCAGCGTCGCGGTTGATCCCAGCAGGCCAAACGCCGCCATGTCGCGCAAGTTGCGCGCCGCCAGCATCCCGGCATAGCCCAGCACCATCGTAAGCAGGGCTGCGGGCAGCAAAAACGCGCCCGCCGCATCGCCGAAGATCAGCGTGGCGGTGCGGATGATCGCATAGGCGCCAACCTTGGTCATGATTGCGAACATCGCCGACACGCCGGGCGCAGCGCTGGCATAGGTGCGCGGCAGCCACAGATGGAGCGGCAGCAGCGCCGCCTTCAATCCGAACACCACCATCAGCAGGAATGCGCCCGCCTGCGCAATTCCCTTGTCGGCAGCAGGCAGCGCGGCAACCCGCACCGCCATATCCGCCATGTTGAGCGTGCCGGTGATCCCGTAAAGCAGCCCCAGCGCCACCAGAAACACCGATGAGCCGACAAGGTTGATGATCACATATTGCACGCCTGCCGTCAGCCGCTGGGCGCCTTGCCCGTGCAGCATCAGGCCATAGGACGCGATCAGGAACACCTCGAAAAAGACGAACAGGTTGAACAGATCGCCCGTCAGAAAAGCGCCGTTGACCCCCAGAAGCAGGAACTGGAACAGGGCATGGAAATGCCAGCCCTTGCGATCCAGCCCGGTGAGCCAGGCATGCACCGCGACCGCCAGCGCCAGCAGCGCTGTCAGCACCAGCATCAGCGCGGCAAGGTGATCCAGCACCAGCACGATTCCGAAGGGCGCAGGCCAGTCGCCAATCGCATAGGCCGCAGGCGGCGCGCCGTAAGTCTCTGTCAGCAGCAGCGCAGCAATCGCCAGCAATCCGGCGCAGGACGCAACCGAAATCGCAGCGCCCACCGCGCGGCGGCGCAGGCGGAACAGCAAGGTCGCTATCCCCGCCAGCCCAGGCAGCACAATCGGCGCGGTAATCAGGGCGCTGCTCATGGCTGGCCCGCCTGATCATCGGGATCATCAGGCTTGCCATCGACCTGATCGGTGCCGCTTTCCAGAAAGCTGCGCAGCGCCAGCACCACGATCAGCGCGGTCATCCCGAAACTGATGACAATCGCCGTCAGCACCAGCGCCTGGGGCAGCGGATCGGTATATTGGGCCAGCCCCTTTTCGTAGATCGGCGGCTGCCCCACCGCGAGCCGTCCGATCGCAAACAGGAACAGGTTGATGGCATAGGACAGCATGGCAAGGCCCAGCACCACCGGAAAGGTGCGGGCGCGCAGGGCGAGATAAATGCCCCCCGCCGTCAGCGCGCCGATGGCGCTGGCAATCAGGAATTCCATGCTGATCACGGCGCGTGCTCCGCCTGCGGGGCAGCGCCCGCGCGCAGCTTGGCCGGATCAATATCCATCGGCGCATCATCATGCGCCTCATCCTTTTCAGCGCGCTGGGCGAGGTGCGAAAGCTCCTTCAGCGCCAGCAACACCGCGCCCACCACTGTCAGCGCCACGCCGATATCGAAGGCCAGCGCGCTGGTCAGCTCAAACTCGCCCACCAGCGGCCAGGTGAAATAATCAAACCAGCTGGTGAAGATGGGCCGGCCAAATACCAGCGAACCCAGCCCCGTCAGCGCCGCGATCAGCACGCCGGCAGCGATCATGAGATGTTCGTCAAGTTGGCGGCGCTGGGTCGACCATTCATAGCCCGACGCCATATATTGCATCAGCATCGCAATCGAGAACACCAGCCCGGCAATAAACCCGCCGCCCGGCAGGTTATGACCGCGCAGGAAGATATAAATGCCGATCATGCTCGCCAGCGGCAGCAGCAGGCGCGCAGCCACCGCAAACATCATCGGGTGATATTCGGGCGAGCGCGGCATATCGGGCATCCAGTCGCGCAGCCGCTTGCCCGAAGCCCCGCGCGAGGCCGGTTGCAGCAGGGCAAAGATCGCCAGCGCCGCAATGCCCAGCACGATGATCTCGCCAAAGGTATCAAAGGCACGGAAATCCACCAGCGTAACATTGACGACATTGGTGCCGCCCCCGCCTGATTTGGAATTGGCCCAGTGATAGGCCGAAATCGGATCATTGGGCACCCGCGTCATCACCGCATAGGCCGCCAAGCCGATCGCCCCGCCGCCCGCCAGCCCGAGCGCCGCATCGCGCATCCTGAGACCAAGGCCCGAAAGCGCGCGCGGCTGTTTGGGCAGCAGGTTAAGCGCCAGCAGCAGCAGCAGGATTGTCACCACCTCGACCGAAATCTGGGTGAGCGCGAGATCGGGCGCGGACAGGTAAACAAATGCCAGCGACACCACGAGGCCGATGATGCTGATATAGATCAGGCTGAGGAAACGCTGCGCCTGCACCGCGCACACCGCAACAACGCCCGCCAGCAACACCAGCCACAAGATGATGGCAAGCGGCGGCGCGGGCAGCGTGGCGCGCGTTCCGGCAGCCAGCGGAGCCGCCGCCATGCCTGCGCCGCCCAGCGCGATAGCGGTGACGAAAACCAGTGCGAGCTGGCGTTGCAGCGACCCATCATGCACGGCCAGTGTCAGCACACGCGCGAGTTTCACGGTGCGGTGGATGCCTGCCTCGAACAGGCGCTTGGCATCGGGCAGGGCAAGGCTGTCCCACAGCCGTTGCAGCGGCGCGTGCCGCCACAGCGCAATCATGCCGACAGCAACCGCCACCACGCTCATGGCAAGGGCAGGGGTCAGGCCATGCCACAGCATCGGCTTGAAGATCGGTGCGGTGCCGCCCGTGGCCGCGCCCGCAGCGGCAGCGACCAGCGCTTTGGTGAGGGTCTGCGGGAACAGGCCAACCAGCACGGTCAGCGCCACCAGCAGCGCCGAAGGCAGCCACAGGCCGAGCTGCGGATCATGCGGCGCTTGCGGGAAATTCTCCGGGCGCTGGCCGAAATAAAGCCCGTGGATATAGCGCAGCGAATAGGCGACCGACAGGCTCGCCCCTGTCACCACCACGGCAGGCAGCAGCCAGTGCGTGCCAAACAAGGGCGTGTGCCACACCTCCTCCAGCATCAGCTCCTTCGACAGGAACCCCCCGAAAGGCGGCAGCCCCGCCATCGAGGCGGCGGCAATCGTGCCCAGCGTGGCAGTGATCGGCATCAGGCCCGCAAGCCCGCCGAGCACGCGGATATCGCGCGTGCCGGTTTCGTGATCGACGATCCCTGCATTCATGAACAATGCCGCCTTGAACAGCGCGTGGTTGATCAGGTGGAAAATCGCGACCTGCGCTGCGGCAGGCGTCCCGAAACCCAGCAGCATGGTAAGCAGGCCGAGATGGCTGACGGTGGAATAGGCAAGGATCGCTTTGAGATCATGGCGGTGCAGCGCAATCGCGGCTGCCACCACCATCGTCACGAGGCCCGTTGTCGCCACCAGCGCAAACCACAGCTCGGTTCCGGCAAGGGCAGGCCACAGCCGGGCGAGCAGGAAGACGCCCGCCTTCACCATGGTGGCCGAATGCAGATAAGCGCTCACCGGGGTGGGCGCGGCCATGGCGTGGGGCAGCCAGAAATGGAACGGGAACTGCGCCGATTTGGTAAAGCAGCCCAGCAGGATCAGCACCAGCGCCGCCGGATAGAGCGCGGAGGCCTGGATCAGCTCGCCGCGCGCAAGGATATCGGCCAGCTCGTAAGACCCGGCAATCTGGCCGAGCAGCACCAGCCCGCCGATCAGCGCCAGCCCCCCGCCGCCCGTAACGGCCAAGGCCATGCGCGCGCCTTGCCGCCCTGCGGCCTTGTCGTTCTTGAACCCGATGAGAAGGAAGCTCGAAAGGCTCGTCAGCTCCCAGAAGATCAGCAGCAACAGCACATTGCCCGACAGCGAAATGCCCAGCATCGCGCCCTGAAACAGCAGCAACAGCGCCAGAAACCGCGCAAAATCATCTTTCTGCGACAGATAAAACCGCGTGTAGATGACAATCAGCAGCCCGATGCCAAGGATCAGCGCGGCAAACAGCCAGCCCAGCGCATCGACCCTGAGGCTGAAATCGAGGCCCAGCATCGGCACCCACGCAGCGCGGATCGCCGGAACTTCGCCCGTCATCACCTGCGGCGCGATCGTGCCCAGCATCGCGAGACCCACCACTGCCGGGCCTGCCGCCACCAGGGTCTGCAGATTGCGGCCCTGCCCGCGCACCAGCGGCATCAGCACAGCGCCAATGAAGGGCAGCAGCATCAGCCAGACCAGATACAAGCGCTCATCTCCTTGGGCCGGCCCGCGTGGACAAAAGGGTGAGGGGAAAGGGCAACCAGACGAGACGCCCTTTTGCCTACCGTTGCAGCAGGCGCAACCCTTTCAATGCGCGAAGGCCGGGAAAGGTCCGCCGCGCCGGGCCTTGCAGGCGGCTCAGTTGCGGTACCGCACGGTGATGGCAATGCGGGTCACGCCCTCGCCAACCGGAAAGGCGACCTGTTCAAGCGCAGGCGGGCGCGGAATGCCGAGGAAGGTCTTGACCACCGGATTGTTCGACATGCCTGCCCCGTCCACCGCAAAGCTGGTGGAATAATCGCCGTTCACATCATGCTGGACAGCAATGGCATAAGTGCCGCCAGCGCGCGGCACCGGCACGCACACGCTCATCCGGCCTTTGCGAGCCGGTTCGTGGATCTTGGCGAAGTATTTTTTCGCCTTGAGCCAGTCGGATTGCCGCGCATGGTAGGCGCGCACGATCAGCAGGCCGTCAGCCGATTTCAGGCCGTCCACCTCCACCCGCACCGCTGGCCCGCCGCCCGGACCACAGCGGCTCATGTCATTGGCGATCAGGTTGGTGAACTTGGGCTGCGCGCCAAGGCTGCGCCGGCATGGCCAGCGCAAGGCCGGCCAGCAGGGCGGGAAACAGGCGGGAAAAGGGCGCAGTCATGGGCGGGAGGGTCTCGCTGGAAATGGCCGCCCGCCTTGGCCACCCATGCGTGAATTGCGGCTGAATTGGCGTATAGCCCCCAAATATGGTGTTCGCATGTCCGGTTGCGGTGGAAAACGCGCGCGCAGGGCCTTGTGGCGCGATTCGCTCCGCCCGTAAGGTCAGCGACGCCCGCAACCGAAAGTGCGCCGCCTGCCATGCCCAATCCGCTGATCTCCCCGTCGATCCTGTCCGCCGATTTCGCGCGGCTTGGCGAGGAAGTGCGCGCGATTGATGCAGCGGGCGCAGACTGGATCCATATTGATGTGATGGACGGCCATTTCGTGCCCAACATCACCATCGGGCCTGCGGTGGTGAAAGCGCTGCGGCCGCACAGTGCCAAGCCGTTCGATGTTCACCTGATGATCGCGCCGGTCGATCCCTACCTCGAAGCTTTTGCCGATGCGGGCGCCGACATCATCACGGTCCACCCCGAAGCAGGGCCGCATATCCACCGCACGCTCCAGACGATCAGGGCGCTGGGCAAAAAAGCGGGCGTGGTGATCAATCCGGGCACGCCTGTCGAAGTGCTCGACAATGTGATGGACATGGTCGATCTCATCCTGGTGATGAGCGTGAACCCCGGCTTTGGCGGGCAAAGCTTCATCCATTCGCAGCTCGGCAAGATTGCCCGCATCCGTTCGATGATCACGCGCACCGGGCGTCCGATCCATCTGGAGGTTGATGGCGGCGTGAACCCCGAAATCGCCCGGCTCTGCATCGAAGCGGGCGCCGATGTGCTGGTGGCAGGCTCTGCTGCCTTCAAGGGCGGGGCTGAACATTACGCTGCCAATATCGCCGCGCTCAAGGCAGGGCGCTGATGGCCACGGTGGTGCGATCGGATGCCTCGCGCCGCGCCGAACGGCTGGTTGACGCGGCGCAGCATCGCCCCGCGCTGGCGCTGGGGGATGCTGCGCTGGCCGCTCCTGCCGAAGATCCCGCGCCCGTCCCCGAAGCCGCCGCCCCGTCGCGCGCGCTTGCCCTGTCGGATGTCATCGCGCCGCGCGCCAGTGCGGGCGAAGCGCTGATCCGGCTGGCCTATCGCCTCGGGGTTCCGGGCAATGCCCTGGCCGCCCCGTTCCGCCGCCCGCCCGCGCTGCGGGTGCTGGCCACGGTTGAAGGCAGCGTGCCGGGCGACCGTACCGCCGGGACTGCGCTGCGCGCCGGGCATTTTCTGATCAACGGCGCAAAGCATCCCATCGGACAGGTCGATTTTGCCGCATCGGGCCGGGTCAATCCAGGAATCGAGCGCACGGTGCACGGCTTCATGTGGCTTGCCGATCTGGCCGCCAGCGTGCCGCGCGCCGATGGGATTGCGCTGGCCGAACGGATCACCGGGCTGTGGCTCGCTGCCAATCGCGAGGTCGGCAAAGGCGCTGCCTGGGAGGTCGAGCATGCCGGATGGCGCCTGCTGGCATGGCTCATCCATGCTCCGCTGGTGCTGGCGGGCCAGACCAAGGGGCTGAAATCGCGCCTGCTTGCCGCCATCGGGGAAACCGCAGACTGGCTTGATCGCAAGGTCGCGCGCGAAGGTTGCGATATCGGCGCGGTGGCGGGCTGGGCGGCGCTGGTGGCGGCCGGTTTGCTGCTCCCCAATGGCCGCCCGCGCCGCTTGTATGCCGAAGCGGGCCTGCTGCGCGCGCTGGGCGATTGCGTGGGCGAGGATGGCGGCGTGCTGTCGCGCTGCCCGGCGGCGCAGATGGATCTCATTCGCCTCACCACCGATCTGATCGCCTGCTATCATGCCGCAGGCCGCGAACCGCCGCCTGCGTTGGGAGTGATGCGCGAATTGCTGGTGCCGCCGCTGCTTTCCTTGCGCCACGGCGATGGCGGGCTTGGCAGCTGGCAGGGGCAAGGCGCGATCCGGGCCGATAGCGTGGCGGCGCTGATTGCGGCGAGCGGCGTGCGCACCCGCCCGCTTGTCACCGCCGGGCAATGGGGCTTTCAACGGATGCGCGGCGGCGACACGCAGGTGCAGTGCGATGCCGCCCCGCCGCCCCGCGCGCGCCATGCCCGCACCGGCTGCGCTTCCACGCTCGCCTTCGAATTGTCCGATGGCCCGGCGCGCGTCATCGTGAATTGCGGCGGCGCTGGCCTTGCAGGCGGGCAGGTGCCCTCGCGCATCGGACAAGCGCTGCGGGCAACGGCAGCATTTTCGACCTTCGTGCTCGATAACGCCAATTCCACCGCGGTGCTGCTGCACGGCAAGCTCGGCAAGGGTGTGGAAACTGTCGAGATCGAGCGCCGCATGGTCGAACAGCACGGGCGGCAGGCGACCCGGATCGAGGCCGCCCATGATGGCTATGCCCAGCGCTTTGGCCTGATCCACCAGCGCATCCTGACGCTGAGCGCGGATGGCACCGAACTGGCGGGCGAGGATATCCTCATTCCCGCCGCGAAAAAGGGCAAGCGCGGGAAAATCGCCTTTGCGATCCGCTTTCACCTCGCGCGCGGGGTGGAATTGCAGCTGTCACCGGACAAACGCGGCGCGATCCTGCTGCTGCCCGACGGCAGGCTCTGGCAATTCCGGCTTGGCGGCGATAGAGGCGGCGGCGAAGAGATCACTCTTGCTGCCGAGGATAGCCTGTGGGTCGATGGCGATGGCCGCCCGCACGCTACCGAACAGCTGGTGATCGAAGGGCTGGCATCGCGCAGCGGCGGGCATTTTTCCTGGCGCTTGCGCAAAACAGGGTAAGGTTTCAGGCGTGGGCAATATGGCGATCAAGCGGGCACTGCTGTCAGTGTCCGACAAAAGCGGTTTGGCAGAGCTTGGCGCGGCTTTGGCGGCGCGGGGCGTCGAACTGGTCAGCACCGGCGGCACGGCCAAGGCCTTGCGCGAAGCAGGGCTCAGCGTGAAAGACGTGTCCGATCTCACCGGCTTTCCCGAAATGATGGATGGGCGGGTGAAGACGCTCCACCCCACGGTGCATGGCGGGCTGCTGGCGCTGCGCGACAACGCGGAACACGTCGCCGCGATGGAAGCCCACGCCATTGGCGCGATTGATCTGGTGGTGGTCAATCTCTACCCCTTCGAAGCAACCGTGGCGAAGGGTGCGGCGCGGCCCGAGATCATCGAGAATATCGACATTGGCGGGCCCTCGATGGTGCGTTCAGCCGCCAAAAACCACGGCTTTGTGACGATCCTGACCGATCCGGCCGATTACTCCGCGCTGCTGGAAGAAATGGCCGCGCATGATGGCGGCACCTCGGCGGCATTCCGCATCCGCATGGCGGGCAAGGCCTATGCCCGCACCGCAGCCTATGATGCGGCCATCGCCAGCTGGTTTGCCTTTGCCGATACGGCAGCGGGCGCTCCCGAGGCCTTCCCTGCCACTCTGCCGCTGGCCTTCAGCCGCGCTGATACCCTGCGCTATGGCGAAAACCCGCATCAATCGGCCGCGATCTATGTACCGCAGGTGGTGGGCGCGCGCGGCGTGCCGCAGGCGGTGCAATTGCAGGGCAAGGAGCTTTCCTACAACAACCTCAATGATGCCGATGCGGCGTTTGAACTGGCGGCGGAATTTGCCGGGCAGGATCCCGCCGTGGTGATCGTGAAGCACGCCAATCCTTGCGGCGTGGCGCAAGGGCCTTCGCTGCTCGAAGCATGGCAGGCCGCTTTGGAGTGTGACAGCGTCTCGGCCTTTGGCGGGATTGTCGCGGTGAATTGCGAGCTGGACGGCGCAACTGCCGAAGCCATCGCGGCGATCTTTACCGAAGTGGTGATCGCGCCTTCGGTGAGCGCCGAGGCACGCGAGGTGTTCGCGAAGAAGAAAAACCTGCGCCTGCTGGAAAGCGGCCCCCTGCCCGATCCGCGCCGCGCAGGGCTGGCCATGAAAACCATCGCGGGCGGCGTGCTGGTGCAATCGCGCGATGCGGGTGCGGTGTCGCTAGATGATCTGAAGGTCGTCACCCAGCGCGCGCCGACCGAGCAGGAGCTGAAAGACTGCCTGTTCGCATGGACTGTGGCGCGTCATGTGAAATCGAACGCCATCGTCTATGCCAAGGACGGGGCGACGGCGGGGATCGGCGCAGGCCAGATGAACCGCCGCGATTCGGCGCGGATTGCTGCGATCAAGGCGCGCGAGGCGGCTGAAACCTATGGCTGGGCCGCGCCCCGCACCGTGGGCAGCGCAGTGGCATCGGATGCGTTCTTCCCCTTTGCTGATGGCTTGCTGGCCGCCGCCGAAGCCGGCGCGACCGCGGTGATCCAGCCGGGCGGTTCGATCCGCGATGATGAAGTGATCGCCGCAGCAGACGCCGCAGGCCTTGCGATGGTATTCACCGGGATGCGGCACTTTAAACACTGACGTGTGCGGGGGCGCCTCCGCGCCCCCGTCCTCGGTGCTGTTCCCTCCGCTTCGCTACGGGGCACCTGCGGCTCGCGCGCTTGCGCTCGCGGCCCTTGCAAGGCCGATGCCAGCACTTAGCCGAGCGCTTCGTCCTTAGGCCGCGCTTGCCAGAAAGCGCTGACGAAGGGCAGGCCTGCGATCGCCGGGATCAGGTAACGCAAGGTTGCGCACAGGCCCAAAAGCGCCGCGCCGCCATCATCGAGGTATGGCGCAAACAGCACCACCAGCGCGGCATCGCGGGTGCCGACGCCTGCGAAAGTGAAGGGCAGCAATCCCGCCAGAATAGCGATCACCGCAAAGGCCATCGTCAGCCCCAGCGGCACTGTGCCAATCGCGCTCGCAAACAGCCAGATCTGCACCATGTGCCCGGCCCACAGCAGCAGCGAGCCTGCCAGCATCGCCAGCGCGCGCGCGGGGCGGTGCCAGAACCAGCCGATCAGCGCGTCCCAATCTTCCACCAGCGCGGCGAGCCTCGCATGAAGCTTGCCCAAGGGCCGCACCGCCACCAGCAGCGGCGCCAGCGCACGCCTGCCCGCCAGCATCGGCAGCAGCAGGCCCACCGCTCCGCCCCACAGCACCAGCAAGGCGAGCGCAAGGCTTGCCTCGCCCCCCGGCAGCGACGGCCGTGTCAGCGCCAGCGCCAGCGCGCCCACCGCCACCAGCGACCACAGATCAAGCAGCTTTTCCAGCACCACCAGCGCCAGCGCACGCCCGCCCGCCATGGTGCCATCGCGCCGCAAGATCCACGCCTTCGCCAGATCGCCCATCTTGGACGGCAGCACCATGTTGAGCGTGGAAGCCGCCAATATCAGCCGCAGCGCCTCGCCAGCGGCCACGCTCCCCGATGACAGCGCGGCAAAGCGCCACGCGGTCGCGAGAGTGAGCGGGATGGTGAAAGCCACCGCCGCCCAGAACCACGCAGGCGCGGTCTGCTCCGCCGCGGCAAGGATTGCCGCCGGATCGACGCTGCGCCACAACAGCGCAAGGATCACCGCACTCACCCCAAGGCTGATCAGCCGCTTTTTCATGAGCCGGAACGAAACACCTGCCGCACCACCAGCGGCTCATCGGGCGCGAGCGCCGCAATCTCGCCGGTCAGATCGCGCCACGCCTGCAACTGCGCCGGTTCCCACACCCGCGCCATCACCGTGGTGAGCCCGACCTGAAAGCCGCTTTGCCCCGCTTCGGCGACGCTGGCCCAGCCATTATCAGCATGCAGGCGATCCTCTACCACCAGCGCGCCATCCTCCCACACCAGCGCCCGGCGCAGGCGGAAGGGGGCATCCTTGCGGCCCGTCACCAGCAATTTCTGCAAGGCGCGGCGCACCAGATCGGGAAAGAACCGCCCGGCGGTGAGCATGATGCACCTCAGAACAATCGACTTGAACGGCGTCAGCAGCGCCGATTTGGCATAGGCGAGCGGGGTTTCGATCACGAGGCGATCATCGGAGCGCTCCACAACTTGCGCCCCATCGAGATTGGCAATCGCCACCCGCCCATCGGTGAGCTTGAGGCTCGGCCCGGTATCGGCATGGAGGAGCGCCTCGCCATCAAACAGCCGAAACGCGCCCCCGCGTGACCAGCCGCAGATCACCCGCAAGGGCCCCCTTTGCTGCACCCGCACCTTGGCGTCTTCAAAGTCATGCAAGCCATCAACAAACGCCAGCGGCACAGGCCGCGCACCCTGCCATTCGCGCCAGGCGAGCAATTGGCTCCACACATGATGCCCGCCGATCCGGTCATCGCCGTGGCAGGGCTGGGTTTGCGCGGCAAAGCGGCGATAGCCGACATCGGCGATTTGCAGCGCCAAAGGCTCCCACGCACCGGCCATTTCAAGGCCGTGGGGAAAGAAATTGACAGTCGCCCGGCTTGTCCATTCGCCGCCGAGCGAGCCATCGGGCGCAATGCAGTGTGCGAGGAACCGGATCGCGGCGCGCACCGGTTCGCGCAATCCCAGCGCGGGAAAGCGCCGGTCAGCATCGGTCAGCATCGCGATGGTGAGCGTGAGATAGCCCGGATCCATCCCGCCATATTCATCGAACCAGCCTTCACCCGATTGCCAGCCCATCAGCCGTTCGGCGCGCGCCTTGGCCAGCCCGTGCCAGTCGCCGCCCAGCCGTTCAGCCAGCCGCGCAAGGCAGGCGATGATGATCGCTTCGTGATTGGACAGCCGCCCGCTTTCCTCATGCCGCGCCAGCCAGTGCGCGCGCTTGGCGAGGAAAGGGGCGATCTCGGCATCATCCCACAGCCCGAAAATCTCCGCCGCTTCAAGACAGGCAAACAGCGAAAACGCCGCCGCGCCCGAGGCGCGTTCAAACGGGTAATAATCATCGCAGGAGCCATCTGCATGGGCCGAGCGCGCGGCAAAGCGCACCCCGGCAATCGCCCAGCGGCGCAATTCGGCTTGCCCGAAATAGGGGCTGCCGGGGATCGGCAGACTGTAAGCCAGCGCCAGCGGCAGCAGAAACGTCTGCGTGATGCCGCAGGGAAAATCGCTGGTGCGCATGTGCCAATAGCCGCGATCAAAGCACCCGAAAGTCGGGCTGGTCGGGCTGCGATCCTGCAGCATCAAGAGCTTGGGAATATGCGAAAGCGCCTCTGCCGCAAGGCTGGCGCGCGCGGCCTCAGGGCCGCTGCTGGTCGTCGTCGTCATCAGCAGGATCGCCCGGTTCCGGACGCGGCGGCAGCGCGGCCTTGCGCAGCCGGTACTGGATGTCCTGCAGCAGACGGCGATTGATCGCCATCTGTTCGCCCGTGATCGCCGCCACCCACAGCATCACCGCCGTCAGCAGCATGCCCGCCGCCGCCACCAGGCTGGGCACATGGGCGCGCGGGCTGCCATCAATCGTCAGCCACAGCCAGCGCGCAATCAGGATCAGCCCGGCCAGCAGCAGTGGCAAGCTCAACCGGAACAGGAACTTGCCCGGCGCATAGACCAGCGCGGTGCGCAAGATAGATTTGGACGAGCGCCAGATATATTGCGGGATCGACCGGATCAGCCGCGACGGGCGGGTCTCGCCATTCACCCCGATCGGTACCGAAACAATGCGGATGCCCGAAAGGCCCGACTGCACGATGGTTTCCAGCGTGTAGGTGTAGCTATCGAAGGAATTCAACCGCAGCGCTGCTTCGCGCGAAATGGCGCGAAAACCGCTCGGCGCATCGCGCACGCTGGTTTGCGAAGCCATCCGCACCACCGCGCTGCCGAGCAATTGCAGCAGGCGCTTGGCATAGGAGAAATGTTCGATGGTGGTGATCGGGCGGTCGCCCACCACGAATTCGGCGCGGCGTTCCAGAATGGGCGCGATCAGGCGCGGAATATCATCGGCATTGTACTGGTTATCGGCATCAAGGTTGACGATAATGTCCGCGCCTTTGGCCAGCGCATGTTCCAGCCCGGCCATGAAGGCATGCGACAGGCCCTTGTTGACCGGCAGATCGACAATGTGATCAACCCCCAGCTCGCGCGCGACTTCGACGGTGCGATCAGTGCTGCCATCATTGATGATCTGCACTTCAATGAGATCCACCCCGGCAATGCTGCGCGGCAGCGCGGCAAGCGTTTCGGGCAAGGTTTCTTCTTCGTTGTAGCAGGGGATCTGGATCACCAGCCGGACCGGCAAGGCGCGCGGATGCACTGCCACGATCCGGGCTTGCGCGCTGCGCGGGGGGCGCGGTGATGAAGGTTTTGCAACGGCCATAGATCGTCTCCGTCCTTCGCCCCCTATGCCGCGATTGCCGCGCGCACAAGGCGCAAAGGCGTGTGGCGGGCAATCGCAGCGGCGCGAACAGCGGCCTTAGCGCGCTGGCACCACCCGCCACACCTTCAATGCAGGCGGCGTGCCGAGCGCTGCCGGTTCGAGCCAAGCGGGCGCCTCGCCCCGGGCGAGCATCGCGGCAAGGCTGCCCTCGCCGCCGGCGGCGCGATAGACCGCGATCTCGCCGCTATCGGTGCACAGCGCCAGATAATCCGCGCCGCTCGCCAGCACTTGGGCACGGGCTTCGTCTGGCGCAGCGATGAAGCCGGCGATCACGGCGCGCATCCCATCAGCCGCGCGGTGGTGGCTCGATGCGACCACGCTGTGCCGCGTATCGAGCAGCAGGTGCCCGCCCATGTCGAGCGGGGCAAACAGCGTGCCGGTGGGCAAGGCATCCAGCCTGGCCGCGTTGCGGTGGAGTTCGCAGGCCGAAAAGGCGAGCGAGGAAGCAGGCGTATCCGCCGCCGGAGCCTCACGCGGCAGCAGCAGCCCAATCAGCCCGGCGGGCAACAGCGCAGCATAGAGCGCCGCCGCCACCGCCAGCTTGGGCGCGATGGCCGCCGATGCCTGCCAGCGCGCGATCATCACAGCGGCAAACCAGCCGAGCGGGATGGTCGCCAGCAGCCCGGCAAAGGCGATGGAACGATAGGTCACCAGCCCCGCCGCAATCCCCACCGCCAGCAGCAGCGCATATTCGCGCCACCAGCCGCGATGGGCAGGATCGCCTTTGAGCGCAGCAAAGCCCGCAATACCGAGCGCAAACAGGCATTGCACCGCAGCAGGCAGAGCTTCGGCCAACGGGCGCTGCCACAGCGGCAGGCCTTCGCTGACATGGCGATACCAATATTCGCGCACCAGCGGATCAAGCCCCGCAAACGGCGAGGCAAGGCATTGCGGCGCAGCCCAGCCGATAAGGGGCAAGCCCCGCCAGACCGCTTATCCCAAGGCCCGCCAGCACCGCCAGCGGATGCAGCCGCGCGCGCGCCGCCAGCAGGCTTGCCCCCGCCGCCGCGATCCCGAAAAAGCCGAGATGATGAGGCGCAATCGCATCGCAGTGCGGCGCCAGATCAGCCACCCCGCGCGTGGCGGCAAACAGCCCGGCCAGCCCCAGCGCCAAGCCTTGCAGATAGCGCGCCAGCCCCGCCCGCTCAGCGGGATCAGCCAGCCAGCGCCATGTCAGCAGCAGCGCAAATCCCGCCGCCATCACAAGCGTTTCGAGCGAGATCATCAGCCCTGCTGCCATCGCAAGGCCCGCCATCATCCCGCCGCGTGCCGCATCGGCGCGGAACACTGCCCATGTCGCCGCCGCCACGCTCAGCACCTGCCAGGCGTGGTGATCAATCCGCAAGGGCTGGAACTGTGCAGGCACCATCGGCACCAGCGCAAAGGTAAGTGCTGCCAGCACCGCCACCTGCCCGCCCAACTTCTCGAAGGCGAGCCGCCCGGTCGCCAGCATCGTCGCCAGCAGCACCAGCAGCGGCATAACAGCCGCCACCAATACTTCCGCGCTCGCCTGCGGCATCACCAGCGCGAGCAGCCCAATGCCCGCCGCCAGCGGCGCATCGACCAGCCGCGACCAGTGCATCAGCGTGCCTTCGGGCGGGGTCATGCGGTGCTGGTAGAGATCATACCAGCCCTGACCCGCCAGCAAATCGCGCACTTCAACCATGCGCAGCGCATCATCGACATCGGGAAAGCGGCCCGCGCCCAGATGCGGCGAGGTCAGCACCAGCAACACGCACACCGCCGCCCAGGCCAGCGTGATCGCCAGCACCGGATGGCGCGCGATCAGCGCGGGGCGCGCGGGCGGGATGCTCATCGCCGGGCGCTGTCCTTGAACACCACACGGGCTCGCAGGATATAAGTCAGCGTAAAGCTTGCCGCGATGGCAGCGAGCTTGGCAAGGCGCGGGTCGATCCCGGCGCGGTCTGCCATAGTCACGATGGCGGTGGTGAGCGCGAGGCCCGCCAGCGCCGAAATCACGAACAGGCCTTTCTGCACTGTGCGCCCGCGCCCGCGCTCTGCCACGGTATCGCTGAACACCGCGCGGCTCGACAGCAGCCAATGGGCCGCAATCCCCAGCGAATAGCCCGCCGCCGAAGCCGGGCCTGCCGCCATGCCCAGCGCCATCAGGCCAAGAAACGCACCCACATCCACCGCCAGCGCGCCGACACTGGCGGCAAGATAGCGTGCGAGGCGAATGTCGGAAATCCGCGCAGCAAGCCCCACAAGCGGGCGGATCATCGCGGTGACCACCGGCGCACCCTCAGGCAGACTTGCGCTGGGGTTCGGGGGCAACGACGCGTTCGGGCACCCCGCGCAAGCTGGTCAGCGCTGCGATCTGATCCTCGCTCAAGGGGCGGGTCTCGGCCTCGCGTGCGGGCAGCGTGTCTTGCGCGCCCTCATCGCCCGCTTCGTGATATTCGGCATCCTCGTTGACACACCAGGTATCATAGACGCGGTGGCCGGCGAGGATGTTCTCCACCGTCAGCATCGCTGTCATCATGGCGTGATCCTGATTGTTGTAGCGGTGCATCCCGTTGCGGCCGACAAGGTGCAGAGAGGGATGGCGATCTTCCAGTTCATGGCGCATCGCGGCGACATTGGCGGCGTAATCCTCGTCATAGACGGGATAGGCTTTCTCCTGCCGCACCACTGCGCCGCCGATCACCTTGGCCGGATCAACCAGACCAAGGATCTCCATCTCGCGCTTGGCGAGTTCGACGAGTTCGGCATCGGGCGCGCTCCACAGCCCGTCGCCTTCGAAGCAGAAATATTCAAGGCCCACACAGGCGACCTTGGGATCGGGCACCATTTCGGGCGACCACGAGCGGAAATTCTGCACCCGCCCGACCTTCACCTTGCTGTCGTGGATATAGATCCAGTTGTCGGGGAACAGGTCTTCGCTGTCGATCATCAGCGCGACGGTGAGGAAATCGCGATATTTGAGCTTGCTGGCCTCCAGCGTGGTCGCAGGCAGCGGGTGAAGCCGCTTGGCGAGTTCACGCATCGGGGCGGACGAGATCGCATGGGCGGCGCGGATCTGCACCAGCCCATCGGGGCCGTTCGCCGTCATCGACCAGCCGCCCTTCCCATCGCTGGCGAGGCGATCAAGGCCATGGCCCATCAGCACCTGGCCCTTGCCGGTGGCGATGATCTTGTCGCGCGCGGCATCCCACATCATGCCGGGGCCAAGGCGGGGGTAACGGAAGGTTTCGAGCAGGGTCTTCACCGCCTGCCCGTCATTGGGCCGCTTGTTAAGGCCAAGGCTGCGCTTCAGCCCGTCCGTCACCGCGCCCCACAGCGAAAGCCCCTTGATCCGCTGGGCGGCCCAGTCCGCGCTCATTTCGTTGCAGGGCATGCCCCACACCTTCTCGGTGTAGGTCTTGAAGAAGATCGAATAGAGTTTTTGCCCGAACTGGTTGGTCGTCCAGTCTTCAAAGCTTTTCACGTCTTTGATCGGAAACAGCTTGGCCCACAGATAGCTCACCATGCAGGCGGTCGAGCGCAGCACGCCGAGATTGCCGAGCGCTTCAAACGCGCGCAGCGGGTAGGAATAGAATTTGCCCTCGTAATAGATGCGGCTCATGCGCGGGCGCTGGATGAAATCATCGGGCAGGATTTCATTCCACAGATCGACAACCGCCTGCGATTTCGAGAAAAAGCGGTGCCCGCCAATGTCGAAACGATAGCCTTCGTGTTCCACCGTGCGGCTGATCCCGCCGACATAGCGCGCGTCCTGTTCGATGATCGCGACCCGCTTGCCCGCCTTGGTGAGGAGGTATGCGGCAGTCAGCCCGGCAGGCCCTGCGCCAATGATCGCGACATCGACATCGCGCACTCCTGCGCCTGCCTGCTGCCCGTTTGCGTAACCCATCGCCATCATCGAAGCCCCCTGTTGGCAGCGCCGCATGCATCCTCGGGTGGATGGCGGCGCGCTCGGCTGATGTCGGGGATGAACAAAATTGGTTAGCAAAGGGTAAAATTGCCTGCGCAAAGCGGCAAAAAAGCGCCGGTCGGGAACGCCAGTCGGGACTTCAGTCGACAGGGGCGGCGGGCTGGGGCATAGGGCGGCGCTCCCCCCTCTCCCTCACCCAAGCGCGGCGCGACCTATGCCCTCACCCTTCATCCTGTTTCAGCACCTTGCCCCGCAGCACGCCCTGTCGCGCCTTACCGGAAGGTTCGCCGCGAGCGAGCGCGGGTGGTTGAAGGACGCGCTGATCCGCCGCTTTGCCGCATCCTACGGCGTCGATATGAGCGAGGCCGCGCGCGGGATCGGCGAGTTTGCAAGCTTCAATGATTTCTTCACCCGCGAACTGAAACCGGGCGCGCGGCCACTGGGCGATGCGGCGCAATTCATTCTTTCGCCCGCCGATGGCGCGGTGAGCCAGCTGGGCGTGATCGCGCAGGGCCGGATCTTTCAGGCCAAGGGGCGGCACTTTACTGCCGCCGAATTGCTGGGCGGCGATGCGGCGGCAGCCGCGCGGTTCGAAGGCGGGCGCTTCATCACGATTTACCTGAGCCCGCGCGATTATCACCGCGTCCACATGCCCGCTGCGGGCCGCCTTGCATCCACCACTTACGTTCCGGGCGATCTGTTCTCGGTCAATCAGGCGACAGCCGAAGGGGTGGACCGGCTGTTTGCGCGCAATGAACGGCTGGCCTGCCGGTTTGACGGGCCGGACGGGCATTTTGCCAGCGTCATGGTGGGGGCGATGATTGTGGCGGGGATCGACACCGTATGGCCGCACCGCTTCACCGGCCATGCGCCCGCGGCGCTAACGGAAGATTTCACCGGCGCGGCGCATGATTTTGCCGCAGGCGATGAAATGGGGCGGTTCTATCTGGGATCAACGGTGGTGCTGCTGTTCGAGCCGGGGCGGGCCGAATGGCTCGATCACTTGGCGGCAGGCAGCCCCTTGCGCATGGGTGAGCCGATCGCGGCGCGGCTCACCCGCTGAAGCATCAATCGACAGCCACCAGATTATCGTCCGAATTGCGGTCGATGTAGTAATTATAGGGATCAACGCCGGCAAAGGTGGGCTTGGCCTTGGTCACCACCGCGATTTCCTGACTGCCATCGCGCAAGGGCTTGCGCTCCATGGCAAGCACATTGGCGCGCCCGAAGGCGCCCTGTCCGGGCCGCGCGGTGAACAGGCCCACCTCGATATTCTCGGCCAGGCGCGCAGGCGTTTCCTTGCCCTTGCCATCGGCAGTGAACTTGCCTGCTTCGATGGTGATGCGGGTGGTGAAAGTGCCATCGGCGTTGCGCGTCGCCTTGGCGGATTTCGCTTTCAGATCATAGATCGTGATCTTTTCAAACAGATCGGTGATCAGCGCCTGATGCTCGCTCGTGGCCGCCTCCTTGCGCAGCTCTGCCACCAGATCAAGGCTGCGCGGATAGGGCGCGCCCTTGAACTTGTAGGCTTGGATCAGCCGGGCCAGCGCGCGGTTGACGGCGTCCTCGCCGAGGCGATGCTGCAGCAGATACATCGCGACGCTGCCCTTGCGATAATGGATATGCCCCTGATTTTCGACCCGCAGCAGCGATTGTTCTTCCAGCACATCGCCCTTGCGACCGCCCAGATACTGATCGAGCTCATATTTGAGGAAGCGGCGGATCTTGTCCTCGCCATAAAGCTGTTTCATCACCATCAGCGCGGAATATTGCGCGAGCGTTTCCGACAGCAGCGTTGATCCCTGCATATCCGCGCCCACCACCTGATGCGCCCAGTACTGGTGGGCAAATTCATGCGCGGTGATGTACGAGACATAATCAATCGTATCGGGATCGCGCACATCGGCGGCAAAGCCGATGCTTTCGGAATAGGGCATGGTGCCGGCAAAGGCCTGGGCAAAGCTGGCATAGCCGGGAAATTCGATGATCCGGGCATAGCCGAACTGGTAGGGGCCGAAATTGGCGGTGAAATACCCGAGCGAGGTCTCCATCGCCTTGAGCATCGCGGGCACGTTCCAGTCGTGGCGCGGATCGTGATAGACGCTCAAAAGCACATCGCCTGCCTGCTTTTCCGCCACGGCATAGCGGGCTGATTGCACCGAGAAGAAATTGAGGATCGGCGCAGGCGACTGGAACACCGCGATGCGGCGGCCATCCTTGACAGTGTCGGACAGCTTGTTGCCGGGCGCAATCGGCACCTGATCGGCGGCGGTGCTGATGGTGATGCGCGAATTGACCCAGTCGGCGCGGATATAGTTTTCGCCTTGCGCGGCGGTATCTTCAAGCTTGGCGGTGCGCAATTCAGCCGGCAGACCCTGCCGCCTGCGCTCGGTACGATCTTGCAGCATCCCGCGCCGGTCCATCCCGATGATCGGCGCGAAGGTGTAATTGTTCACAAAGGTGCCGTTGTCGACAATATCGGTCGCCGCCCCGCCATTGGCAAAGCCGCGGCGGTGGATTTCGGAGACGAAATCGAGCCGCGTGGCAGCGCCGGGCGCAAGCGGCTCGGCAAAACGATAAATGCGGTACTGGTGGCGCTTGTCATGGGACGCAAGGCTTGCGCCCGCCAGATCAAGCCGGGTGAAGCGCGTGTCATCATCGCCCTGGCGGATATGCACCTCGCGGATCGGCATGGCCGTATCGTTGCGCAGCAGATAATGCCCGCTAGCCTCCATCCGGCGTTCATCGGGATAGACCGCGACAGCGAATTCCACATCGGTAACCACCGGGCGCGGCAGGGTTTCATATTTGAGATATTGGCGTTCATATTCCGCCATGCGCGCTTCGGCCTCGTCCGAAGTTTCGTAGGTGTTGAGCACCTTGATATTGTGGTGGATCACCGATCCGGTGCCGATCATCGCGCCCACTGCCGCCAACGCCACTCCGCCCGAAGCACGCGTGACGCGCGCGGGGACGCCCTTGATGCGCGGGCCGACCGCCACCACCGTGCCGCGCGGCCACAGCCAGTGGGCAACACACAAGAGCAGCACGCCAAAGGCGCCCCAATAGGCCCGCGCCCACAGCCCGCCCTGCCAGAACCCGCCGGTGCCGTTCATGTCAGACAGAGGTTCGGACGGGCCGCCGCCGAACATGTAAAGCATGTTCGAATAGCCCAGATTGCCCATGAAGATGCGGGTCACAAACCACACCAGCACCAGCCCCCAGCCGACATATTTGTTCGGGCTCAAGACCTGAAAGAACACCGCCAGCACCGCGATCAGCAACAGATCGACGCTTTGCGGAAAGACATAGGCGGCAAGGTACAGCCCCAGATCAATGCTGCCTGCGCCCTTGATCAGCTGATAGAGCACGCCTGTCAGCATCCCGGCCAGCGACATCGCCAGCAGCACGGCAAAGATCGCAAGGATCTTGGGCACGAACATCACCCAGCCGGGCACGGGGGCTGCATCAAGGATTTCGCCGATCTTCACATCGCGTTCGCGCCACACCAGCTCGCCGCCATAGAACACCGCAACGATCAGGCTGAACAGCGCGCCGCCGCCGATCACCGTGGTGATGACATCAGCGGTCAGCGGATAGGACGGCGTGCCGTAAAGCGTTTCGGCAAAGGCAAGGTTGATCGCGGTAAAGGCAATGCCGAGCAGCAGCAGCACGATCAGTCCGGGGCTTTTGAGCACTTGCAGCACTTCGGTTTTCAGCCGCAGGGCAAAGCTCGCCCAGATGTGCCCGCTGCCAAAATGCGGCTCTACCGCGCGTTGCCGGCCCGAAGCCGCGCGCGCGCCGGCACCAGCGCTGGCAGCAGCGGCGGATTGTTTCGCCATCCGTTTCAGCTGACGGCGCGAGGGTGCCCGCTCGGTCATGCTGAAACCGAGCGAGGCAGCCACCAGAAACACCGCCGCCAGCCCCAGCGTCACCGCGCGGTTGATCAGCATGTCCCCTTCGAGCGGGAGGTGACGCGCATTCAGTTCGGCCTGCGTCCAATATTTCGTCGCCTCGCCCACGGCGCTCACGCCCATCGGTTCGAACCGCGCCATGATCGCCTGATATTCGGGGTTGGCCCCCAGCACGGTCGCCACGGTGAGGTATCCCATCACCAGCACCAGCACGCCGATATAGCTCGCCAGCATCGACCGCGTCAGCGTGGCAAGGCTGAACAAGACCGCCGAACTCATCAGGATATTGGGCACCGCGATGATCAGGAACGGCCAGGCATAGGTAACAAAGCCGCCCGGCCCCACCGTCTCGGCATCGACCCATGGCATGGCTGAGCCGATCGCAATGCCCAGCGGCAGGGCCAGAAACCCGATCACGGCAATGGCAAAGCCCCCGGCAAAACGCCCCGCCAGAAAACTGCCGCGCCCCACCGGCGTTGCGCGGATCATCGGGCCAAACTTGGTCACATCATCGCGCACCACCGCATTGGCAACGAATGACGTGATCACGAACAGATAGAACAGCCCCATGATCGCCATCGCGAAAGTGACCATGAAAGGCGCGTTTTCATGAACGCCGCTCGCCCCGCCGAGGCTGACATTGGAGCTTGCTGACAGGCCAAATCCGATGAGCAGGAAAATCGCAGCCGAGGCCCAGAATACCGGGTTTTTCAGCTGGTAGCGCAGTTCGAAACCGGCAATGGCGGCGCTGAGCATGATCGCGCGCTCCCCTTAAGCGGCCGCAGGCGCGGGCGCGCGGCGGGTTTCGGCAAGGGTGGCGAAATAGACATCCTCAAGCCCCCCTGCCACTAGCGCAAAACCTTCGGGCTGTTGATCCGCCAGCACATGGACCACAATCTCGCCTGCGAAAAAGCGGTGCGAGATGACCTCGTAGGCGGCCTGCATTTCGGCCAGCGCGGTATGCGGGACAGTGCGCTGCCACACCCGTCCGCGCGTGGAGGCGATCAATTCGCGCGGCGCGCCTTCCAGTTGCACGCGCCCTGCCGCCAGCACCGCCATGCGCGGGCACAGATCAGCGACATCCTCCACGATATGGGTGGACAGGATCACCACCACATTCTCGCCAATCCCGGCCAGCAGATTGAGAAAGCGGTTGCGTTCTTCGGGATCGAGCCCGGCGGTGGGTTCATCGACGATGATGAGCGCCGGATTGCCGATCAGCGCCTGCGCAATCCCGAACCGCTGGCGCATCCCGCCCGAAAAGCCCGCAATCGCCTTGCCGCGCACGGCCCACAGGTTGGTTTCATTGAGCAAGTGCTCCACCACCTCGCGGCGCTCCTTGCCATTCGCGATCCCTTTGAGCACCGCCATGTGATCGAGCATCTGATAGGCCGAAACGCGCGGGTAAACGCCGAAATCCTGCGGCAGATAGCCAAGCGTGCGGCGCAAGGCATCAGGCTCGGCCAAAACATCAATATCGCCGAACCGGATCGCGCCAGCCGTGGGCGCTTGCAGCGTGGCAATGGTGCGCATCAGGGTGGATTTGCCCGCGCCATTGGGGCCAAGCAGCCCGAACATCCCCTTGGGTATCGTCAGGGTCACATCATCCAATGCGCGGGTGCCGTTGGGATAGGTGTGGCTGACGCCGGTCATTTCGAGCATGATGATCCCCTGTATTGCCGCGGTTCATCCTAACTGCTTGCAGGATTTGTGAAAGCCTTGCCGGTAGAACGCGGCGCGTTGCTGGTCGAACATCTGCGCGCTTGGTCGATCCCGGTCAGCCGTTGGTGGTGCGCCAGCGCTGACTGCGCATCATTGCGGGGCACCGGGCGCGCAGCGGGAGATATCGCCCGATTGGCACGCCGCAACATCGGCTTCCCACTGCCTGCGCGCTTCGGCGGCGGCGCGAACTTCGGCCTGATAGCGCGCTTCGGCTGCGGCGAAAGCCCGCTGGCGCTCTTCATAGACCCGCTGCTTTTCCTCGAAAACCCGCTTTGCCTCGGCGTTCTCGCGCACCTGATTGGCTGCCATTTCGGCCTGCCTGGCATTGAGCGCGCGCACATCTTCGGCCGCCCTGGCGATGGCGCGCTGCTGTTCGGCTGCGGCCTGAGCCGCCGCTGCGGCGCGTTCGGCCTGTTCGCGCTGGCGCCGTTCGGCTGCGAGCCTTGCAGCCGCTGCATCGGCATCGGACGGGGCAGGCGCGGCGGCAGGCGCTGGGGTGCTGCGGCCCGCAACGCCACTGCCAGCGCCGCCGCCAGCAGACAGCGCGGCAGGGTTTGCAGTGAGCGGATAGGAACCCGGCGGCGCCCACGCCACATCGACCATCTGCCAATTATTGCCGTTGACGCTGCGGGTGGAAGCGATCAGCGCTTCGAGTTCATCACGGCTGGGGCGCGTGTAACAGGTCTGGCCGAGCACCGCCTCGCCGGTCCGGGCTTTCACAGCCTTGGCAAATTCTTCCGCCAGCGCGGCATCGGCAAGCACATTGCCTTCGGGCGGGCTCGCAGGCGCATAATAGATGCCCGATGACAGGAACATCCGGCTTCCCCCCGCGCTGACCGCAATGCCCTGACAATAAACCGGCAAGAAGGCTGGCTGCGCGGCGGCAAAGAACGCCGGCACGCCGATCGCCAAAGTCATCAAGACTACCGATGCTAAACGGGCAATCGTCACAAGCTGTGCTCCAGTAGCGGCTCCGTTTCGAGGGAGTTTCAGGGGAGTTTCACGGGAAAATCCGCCAGACAAGTGAAATAAATTCGGGGCAGGCCGCGCCGGTTGCCATCTTACCTGCGTGGTATTATCGCGGTAAAAAAGGGTCGTCAACGAAACCGGCAAGCGCGCTGGCGAAGCTCACTGGGGGGGCGCGATGAACGATCCACATGGCTCTGGCTGCCCGTGCTGCGGGGGCGCGGCGGTGCCATCCCGGCCTTCGGCTGAATTGACCACACGCGCCTTCAACAGACGCACAATTGTCGCCGGGCTTGCCGCGATCCCGGCGGCCAGCGCGACCCCGGTATGGGCGCAGGATCTGCTTGATCCCACCCGCCTGCGCAGCAGCCGTGTCGGCACCGCCGCCCTGCCTGCGCCATCCACCCGCCCGCCCGGCTGGACCGGCCCCGATTATGCGCGCAGCATGGCCAGCAGCGTTACCAGCGCGCTCCAGTCGCTGATCCGCTCCTATGGCAATGTTGCCGACCAGATCGGCAAGCTGCAGGACGAAGAAAAGCAGCTCGCCAAAAAGCTCGACGAAGCGATCCGCAACAAGGCGGCGCAGCTTGACGAATATCGTCAGGGCCTGTTCTGTTCGGGCTGCAACCGCACCAAATCCGATATCCTTTCCAAGGGGGAACAATTTCCCCACCCCGGCCAGCGCATCATCAAACCCACGCCCGAACAGATCGCCGGCAAGGAACGCGAACTGCAGCAGGGGATTGATCGCATCGCCCAGCAGCTCAAGGACGCGCAGGCCAGAACTGCCAAGCTGTCGCCCGATATTGATGCGATCCGCAGCCAGCTGTTCGAAGGGATGGGCCTGTGGCGCACCGCCATCCTGATGGAGCGCGGCATCATCCGTCAGGAATTCGCTTTCGATGCGCAGGATTATGTCCAGCAGCGCAATGTCATCGGCCGCCAGATTGACAGGGTGATCGAAGAAGCCGCCGCCGCCAAGACCATCACCGCCTTGCAGGCCTGCATGGCAGATGCCCGCACCTGGGCCGATGCGCTCGGCAAATGCGAGGAACGTCACAGCCGCGACCGGGCCACCATGACCACCGGGCTTGCCAACAACGACAACACCGCCGACCGCCAGACCGCCGCTGTCCAGACCACCGCCAACGAGGTTGCCGCGCGGATCACCGCATTTGGCCTTGCCGGCGGTCTCAGCATCCTCACAACGCTGATGAACCGCCAGGCCGATGCCAATAGTATTGCCGGCACGGGCTATACCTTCCGCATGGGCAAGTATGATGCGGCAGGCTTTGGCGAAATCCTGCCGCGTGTGGCGGAATTCATCGCGCGGGCCAGCAGCCTGATCGTCCGCGCCGCCCCCAGCTACAGCGCATCGGCCAGCCAGGATCTGGCACGGCTTGATCGCGCGCTGGGTGACATGGAGCCACGGCTGGCGCAGGCTGTCGAACTGCGCCGTCAGGAAGAAGCCGCTGCCGCGCTGGAACGCGAGCGCGAGGAAGCGCGCCGTCAGGCCGAAGCGCAGGCGCGCGAGCAGCAACAAACCAATCTGCCGGGATCAGGCACGTAATGCGGATGGCACCAGAGATGACGACCACAGATTGCAGCCGCTGGGCCTTGGCCATGGCCTGTGCGATCGGGCTGGCTGCGGCAAGCTGGCCCGGCGCGGCGGTGGCCTTGCAGCAGGCCAATGATGTGCAGGTCGAGGCATCAAAGCAGCTGCTGTCCGAAGAACGCTATATCGAGGCGCTGGCCGTGGCGCAGGATGCGCTGCGCGTTGCCCCCGATGATTACCGCGCCAGCTATTATGTCGCGATGGCCTATATGGGCCTCCAGCAATATGACGCCGCCGAAGCGCAGGCGAGCCGGGCGCTGGATCAGGCCCCGGCCAGCGCGCGCGCTTCGGTGGAAAAGCTGATTTTCACCATCCAGTCGCTGAAACAGGGCAATCAGGATGTCGGCGCAGCCGATGCGGCCCTTGCCGAAGGGCTGATCGGCAAGGCGGCGCGGCTGTATGAAGATGGCTGGGCAGCGGGGCGCAATGCGCCGGATTATGCGCTCAAAGCAGCAGAACTCTATGCCGACCGGTTGAGCCAGCCGGTCGATGCGGCGCGGGTGCTGCGGCAGGTGATGGAATCCCTGCCGGGCAGTCAGGCGGCAGGAAAGGCCGAGACCGAGCTCAAGGGCTTGCAGCCGACCTTGCGGCAGATTGCAGCGGCGCGGGTGAAAGAAGCCGCAATGCTGCCTTATGAACAGGCCCGCGGCCCGTTGCGCGCTGCGGCCGATGCCGATCCGAGCTTTGCCGATATCTATCTGACCCAGGCCCAGCTTGCCGCCGCATCGGGATCGACCGCCGCGCTCGAATCCGCGCTCAAGGAACTGGCGCGCCGCAATCTGGTGGATCTCGAATTTCTCGCAGCGCTCCCCGATATGGCCGCCCTGCTGAACGATCCGGGTTTTGCAACGCAGCTTACCGACATCATCGGCGGCAATCAGACAGAGATGCTGCGGACCGCAGCCTCGCCGCCCGGCCGCGCGGCCTATCTGTCGCGCCTTGCCAGCGGCGGCAAGCTGAGCTTTTTCATGGGAGCGCGGCCAGTGCAGGGCACCAACAGCTACAAGCTGTGGTCGCGGCGCAAGGTCTCGTCATTCCAGCGCGGGGCGGGGGGATGCGAACTGGTGATCGGCCTGTCCGACCAGCTCGGGGCGAGCGATACGGCTGCTGCCTATATGCCTGCCAGCCGGGTGATCGATCTGCGCCCTGCAACCGCTCTGGTGAGACTTAACGGCACCTCGATCGAATTCGGGCCGAGCAGCGACGGGTGGCAGGCTTCTGCGCTGAGTGTGGGGAGCAATTATCAGCTTGCCCAGCCGGTGTGGTCAGCCCTGCGCCAGCTTAACACAGCGTGCCCGCGGCCCGCGCCCAAAAGGCGCTGAGCGCGGCGGGTAAGGCGGCTTAGGCCATGGCTTTGCGTTCGCGTTCGCGTTCGCGTTCGGCAATCTGGCCGGAGGCAGGCGAACGCAAGGCGGGGTTGGTTTGCAAGTTTCGACTTCAGATATCGCCAACCACAATCCTGCCTGCTTTAAGCAAAACAGGAAAGTTCAATATAGTCATATCGTTCAGGCACCATCACGCACAATCAATCAGCGCGCAAGAGCCACTGAGAATCCGTCGATCAAGGCGTGGAGGCCACGCTCGTTTCACAAAGGTCAAAACCCCTTGGGCAAAACGGCGAAAAAGCTGGCGCACCCGACAGGATTCGAACCTGTGACCTCTGCCTTCGGAGGGCAGCACTCTATCCAGCTGAGCTACGGGTGCATGGTGCCATGCGGTGCGCACCCATGTGACGCGCGCGTCGGCGCTTAGCAAGCCTGCGGCGGCTGCGCTAGCCTCGAATTCTTGCGCGCTGGGTGGCAACAGGTCACCCGCGCTCACCGGCAATGGCGCTTTAACCATTCTTCAAGGCGCGCGCCCTAGCGTGATGGCATGTCTGCGCTTCCTCCTGATGACATGCGAACCCTTCGCCAGACCGCTTTTGCGGCGCGTCATCCGGTCGACACGATGATGGCGCGCTGGCACGCGATCGGCACCCATACCGCGCGGCTTGCGAGGCTGGCCCAACTGGGCGACGCGCGCACCGCGGCCGAGCCGGATGATCTGATCGGCGTGCTCGCCGCCGCCAATGACTGGCAGTGCGAACTCGCCTGGCAGAGCGTGGAGGATATCACGGCCATGCTGCATTCGGGCATGGCGGCGCTTGATGTGCTGGAGAGCCGGGGCATCGAGACGCGCATCCCGGCGCTGGCGCTGTGGCGCGAGGTGGATGCCGCGCAGCGCAGCCTGCTTGCCATGCTGACCGCCACTGCCAGCAACGAGGCACCTTCGGCCGCTACCGCCTGAATGCCCGGCGGACTTGACCCGTGTTCGGTTTTTGTTCCATGTGCGGCTGATGGTTCAGCCCGCCTATCCTGCGTCCGATTCGCCGCCGACCGCAGCCGAAGTGGCGCGCGGCATCGCGCGCCTGTTTGCCCGCAACGATATCTGGTGCCTTGCCGAAGTGCCCTTGCGGGGCGGTCGGCGGGCCGATCTGATGGGGATAGATGCGCGCGGGCAGGTGGTGATTGTCGAGATCAAGGTGGCGCGCGGCGATTTGCTGGGCGATGCCAAATGGGCCGATTATCTCGATCATTGCGACCGGTTTTTCTGGGGCCTGCCGCCCGGGATCGACCGCGCGCCGCTGGAAAGCGCTGCCTTCCGCCCCGAGGTGTGCGGGGTGATTGTGGCGGATGGCTATGACGGGGAAATCCTGCGCCCGGCAGCGCTCGCTCCGCTGGCAGCAGCGCGGCGCAAGATTGCCGTCGAACAGCTCGCGCGGATCGCGATGCGGCGGCACACGGCGGTGCTTGATCCGCTGTGCACCGCGCGCGATTGATGCAGCGCATGAATTGCGCACTGTCGCCTGCGCCAAAATTGCGCCATGGTGCGCGCCATGATCCCTTCTGATTGGCCCATTCCGCTGGCGCTGCTGGTCGCCGGACTTGCCGTTACCCTGATCGTTGCACTGCGCTATCTGCTCACAAGCGGGCTGTTCGCCGTGCTGACCAACCGGCAGCGGCCGGGGCTGTATGCGGGCAGGCGCGCGCAGATCGCCAAGGAAATCCGCTGGTCGCTGCTGTCGGCGGCGATCTACGGCGTGCCTGCGGGCATTGTGCTGTGGGGCTGGCGCAAGCTCGGCTGGACGCAGATTGCGCTGGAATGGGATGCCTTGCCGGCGTGGTACTGGCCGGTTTCAGTGCTGATCTATCTGTTTGCACAGGACACCTGGTTTTACTGGAGCCACCGCGCGATGCATCGCCCGCGCCTGTTCCGGCTGGCCCATGCAGTGCACCACCACAGCCGCCCGCCGACAGCGTGGACCGCGATGAGCTTTCACCCGATCGAGGCGGTGAGCGGGGCGATCCTTGTGCCGCTGATGGTGTTTGTGGTGCCGATCCATGTCTCGGCGCTGGCGACGGTGCTGACGATTGCCACCATCATGGGCGTGACCAATCACATGGGCTGGGAGATGTTCCCGCGCTGGCTGGTTCATTCCCGGTTGGGCGCATGGCTGATAACCGCCAGCCATCACGAGCGGCACCACGAGGATTACCAATGCAATTATGCACTATATTTCCGCTTGTGGGACAAGCTGTGTGGCACCGACAAGGGCCTCTCGCGCCGGATCGTCGCAGCGTCAGGGCACCGCCAACCGCCAGCACCCGGCGGCGTACCGGCAGAATGAGATGGGCGGCGCTTGCCGCGCTCGGGCTGGCGGGTGCTGCCAGCGCGGCTCCGGCAAGCGCAGGCGAGGTGATCGTCACCGTTACGGATATGCGCAGCACCAAAGGCGTGGTGCGAGCCTGCATGACAGCGCGCGCGGATGTATTCCCCAAATGCAGCAAGGATCCCGAATCGCACCGCGTGGTGGTGCCAGCGGGCGCCAAAATCGAAATCCGCTTCACCGGGGTAAAGCCGGGGCGCTATGCCATCGCGCTGCTGCATGATGAAAACAACAACGGCAAAGCGGATCGCGCCGTGGGCATGATGCCCAAGGAAGGCTATGGCTTTTCGCGCGATGCGCCGGTGCGCATGTCCCCGCCCAAGTTTCGCGATGCCGTGTTCGATCAGGGCGAGGAGGCCCAGCGCCTCACCATCAAGATGCGCTATTTCCTGTGACATTGCCGCGACATGGCAGGAGTTTTCCGGCGGCTTAACCCAATGTTTACCACACCGCGCCACATTGCCCCCGAGATTTGAAAAAAGGGCGACCAGCGGCCATGGACACTTTGCGAGGCACTTTCGGTTCGAGCGAGCCGGGCGATGTTGCCAGCCTGGACGATACGCCTGATCATGATGCAGGCCCGGCCAGCGGTGCTGCGCGCGCTGCGGATGACAGTTTGCCGCACTATGCCATCGGCCAGGACGAACGCCGGATGCAGGTGCGCGCCTACAACCACTGGGCAAGCCAGCTGGAAGACCGCGCTTTCCCCCTGATCGCAGAACTGGATCCGGCAGGCCTGCCCGATTTCGGCCCCTACAGCGTGCTGATTGATTTCACCGCCGGGATCGAAGATCCGGCAGTGCGCTTTCTCGGGCAAAAGCTGGCCGCCGAATGCGGGGCGGCTGGCCCGATTACCCGCCTTTCGGACGTGCCGCCGCGCTCGCTGTTGTCGCGCATCACCGATCACTATCTGCAAATCCTCGCCAATCATGCGCCCATCGGGTTCGAGGCCGAATTCGTCAGCCAGCGCGGCACCTCGACATTGTATCGCGGGATTCTGCTGCCCTATTCGAGCGATGGCGAAACCATTGATTTCCTGTGCGGGGTGATCAACTGGAAGGAAATTCCCGATCAGGTCGCAGCCGATGAATTGCTGCTGGAGATTGATCAGGCGCTCGATCTGGTCGATCCGGCGGACGCGGACGACGATGATGATGATGATGATGAGGCCGTGCCCGCGCTGCGCCGCGCGCCCGATGCGCTGACGACCTGGGCTGATTTGCCTGCTGCCGAACGGCGCGATGATGCGGCTGGTGATTATGGCAATATTGCCGCGCTCGGCCTTGCCACCGGCGACGCGGGTGATCAGGACGATGATCTCCCCCTGCCGCAATTCGGCAGCCCGACCTTTGCCGAGCCCGATTTCGCCCAGTATGCGCTCGATGATGATTACGACGACGAGGATGAGGACGAGGGCGAGGATGACAGTGTCTCCTACAGCTTTGCCTCGCTCGCCGATTATATCGAAGCGCCCGTCAAGAAGGCGATCGACCCCGCGCAATTCACCCTTGCCGCGGTGGATGATCACGAATTCGGCGATGCCGACGACGTCGCCGACGCCGCTGAGCATGAAGCCCAGCACGGGCACGAGGATGAGCACGATAGCGCAGTCGCCTATCTGCCCACCGCTGCGGGTTTTGCCGATGCGGCGCGCGGTGATGATCTCGTCACCGATGATGCCAATCTGTATGATTACCTCGCCGCCGCGCGCGAACTGGCCCATGCCGCCCACACCACCGAGGATCGCAGCCGCTCGGCGCTTTATGCCGCGGTCAGCCGCGCCTATGATTTCTCGCTCGCGGCAGCCGAGGCTCCGGAAGATTATGCCGAACTGATCGCCGAAGCCGGGATCGCCGTGCAGGACCGCGCGCCGATGACCCCGATCGTCAAGCTGGTGTTCGGCCCGGATTACGACAAGACCCGCCTGACCGAATATGCCGCCGTGCTCAGCCACGCGCATCGCCTCACGCTGGAACGCGGCACATTGGAGCGCTTTCTGGATGAATTCGACGGCGGTCTGAAAGCGGTCGTCAAGGCCGAACGCCGCCTGCGCCGCGGCGAAGCGGGCAAGGATGTGGAGCACGAAGGCGCGGTGCGCGAAGCGCTGGCGCAGGCGCTGCGCGCGCTCGAAGCGATCACGCTCGAAGCGCTTGATGGCGGCGGCCCGGAATTTGCGCTGGTGCTGGTGCGCCGCGACGAGGTGGGCTGCGTCGAAATCCTTGGCGAATTGCCTGAGGAAGTGGCCCAGATCGAACGCGCCGCCAGAAAGCTCGTCGGCTAGGCGCGCTTCACGCTTCAGTTTCCGTTCAGGGCGAAACCCTGTAAGGCAGGGGCACCATGCGCAACCCCCGCCCGCCTGCCCCGATCCGCCTGCTCGCCCGCGCCCTTGCGGTGCTGGCGGCGGCCACGCTGGCGGTGCAGCCCATCGCGGCCCAATCAATCCTGCGCGATGCGGAAACCGAACAATTCCTGATCGATCTCGCCGCCCCGCTGGTTGAAGCATCCGAACTCGAAGCGGGCAATCTTGATATGGTGCTGATCAACGACGGGTCGATCAACGCCTTTGTTGCCGGCGGGCAGATGGTGTTTGTCCATTCGGGCCTGCTCAACGCGGCTGATACCGCCAACGAAGTGCAAGGCGTGGTCGCGCACGAAATCGGCCATATCACCGCAGGCCATGTCAGCCGGTTTGAAGAACGCTCCAAATCGGCCACCGGCATCAGCATCCTGTCGCTGCTGATCGGCGTCGGCGCCGCGCTGGCCGGTGCGCCCGAAGCAGCGCTGGGCGCAGTGCTGGCCGGGCAGACCGCAGCGATGGGCAGTTTTCTGGCCTTCAACCGCGATCAGGAAGCCGCCACCGATCTGGCAGGCGCGCGCTATTTGTCGGGCGCAGGGATTTCCGGGCGCGGCATGATCAAATTCTTCGAACGCCTGCGCAGCAATGAAATCCGTCGTGGTTTCAGCCAGTCACAAGAAGCAGGCTACATGCGCACCCACCCGCTGACGGGTGATCGGATCGAGATCCTGCGCGATCTGCTGGAAAAGGACGCGGCATGGGATGCGCCCGATGATGCCGCCTTGCAGGAACGGTTCATCAGGGTGCGCGCCAAGCTTTACGGCTATCTCGCCGAACCGCGCCGCACGCTCACCTATTTTCCGGTCAGCGACACCACCATCGCTGCGCGTTATGCGCGGGCCTATGCCTATCACAAGGACGCGCAGATCGACAAAGCGCTCGCCGAAGTGGAAGCGCTGATCGCGCGTGAGCCGGATAATCCCTATTTCCTCGAACTCAAAGGGCAGGTGCTGCTTGAATCAGGCCGCCCGCGCGATGCGCTCGCACCGTTGCAGCGCGCCACCGAACTCACCCGCAATCACCCGCTGATCGCATCGGTCTATGGCCATGCGCTGATCGCGACCGAAGACAGCGGCTTTCATGACGAGGCCGAACGCGTGCTGCGGGCTGCCGTATCGCGCGATCGCTACAATCCCTTTGCCTGGTACCAATTGGGCGTGGTCTATGCCGAACGCGGCGATATTCCCCGCGCGCGGCTGGCCAGCGCCGAACAGCAGGTGATGAACCGCCGCTATCCCGAAGCCCTGCGCAATGCACAAGCCGCCGAAGCCGAACTGCCCTATGGCTCGCCCGACTGGCTGCGCGCGCAGGATGTGAGCCTGCAGGCGCGCGCCGAACTGGAACGCGTGCGCAAACAGCGCTAGGGCCATTGCCGCATGACTGAAACCTCGTCCTCTTCGCCCCCGGCGCTGCGCCACACCCTGTTGACAGCCGCGCTCGCGCTGACCTTTGGTTTTCTAGGGGCGGCGATCTGGTCCTATGCGGGGCTGGCCGACAACCGCACCCGCACCTTCCTGCTCGCCAATCCTGATCTGCTGCCGCAGATGGTTTCCGCCTACGAGGCGCAGGAAGCCGAAAAACGCCTTGCCGATATTGATGACGCGGTGTTCGTGCCCTTTCCCGGCGCAGTGCTCGGCAATCCGCAGGGCAAGCGGGTGCTGGTCGAATTCACCGATTATAACTGCCCCTATTGCGAAAAAAGCCTTGAGGATGTGCAGAAGCTGGTGGCGGCTGATCCCGACCTGAAAGTGGTGATCCGCGAATGGCCGATCTTCGAAGGCAGCGATGTCGCCTCGCGCATGGCGCTGGCCGCCGCGATGCAGGGCAAATACCGCGCCTTCCACGAAGCGATGTTCCGGATGCGCGATCCTGATGCGGCTGCGCGTGCGGCGGGGCTCGATATGGCCCGCGCCAAGGCTGATGGCGCCTCGCAAGCCGTCACGGTGGAGCTCGCCCGCAACGGCGAACTGGCCCGCGCGATGGGCTTTTCCGGCACGCCTGCGTGGATTGCGGGCAAGAAACCGATTGGCGGGGCTGTCGGGTTTGATGCCTTGCAGGCGGCGCTTGCAGAAGGCGGTGAGAGTTAATCTCTCGATGCGCCGTGCAGCCCTGCACATCCCGTTCCGGCTGAAGGCGACCGCCGCCTGCATCGCTCCGCTGCTTGGGCTGCTTGGCGGGCCGCTTGGTGCGGCGCCTGCCGCCCTTCCGCCAGGCATCGACCTTGCCGCCGAACGCGCGGCGATTGGCCGCTTTCAGGATCATGATCAGCGCTTGCAGGATATTGGCTGGCAGCTGGTGCGCGGCAATGCGGGGTTCTGCAACCGGGTGATCCCGTCGATCGGGCTGCAATTGCAGGATCTGGCGAGCTATGGCCGCCCCGATATCGCGCGCGCCGCGCTGGATCTCACAGGCGATTTCGCGGTGCAGACCGCGGCCAAGGGTTCGCCCGCAGCGCTCGCCGGCGAATTTGTCCGCAACCGCGAGATTGTCCGGCTGGGGCGGTTTGATCCGAATGCGTGGCCGCGTGACAAGCGGATGGACTGGCAGCGCGTGGCGCGCGCGCATGATCACATTGATGCCCTGCTGACCGAGCACGCCGGGATCGAGATCGGCTTTGCCGATGGCACCGCAGCGCGCACCCAGCCGGTGGAGGTATGCGCCACGCGGTTTGAACTGATGGGCGAAGGCACAGCGGCGGTGGCTGATGGGGCGCGGGTGGTGATCGGGATGGAATTTCCCGCCTTTGCCTATGATGATGCGATGTTTGCAGCCCTGGTGGCGCATGAACTGGCGCATAATCTGCTGGGCCACACGGCATGGCTGGATCGCAACGGGCGCGGCTGGGCCAAGGTGAGGCGGACCGAGCGTGAGGCTGACCGGCTGATCCCCTGGCTGCTTGCCAATGCCGGATACGAGCCCGCCGCCGCCGTGCGTTTCATGGAGGAATGGGGCCCGCGCCACACGGCCAGTTTGCTGCCCATGCCAACCCATGATCGCTGGCCCAAGCGGGCGCGCGCCATCGCGGCGGAACTTCCGCTGATTGCCGATGCCCTGGCACGCGAAGGCCGCGCCGACTGGTCGCAGCATTTCCGGCGCGAGATTGATCCTGCCCAAGGCCTGTGACCGGCTGCCCATCTGCGGCGAATCGTGGCTCACACGCGGGCTCCTGCCTTGGCCTGCGCGCGAAAGGCGGTGCAGGGGCGCAGGAAATCGGCTAGGCTGACGCCCTATGGCAGTGCTTGCAATCCAGCCCGCGCCGTTCTTTGCGAGCAAGAACAGAGCGTTCTGGAACCTCCAGCTGGCGGGCTGGGGGGCGCATTCGTGCTGCGCGGCGCATCGCAGATTGTCAGCGGCCAGCCGCCCAGCGTGCTGGTGCTGATCCTGCTGACGACGATCACCGGCTTTTCGATCAGCTGCATCCTGTCGGTGATCTATCGCCAGCTGATCCGCCGCCGCCCGCTCGTCACCTGGGGGGTCACCACGCTGGCGCTGATCGTGGCGGTGATCTGCCATGCCTCGATTGATGCCTGGGTGCAGGGGATCTATTATCCCAACACCGGCGAAATCACCTTTGCCCAGCGGTTCATCGCGCTGATCCTGTTTCCGCTTACGCTGCTGGGCGGGTGGAGCGCGCTCTATTACGCGATCAATTACTTCCTCACCGTCGAAGAACAGGCGGATCGGCTCGAACGATTGGAAGCGCAAACCACCGCTGCCCAGTTGGCGATGCTGCGCTATCAGCTCAATCCGCATTTCCTGTTCAACACGCTGAATTCGATCAGCACGCTGGTGCTGTTGAAACAGACCGAGCCTGCCAATGCGATGCTCACCCGGCTTTCGGGGTTTCTGCGCCACACCCTGATTACCGAACCGGGCAGCCAGGTCAGCCTCGCGCAGGAAATCGAGACCTTGCAGCTTTATCTCGATATTGAACGCATGCGCTTTGAAGAACGGCTGCGTACGCATTTCGAGATCGAGGATGCCGCCTTGCTCGCGCAGCTGCCTTCGATGCTGCTGCAACCGCTGGTCGAAAACGCGATCAAATATGCCGTCACCCCGCAGGAAGAAGGCGCGCGCATCTCGCTCACCGCGCGGGTGCTGGGCGAACGGCTGCGCATCACCATCGAGGATACCGGGCCGGGGGCGGAAGAACCGCTGCGGCTCGATCAAGGCGATATTGATCACTTGCGCGCGGCAAGCGCGCCGGGCCGCCCGGTATCGACCGGCGTGGGCCTTGCCAATATCCGCAACCGGCTGGCGCAGGCCTATGGCGATGCCCAGCTGTTCGAAACCCGCTCCGAGCCAAGCGGCGGGTTCACCGTGCTCATCGAAATTCCCTATATTCGGGCCGCCGCGCCCGCCACTGAACTTGCAGCCGCCGCACCCCCCGCACCAGCGGCCACCCCGTCCCGCGCTTCCAGCGCTGAGCCGGCACGGGTCATTCCCCTCAATCCCCAGCGCTCCACGGGATCGTAAGTCACATGCCCATTCGCACCATCCTCGTCGATGACGAGAAACTCGCCATTCAGGGCCTCGCGCTGCGCCTTGCGCCGTTCGAGGATGTCGAAATCATCGACACCTGCGCCAACGGGCGCGAAGCCATCCGCAAGATCAAGACCGAAAAGCCCGATCTCGTCTTCCTCGACATCCAGATGCCGGGGTTTGACGGGTTTTCTGTGGTCAAGGGCGTGATGGATATCGAACCGCCGCTGTTCGTGTTCGTCACCGCCTATGAAGAACACGCGATCCGCGCGTTTGAAGCCAATGCGGTCAATTACCTGATGAAGCCGGTGGACGAACAGAAACTCGCCGACACCATCGAACGCGTGCGCCAGCGGCTGGCGGAAAAGAAATCGGCAGAAGATGCCGAACAATTGCGCGATGTACTGGCCGAGGTTGCGCCCGATCTGGCAGCTGACCTTGCCGAAACCACCGCTGCGCCTGCCGACACGGCTGATCGCTTTGAAAAGCTTATCAATGTGAAGGATCGCGGGCAGATTTTCCGCGTCGAGGTGGACACCATCGAACATATCGAGGCGGCAGGCGATTACATGATCATCTCCACCGGCGACAATTCACTGGTGCTGCGCGAGACGATGAAGGATCTGGAACGCCGCCTTGATCCGCGCAAGTTCCAGCGCGTCCACCGCTCAACCATCGTCAATCTCGATCTGGTGCGGCAGGTCAAACCGCACACCAACGGCGAATGCTTTCTGGTGCTGGAGAGCGGGGCTGAGGTGAAGGTGTCGCGCAGCTATCGCGATGTGGTGGCGCGGTTTGTGCATTGATGGTGGTGAGCGCGCCTCCGCGCGCTCATCCTCGGTGCTGTTCCTTCGCTACGCTACGGGCACCTGCGGGCGCGCGGTCGCGCTTGCGGACCCTGCGGGTCCGATTATGGTATATGCTTATGACAACCTTCACCCTCACCGGCTTTGACCTTGCCAAATTCATCCGCGAAACCCTGGCCGAAGACCTGGGAGAGGGCCTGCCCGGCGGCGGGCGCGATGTTACCAGCGAAAGCGTGATCCCGGCAGATGCGCGCTTTTCGGGCGTGATGGACAGCCGCGATGCCATTGTGGTGGCAGGCCTGCCGCTGGGCGAAGCATTCTTCCGCCATCTCGATCCCGCTTGCACCATCGAAACCCTTGTCCATGATGGCGATCTGGTGCCCGCAGGCACTGATCTGATGCGGATCGAAGGGCGGGCGCGCGCCTTGCTGACGGCGGAACGCAGCGCCCTTAACACCGTGCAGCACCTTTCGGGCATCGCTACGCTGACCCACGCCTATGTCACCGCGATGCGCGCAGCCGGGGGCAATCCGTCATGCACGCTGCTTGATACCCGCAAGACCATCCCCGGCCTGCGCGTTCTCGAAAAATACGCCACCCGGCAGGGCGGCGCGCAGAACCATCGCATGGGATTGTGGGATGCCGCGATGATCAAGGATAATCACGTCGCGGTGGCCGGCAGCGTCGGCGAGGCGGTGCGGCGCGCAGCGCAGGCCGGCGTGACCCGCATCATCTGCGAGGTGGACACGCTCGACCAGATCGAACCCGCGCTCAGCGCAGGCGCGCATCACCTGCTGCTCGACAATATGGACGCAGGCACGCTCGCCGAAGCGGTGCGGATGGTGGCAGGCCGCGTGCCGACCGAAGCGAGCGGCGGGGTCAACCTCGATACCATCGCAGCCAAGGCAGCGAGCGGTGTCGATTACGTCTCGGTGGGCCGCCTCACCCAAAGCGCGCCCGCCGCCGATATTGGCCTCGACTTCAAACCCCTATGATCCCGCTCTCGCAGCCGCGCCCCACGCCGATCAATATCTTTGCCGCTGCCTTTCTCACCGCCGCGCTGGTGCCGTTTCTGGATGGCATCACCGATCTTGGCCTCACCGAAACGCGGCTGCAGGTGGAATATCCCTATTTTCCGTGGGACCGCGACCGGGTGATTATCTGGCTGTCGTCGTGGCTGTCGATTGCGCTGATCCCGCTGGCGATGGTGTGGCTGATCGCCGCGCCCTTTGCCCGCTGGCTGGTGAGCGGCATGACGCTGCTCAAAACCCCCGCAGCGCTCGCCAGCGCGGCCACGCTGCTGGGCGGCGGCAGCGGGGAGACCGGGCCGCTGGTCAGCTTTGCCTTTGCCGTGCTGGGCGTGGTGATGCTGTTCCTGCCTGCCAGCCAGGACTGGTTCACCGCTGCGCGGGAGGTGGATCCTGCGGTCTTTGAATAGACTTGCTGCCGCGCTCGCGCTGGTTTTGCCCGCCGCTGCCGGAGCGCAGGCGTTCCAGTGCCGCCCGCCGCAAGTCACCAGCGTGCCCGCCATCGCGCCCGACGCCCCGCGCCGGGTGCTGCCGGTTACCGGCTACACATTGGCGCTGTCGTGGAGCCCGGAGTTCTGCAAATCCCGCGAAGGCGCACGCGCCCATGCCTTCCAATGCGCAGGCGATGCAGGCAGTTTCGGGCTGGTGGTGCACGGGCTGTGGCCTGAAAGCGGGCAAAGCTGGCCGCAGTGGTGCGCGCCAGGCGGCACCCTGACGCCCGCCGAGGTGCGCGGCGCCTTGTGCATGATGCCTTCTGCCCGCCTTGTTGCCCGCCAATGGGCCAAGCATGGCGCCTGCATGACCCAGCGGCCCGGGACATATCTCGGCGTCACCCGCATCCTGTGGCAATCGCTGCAAATCCCCGATTACGACCGGTTGAGCCGCGAGGACGTGCTCACCGCAGGGGCGATCCGCAGCGCCTTTGCCGCCGAAAACCCCGGCTGGCCGCCCAGCGCCATCGGGGTCAAGCTGAACGCGCGCGGCTGGCTCGAAGAAATCCGCCTGTGCTACTCGGCCCGCTTCCGCCCGGCCCGATGCACCGCGCGAACCTGGGGCGCAAAGGGCACAGCGCCCGCCAAAATCTGGCGCGGGATGTAAAGGCGCAGCAGCTTGCGGGAGGATTGCGGCGAAGAGCCGTTTGTGACTTCAGGCCAGGTTTGACCCAAAATCTCACGCTCGCGCATGAGTGAACGGAATAGTCTTGACGCTTTTTTCCAGGAATCGACAATTGTAAAAACCGTGACGATACCAACAGCAGCAAAAAATAGGCTGACAAAATATTGAAGCATTTTCCCCTCCCAGGGCCAATGCCAACGCCTCCAACTAGATCCCTAGAGCAAGCCGCGCGACAGTCTGCAAAACGGCACATTAGCCGCCTCGCATTTTCAATATGCCATAAAAACCTAAACTATCCAAACAGTTTAGCTAAAAAGTAGTTCCGGGTTGGAGCCAGTGTTTTTTTATCTGCTGCATTATAACCCGAAATCGTCAGGTCTTATGTAATAATGCGTATGGATTGCATGGCCAAGTTTTCGCAGCGATTTTTGTTTTTTTGCGCTGCGATGGGCGCGGCACACAGGCCGCGCCTGCCCTTACCGCCGCTCTCTGAAAAACCCGCGCAGCAGTGCGGCGGCCTCGGCCTCGCCCATGCCGGCATAGATTTCGGGGCGGTGCAGGCATTGCGGCTGATCGAATACCCGCGCGCCGTGCTCCACCGCGCCGCCCTTGGGATCGCTGGCGGCGTAATACAGCCGCGCAATCCGGGCATGGGCAATCGCGCCCGCACACATCGCGCAAGGTTCCAGCGTGACGTAAAGATCGCAGCCGGTCAGGCGTTCATCGCCGAGCGCTGCTGCGGCCATGCGAATCGCCCTGAGTTCGGCATGGCCGGTGGGATCGGGGGGATGGCGCGTGGCATTGCCCGCCGCCGCGATCACCGCATCGCCTTTCACCACTACCGCGCCCACCGGCACTTCGCCCGCTTGCGCGGCGGCGCGCGCTGCTTCAAGAGCGCGTTGCATCGGCAGGGGGAGCGGCCAGCGGGTCATCGCCCGCCAGCGCTAGCGGTGCAGGCGCAAGGGCGCAACTTGCTTGACGATTCGCCCTTACCCCGTTATGCGCGCCGCTTTCCCAGCAATAGCTGTCCCATTTACGAGAAGAGATCCACCATGTCGCGCATCTGCGAACTGACCGGCAAGGGCCGCATGACCGGCCACAATGTCAGCCACGCCAACAACAAGACCAAGCGCGTGTTTCTGCCCAACCTGCAGAACGTGACGCTGCTTTCGGAAAAGCTGGATCGCAGCTTCAAGTTCCGCGTATCGACCCACGGCCTGCGCTCGGTGGAGCATAATGGCGGGCTCGATAACTGGCTGCTCAAGACCAATGACGAAAAGCTGTCGGCGCGCGCGCTCAAGGTGAAGCGCGAGCTGGTGAAGGCACAGGCGCAAGCCGCCTGAACCTGTCGCCGCTGCGGCGCTGCTGCGCCGGGGCCGCTCAGACAAAGACGCGTGGGCAGGGGCAACCTTGCCCGCGCTTTTTTGCGTCTCCGGCGCGGCCATTCAGGGCGTGAAGATGAATTTCGCCAGCAAGGTGCGCTGGAACACCGAGATATTGTCATCGGCAATCAGCCACACCGCGATCCGGCCATCGGGGCGGGCCTGCAAGGCAAGGCCTTCGTAATTTTCAGGCGGCACCACACCGGCCAGCCGCAGCACAGTGCGGGGCCGGAAATCGCCGCCTGCCTGCGGCATGTCACCCACGGCAATCAGGCTGGCAAACGGCGGCCAGCCATCGCTGAGCGGTGACAGCAGCTTGCGCAGCACCACCATCAGGCGGCCATCGGGCAGCACGGCGGCATCGGTGATGTCATACCCCGGTTCGGGCACGGTGATGGCGAAGCGCGCAGGCTTGCCGCCTTCCACCGGATCGCGCGGGAAGATCAGGCCTTCGCGCTGGCCTTCGGGCAGCACCACGAACCGCCCGTCGCCAAGGCGCACCATCGCCTCGATCCCGGAATTGCGCAGCCATGGCACCCTGCCCCTGAGCTCGCGCCGCCCCTGCGGCGTGCCATCGGCGGCAAAGCGATGGATCGCGTGATCATTTTCCGATGCAACCCAGAAAGTGCCGCTGGCCGGATCGCGCACCGCAGCTTCGAGATCGAAAAAGCGGTGTTGGAGCCCCTGATCGGGGAACATCCGCACCAGCCGGGGTGGCCGCGCCGGGCCTTCGGGCGATGCAAAATCAAGCCGCCAGCCCCGGTCGGAAAAAGCCGTAAAGCCTGCCTCGCCGCGATCGAGCAACGCTGAAAAGCCGCCGAATTGCGAATCGGACGACACCAGATGCCACACCCCGGCCAGCTGCCAGCCCGGCACCCCGGTTGCGCGCGGATCGGCAATCCGGATGGCAGCCAGATCGGCCGCGGGCGCAGTGGGCGGCGCGCTGCGCAGCCAGGTGCCCGGCGCGCACATCAGGGCGACGGCGAGCGCCGCAAGCAATCGGCGTTTGCTGCGCATGCCTAGTCCATCGGCCCGGTGAACAGCAGCGGATCCAGCCGCGCCTCGCGCCATTTGAGGCTCCAGTGGAGATGCGGCCCCGTAGCCCGTCCGCTCGCCCCGACGTGGCCGATGATCTGGCCCTGCCGCACGCTTTCCCCTTCGCTGACAAGTATCTGCGAGGCGTGCAGGAAAGCACTGTTGAGCCCGGCGCCGTGATCAAGGATGATGAGGCTGCCCTCAAGGCTGAAACCGCTCCTCGCCAGCACCACCACGCCATCCGCCGGCGCGGCAAAGGGCGTGCCGGCGCCCGGCGCAATATCCAGCCCGGTGTGAAAGCTCGCCGGCTCGCCGCGATAGATGCGCTGACGCCCGAACAGGCCGGAAATGCGCCCTTTGACCGGCCAGATGAAATCCTGCTGCCAGCCGCGCGCAGGCGTGCTGCGGCTGCGGGCGGCGGCGATGAGATCAAGCTCGGGCTTGCGGCGCTCCCAGAAATCGGCTGCGGGCACGCTGCCCGTCAGCGGCAGATTGATGCGCTGGATATTCCAGCTGCGCGGCGCAATCGCCAGATCGCGCGCTTCCTCGCGGCCATCGCCGTGGATGATACGCAAGATGAGGCTCGGCGCGCTATCGCGATCAAAACCTGCGAAAAAGCGCCCGTCGCCCGCCACCGCCAGCGGGGTTTCGCCCAGCTGCACCGCGCGGGTGCCGGGCGGCAATTGCCCCCGGATAAAGCCGCCTTGCGTAAGGTGCCCGGCGAGATTGAGCGAGGCTTGCGCAGGCGCAGCGGCAACGGCCAGCACAAGCGCCGCAGCGAGCGCCCTACCGCCCCAGCCCTTCACCGCCCCGGCAACGCGTCCAGCCCCAACAGGCGCTGGGTCGCGACCTCGCACGAGGCATAGGCCTCCTGCCGCTCGGCGCTCCAATAGCGCAATTCCTCAAGCTCGATCGCCTCGCCCGTGACCGCGCACAGCACATAGCGCCCCGGGCGCAGGACACGAAAACTCGAAGGGCCATAGTAAAGCTTGGCCGCCTTGTCAGAACCGGACATCAACATGGACAGGATGATAGCACCAGCAGGCTAGCCGAACAAATCATCTTGTGGACTGGCAGGCGGCTTGGCGGGCCTTGGGCCGGGCCTGGGGCCGGGCTTGGCGGCGGGGCGCGGCGCAGGGGGCGGGCTGGCCACGATGGGGGACAGCGCAATCTGGCCATCGGCAAATTCAGCGGTAAGCTGCGCCTGCCTGGCCGCCGCCGCACGGGTGGTGACAGGCTGACCGGATGCATCAAGGATCAGGGCAAAGCCGCGCTGCAACGGCTTTTTCGGGTGCAATTGCTCTGCCAGCCGCGCCAATGCATCGAGCCGCTGCTGCGCATGGCCGAGCGGGCGTTCGACCAGCGCAGGCGTCAGCCGCGCGCGCGCGAGCCGCTCGCTCGCCAGCGCATGCGGCCGCGCGATCAGCTGGGGCGCAAGGCCCGCACGCTCCAGCCGCAGCCGCGCCTCGCTGTGGCGGCGGGCGAGCAGCGCAGGCGTGAGCCTGCCCGCCGCGCCCGCCAGCGCCTCGCGCCCCAGCCCGGCGCGCGCCGTCAACCCGCGCCGCAAGCGCTCTGCCAGATCATCAAGCCGCTGGCTCTGGGCTTGCAGCAGGGTTTCGGGCCGGGGGAGCAGCCGCGCGCGCGCTTCGAGCCGTTCACGCCCCAGTTCCACCGGACGCCACACCGCGCGGCGCTGGCGCGCGCCGAGATCGGTGAGGGTAAAGGCGAGATCAGCGCGCACCGGCACCGCCATTTCGGCAGCCGCTGTGGGCGTGGGCGCGCGGCGATCGGCGGCATAATCGGCAAGCGTGGTGTCGGTCTCGTGGCCGACTGCGCTGATCACCGGGATGGAGCATTCGGCAATCGCGCGCACCACCGCTTCTTCGTTAAAGCTCCACAAATCCTCGATCGAGCCGCCCCCGCGCGCCACGATCACGAGATCAGGCCGGGGCACTGGCCCGCCCGGCTGAAGCGCGGAAAAACCGCGCACCGCGGCGGCGACCTGCTCGGCCGCGCCCTGCCCCTGCACCAGCACCGGCCAGACCAAGACGTGCGACGGGAACCGGTCCGCCAGCCGGTGCAGAATATCACGGATCACCGCGCCCGTCGGCGAAGTCACCACCCCGATCACGCGCGGCAGGAAGGGCAGGGCGCGCTTGCGTTCGGGCGCAAACAGACCCTCGGCGGCGAGCCTTGCGCGGGTCTTTTCAAGCAGCGCCAGCAGCGCGCCCTCGCCCGCCAACTCCATCCGATCAATCACGATCTGGTATTTCGAACGGCCGGGATAAGTCGTCAGCTTGCCGGTGGCGATCACCTCCAGCCCGTCTTCTGCGCGAAAGTTCAGCCGCTGCGCGTTGCCCTTCCACATCACGCCATCAATCACCGCGCCTTCATCCTTCAATGCGCAGTAGAAATGCCCTGACGCCGCCCGCTTCACGCCCGAAAGTTCCCCGCGCAGCCGGACATAGCCAAACCGCTCCTCGACCGTGCGCTTCAGAAGCTGCGAGATTTCGGTGATCGAGAGGGCTTGCGCATTGTCGCCCGGCGCGCTCTTCGCTACCAGCCCGGCGGTGTCATCGAAGTTGGGCGGAGGGGCCATGAATATCCTGCTCTTGGGTTCGGGTGGGCGCGAACATGCGCTGGCGTGGAAGCTGGTGCAATCCCCGCTGACCGATCAATTGTTCGCAGCCCCCGGCAATCCGGGGATCGCCGAGATCGCCAAATGCGTGCCCCTGGGCGTGAAGGATCACGATGCGGTGATCCGGTTCTGCGCGGAAAACGCGGTGGGCCTTGTGGTGATCGGGCCGGAAGCGCCGCTGGTGGATGGCCTGTCGGACAGTTTGCGGCTGGCAGGGCTCGCGGTGTTCGGCCCGTCGCAGGCGGCAGCACAGCTCGAAGGATCAAAAGGCTTCACCAAGGATCTGTGCGCGCGCGCGGGCATCCCGACGGCGGGCTATGTCCGCACCGCTTCGCTCGAAGACGCGCGCGCCGCGCTCACCCGCTTTGCCGCGCCATACGTGCTGAAAGCCGATGGCCTCGCAGCGGGCAAGGGCGTGGTGATCGCCGCCACCCTCGCCGAAGCCGAAGCCGCGCTGGCCGACATGTTCGGCGGCGCTTTCGGCGAGGCGGGCGCGGAAGTGGTGATCGAGGAATTCATGGCGGGCGAGGAAGCGAGTTTCTTCGCGCTCACCGACGGGCGCACCATCATCCCCTTCGGCTCGGCGCAGGATCACAAGCGCGTGGGCGATGGCGATACCGGCCCCAACACCGGCGGCATGGGCGCCTATTCGCCCGCGCCAGTGCTGACGGCGGAGTTGGAGGCGCGCGTCATGGCCGAAATCATCGCGCCGACAGTGCAGGCGATGCGCGATGGCGGCATGCCCTATTCCGGGGTGCTTTATGCCGGCCTCATGCTGACAGCCGATGGCCCCAAGCTGATCGAATACAATGCCCGGTTTGGCGATCCCGAATGCCAGGTGCTGATGATGCGGCTGGAAAGCGATCTGGTGGAGATCATGCTCGCCTGCGCGCTCGGCAATCTGGCAGGCGTGGAGGCGCAGTTCAGCGATCAATGCGCGCTCACCGTGGTGATGGCGGCAAACGGCTATCCCGGCACGCCCGAAAAAGGCGGCGTGATCGCATTGAACGACGCCGAGGCTGACGGGGCAAAGGTGTTCCACGCCGGAACCGGCATCAGGGACGGCGCGCTGGTGGCAAGCGGCGGGCGGGTGCTCAATGTCACCGCATTGGGAGCGAATGTTACCGAGGCCCAGCACCGCGCCTACGCAGCGGTTGATCGCATCGCCTTTGCCAGCGGCTTTTGCCGCCGCGATATTGGCTGGAGAGAGGCGGCGCGCGAAGCGGCGAGCGAAGGCTGACACCAGAATCAAGGCGCCAGGCGGCAAGGAAGCAGCGCAGACGGCCGCTTTGCCGCTTGGCGGGAAAAAAGCGGCTGTTCACAAAACGACCCCATTTCCCCCTAACCGTCACCCCGGCGAAGGCCGGGGCCCAGAAGCTTTTCGTGCAGCGCGTGCCGCTCTGGGTCCCGGCCTTCGCCGGGATGACGCCGGACGGCAGCTCCCCACCCATCTCCCACCATTCCCGCTAACCCGCGCGCTTGCCAAAAGCGGTCGCCGGGTGGGCTTTGTGTGGTAAGCTGCGCGAGAAATTGATCCCCATCAAGGAAAGCGATACCACTTGCGAGGATATAGCCGAATATGACCCATCGCCTCGCCCTTATCGCCGCGCTTGCAACGCTTATCACGGGTTGCCAGACGCCTGCGCCGCAAACCACTGCGGCCAGGCAGCCCGCGCCCAAGCCCCCCGCTTTCGTCGAAGCGGCCTGCGGCGGGTGCCATGCGGTAGAGCCGCCGTTCCGCTCGCCCAATCCGGAATCGCCCAGCTTTGCCGCCATCGCCAATCGCGAGGGGCTTACCGAGGCCACGCTCGCCAGCTGGCTAACCGACGCGCATAATTACCCCGAACAGATGGATTTCACGCTGACAGCTGCGCAGGCGCAGGCAATCGCCGATTACATGGTGACGTTGCGGCGTGCGGATTATCGCCCCGAACAGTGATTGCCCATGATCTCCCCTCCCCATGGGCAGGGGTTGGGGGTGGGGGCTTCTGGATAACTGATGGCCGAACCCCCATCCCCTGCCCTTCCCCAAGGGGAAGGGAGCTGCGAGCACCTACAACCGCTCGGCCATCAGTGCGTGCATATCGGCCTCTGGGCGCGGGCCGTAGTGCGAGATCACTTCGGATGCGCAAATTGCGCCGCGCTTGAGGCAGCGGGTCAGCGGCTCGCCGCGCGCATAGCCCGACAGGAACCCGGCGGCGAATTGATCGCCCGCGCCGGTCGTGTCCACCACTTTCACCACCGGCACGGCGGCCACATCGGCGCGCTCGCCATGCGCAATCGCGACCGCGCCCTTTTCGCTGCGGGTCGCGACCAGCACCGGCACCTTGTCCGTCAGCCAGGCAAGGCCCGCCTCGAAATCCTCCTCGCCCGTCAGGGTGGCCAGCTCGCTTTCGTTGACGAACAGGATGTCGATCACGCCGTCATCCAGCATCTGGCAGAAATCATCGCGGTGACGCTCGATCACGAAGCTTTCGGACGCGGTGAACGCGACCTTGCGCCCCGCATCACGCGCGACTTCGATCGCGCGGCGCATGGCGCTGCGCGGCTCTTCGGGATCCCAGAGATAGCCTTCGAGATAGAGGATGCCCGCGCTGGCGATCAGCTCCTCGTCCAATGCCGAGGCGGGCAGATACTGGCCTGCACCAAGGAAGGTGTTCATCGTGCGCTCGCCATCGGGCGTCACGAAAATGAGCACGCGGCCCGTCGCCGGTTCGCCGTCCCGTGCCGGCGTATCGAAATCAATGCCGGTGGCGCGCATATCGTGGCGGAACACCTTGCCGAGCTGATCATCGGCGACCTGCCCGATAAACGCGCATTGCAGGCCCAGCGTCGCCAGCCCTGCCAGCGTGTTGGCCGCCGAACCGCCCGAAAGCTCGCGCGCGGGCGGCATCGCTTCGTAGAGCTCATCCGCGCGCGCTTCGTCGATCAGGGTCATGCCGCCGCGGCTCATCTGGAGCTCCTCGATCAGCTCCTCCTCGCACGAGGCGATCACATCGACGACCGCATTGCCAATGGCGATAACATCATAACGGGGGGCAGTGGTTTCAGGCACGGGCATGGGTTCCTGTTGCTGTAAGCGGGAGAAAAACTTCCCTGCCGCGCCTAGCCCGCTTGTCACCGCTCGCCAAGTGCTGCTGATCGGGTTTGCGCATTGACTTGCGGCGCGCGGCCAAGCATCGCTCGCGCATGATGATGCGGTGGCCTCCCTTGCTCCGTCCGTTGGCGGGATGCGCGCTGGCGTTGCTGGTGGCGGCCTGTGCCAGTGCGCCTGCGGCCAAGCGTCCGGTGGTGTCCGGAACCCCCGGCAGCGCAATCATCCGCCTGCCCGAAGTGATGGCGGCATCGGGGCTGGAAAGCGTGATCGGCGCGCCCGCAGGGGCGCTGACCCGGCGGCTTGGCGAACCGCGGCTCGATTGGGTCGAAGGCGATGTGCGCAAGCTGCAATTTGCAGGGAAAGCCTGCGTGATGGATGTCTATCTCTACCCGATGCAGCCGGGCGCAGAGCCGGTGGCCACCCATGTCGAAGCGCGCCTGCGCGAAGGCGGGGCAGCCGTGGATCGCGGGCAATGCCTCAACGAGATTGCCCGGCGGTAACGCGGTCTTAAGCCTGTCTGTGGCATATCCTGCCGGGAAATCAGCAGGGATCACGCCGCGCCATGACGACCTATTTCCACGAAATCGCCGCCCGCGCGGCTGCCGACGGGCAGATCGCTGCGGAAGAACTGGCGGAACTGCGCCGCTATCTGTGGGGCGACGGGATCGTTTCGCCCGCCGAAGCCGAAGCCCTGTTCGCCGTCAATCAGGCGCTGACGGATCGCTCGGCGGAATGGTGCGATTTCTTTGTCGAGGCGATCGGCGAATTCGTGCTCAACGGCACTGCGCCGCGCCTGCAATGTTCCGACGAAGAAGCCGCATGGCTGATCGCGCAGATCGATGCCGATGGCGTGGTCGAAAGCATGGTCGAGCTTGAAACGATGGTGCGGATCATCGAGCGCGCGCAGAATGTGCCGGTAAGCCTCAAGAATTATGTGCTGGCCCAGATCGAACGCGAAGTGCTCAGCGGCACCGGCCCGACCCGCTGCGGCGGCGAATTGTCCGCCACCCATATCTCCGCCGCCGAATGCCGCCTCATCCGCCGGGTGATCTTTGCCAGCGGGGGCCACGGCCCGGCTGCGGTCAGCCGCTATGATGCCGAAATGCTGTTCCGGCTCAAGGATGCAACGCTGGCCGATGAAAACGCCGCCGAATGGGATGATCTGTTTATCGACGGGGTGCTCAATTACCTCAAGGGCTTCGTGCTGCCCTACGCCCAGATCAGCCGCGAACGCGCGCTGGAACTGCAAGCCTTTGTCGAAGATGCCAAGCCTGATGTGCGCCGCTTTGTCGGCCGCCTGATCCGCGAAGTGCCGCAGGTCGGCAATCACTTCGGCAAGGTGTTCGGCAAGCGCAAGGATAGCGGCCCGGATTACGCCGGGATCGCCGCTGCAGGCGATGCTGTCACGGATTTCGAGCGTGAATGGCTGGAAAGCATGATCGACGCCGATGGCGAGGTGGATGAGCTGGAAAGCCGCTTGCTCGCCCGGCTGGCTGCGGGGGACGAGGCCTAAGCCTCGAAATCCAGCCGCGCCGCTGCGCCGCCCTGCAACGGCAAAGGCCCGCGCGGCGGAACTGCGGGCGCTGTGATCCCAGCCTCCGGAGGCCCCCGCCGCCGGGCGACCGGGCGGGTGTTCAGCCATTGATCAAGCGATTGCGCACCGCCCTGCCGATCAGCGCGCTGGCGCGCTTCGAGCGCGCGCGCTGCTGCTGCCGCCACCACGATCAACCCTGCGCCAAGCCGCGCAAGATTGCCCAGAAGATTGCGGTTCGATGCGTCGGTTTCAGCCATGCGGCTGATTATACCATGAAACTTTCGCCGCAGCCACAGGCGCCTTTGGCATTGGGGTTTTCGAACACGAACCCGGCGGTGAAATCATCCTCGCGCCAGTCCATCACGCTGCCGACGAGATAGAGCACGCTCGCCCCGTCGATATAGAACACCCCGCCCGGGGTGACGATCTTTTCATCGAACTTTGCTTCCGAAGTGACATAGTCGACCGAATAGGCCAGCCCCGAACAGCCCCGGCGCGGGGTGGAAAGCTTGACCCCGATGGCATCAGCCGGAGCCTTGGCCATCAATTCGGCGATGCGGCCTTCCGCGCTCGGCGTCAGGATGACAGCGGCCTTGGGCGCAGGGCGGCCAGAAGCGGGGGGATTGGTGGTGGTAGCCTCGGTCATCACAGCATTCCCAGTTCGAGCCGGGCCTCGTCGCTCATCTTGTGGGGGCCCCAGGCTGGTTCCCATACCAGATTGACTTCGGCATCGCGAATCCCCGGCACCGAAGTCACGCGCAGTTCGACTTCGCCCGGCATGGTTTCGGCAACCGGACAATGCGGCGTCGTCAGCGTCATGGTGATGGTGGCATCGGCGTTATCATCCACCTCGACGCCATATATGAGGCCGAGATCATAGATATTGACCGGGATTTCCGGATCATAGATCTCGCGCAGCGCCTCGATCACCGCGGCCTGCAGATCGCTGCCCGGCCCGCCCGCAGCGCTCTCGGCGGGCTTGGCCGCAAGGAAGCCATCGAGATAATCGCGGCTGCGCGGCGCAGTGGCTTCGGGCGCGTGGGTATCCACCGCGTCCTCGACACGGGCGCGGGGCGGCTTTTGTGCGGTCATGCCGGAAGGATCGCTCGTGCTGTCCATCGCTTTCATCCTTTGCCAAAGATCTTGCGGGTGCGCGCGATGCCTTTCAGCAGCGCTTCCACATCCGCCTCAGTCGAATAAAGCCCGAAACTGGCCCGCGCTGTCGCCGGCACGCCGAGATAGTCCATCAGCGGCTGCGCGCAGTGGTGGCCGGCGCGGATCGCGACATTGCCCTCATCGAGGATCGTGCCGAGATCATGCGGGTGAATGCCGTCAATCACGAAGCTGACAATCCCGGCGCTGTCGGCAGGGCCGAACACGCGCACATTGTTCATCGCGGTGAGTTCGCGGCGCAGCTGGCCGACCAGTTCGGTCTCGCGCGCATGCATCGCGGCAAGGCCCACGCTGCTCACATAATCCACCGCCGCGCCAAAGGCGATGGCCTCGGTAATGGCAGGCGTGCCCGCTTCGAACCGCTGCGGCGCAGGGCCATAGGTGGTGCCGGCAAAGCTCACCCGGTCGATCATCGCCCCGCCGCCTTCCCACGGCGGCATGGCATCAAGGATCGCCTTGCGCGCCCACAAGGCCCCGATCCCGGTGGGGCCGTAAAGCTTGTGCGCGGAAAACACATAGAAATCGCAATCGAGCGCAGCGACATCCACCGGCATGTGCGGCGCTGACTGGCAGCCATCGAGCAGCAGCTTTGCGCCGACCTTGTGCGCGAGCGCAGCGGCTTGGCGAGCATCGAGAATCCCGCCAAGCACATTCGATACATGGCACAGCGCCACCAGCTTGTGGCGCTCGGTCAGCATCGCTTCGGCTGCATCAAGGTCAATCTGGTGATCATCCGTCAGCGGGCAGACATCAATCACCGCCCCCGTCGTCGCGGCCAGCATCTGCCAGGGCACGATGTTGGAATGATGTTCGAGCTGCGAGAGCAGGATCCGATCGCCCGCTTGCAGGTTCGCCCGACCCCAGGTGTTGGCGACGAGATTGATCGCCTCGGTTGCGCCGCGCGTGAAGACCAGTTCGTTCTCATGGCCACCGATGAATTGCGCCACCTTGCGCCGCGCCTCTTCGAAGGCGATCGTCATGTCCGCCGAACGCGCATAGACCCCGCGATGCACGGTGGCGTAATCCTCGCCCATGGCGCGGGCCATCGCGTCAATCACGGCGCGCGGTTTCTGCGCGGTGGCGGCGGTATCAAGATAGTGCCACGGCTTGCCCTCTGCCGTGAGCAAGCCGGGGAATTCGGCGGCATAATCGCGGGTGAGCGTGGCGGGCGCGTTCACAGCCTCGCCCCTTCCAGCGCGCTGAGCGCGGCTTCGAGCAGCCGCTCGTGCTCGGCCTCATCCTCCAGCGCGACAAAGGCATCGCCGATGAAAGCCTGCACCAGCAGGCGCTGCGCGGCGCTCGGATCAACCCCGCGCGCCATCATGTAGAAGCGCGCAGCTTCATCGAGCGCGCCGACAGTCGCACCATGCGCGCACTTCACATCATCAGCGAAAATCTCAAGCTGCGGGACGGCATTGGCGCTCGCGCCTGCTTCGAGCAGGAGCCCCTTGAAATCCTGCGCGGCGTCGGTCTTCTGCGCATGGCGCGCGACCTTGATCTCGCCGAGGAAATTGCCGGTCGCGCCTGCCCAGTGAACGGCGCGCACTGTCTGGTTGCTGGTCGCCTCAGGCTCGGCATGGGTGACCTGCGTCACGAATTCGCGGGTGACAGCGGCACCGCCAATCGTCACCCCGCCGAATTCGAAATGCGCAGCCCGCGCAAGGCGCACTTCGATCTCGACCCGCGTGTAATCGCCGCCTGCATTGGTGACAAAAAACGCCGCGCGCGCGCCTTCGCCCAGGGTTACGCGGATGCGGTGCAATTCGGGCGCGTCCGAGCCGACCACAAGGCAGCGCGTCAGGCTTGTCCCAGCGGCCACGTCAATCACCTGCCACTGATCAAGCGCGTCTGCGCCCAGCCGCGCCACGCCGTCCATATCGGCATAGCGCCAGGCTTCATCGCGGCGGGTGGGGAGGGTTGCTGTCGTCATGACCGCTTGCTCCTGCGCTGTTCGGCAAGCGCCGCGATGCCAGCTTCGCGTTTTGCAGCGACGCATCCGCTGATCCCTGCTTCCTGCAGCAAGGCATTGGCTTGACGCTTCAACTCGTGATCGGGAAGCCTCGCCTCGGTCAGCGCCTTCCATTGCGGGGCAAGCGGCTGCATGCAGTCAACCACCGCATTGCATCCGATGGCATCAACGGCCTTGTCGCCGCTCGAGCGCGTGGTCTGGCAGCCGATCGCAGCCCCAATCAAGTTCCAGCTACCGCGCCATTTGCGCAAGCGTCGGCCGATCACCTCGATCTCATTCCCGGCCGGGGGCTCTGCCACCGGCTCGGCAGCGGCCAGCGCAAGGGGAAGGACAAGCAGGGTCATCACGCCATCACCGCATCATAGCCCTCGGCCTCAAGCCTGAGTGCAAGCTCCGGCCCGCCGGTCTCGACGATGCGCCCGCCTGCAAGGATGCTGACCTTGTCGGGCGCAACCACATCAAGCAGGCGCTGGTAGTGGGTGATCAGCAGCACCGCCTTGTCCGGTGCGCGCATGATCGCATTGATGCCTGCGCCCACGATCCTGAGCGCATCAATATCGAGGCCCGAGTCGGTCTCGTCCAGCACCGCGAAGGCGGGATCGAGGATGCCCATCTGCACCATCTCGGCGCGCTTTTTCTCGCCGCCCGAAAAGCCGACATTGACCTGCCTTTTCAGCATTTCCATGTCCATCTGGAGCAGCGCGGCCTTGGCCTTGGCAAGCTTGAGGAATTCGCCCCCGCTCAAAGGTTCCTCGCCGCGGCTTTTGCGCTGCGAATTGAGCGCTTCGCGCAGGAATTGCACGTTGGAAACGCCGGGGATTTCGACCGGATATTGAAACCCGAGAAACAGGCCCGCCGCCGCACGCTCATGCGGTTCGAGGCTCAGCAAATCCTGCCCCCGGAAGGTCACGCTGCCTTGCGTCACTTCGTAGCCCGGCTTGCCGCCCAGCACATTGGTGAGCGTCGATTTGCCCGCGCCATTGGGGCCCATGATCGCGTGGATCTCGCCTGCCGGGATGCTGAGCGTGAGGCCCTTGAGGATCGGCTTATCGCCGACATTCGCGTGGAGATTGGTGATTTCAAGCATGGTTCTTCCTCGGGGGACGTTTGGCATCGGGCGCCGCTTTGGGGCGCGAATAGGTCTGCTTGGGGTTGGCCGCCTTGTGCGCGCGGGCGGCGGCTTTGCGTTCCTCGATCCGGTCGCGCATCACTTGCGTGAGCTGTTTGAGCACGGCGTCGATATCGGAGAGGATATCGGCGGCCGCGATCCGCATCACCTTGATGCCGACGCTTTCGAGGCTCTTGTCGCGGCGCTTGGCGAGCGTGTCGTTCTGCCCCTCCTCGTCAATCGCCAGCGCGAGGCCCAAGTTGTGGCAGTTGAAATCGACAATCGCGGAGCCGACCACCGCGTGGCGCTTGAAGGTGTAGCGGCCGAGATCAGCAGCGGCGAACTTTTCGGCCAGCGCCTTGTGCGCGGGCGTCGAATGGCGCCGCAGCTCGCGCGCCTGTTCGTGCAGCGCATCGAGCCGCTTGTCCGAAATCTCCCACCCGCGACCCTTCTTCTTGAGCGCGGGGGCGTCGGCAGTGGCGGCCTCGGGGTTGAGGGCGAGGGTTTTACGGGTGGTCATCGCGTCCACATCACAATCAATGCCATAAACGGCAGGCCGACAATCATGCCAAGGGAAACACCCCACCAGAACACCACGCGGTCCCGCGCTGCGATGTAGCCATTGCTCATTTTACGCTCCCTTCAAGGAAACCTACTTCGTCACCCTGAACTTGTTTCAGGGTCCATTTCTCCGCCCGCGCAGTCCGCGCTTGAGGCAGGATGGATGCTGAAACGAGTTCAGCATGACGGGTGAAGCGGACGGCGTTCATCCAACCGAACCTTCCAGCGAAATCGCCAGCAGCTTCTGCGCCTCAACCGCAAACTCCATCGGCAGCTCTTTCAGCACTTGCCTGGCAAAGCCGTTGACGATCAGCGCCACGGCTTCCTCTTCGCCGAGGCCGCGCTGCATCGCGTAGAACAGCTGTTCGTCGCTGATCTTGGAGGTGGTCGCCTCGTGCTCGATCTGCGCGCTGGGGTTCTTGACCTCGATATAGGGCACGGTGTGCGCGCCGCACTGGTCGCCCAAGAGCAGGCTGTCGCACTGGGTGAAGTTGCGCACGCCGCTCGCGGTCGGCCCGACGCGGACGAGGCCGCGGTAGGTGTTCGACGACTTGCCCGCCGAAATGCCCTTGGAGATGATCGTCGAGCGGCTGTTCTTGCCGTTGTGGATCATCTTGGTGCCGGTGTCGGCCTGTTGGTAATTGTTGGTGACCGCGACCGAGTAGAACTCGCCCACGCTATCCTCGCCGTTGAGGACGCAGGAGGGATATTTCCACGTCACCGCCGAGCCGGTTTCGACCTGAGTCCAGCTGACCTTCGAACGGTCCCCCTGGCACAGCGCGCGCTTGGTGACGAAGTTGTAGATCCCGCCCTTGCCCTCGGCGTTGCCGGGGTACCAGTTCTGCACCGTCGAATACTTGATCTCGGCATCGTCCATCGCGACCAGTTCCACCACGGCGGCGTGGAGCTGGTTTTCGTCGCGCATCGGCGCGGTGCAGCCTTCGAGGTAGCTGACGTAAGCGCCCTTGTCGGCGATGATCAGCGTGCGTTCGAACTGGCCGGTGTTCTCGGCATTGATGCGGAAATAGGTCGAAAGCTCCATCGGGCAGCGCACGCCCTCGGGCACGTAGACAAAGGTGCCGTCGGAGAAGACCGCGCAATTGAGCGCCGCAAAGTAATTGTCGCGCACCGGCACGACCTTGCCGAGCCACTTTTTCACCAGATCGGGATATTCGCGGATCGCCTCGGAGATCGAGAGGAAGATCACGCCTGCGCGCAGCAATTCCTCGCGAAAGCTGGTGGCGACGGACACGGAGTCGAACACCGCATCCACCGCGACCTTTTTCGCGCCCTTCACCCCCGCCAGCACTTCCTGCTCACCCAGCGGGATGCCGAGCTTGTCGTAAACCCGCTTGATCTCGGGATCGAGCTCATCGAGGCTGTCCAGTTCAATCTTCTTCTTGGGCGCCGCGTAGTAATAGGCATCCTGATAATCGATCGGCGGATAGCCGATCTTGGCCCAATCGGGCTCCTCCATCGCCTGCCACAGGCGGAAGGCCTTGAGCCGCCATTCGAGCATCCATTCGGGCTCGTTCTTCTTGGCGCTGATGAAACGGACGGTGTCTTCGGTGAGGCCCTTGGGCGCGAATTCGGTTTCGATGTCGGACGACCAGCCGTGCTCGTAATCGGCGACTTTCGCGGCGGCTTCGCGGGCGTCCCTGTCCTGAATGTCGATGTCTTCGCTCATGCCAGATGGTCCTCGGTGAAATTGGGCGCTGCTGCCGCAGGGGGATAGCGCAGCTGGGCAAGGGTCACGCCCGCCAACGCGCCGCGCAGCGCCTGATTGATGATCGGCCAATGCGGGCGCATGTTGCAGCCCGCCTCGAAATCGCACGGGGTATGATCCACGCAGGCCGTCAGCGTGATCGGGCCTTCGATGGCCTCGACAATATCGGCAACCGTGATCGCCGCCGCCGGGCGGCCAAGCTGCAAGCCGCCATGCGCACCGCGCAAGCTGCGTAGCAGGCCCGCTGCCGTCAGCTTGGAGACCAGTTTCTGCACCGTCGGCACCGGCAAGCCCGTTTCAGCCGCCAGCTCCGCCGCACTCACGCGCCCTTCACCACAATGGAGCGCAGCCTGGCACATCGTGATGACGGCGTAGTCGGCAAGGTTGGACAGGCGCATTTGCGAGCGGTTCTCAATTCGGACGGAATCGGTCTGAATTGGAAATAGGAGCAATGCGCTCCGAAATCAACCGCCCTTCTGGCTCCCGATCCAGCCGCGCACGTTTTCTTCCATGATCGACAGCGGCACCGGGCCGCTTTTGAGGATCACATCGTGAAAAGCGCGGATATCAAAGCCCTCGCCCAGTTCGGCGCGGGCCATCGCGCGCAGTTCCATGATCTTGAGCTTCCCGATCATGTAAGCCGTCGCCTGGCCGGGATAGACGATATAGCGTTCGATCGCCTTTTCGATATCGCCGGGCGGGTTGGGGGTGTTGTCGGCCAGCCACTGCATCGCCTGCTCGCGGCTCCAGCGCTTGTGATGCAAGCCGGTATCCACCACCAGCCGCCCGGCGCGCCACAGCTCCATCCCCAGCCGCCCGAAATCGGAATAAGGATCGCTGTAAAAGCCCATGTCCTTGCCCAGTTCCTCGGTATAAAGGCCCCAGCCTTCGGAATAGGCGGTCACCCCGCCAAAGCGCCGGAACGCGGGCAGGCTGCCGAGCTGCGTCTGGATCGACAGCTGCAAGTGGTGGCCGGGAATGCCCTCGTGATAGGCGAGCGCTTCCAGTTCGTTCTTCGACATGTCGCGCAGATTATAAAGGTTCACATAGTAAACGCCGGGGCGCGAACCATCGGGCGCAGGGCGCTGATAAAAGGCCTTGCCCGCACTCTTTTCGCGAAAAGCCTCCACCGCACGGATTTCAAGCGGATCGGTGGGCAGGGTGGCGAAAAATTCGGGGAGCTTGCCTTCCATCGCGGCGAGATATTTGTTCGCATCGGCCAGATAATCTTCGCGGGACGTGTGGTAGAAACGCGGATCATCGCGGGTGAAGGCGAAGAATTCCTGCAACGTCCCGGTAAAGCCGACCTTGGCCATGATGGCGCGCATTTCGCCGTGGATGCGGGCGGTTTCCTTGAGGCCAAGTTCGTGGATCTCGTCCGCCGAAAGATCGGTGGTGGTGTAGCTCGCCAGCAGCGCGGCGTAATACTTGTCGCCATCCTTGAAGCGCCACACGCCATCATCGGTCGGCGCAACCGCCTGCTGGCGCTCCATTTCAGCGGCAAGGCGCCGGTAGGCAGGCACCGCCGCGCCGTTCCACGCCGCTGCCGCGCGCGCGGTGAGATCGGCCTTCTGCGCATCGGGCAGATCGAGCGCGGAGACTTTCTTGGCGAAATCTTCCAGCACCGCATTGCCATCGCCTGCACCCAGCAGATTGCCAATGTCGGAGATAACGTAGGGGTAAACCCATTTGGGCGGCATCACGCCCTGATCCGCCCGCTCGCGCGCTTCGGCGATCAGCGCATCAAGCTGCGGGCCGATCCCTGCAATGCGCGCAACATAGGCTTCCGCTTCAGCGAGATTGGCGACCCGGTGCGTGCCGATGAGAAAGGCGGGCATCCGGCTTTGCGCGCCGTTCATCTGATCGAAGATATAGCCATATTTGCGAAACGGCTGGAGCGAGGCGCGGCGCGCGGCCAATTGTTCGAACAGGCGGTAAGACAGCGCTTGCTGCGGCGGGAGACGCGCGGGATCAAACTGCGCGCGCATCCGGGCGGCGGTATCTTGCAGGCGGGCGAAGTCACGCTCGGCTGCTTCATCGGAAGGATCATCCCACTTGCCATAATCCGCATCGCGAATCCCGCGCCCGGCCTTGGCCAGCGGCGAGGCGGTAAGGCCAGCGGTATCATATTCGGCAAACAGCGCATCAATCGCAGCCGCTTCGCTGGCGGCGGCGGAAGCGGGAGCAGGCGCGGTGTCCTGCGCCGCAACGCCCGCAGGCACCGCAGCCAGCATCAGCGCGAGGATCGACGATTTCACGGCAGGTGTGCGCAGCATGGGGTGCTTTCTTGTCAGGGTGATGTCCTGACGCGGCGTCTAGCGATGCCCGGCGTTCGAAACCAGCCCCCCCAATTCGCGCAGGTTCTTGGGGTCGATCATTTCAGCGAGATAGGGCGTCGTCTTGTCAGCCAGCCGCGCCGGGGTGCGCCCGACAAAGCGGGTGATCTCGCGGATCATGTGCGACTGATCGAAGAAGGCCTCGGCCAGCTGCGCTTCGTATTCGGGCGAAAGATGCGGGAACGACAGCAGCGCGGCGGCCCGCAGCGCGCGGTATTTGCGCGCCAGCGCCTGCGGCGGGAGGCCGAAATAGCGTTCGACCAGCCGCTGCACCTGCCGCTGCGAATAATTGGCCCGCGCCAGCAAATCGCCAATCGCCGGATTGAGCGAGGCGCCGAGCCAGCGGTTGACTTCGCGGATCAGGTTCTGGTGGCGCGGATCCACCGGCTTCGCCACGCGCCCGATATAATCGCCGAGCGATAAGGCGGCCGCGCGCCCGGTGATGCGCCCGCTGCGATAATCCGCGATCAGCTGCTGCCCGAGCTCGCCGATCTCCGGCCCCAGCAGCGCACTGGCGGGGTGCATCCTGTCCCGGTGCTCGCCCGCGTGGAGCCCGGTAAGCGCCGCCCAGCCCAGCGGGGAAAGCGCCGCGCCGATCACATGAAACGGCCCCTCCACCACCATCGGGCAGGCCGCCGAAAGCGGGGTCAGCAACGAAACTTCGGGATTGGGATCACGCCGCCCGCCGGGCAGCAGCAATTCACCCTTGCCATAGGGAAACAGCGACAAATGCCCGACCGAAGCAGGCTGGATGTCGCGGATCACCGGCTCATCACAGCGAAAATGATAGAGCGTGGTCACAAGATCGCTGATCGCGGGCGGCGGCGCGATGTAATCGACCGTGATCAGCGCGCTGGCAGTGAGTTCGCTTTCGCGCTCTGCAAACCGCCTTGCCCTGCTCGCCACCGCTTGTGCCCCCATATTCGTCCCGGCCCCTGGACGCAGCAAGTGAATAGGCCTCGCGAAGGTTCCCGGCAAGGTGACAGTTTGAAACCCAAGAAAAATGGGCGGCCTTCCACATGGGAAAGCCGCCCACAAAAGTTGAGGAACTCTTCGCATCGCTGCTTCGAGCCCTTCGGGTCGCGCATGTTCTATAGCGCGGGTTGTCTGCAAAGAATTGTAGCTAAACGACATGGCATAAAGGCGCAGCGGCACAGCCCATGACGATCTGCGCGGTTCGGCTTATCGACAAGCGCGGCAAGCTGGCATAGGCGCGCAGAGCCATGCTGTTTCGTCTGCTGCGCCCGGCGCTGTTCACGCTTGATCCTGAAACCGGCCACCGCCTTGCGCTGGCGGGGCTGAAAGCGCTGCCCGCGCGCGCGCCGATGCCGCTGCCGGCGAGCCTTGCGGTTGAGGTGGCGGGCCTCAGCTTTCCCAATCCGGTGGGCGTTGCCGCAGGCTTCGACAAGGATGCCGAGGTGCCCGATCAATTGCTCGATCTGGGGTTTGGCTTTGCCGAGGTCGGCTCGATCACGCCCTTGCCGCAAGCGGGCAATCCCACGCCGCGCCTGTTCCGGCTGGTGGAGGACGGCGCGGTGATCAACCGCATGGGGTTCAACAATCAGGGGGCAGAGGCCGCGCTCGCCCGGCTCACTGCGCGCAAGGGCCGGGCGGGGATCGTCGGGATCAATATCGGCGCCAACAAGGACGCGGCGGATCGCATCGCCGACTATGCCCAGATGACACGCCTGATGGCCCCGCCGGCGAGCTATCTGTGCGTCAACATCTCCAGCCCCAACACGCCGGGCCTGCGCGCGTTGCAGGATGAAGGCGCGCTGACGGCGCTGCTCGATGCGGTGATGGCCGCGCGCGCCGCAGCAACGCCTGCCAATCCGCCGCCCGTCTTCCTCAAGGTCGCGCCCGATCTTGAGGCCGCCGATATCGACGCGATTGCCCGCATCGCGATCGACAAGGCGCTCGGCGCGCTGGTGGTATCGAACACCACGATCACGCGGCCCGCCAGCTTGCGTTCGCATCACGCGGGCGAGACCGGCGGGCTATCGGGCGCGCCCCTGAAAGCGCTCGCGCTTCAGCGCTTGCGCGATTTTCGCAAGGCCACGGGCGGCGCGGTGCCGCTGGTGGGCGTGGGCGGCATTGCCAGCGCGGCTGACGCATGGGAACGCATCCGTGCAGGGGCCAGCCTCGTGCAGCTTTATTCCGCACTGGTTTACGAAGGCCCCGGCCTTGGCAAACGCATCGCGCGCGGGCTGATCCCGCTGATGCGGCGTGATGGCTTTGCCAGCATTGCCGAAGCGGTGGGAAGCGAATAGCAGAGAGGCCCATGAACAAGCTGATCCTTGCCCTCACCGCCCCGTTCGCACTGGCACTGGCCGGTTGCGCCACCACCGCCGAGCCGCCCGCCAGCACGCTTGCCGCAGCCCAAGGCGGCGTTAGCAGCGCCGATCCGCGCGCGACGGCTGCGGGCGAAGCGATCCTGGCGCAGGGCGGATCAGCCGTCGATGCCGCGATTGCCGTGATGCTGGCGCTCACCGTGGTCGAGCCGCAAAGCTCCGGCATCGGCGGCGGCGGCTTCATGGTGCGCGCCGATGCGGGAACACGCAGCATCGTCACCTATGATGGCCGCGAAACCGCGCCTGCTGCTGCCACGCCCACCCGCTTTCTTGATACAGGTGGCAAGGTGCTGGGGCGCGAGGCGCGTGTTTTCTCCGGCCTCAGCGTGGGCGTGCCGGGCAATATCGCGCTTGCCGCCAAGGCCCATGCCGCTCACGGCACCCTGCCCTGGGCCAAGCTGTTCGAACCGGCCATTGCACTGGCGGAGCAGGGCTTTGTGATGAACCCGCGCCTCCACACCTCGCTCAAAGGCAACAAGGGCCGGGCCGACAAGGCCGAAGCCGCCAAGGCAGTGTTTTTCGGGGCAGATGGCGAGCCCTTGCCGATTGGCTCGACTGTGCGCGTGCCGCAACTTGCCGAAACCTTCCGCACGCTCGCCAAGCAAGGCCCGCAGGCCATCTATGGCAGCAAGGCAGCCGCTGATCTGGCCGCCTATGTCGCAGGCGAAACCCCGCAGGACGGGCGCATGACCGAAGCCGACGTGCGCGGATATGCCGCCAAGGAGCGCGCGCCGGTATGCGCGCCCTACCGCGTCTATACCATCTGCGGCATGGGGCCGCCTTCGTCCGGCGGGATCGCGGTGATCCAGATGCTGGGCCAGCTTGAACGCTTTGATCTGGCGGCGATGGGGCCGGACAGCGCGGCCTTCTGGCACCTGTTCATCGAAAGCCAGCGCCTCGCCTATGCCGACCGCGAACTTTACGCAGGCGATGCCGATTTCGTCGCGGTGCCGGTGGCAGGGCTGGTGGACAAGGCCTACATCGCCAGCCGTTCGGCCCTGATTTCGCCTGAAAAGGCACTGGCCAAGGCCGAAGCAGGCGTGCCGCCGGGCGCACCGCAGCTGCGCGGCGACGGCCCGGAAGAACCGGAAAACGGCACCACCCATTTTGCGGTCGTGGACGCCAAGGGCCATGCGGTCAGCTACACCTCCACCATCGAAGGCGCCTTCGGATCGGGGCTGTTTTTCGGCGGGTTCTATCTCAACAACGAACTCACCGATTTCACCCTGACGCCGGTCGCCGATGGCAAGCCGGTCGCCAACCGGGTCGAAGGCGGCAAGCGGCCGCGTTCGTCGATGGCGCCCACCATCGTGTTTGACGCGGCCGGCAAGCCGGTGCTGGTGATCGGCGCGGCGGGCGGCCCGACCATTCCTGTCACCGTGGCGCGCGCGATCATCGGCGTGCTGGATTTCGGCCTCGGCGCGCAGGATGCGCTGGCCATGCCCTTTGTCATGTCCTTCGGGGAAACCCTGCTGATCGAGGAAGGCAGCCCGCTCGCGGCCAAGCAGGATCAATTCATCGCGCTGGGCCACAAGACCATCCGCCTCAGCCCGGCCCCGATCAAGGCCAATGCACTGGGCCGCCGCAAGGATGGCAGCTGGGAAGTCGCCACCGAACCCCGGCTGATCAGTTCCGTCACGCCCTGAGGCAAGCCGGGACGCATCGCCGCGCTTGCCGCTAGGGAAATCTGCGCCTAACCTTGGCGCTTTCGGGGCACCCCCCTGCCCCCCAATCAGATAATACAAAGGGATCAGGAGCCTTTGCCCGTGCACGCCCCCCAACCGGCCCATGCGGCCCGCGCGCTTGCCAATCCGGCGGATGATCAAATCTTGCAGGACATTGATAATGCGCGCAATCTTGTCGATCTGTTCCTGAAACGCGCTGATCAGAAAGGCGATGCGCCCTTCCTTGGCCACCGCAGCGGCGGCCAGTGGATCACGCAAAGCTGGCGTTCGGCGGCAGAGCAGGTGTGCCTGCTGGCAGAATCCCTGCGCGCCCTTGGCCTTGAAGATGGTGACCGCGTGGCGCTGGTCAGTGAAAACCGCCCCGAATGGTGCATTGCTGACCTTGCGATCATGGCGGCAGGCTGCATTTCGGTGCCGACCTATATCACCAACACCCGGCGCGATCATGCCCATATCCTTGACAATTCGGGCGCGCGCGCGGTGTTTGTTTCCGATGCCAAGCTGCTGAAACCCCTCGCCGAAGCAATCACGCAGACGGGCCTTGTCGAACATGTCATCGGGATCGAGGATTTGCACCGCCAGCAATCGGGCAGCTTTGATTATCATGCTTGGGCCGCGCTGACGCAGGGCGATGCGGCGGCTGCACGCGCAGCGGTGGACCAGCGCATCGCGCTGATCGACCGCGATGATACCGCCTGCCTCATCTACACCAGCGGCACCGGCGGCGCGCCGCGCGGGGTGATGCAGCACCACGGCGCGATCTTGTGCAATATCGCAGGCGCAGCCGAAGTGCTGATCGAAGATTTCGGCGTGAAGGATGAACGCTTCCTCTCGTTCCTGCCGCTATCCCACGCCTATGAACACACCGGCGGGCAATATCTGCCGATCAGCGTGGGCGCGGAAATCTTCTATTCCGAAGGGCTGGAAAAACTCGCCTCCAATATCGAGGAAACGCGCCCCACCATGATGGTGGTGGTCCCGCGCCTGTTCGAAGTGCTGCGCACCCGCATCATGAAACAGGTGGAAAAGCAGGGCAAAGTCGCCAATTTCATGATGGATGCGGCGCTGAAAATCGCCGACAAATCGACCGAGGGCAAAAAGCGCCTGCGTGATCGCCCGCTTGATTTCCTCGTCGAAAAAACCCTGCGCCCCAAAATCCGCGCCAAATTCGGCGGGCGGATCAAGGCGATGGTATCAGGCGGCGCGCCCTTGAACCCGGAAGTCGGCAATTTCTTCGAAGCGATGGGCCTCACCATGCTGCAAGGCTATGGCCAGACCGAGGCTGGCCCGGTGATCAGCTGCAACCGGCCCAAGGTCGGCCTCAAGATGGATACGGTCGGCCCGCCGCTGCGGGGCGTGGAAGTGAAGATCGCCGAGGATGGCGAAATCCTGTGCCGGGGCGAATTGGTGATGCACGGCTACTGGCGCAATGATGCCGAAACCGCGCGCACCTTGAAGCATGATCCCGCCGATCCGACAGGCGCGCCCTGGCTGCACACGGGCGACATCGGCTATCTTGATACCAAGGGCCGCATCGTCATCACCGATCGCAAGAAAGACATGATCGTCAATGACAAGGGCGACAATATCGCCCCGCAAAAGGTCGAAGGGATGCTGACCCTGCAACCCGAAATCGCGCAGGCGATGGTGAGCGGGGACAAGCGGCCCTATGTGGTCGGCCTGATCGTGCCCGATGCCGAATGGGCGCTGGAATGGGCGCGCGCCAATGGCGAGAAGTTCGATCTGGCCGCGCTGCAAGCGCTCCCCGCTTTCAAGAACGCGGTGCGCGCAGCGGTGGACCGCACCAATGCCGAAGTTTCGGTGATCGAAAAGGTGCGCCAGTTCGCCTTTGCCGACGAGGCCTTTTCCATCGAGAACGAGGAAATGACGCCGTCGATGAAGATCAGACGCCACAAGATCCGCGAACGCTATCAGGAACGGATCGACGGGCTTTACAGGGGGTAATTGCCTGCTGCGTCACCCCGGACACGATCCCTGGTCCAGCTTGGCTGCGCCGGGATAAGGGCTAGGATTGGAGCAAGCGCGCCAGCACCGCAGCGTCCACCAGCAGGTTTCGGATTTGGTCGTGGATTGACCGGGCGTCATTAGTCGCCAGCCGCAAGATTTCGCTTTGCTCCTCGGTCGTCCACACCCGGTCTGGCGTTACATCATCCCTATCGAGCGGAAGATGCCGGGTGACGACCACCGGGTTGTGCTGTTCATCGTAGAGCACCCGGAGCGTCGCATGAGCCAAGACATGCCGCACCGGACGCAACGCCTGCCAGCGCGCGATGCGCTTTTCCAGATTGAGGCAGCGGCGATCCTCACTCCGCACAAGGCGTGCGCGCAATTCATTAACGCTGCCCAGTGGACCGTTCTTGATCGGCAGATCAAGCCGCAAACAGAGCTGCCCGATCGCCTGTTCGGCCTTGGCAAAATTCGTCAGAACCAGAGCCAGCCATTGATGGGCCTGCGCCATGTCATCCTTGGGAGAGGATGCGGCGATGGGGAGGGCTTCACTCACGCCGCTTCGACGTGCTCGACATATTCGGGGAAGAAGCTCGGCTCGCGCGGCGACCAGCCGGGGGCGGTGGCGGCGGCTTCTGAGAGCGATTGCAGCAGCAGCTTGCGGCGCTCCGGGCGGATTTGCGGCAGGGCGGCAGCAGCGCAGAAAGCCGCGGGCAGCCATGGCCGCACCGCTGCGCCCAGCAACCGCTCGTAAAGAAAACGGAACGCGGCAAAACTGCCGATGCGTTCCTGTTCGAGATCAAAGGCAGCCACACGCACCAGCTTGCCAAGCAGATGTTCGACCTCCTGCGCGCTGCCGTGCTGCGGGATCATGGCGCGCAGGGTCTTCAAGTCCTGATAGGCGACATATTGGCGGCGGATCGCGGTGTGCTCGGCCTCGCCCCGGCCCCACAGGCGGAACGCATCGCAGCGCGCCAGGCCAATATCGAGGCTGCGTTTGATGTAGCGCTGCTCGGCAGGGGCGAAACCTGCAAATTCGCGCATTTCAGCGATCGGCATCATCATGGGTAACGCTCCTTTGAACAAGGAGAACGTCGCAGCTTATGGTTAATTAAGCGTTATGCAGGAAAAGGTGGCGGCTTGCCGAAGGCAAGTCGCAAGGGCGACCGCCCGCCCGCAGGGGTGGCCCGCAGGGCCGGGCCCCCGGAGGAAAGCCAAGCGCGCGGATGCGCGCGCCGGCGCTTGAGGCTAAATCAAATAAGCCCCGCAAGGGGCGAACTCGGATCGGCATACATGCGCCGCGCCATGCGGCCTGCAAGGTAAGCCTCGCGCCCGGCCTCCACGGCCAGCTTCATCGCGCGGGCCATGCGGATCGGGTCTTTCGCCTCGGCAATCGCGGTGTTCATCAGGATGCCGTCACAGCCCAGTTCCATGCCGACGGCGGCATCCGACGCCGTGCCGACGCCTGCATCCACCAGCACCGGCACTTTGGCGCCTTCCACGATCAGGCGGATCATCACGCGGTTCTGGATGCCAAGGCCTGAACCAATCGGCGCGCCCAGCGGCATGATCGCGACCGCGCCGGCATCTTCCAATTGCTTGGCCGCAATCGGATCATCGGCGCAGTACACCATGGGAAGGAAACCTTCCTTCGCCAGAACCTCGGTTGCCTTGAGGGTTTCGCGCATATCGGGGTAAAGCGTGCGCGCCTCGCCCAGCACTTCGAGCTTCACCAAGTCCCAGCCGCCCGCCTCACGCGCCAGCCGCAAGGTGCGCACCGCGTCCTCGCCAGTGAAACAGCCTGCGGTGTTGGGCAGGTAAGTGATCTTTTTGGGGTCGATATAATCGGTCAGCATCGGCGCCTTGGGATCGGAGACATTCACCCGCCGCACCGCGACCGTCACAATCTCAGCGCCCGAAGCCGCCACAGCCGCCGCGTTCTGTTCAAAGCTTTTATACTTGCCCGTCCCGACAATCAGCCGCGAGGTGAAGGTGCGCCCGGCGACGCTCCATGTATCAGCCGCATGATCCCCGCCGCCCACAAAATGCACGATCTCCAGCTTGTCGCCATCGGCCAGCGCAGCCTCGCCCAGCGTGGAACGCGGCACGATCTCGCCATTGCGTTCCACCGCGACCTTTTCGGGTGCCAGTTCAAGCTCGCGCACCAGTTCGGCAATGGTGGCGGCAGTGGTGCGGCGCGGATCGCCGTTGAGGGTGATGGTCTTGGGGGTGCTCATGGCGCGAGACATAGGCGCTCAAACCCGCTGCGCAACCGCAAGTTTGAAGAGGATCAGCGCGCGGCGCGCAGGTTCAGGACATGGCCGCCCGAAACCAGCGTCACGCCCGCCAGCGTCAGCAGCAATTCGCCCATGCCGTGCGGCACCAGCAGCGCGGCGGCCATCAGCGCAATGCCTGCGCCTGCAATCACCAGCGGTGCAGCCCGGCGGTGGCGCATGAAGCCCCAGCCAATCGCCATCGCCGCCACAATCACCGCCAGCACCAGCCCGGTGCGGTGAATGCTTTCGGCCAGCAGAAAATGGCTGCCCAGCCCCAGCGCCGAGACAATCAGCAGGGTCGCCAGACAATGCACCGCGCACAGGCCCGCCAGCGCAATCCCGGCATGATCGAGACGGCGGCGCAGCGAAGTGCGGGAAAAGGGCGCGGGCGAGGATGCCATATCCCCGCCCTATGTAATGTTGTGACATTTCGCAAGGCAATTCGCCCCGCATTGTTCGCTCCGCTTGCAAGCAGCGCATCGGGCTTTGCGGCAAACAGGCTTGCGGTTTGGCGCGCTTGGGGACATTTGGCGAAAGATCATGGCCACATCTGCCCGCCTTGCTGTTCCCGCCGCGCCCCAGGCGCCCGCGTCTGCGCGCACGCGCCCGCTGGCGGTTGCCCGCTGGCTGGAGGTGGTCGCGTGTCTGGTTGTCATGATCGTGATGGTGGGCGGGATCACCCGGCTTACGGAAAGCGGGCTGTCGATCACCGAATGGAATGTCGTATCGGGCATCCTGCCGCCCCTCACCGAAGCCGCATGGGCCGCCGAATTCGCCAAGTATCAGACCACTGCCGAATACCGCTTTGAAAGCGGCCCGGCGGGGATGGATCTGGCGGCGTTCCAGTTCATCTTTTTCTGGGAATGGTTCCACCGGATTCTGGGCCGGGTGATTGGGCTGGCGTTCCTCCTCCCGCTGATCGTGTTTGCGCTGCGCCGCGCGATCCCGGCGGGCTATGGCTGGCGGCTGGCGGCGATGTTCGCGCTGATCTGCGGGCAGGGCGCGCTGGGGTGGTACATGGTGTCGTCCGGCGTGGGCGAGACTGATCTTACCGATGTCAGCCATTTTCGCCTGTCAGCCCACCTTTTGACCGCGATGTTCCTGCTGGCAGGGCTGGTGTGGACCGCGCGCGATCTGCGCCGCCTTGCCCGCGATCCCGCCGCGCGCCCGGCCCAGTTGACAGGCCTTGCCGCGCTGGTGAGCGGCGTCTTGTTCATCCAGCTGCTGCTGGGCGCGTGGGTGGCGGGGCTGAACGCAGGCCATGCCGCCTATGACTGGCCGCTGATGAATGGACAGCTGGTGCCGCAGGTGGACTGGTCGGGCGGGGCGCTGTGGACGCTGACGCATGACCCCTTCCTCCTGCAATTCCTCCACCGCTGGTGGGCGTGGGTGGCCGTGGCCGCGCTGGTGTGGCTGGCACGCCGGGTGAGAGCGCATGATCGGCTCGCCTCGGTGATGCTGAACGTGACCTTTGGCGTGATGGTGCTGCTGGGGATCGCGACGGTGATGAGCGGGGTATCGCTGTGGATTGCCGCCTCGCACCAATTGGTCGGCGCGCTGCTGGTGGCGAGCACGGCGTGGGCGGCGCATTCACTGGGGCACGCTTCGGGCACGCAGCGCGCGGCATGAGCGGGGCGGCGCTGATCTGGTGCCCCTTTCCTGATCGGGATACGGCGCGCCGGATTGCCGGACAATTGCTCGGCGAGGGCCTGATTGCCTGCGCCAACATCCTGCCCGACATGGAATCGCTGTTCATCTGGCAAGGCAAGGCCGACAGCGCGCACGAAGTGGGCGTGCTGATGAAAACCACCGTCGCCCGGCTCGATGCCGCCATCGCCCGGCTCGGCACGCTGCACCCCTATGAAACCCCGGCGATCACCGGCTGGCAGGCCGACACCGCGCACCCGCTGACGCAGCAATGGCTGGCCGGATTGCCGCCCGCAATTGTGTGAAGGTATTATTTTACCGGGCCGCAAACTGGCGGTTTTGCTTGACTTGCGCGCCCTTGGGCGACAAATGCCCGCCACTTCGCGGCGCGGGATGCGATCCTGATACGCGATTCTGCGGCGCGCGGGCCACCCTCCGCAGCGGCAATATTCGAACCTAAGGACACACAGCCATGAAGGCGCTCAGCAAGCAGACCCGGTCGATCAAACCGGCCGAGGTCGAAAAGAACTGGCACATTATCGATGCCGATGGCCTCGTCGTCGGCCGCCTCGCCGCGATCGTCGCCAACATCCTGCGCGGCAAGCACAAGCCGAGCTTCACGCCGCATGTCGATTGCGGCGATCATGTCATCATCATCAATGCCGACAAGGTGAAGTTCACCGGCAACAAGATGGGCGACAAGGTCTATTACAAGCACACCGGCCACCCCGGCGGCATCAAGGAAACCACCCCTGCCAAGGTGCTGGCTGGCCGTTTCCCCGAGCGCGTACTGGAAAAGGCGGTGGAACGCATGATTCCGCGCGGGCCGCTGGGCCGTCAGCAGATGAAAGCGCTGCACCTTTATGCCGGCACCGAGCATCCCCACGCCGGCCAGCAGCCGCAGGTGCTCGACGTTGCTTCCATGAACCGCAAGAACAAGGTCACCGCATAATGGCTGATGACAACAACACCGTGTCCGATCTGGCTGATCTCAAGGACATCGCCGGCAATGCCCCGCAGGGCGATGCCGCCGAAATCGCCCGCGTCACTGCGCCGCTGCGCGAGCGCGAGATTGACGCGCAGGGCCGTGCCTATGCGACCGGCCGCCGCAAGGATGCCGTCGCCCGCGTGTGGGTGAAGCCCGGCACCGGCAAGATCACCATCAACGGCAAGGATCAGGAAACCTATTTCGCGCGTCCGACGCTGCGCCTGATCATCAACCAGCCTTTCGCGATCACGGATCGTGTGGGCCAGTATGATGTCATCGCCACCACCACCGGCGGCGGCCTTTCGGGGCAGGCCGGTGCGGTGAAGCACGGCATCGCGCAGGCGCTTTCGAAGTATGAACCGGAACTGCGCAGCACGGTGAAGGCCGCAGGCTTCCTCACCCGCGACAGCCGCGTGGTCGAGCGCAAGAAGTACGGCAAGGCCAAGGCCCGCCGCAGCTTCCAGTTCTCGAAGCGCTAAACGCGCTTCTGGGGGCAGTTCTCGAAGCGCTAAGCCGAGTTCCACATCTTGGTACCCAAGGAAGGGCGGCCCTCACGGGTCGCCCTTTTTCTTATGTGATGATGCGCAATTCGCTGGTGATGGGCTGGCCCAATTCGCAGGTGATCACCCGGTAGCTCGGCGGTGCGCCGTGGCGCAGCCTTGTTGACAGCGTGCCAGCGCCGATCATCCGCATGGGCCGCCCCTCCCGCAGGCGCACGTCATCAAGCGGCACGTGGATATGGCCCGAAAGCGCCGCATCCGCGCCCGCTGCCGCCAGCGCGGCAAAGGCCGCATCGCCGCCGATCGTGGGGTTCTTGCCCGTATCATCCGGCCCCAGCAGCGGGTGATGCGCGATCACCAGCTTGTGCCGGGGATCATCTTTCAGCGCTTCGAGCGCTGCCACAGTCTCGGCCAGCGCGGGCGCTTTTACCACCCCGTCCGACCAGGGGAAGCGCCACTGGGCAGGCACTGTCGTCAGCAGCGGCACCAGCACCACATCGCGCGATTCGAGCACGCTGCCCACCGCGCGCTCCAGCCGCCGGTAGCGCCGGAACGGATCGGCAAAGCGCTCCCACGGGTTGTAATAGGGCATGTCGTGATTGCCCGGCTGCAACACCACCGGCACGCCGAACGCGGCAAACCAGTCTCGCGCGGCGGCATATTCGGCATGCCTGGCGCGCTGGGTGAGATCGCCGGTGCAGATCACCGCATCGGGGCGTTCATCCGCGACCGCCTGCGCCACCTGCGCCAGCGCCGCGCGGTTTTCCACGCCGAAATGCACATCGGAGATATGAAACAGCCGGGTTGCCATGGTGCCTGCGCCCTACACCCGCCCGCTCAGCATCAGCCACGAAGCCAGCGCATTGCAGGCCGTATAGGCCCCATAGGCCAGCGCAAAACCGGGCCAGCCATTGCTCGCCAGCAGCAGCGCCAGCAGGAGCACCAGAAATTCGCACCCCAGCGCCATTGTGCGCCCCAGTGGATGGGCAAAGCCCGGCCAGGCGCGCAGGATCGGGTGGCCGCTTTCCATCACCGCGCGGTGAATGGTGAAATTGCCGATCCCCAGCACAAAGATGATTATCACCGCCATATTCATCACAGGCGCCACTATGGGCGCACGCCCGTCGGTTGGAAACCACCTTTTGTCGGCGCTTTTCATGCGCTGATCCAGCCGCCGCTTCGCCAATCGGATCGCGGCCCCGGTTTGGTCGAGCAGGCCGTGAAGCGCGCCATGCCCTAGCGTAAACAGACCTCAGCAGGCCTTCCGGCATATCCCGACTGGCCCCCGCCCGGTCCCGGCAAGGCCTGCACCATGGAGGAAGAGATGAAACTGATTGCATGCGTTCCCGCTGCCCTCGGGCTGGTTCTGGCCGCGACCCCCGCGCTGGCCGAAGCCCCCCAGCAGCGCACCGTGACCTTCACCACCGGCGACATCGATCTGGCGACCCCTGCCGGGCAGAAAGAGCTGAACTGGCGGATCGAACGCGCAGTGCGCAATGTCTGCCGCACCCACACTGCTGATTCCAACTCGCGGATCCTGTCGCAGGACGCGAAGACCTGCATCGCCAAGGCCCGCAGCAGCGCGCAGCAGCAGGTCGCCCGGATCATGGCGAGCGAGGGGCAGAAAGGCGGCTGAGCCCCGCCTGTCCCGACACCCTGTCTGCATGCGCAACCTTACCCCATGCGCATGCAGCAACCTGACCCGGCGCGCCCCAAGTCCTCGGGCGCGGCCGGGTCAATTTTGTTGAAAAGCCTGCGCGTTACCGCCCGGCCATCGCCTTGACCTTGGGCAGATAGGTGCGCCCGATCCGCAGCGCTTCGCCATTGACGAGTTCGGCGGACCACACGCCCAGCCCATCATGGCGCAGGCCCCGGATCACATCGCGCCGCAGGATGGTGGAGCGGTGGATGCGGATGAAGCGTTCGGGATCGAGCCGCGATTCCAGCCCGGCAATCGTCTGAAGCAACAGGTACGAACGCGGCGCATCATTGGTGCCGACATGCAGGCGCACATAATCGCGTTCGGCATCAATGCGGTGCACCTCGCTCACCGCGATCCGCAGCAGTTCGGAACGGTTGGGCACCCACAATTCGTCAAGATAGCGCCCGGCCTTGGCCTTGGCCGGGCCGCGCCGTGCCAGCGCGCGTTCGATCGCCCGTTCGAGCCGGTCAGCAGCAACGGGTTTGAGCACATAATCCACCGCTTCGAGATCAAACGCCTCGACCGCGAAATTATCATGCGCGGTCACGAAGATCACGGCGGGCGGATTGTCGCCCGCTGCCAGCGCGCGGGCGACCGAAAGGCCATCCAGTTCAGGCATGGTCATATCAAGCAGCACCAGATCGGGGCTGAGCTTTTCCGCCAGCCGCAAGGCGGCAGCGCCGTCGCTGGCCGTGCCGACCACGCGGATCGTGGGGATTTCGGCGCAGATCACCTGGATGCGTTCCACCGCAAGCGGTTCGTCATCAACGATCAGGGTTCGCAGCGTGCGTTGTTCTTCGCTGTCACTTGCCATGGCCGGCCTCGATACGGGTCAGGGGAATGCGGATTTCGGTGCGGTAGCCGCCATTGCCCGCGCCCGAGACAAAGCCGACAGCCGGGCCAAAGCGCGCCTGCAGCCGGTCGCGCACATTGGCAAGCCCGATGCCAAGCCCATGGGTGCTGCCCTTGGGCACGCCAGGGCCATCATCGCTGACAGTGATCACCAGCGCATCCAGCTCCTCGCGCGCGGCGACCGTGATCGTGACGGGCCGGGTGACGGCGGAGACCGCATATTTCACCGAATTTTCCACCAGCGGCTGCAGGATCATCCCCGGCACGCGCGCATCAGCGAGCGCAGGCGGCAGATCGAACACCGAACGCAGCCGTTCGGGAAAGCGCACCGCTTCGATATCGAGATAAAGCCGCTGGAGATCGAATTCATCGCGCAAGGCGACATCATTGGTCAGTTCATCGGCAAGGGAATGGCGATAGAACCGGCTCATCGTCTGGATCATCGCTTCGGCGCGATCAGCCTTGCCCGTCATGACGAGGGCGGACAGCGAATTCAGCGTGTTGAACAGGAAATGCGGGTTCACCTGATAGCGCAAGGATCGCAGTTCGGCGGCCTTGGCAGCGGAGCGGAATTGCTCCTCGCGCCGCTCGGCCTCGCGCGCCTGCACGCCTGCGAGCAAGGCGAAATAGGTGGTCGCCCAGGCCAGCAGCAGGAAATAGCGCCCCAGCGCCACTTCGAGAAAGCGCCGCCAGAAATCAGCCGGCGCATCGGCGGGCGCGATGATGACGCTTTCCTTGCCGACCACTTCCTCGGTCCCGGTCTGTCCGGTTGCGGCCTGCCCGCCCCCTGCTTGCCCGCCCCCGGCTTGCTCGCTGCCCTGCGCCGGGCTGACCCGCCGCACCGGCACATCGACCAGCAGATTGCCCGCCTCGTCGCGGCGCAGATTGAGATTGTATTTCTGCGCGTAAAGCTGTTCCTGTTTGAGCTGGATGTCTTCGAACACCCACTGGTTGACCTGCCCGATCACCATCGCCACCGGCAGCGCCAGCACGATGGCCGCGCCGATCTTTACCGCCAGCGTCTGGCGATCAAACAGCCGCAGCAGCAGCCACAGCACAATGGTAAGGCCGATGCCGATGGCGGTGACCAGCCCGCGCCGCCACGCCAGTTCGAATTGCAGGCCGAAATCCATCACCAGCCCGCGCAGCGTGGTGAGCAGGAAATAGGTCGCCCACAGCGCCACCATCGACAGCAGCACAGTGCGGAAGGGCACGCTGACCCGCGAAGGAGCAGGCGCCGCAGCGGGGAAAGCTTCGGGTTCGAAAATCGCCATTATGGCGACAGGGGATAGCGCCGCCGCCCGGCGATGGCCACCATCAGGGGCGCGCATCGTCGGGCGGGGTGGCGGTTTGGTCGAATGATGAACAGCGGTTCATACTCGACCAACAACACTTAATCGCGCGGGCGGATCATGTCCGAGGGCACCACCCATGCGGCGAATTGTTCTTCGGTCAGCAGGCCCAGTTCAAGCGCGGCGGCTTTCAGCGTGGTGCCTTCGGCGTGGGCTTTCTTGGCGATCTTGGCCGCATTGTCATAGCCGATATGCGGATTGAGCGCGGTCACCAGCATCAGGCTTTCATTGAGCAATTGGGTGATGCGGGTGGTGTTGGCCTCGATCCCGACCACGCAATTATCGGTAAAGGCATGGGCGGCATCGCCGATCAGCTTCATCGATTGGAGCACGTTGTAGATGATCACCGGCTTGAACACGTTGAGTTCCAGATGCCCATGCGATCCGGCGACTGTCACCGCGACATGATTGCCCATCACTTGCGCTGCCACCATCGTGATCGCCTCGCACTGGGTCGGGTTGACCTTGCCCGGCATGATCGAGGAACCCGGTTCATTGGCGGGCAGGCTGAGTTCGCCAAGGCCAGAGCGCGGGCCTGAACCGAGCAGGCGGATGTCGTTCGCGATCTTCATCAGGCTGACGGCGAGCACATTCAATGCGCCCGACATCTCGACCATCGCATCATGCGCGGCGAGCGCCTCGAACTTGTTGGGCGCGGTGACGAAAGCATGGCCGGTCTCGGCAGCGACTTCGGCGGCGAAGGCGATATCGAAGCCGACCTTGGCATTGATCCCGGTGCCGACGGCGGTGCCGCCCTGTGCCAGTTCGAGCACGCGCGGCAGGGCTGCTTCCACGCGCTTGATCCCGTAGTGAACCTGCGCGGCGTAGCCCGAAAACTCCTGCCCCAGCGTCATCGGGGTCGCATCCTGCAAGTGGGTGCGGCCGATCTTGACGATTTCGGCAAACTCCTGCGCCTTGGCATCCAATGCGCCGTGCAGCTTTATGAGCGCCGGGATCAAATGCCCCATTGCCTCACACGCCGCCGCGATGTGCATGGCGGTGGGGAAGGTATCGTTCGACGATTGCCCCATGTTGCAGTGATCATTGGGGTGGACGGGGCTCTTGCCGCCCTTCTGGCCCGTGAGAATCTCGTTGGCGCGGCTCGCGATCACTTCATTGGCGTTCATGTTTGACTGGGTGCCGCTGCCGGTCTGCCACACCACCAGCGGGAACTGGTCAGCGAGCGTGCCGTCGATCACCTCGCGCGCGGCCTTGACGATCGCCTCGCCGATGCCGGCATCGAGCACGCCCAGCTTCATATTGGCCTTGGCCGCCGACAGCTTTTGCACGCCCAGCGCGCGCACCAGGGCAGGCGGCATCTTTTCGCCGCCAATCGGGAAATTGACAATGCTCCGCTGGGTCTGCGCGCCCCAGTGAACGTGGGCGGGAACCGCCACTTCGCCCAGCGAATCCGTCTCGATCCGCACGTCCACTGCCTTGGCGCCTGCCTGGGCGGCTGCATGGCCCGTCGTCATGTCACTCATCGAAGCTTTCCTTATCCCGGTCGATGCGCGCTCCCCTAAACCCGGCGGGCGGGGCAGGTCAAAGGTCTTGAATGGTCGGGCGCGCGCCAAAGCGCTTGGAACAATTGTCCGCGATGGCTAGAGAAGGGCTTGATCTGCTGTATTGCACTACCAATACAGTGGGCACGGAGTTGACATGATCGAAGCCACCATGACGCAAGACAACGCCCCCGATAAGCAGTCCGGTAACCGGCCCGACAGCCAGCAAGCCCGCCGCGCAATGATCGACAGCCAGTTGCGCACCAGCGGCGTGAACGAGGAATTCGTGCTCGCCCGCATGCTCGCCGTCCCGCGTGAGGCGTTTCTGCCCGCAGACCGCGCGGCGCTGGCCTATATTGATCGCTCGGTGGCGATGGCCGATGGCGGGCATCTTGCCGCCCCGCTGTTCTACGGCAAGCTGCTGCTCGAAGCAGCGCCGATGCGCGCAGACCGGGTGCTGGTGATCGAAGGGGGCACGGGCTATCTTGCCGAATTGCTGCGCCCGCTGGTGGCCGACATGGCGGTGCTGCCTGCGGCTGACGCGGCAGCGGGCAAGGCAGCGCCCGGCGCGCCGTTTTCGCTGATCGTGATTGATGGCGCGGTCGAACAGATCCCCGCGGCGCTGGCGGCGCAGCTCACCGGCGATGGCCGGATTGTCGCCGGCCTGGTGCTGCGGCAGGTGACGCGGCTGGCGGCGGGGCGCATGATTGATGGGCAGGTGGCGCTGCGCCCGATCGAGGATCTCGGCATCCCGGTGCTCCACGCCTTCGATGCACCCAAGGGATGGTCTTTCGCGTGAGGCAGCAGCGCGCCTTGGCGCGGTTTGCCGGTGCGGCAAGCCTGCTGGCACTCGCCGTGCTGGGCGCAGGGCCTGCTGCGGCCGATGATCTGCGCGATGCGCTGGTGGCGGCCTATACCAACAACCCCACGCTCGAAGCGGCGCGGGCCAGCCAGCGCGCCACCGATGAAGGTGTGCCGATCCAGCGCGCCCAAGGCCTGCCCTCGGTCAACATCACCGCGACCGAGACCGAGTTCGTGCGCCAATCGGCCAACGCCTTTACCGCGCCGATCCGCAACCTCAACGTCGGCGCGCAGCTGCTGGTGCCGGTCTATTCCGGCGGGGCCGTGCGCAATGGCATCGCCGCCGCCAAGGAGCGCGTGCAGGCCGGGCAAGCCGATTTGCGCAACACCGAAAGCACGGTGTTTGCGCAGGTCGTGGCAGCTTACATGGATGTGCTGCGCACCGAAGCGCTGGTCGGCCTTGCCGCCAATCAGGTCGAAGTGCTGCGCACCAATCTCGAAGCCGCGACGGATCGCTTCCAGATCGGCGATATCACCATCACCGATGTCGCCCAGTCGCGCTCGCGCCTTGCGGTGGCGCAGGCCGATCTGCAGCAGGCCGAAGCCAATCTGATCGCCGCGCGCGAAGCCTATATCCGCCTCGTCGGGCGCGATCCGGGCCAGCTGGATGCGCCGCCGCCGCTGCCGGGCCTGCCCGAACGCACCGAAGAAGCGCTGGTGGTTGCCTTGCAGAACAATCCCAACCTGATCGCGGCCAAGGAACGCGCCGATGCGGCGGGTTTCGATACCAAGGTGGCAGGCGCCGGTCGGCTGCCCACGGTCGCGCTGTTTGCCAACGGGCAGTATAGCGACTTTTTCGGCACGCTCGGGGGGCCGATTGCCGCCAATTTCGTACAAGCTGAAACCACTGCCAATGCCGGCGTGCGGGTGACGATCCCGGTGTTTCAGGGCGGCCTGCCCGCCGCCCAGCAGCGGCAGGCGGGCGCGCGCGAAAGCGCGGTGCTCGAAGATCTGATCGCCGCAGAACGGCAGGTGATTGCCGAAACCCGCTCCACCTTTTCCAACTGGCAGGCGGCCAATGCCGTGATCCGCAGTTCGCAAGCCGCCGTCGAAGCGGCCGAACTCAGCCTCGAAGGCGTGCGGGCAGAAAATTCCATCGGCAACCGCACCATCATCGAAGTGCTCAATGCCGAACAGGAATTGCTGCAGGCCCGCGCCCAGCTCGTCACCGCGCGGCGCAATGCCTATGTCGCCGGTTTCAACCTGCTGGCGCTGATGGGCAAGGCCGAAGCGCGCGATCTCAATCTCGATACCGGCGGCGTGCTGTATGATCCGCAGGTCAATTATGATCGGGTGAAAGGCAAGCGGTGGGATTGGGATCGTGATCCCAAAGCCGCTGCCAAATCCACCAGCACCGTTGACATTCCTGCACCGGACGCAACAATCGGCCCACAACTGAACCCCCGCTAGGCACGCTTTTCCCGATTCGGGACAGTGCGCCGGTTCGCGGTGGGGCAAGCAACAGGCGGGGCAGCATGACGCATGAGAGTGAACCTTCGGTCGAGGAAATCCTTGAATCGATCAAGAAAGTGATCGCCCGCGATAATCGCGCCAGTGCGCTCGATGCCCGCAAGCGGCGCGAACTGGCCGCCAACCCCAGCGAAGCGGCACTGATTGCCGAGCCCGCGGATGATATCGCCCCGCCCTACGCCGCCCGCCCCCATGCCGTGCGTGACGAGGCCGATGTGCTCGATCTGGCCGATATGGAACTGGGCGCTGGCGAAGCTTTGCCCGAAACCGACACCGAAACCGACGAGGCAGGCGAAGATACCCCGCTGATCGGACAGGCCGTGCGCGAGGCGATGCAGGAAAATCTCGCCGCGCTTGCCATGCTGGCCGAACCGGGGGTGCGCCCGCAGATTGTGCGTTCGGGCGAAACCTCATTGGAAGGGCTGACCCGCGATCTGCTGCGCCCGATGCTGGCGGAATGGCTCGATGCCCATCTGCCCGCGATGGTGGAACGCATGGTGCAAACCGAAATCGCCCGGATCGTCGGCAAGCGGATGTAACCGCCCGCGCGGCGTCTGGGCTCTGGCCATCGGGCGGCAGGCGCGTTAATCGGCTGTCCCATGCTCATGATCACCCGATTTGGCGCGGCCTTGCTGGCCGCCCCTGCCGCCCTTGCCCTGTCCGCCCCGCTGGCGGCGCAAGCCCCTGCTGCGATGAGCGCGCGCGATCTTGTCACACTGCCGCGCCTCGGTGCGCCGGTGGCTGCACCCGATGGCACTTATGCGGTTTACGCCGTAACCCGCACGGATGCGGCAAGCCTTGATCGGCGGCCTTCCACCTATCTGCTTGATCTGACGACACCGGGCGCAGCCGCCCGCCCGCTTGATCTGCCGCTGCGCGCATCGGGCCTGGTGATTGCGCCCGATGGCTATCTCTATTTCCTCAGCAGCGAACACCCCGATAGCGCCGCCCCGCGCCGTACCCGCGTGTGGCGCATCGCGATTGCACGCAGCGGGGTTTCGGGTGCAGCCCAGGTGGTCGCCGAATTTCCCGATGTCGATATCGCCGGGTTCAAACTCGCCCCCACGGCCAAGCGCATTGCGCTGTGGGGCGAAGTGCCGCGCGATTGCCCGACCTTCGGCTGCGGCGCGCGCGCGCAGGCGCACCTGCCCGGCCCCGGCAGCGGGCGGCTTTACGAAGGCGGGCAGGGCTTTGTGCGCCACTGGGACAGCTGGAGCAATCCCGGCGCGCCCAGCCGGGTATTTGTGTTTGATCTCGAAGGCGGCACGATCACGGGCGCGGGCGTGCCGATTGACGGGCGCGATCCAGCCACCGGCATCACCGCCAACACGCCCACCATGCCGTTCGGCGGGGGTGAGGATATCGCCTTCACGCCCGATGGCAGCGCGGTCTATTTCGCCGCACGGCTTGCCAATCGCACCGAGCCGGGATCAACCAATCTCGATATCTACGCCTCCGAACTTGACGGCGCGGCCCCGACGCTGGTGACGCCGAACAATCCCGCGACCGATACCAACCCGGTGATCTCGCCCGATGGGCGGCTGCTGGCATGGCTGGCGATGGACCGCGCGGGCTATGAAGCGGATCGCCTTTCGGTGCAGCTGCTCGATCTGTTCACCGGCGAAGGGCGCAATCTCACCGCCAATGTCGATCTCAGCTTCTCCGGCCTCGTGTGGAGCGCGGATGGCAGCTATCTGCTGGCGACGGCGGGTGAAGTGCTGGATACGCCCGCCTACCGGATTGATCCCAAAAGCGGCGCTTTCACCCGGCTTGATCTGATGGCGGGCAATGAAGCGCATATCGCCAATCTCACCCCGCTGGCGGGCGGGCGCCTGCTGTTTACCCGCGATTCGATTGGCCAGCCGGCGGAATTGTACCTGTCTGCCGGGCTCACGCAGGCCAAGCCGCTGACCGATGTCGTCACCACCCGGATGGGGCAGATGGCACCGACTGTGACGACGCGCTTCAGCTTCACGGGGGCAGGCGGCGAGACGGTGTGGGGCCAGATCACCCGGCTGAAAGATCATGCGGGCACAATGCCGGTGCTGCTCAACATCCATGGCGGGCCGCAGGGCAGCTATAATGATGCCTGGTCCACCCGCTGGAACCCGCGCGTTTTCGCCAGTCAGGGCTATGCGGTGGTCTCGGTCGATTTCCACGGCTCGACCGGATACGGGCAGGCGTTTACCGATGCGATCAATCAGGACTGGGGCGGCAAGCCGCTGGAAGACCTGCAAAAAGGCCTCGCCCACGCGCTCACTCTTGATCCGCAGCTGGATGGCAACCGCGCCTGCGCGATGGGGGCGAGTTATGGCGGATACATGGTGAACTGGATCGCGGGGCAATGGCCGGATCGCTTCCGCTGCCTCGTCAATCACAACGGGCTGTTTGATACCCGCGCCTTCTATTATTCGACGGAAGAATTGTGGTTCCCGCGCTGGGATTTCGGCGGAAACTATGCGCAAGCCGCCGCGACTTATGAAAAGTGGAACCCCATCGCCCATGTGGACAAGTGGCGCACGCCGATGCTGGTGGTGCTGGGCGAGAAGGATTTCCGCGTGCCTTACACCCAAGGGCTGAGCGCGTTCACCGCGCTGCAGGAACGGGGCATCCCGGCGCAATTGCTGGTTTTCCCCGATGAAAACCACTGGGTGCTGGGCGCGAAGAATTCGCTGCAATGGCACGAAACCGTGTTCGCCTGGCTGAAACGCTGGACGGCCGAGGAAAAACCCGCGCCATGAGCGAGGATCTGCCCCTGATGGCCGCGCAATCCGCGCTCGCCCGCCATTATGGCGGCGACAAGCCGGGCACGGGCGCGGCGCGGCACATCTTCCTGTGCGCGCTGTCGGACAAGGAAAAGTGCTGCTCGCGCGCGGAAGGCAAGGCGGCCTGGCAATTCCTGAAAGAACGATTGAAGGAACGCGGGCTGGTGGGGCCGCTGCGCGGGGCCGATCATCCCAAAGGGCCGGGCGGCGGGGTGCAGCGCACCAAGGCGGATTGTTTTCAGGTGTGCGGCGCAGGGCCGATCGCGGTCGTATGGCCGGACGGGGTGTGGTATCATTCATGCAGCCCGCAAGTGCTCGACCGCATCATCGAGGAACATCTGGTGGGCGGCGTGCCGGTGGAGGAATACCGGCTTTACCCGCAGCGTTAGGCCTGCGGCCTGGTTATTTGTGGTCGCGTGTCTTGTTCGAAAAACCGGTTCCCACTTTTTCGAGCCACGCTCTAGTTCTTATCCTCAGGCAGCCAGATTTCCTCGCGCCCCGGCATCCGGTTATCGACTGATTCGTCATGGCCCGTCCCGTTGGACAGGAAAGCCAGACCCATCAGCCCGCCGCCCAGCAGCATCGTAAAGCTGATCCCCAGAGCCACCGCGATATAGTAATGCACGGAAATCGCGCCATTTGTCGCAAACAGCACGCCAAGGGCCAGCGCAACCGTGGCGACTGTCACCGCCATCAGCACGCGCATGATCTGGCGGTAACGCGCCCAGGCGTGGGCGGCGTTGATCGGATCATCGAGCGGGGATTTCTGCACCATCGCTTCCCCATGCGCGCACGCAGGCCGCTTTGCAACGGGCAGGCGCGCCGCGATGCATCAGGATCGCAAGCAAGATTCGCTTTTCCCTCACAAAACTGGCATCTTCCCCGATGGGATTGAGGGAGAGTGTCATGAACATTGCCGCCATCATCGCCGATCGCCGCGGGCAGACGATCATTTCCTGCCACGCCGACACCCCGCTGGTCGAAGCCATCCGCATCCTCGGCAAACAGCGCATCGGAGCCATGCCGGTGCTGCGCGAGGGCGAAGTGGTGGGCATCATCTCCGAACGCGATGTCGTCTATTGCATCGCCGATGATGCAGGGGCCTGCCTCAGCCAACCCGTTGAACAATTGATGACTTCGCCCGCGATCACGGTATCGCCTGCCACCACCATCGACGAAGCGCTTGGCCTGATGACGCGGCGGCGGTTTCGCCATTTCCCGGTGGTGGAGGACGGCGCGCTGGTGGCCTTCATTTCGATCGGCGATCTGGTGAAGCACAAGATGGATGAGATCGAACACGAGGCCGCGGCCTTACGCGATTACATCCAGACGGTGTGAGGCCTTGAGCATCGCCCGCGCCTCGCCTACATCAGCGCCATGGCCCAAGCTCTCACCCTCACCCCAGCCGCGGCGGAACGCATCGCGAAAATCGCGGCCAAGCAGACGCGCCCGGCCATCCTGCGCCTTTCGGTCGAAGGGGGCGGCTGTTCGGGCTTTCAGTACAAGTTCGATCTGGCCGACCGTGCCGCGGCCGATGACAGCATTTCCGAGACCGACGGGGTCAAGCTGGTGGTTGATCCGATCAGCCTCGATCTGATCGCAGGCAGCACGGTGGATTTCGTCGAATCGCTGGGCGGGGCAGCCTTCAAGGTCGAAAACCCGCAGGCTGCCGCCGGGTGCGGCTGCGGGGCGAGCTTCGGGATTTGAGTTAGACAGGCGTGCCCATTCGGGGCATCACCCGGCCCATGAAAATCGCCACCTACAACATCAACGGCATCAAGGCGCGGCTGCCGCGGCTCACCGAATGGCTCGCCGAAACGCGCCCTGCGGTCGCCTGCCTGCAAGAGATCAAGAGCCAGGATGATGGCTTTCCCGCCGAGGAATTTGCCGAACTCGGCTACACCGCGATCTGGCACGGGCAGAAAAGCTTCAACGGGGTCGCGATCCTCGCCGATAGCAACGCCGGGCTGACGATCCACGAAGTCCAGCGCGGGCTGGGCGTGCCCGGCCCCAACGAAGGTGAGGGCGAACAGGCCCGCTATCTCGAAGCTGACGTGGGCGGCATCCGCGTGGCCTGCCTGTACCTGCCCAATGGCAACCCGCATCCGGGGCCGAAATTCGATTACAAGCTCAGGTGGATGGAGGCTTTGCGCGCGCGCATGGCTGCAATCTGGGCGCAAGAAGTGCCCGCGGTGGTGCTCGGTGATTTCAACGTCATCCCGCATGATGACGATGTCTGGTCGGTAAAAGCTATGGCGGATGATGCGCTGATGCAGCCGCAATCGCGTAGCCACTATGCGCGCCTGCTCGGCGATGGCTGGACCGACGCGATCCGCACCCGCAACCCGCGCGGCGGCGTGTGGACCTATTGGGATTATCAGGCCGGAGCCTGGCAGCGCGATCACGGCTTCCGGATTGATCACATCCTCTTGTCACCCGAATGCGCTGACCGGATGGAGGCCTGCGGGGTGGACAAGGCCTATCGCGGGCGTGAGAAGGCCAGCGACCACACGCCGGTGTGGGTGAAGTTGCGCGGCTGAGCTTGCAAAGCCCTTCCCTTGGGGGAAGGGTTGGGATGGGGGTCCCCCACATACGATGGGGGCAGAGCCCCCACCCCTAACCCCTCCCCGAGGGGAGGGGAAACAGGATTACCTATAAAAAATATGCGTGTTGATCTGGGCAAGGCGCTGTTTGCGCTCGCTCCAGCCGGGGCGGACATAGCGGGCGTGGAAGAACACTGCGTCATCCGCTTCGGACTGCCACAGGCCCTTGTGCGCGATTTCGGCAATGGCGCGGGCGCGCGTCCAGGCGGCGGAGCTTTCGCGGATCTTCGGCATCCGGCTGCCGCGCATGAAGGAAAATTGCCCCGGCTGCGCCACCACACCGCAATAGCTGGCGGGAAAGCGCGGATCATCGGCACGGTTGATGATGACTTGCGCCACCGCAAGCTGCCCGGCGAGCGGTTCGCCGCGCGCTTCGAAATAGACTGCGCCGGCAAGGCACTGCATATCTTCGCTGAGCGGGCGCTGGGTGCTGATCTGCTGCACCAGTTCGGGCAGCGAGGCCGCAATCGGCGCAGGCTCAGCCTGAGCTTCAGAGAGCGCGTCCGGCAGCGGCTGGATCACTTCGCGCGAGACGAACACCGGCTGCTGCGGGACAATTTCGATCCCGTCCTCGGCAGTTGTGGCAGGGGCGGCGATCACGCCTGCACCGGGCCGTTCGGTCACTTCGGCTTCAGCGCTGTTGGCGCTGGAGAAAACCACGTTGGCGATGGCAAAGGCAGCCATCGCACCAAAGGAAAAGGTCTTGCGACTCATGTACTCAACAAATCGGGCGGTGAGCGCGCACAGACGCAGGCGGGAACCTGTTGCGATGGATCGCAAGCATGAAGAGGGGTGGTTCGCGTTAAGCCTGCCGGCTGCTCCCCGTCTGCGTGCTGAACAGATGGCCGGATTGCCGCCCGATCAGCCTGCGCGAGAAGATTGAGCGGGGCCGATAACGATCAGCCGGGGGTGGTCAAGCAATTATGGCAAAATTGCGGTGAAGCGTTCCGGGTCGTCGATATCCACCTCCAGAATCCAGATATCGGGATCCTGACGGCGGCGGCGTTCGAGATATTCGGTGAATTCTGACGGATTGTCAGGGGTTTGCAATTTCGTCGCAACAAAGTCGCGCGAACCATCAAGCCCCGGCATCCTTTCATAGAGCTGCGCCGGGCCGCCGCGACAGATTATTGCCAGCAGGATCGTGCCCGCATCGCGTTCGCCCCGCGCCAGCACAGTGGCAAAGCCGCCCTGCGATTCGGCCAGCCGCATGATGCTCGCCGCTTCGAGATGCGCGGGCAGGCGGCTGTCCATCACTGGGCTGCGCTGCTGTAGCCCGGCAGGCCCGACAGCGCGATGCGCGAGCGCATGAAAGTGCCGGTGCCGCGCCCGATTTCCTCGCCGTCCTCGTCCACCAGCCGCGCCTCGGCCACAAACACCCGCCGCCGCCCGCTGATCCAGCGCCCTTCGGCAATCACGCGCCCGGCGCGCACCGGCTTGGTGAAATGGAGGTTGAACCCGGTGGTCAGCAGGAAACGATCCGTCACCAGCGTATTGGCCGCATAAAAGGCGGCATCATCCAGCATCTTGAAATAGATCGTCCCGTGCGCCGCGCCTGCGGCGTGATAATCGGCCTCGGTGATATCGAACACCAGCCGCGAGAGGCCTTCGCCCGGAATGTGCAGGCTTGAGGCAAATTTGTGGTTGATCGGCGCCGAGGCATAGAGCTGCTCGAGCGCGCGGTAATGCAATTCGGCCCCCAGCGGGCCCGTGGCCGAATGCGCGCTGTTCATGGTGTCACGCCGCGAAGCTCAGGCCGCGTCCTTGAGGAACTGGTTGGTCAGCAGCGCATACAGCCCCTCGGGCGTTTCGGCATCCATCAGCATTTGCAGCATCGCCTCGCTGCGGGTCAGGCGCGAGATTGCGGCAAGCGCGTGGAGATGGGTGGCCCCGGCATTTTCGGGCGAGACCAGGCCAAACACCAGGCTGACAGGCATCGCATCGGGCGAGCCGAAATCGACCGGCGTATCCAGCTTGATAAGCGCCAGTGTCGGGCGCTTGACGCCCGCATGGCGGCAATGCGGGATCGCAATGCCGCGCCCGAACCCGGTGCTGCCGAGCATTTCGCGCTGCTCCAACCCGTCAAGCACGCCAGCCTCGTCCAGCCCATAGGCCGCAGCGAAACTGGCGGCGAGAGCGGCGAAAACCCTGGGCTTGCTGTCAAGGCGGGCAAAGGTCACGGCTTCCGGCAAGACGACGAGATTGATGTCCATTGCTTAGGTGAATCCAGACTGAGTGTGCCCCCGATGTACGGGCAGATATTCGCCTTCGCGCCTGAGGTCCAGTGCGGGCCAAAGCGCGAGGCGAGGCGGAAGCCCCCTCCTGCAACCGCCGATGCGGGCCTTCTCGCTGATAATCCGGGGAACCCGGTGAGGCCCTAGCGTGGTTCAACCCAACCGATCGAACCATCGGCACGCCGATAGACCATATTATGCCGTCCGGTGCCAGCATTTTTGAAAAACAGCGCCGTGGTGTTGCGCAGATCCATCAGCATCACTGCGTCGGCGACAGTGGCGGTGGGGATATCGACGCGGGTCTCGGCGATCACCAGCGGGGCATCGGCGGTGACTTCTTCTTCCTCGTCCTCGGGCAGGGCGAAGATGGTGTAGGCAGCTTCTTCCTCGGCGCGGCTGGCGAGCGCTTGCTGGTGGTGATCGGTCAGGCGGCGCTTGTAGCGGCGCAGCTGCTTTTCGATCTTGGTTGCCGCTTCATCAAGCGCAACATGGGCATCCTGCGCGGCGCCTTGCGCTTTGAGGATCAGGCCCTGCATCACATGGGTGACGATATCGCAGGTAAAGGCGCCCGCCGGAGCCTTGCCGAAGGTGACATGGCTCGACAGCGCGCGGTCGAAATATTTATCGACAATCGCGCCCAGTTTTTCGGCAGCATGTTCCTGAAGCGCGGCTCCGGTGGCCATCTGGTGGCCGGAAATGCGAATATCCATGGCAGTCCCCTTTTGTCCAAGTGGTGGGCGGGCCGTCCCTTGCCCGCGTGAATTCATCGCGTCAGCGCGTCCAGAGCGCCTCCTTCACTTCGGCGGCGAGGAAAGCCTCCCAGCGCGCGCGTTCTTCGGGCAGAGGCGCGTGGGGGCGGGCCGGGCGGCGCGGGCGATTTGTATCGGGGCGGTGCCAGGGCGCATTGGCGCTGCCGCCCGCTGCCGCCTTGTCATCGACGAGTTCCAGCCCGATCTGCCGCCCGCCGGTCAATTCGACATAGACCTGCGCCAGCAATTCGGCATCGAGCAGCGCGCCGTGTTTCACCCGGTGCGAGCGATCAATGCCATAACGCGTACACAGCGCATCAAGGCTGAGCTTTGCGCCGGGATGTTTCTTGCGGGCAATCGCGACCGTGTCGATCATCCGGCCCATATCAATCGGCGCGCGGCCACACAGCGCCAATTCATTGTTGAGAAAGCCGAAATCGAAGCCCGCATTATGCGCCACCAGCGGCGCATCGCCGAGGAAGGTGAGCAATTCATCGGCCACTTCGGCAAAGCGCGGCTTGGCAGCGAGGAACGCGGCAGACAGGCCGTGGACCCGTTCCGCCTCGGCCGGCATATCGCGTTCGGGATTGAAGAAAGCGTGGAAGCTGCGGCCCGTTTCCACCCGGCCCACCATTTCGACGCAGCCGATTTCCACCATGCGATCCCCCGTTCTGGGATCAAGCCCGGTGGTCTCGGTGTCGAAGATTACCTCACGCATTTGATGCACTATCTGCCTTGCACGGGCGCGACGCAAGCGAAGTTTTCATGGCTTTGTCGCAATTTACGCGTCCAGCAATTCGGCAATCAGTCCAAGCACTTGGGCGCGGGTTTCGGCGAGCGACGTGCCGGTGTCGATCACATAATGGGCGCGCGCGCGCTTTTCGGCGTCGGGGGTTTGGAGGGTGAGGATATGGGCGAATTTTTCCGGCGTCATGCCGGGGCGGGCGAGCACGCGGGCGGCTTGCTGATCGGCAGGGGCAGAGACCACCACGATGGTATCGACCGCCGCATGCCCGCCGCGTTCGAACAGCAGCGGAATATCGAACACCACCGCAGGCTTGGCCGCGTTGGCCGCAAGGAACGCCGCGCGCCGCGCGCCGACAGCGGGGTGGACGATGGCTTCGAGCCGGGCGAGCGCCTCCTTGTCAGCGAAAACCTGCTGGCCAAGCTTATCCCGGTCAACGCCGCCCGCGCCGGTCGATCCGGGAAAGGCCGCCTCGATCGCGGGGACAAGCTCGCCCCCCGGCCCCTGCATGGCGCGTACCTCGGCGTCGGCATCGAACACCGGGATGCCAGCCTCAGCAAACATCGCCGCGACGGTGGATTTGCCCATGCCGATGCTGCCAGTGAGGCCGATGATGAGGGGTTTTGTCACCGCGTCAAAAGCTCCCGCAATTCGGCATCAGCTGCGCGCGGGGCGGGCTGGCCGAAGAAGCGTTCAAAAGCGACCGCCGCCTGCCCGATCAGCATCGACAGCCCATCAACCGTGCGAAAGCCCGCCCCGCGCGCGGCCATCAGCAAGGGCGTTTCCAGCGGGTTGGTGACGATATCATAGACAATGCTGCGCGGCGGCGCGTGGCTGAGATCAAAGGCGAGCGGTGCCTGCCCGGTCATCCCCAGCGCCGAGGCGTTGACGACGAGATCGCAGCACCCTTCGCGATCATCAAAGGCAAAGCTGGTGGGATCGGCAAAATGCGCCAGGTGCGGGGTGTGATGATCGCCGCCGGGTGCCAGTTCATCGAGCAGCGCGCGCGCCTTGCCGGGATCGCGGCCCGCCACCACCAGCGTGAAGCCGTGCTGGCCAAGCGCGGTGATGATCGCCCGCGCCGCGCCGCCAGTGCCGATAATGCGGGCCATGCGGAAATAGTGGGTCTGCGCCAGCTCCTGCCCAAGCGGTTCAAGGAAGCCTGCCGCATCGGTGTTGGTGCCAATCAGCCGCCCAGCGCCATCAGGCAGCACGGTGTTGACCGCGCCGATCACGTCGGCAGGCGATTCCACCCGGTCAAGCCCCGCCAGCACCGCCTGCTTGTGCGGCATGGTGACATTGCACCCGCGCCAGTCAGGATCAGCGCGGCGCGCGGTGAGATAATCCGCCAGCTCATCAGGCCGGACATGGCAGGCGCGGTATTCGCCCGCGATGCCCAGCTTGCCGAGCCAGAAATTGTGGATCGCCGGAGACTTCGACTGCGCAATCGGATCACCGATCACTTCGGCATAGATCATGCGCGCAAGACCCCCGCCTCGCGCAGCGCGCCCAGAACGGGGAGCAGCGGCATGCCGAGGATGTTGAAATGTTCGCCCTCCACCCGTTCAAACAATTGCACACCCAGCGCTTCGATCCGGAAACAGCCGACCGTGTGGCTGACGGCAGGCCATTCGGCAGCGAGATAGTCTGCGATGAAATCTTCCGACAATGCGCGCACATGCAGGCGGGCGAGCGCGCTGTGGCTCCATTCGCAGGTATTGCCGCGCACCAGCGCTGCGCCGCTGTGGAGTTCCATCACCTTGCCGGAGAAAAACCGCAAGTGTTCGCGCGCCTCTTCAAGGCTGGCGGGCTTGTCGAAGCGGCGGCCAGCGCACACCACCAGCGAATTGCTGCCCAGCACCAGCGCGTGCGGATGCGCGGCCGCGACTGCTGCCGCCTTGGCCACCGCCAAAGCCTCCGCCACCTCGGCAGGCGAAGCGCCCGCCAGCCCCGCTTCAAGCGCGCGCTCGTCAATTGCGGCAGGGATGCTTTCATAGGCCACACCCGCCGCATCGAGCATCGCCCGGCGCGAGGCGGATTTGGATGCGAGAATCAGGGCTGCGCTCATATCGGCTTGCCCACCCCGTCAACCTGGCCGTCGCGGCGCTGGCGTTCCTGCACCAGCCGGATGATGGCTGCCGCGCTTTCCTCGATGGAGCGGCGGGTCACATCAATCACCGGCCAGCCATTATCGGCAAACATCCGGCGAGCAAATTGCAGCTCTTCCTTCACCCGTTCATTATCGACATAGGCGGTCTCGCCCGTTTCGTTGAGCGTGAGCAAGCGGTTGCGGCGGATCTGGATCAGGCGTTCGGGCGCGGTGGTCAACCCCACCACCAGCGGATGGCGCAGGCCGAACAATTCGCGCGGCGGCGGGCTTTCCACCACCAGCGGGATATTGGCGACCTTGTAGCCGCGATTGGCGAGATAGATCGCGGTCGGCGTCTTGGACGAACGCGATACGCCTGCCAGCACGATATCGGCCTGTTCCCATTCTTCATGCGCCAACCCGTCATCATGGGCGATGGTGTACTGGATCGCTTCGACCCGGCGGAAATATTCCGCATCCATCGCGTGCTGGCGGCCGGGCTTGTGCAATTGTTCCTGCCCGAGATGGGATTCAAGCGCGGCTGTCACCTGATCCAGCACCGGGAGCGCCGGCAGGCCGAGATGGCGGCAATGTTCTTCCAGCCGCGCGCGGGTTTCCGGGTTCACCAGCGTATAGAGCACCAGGCCGGGGTTCTGCGCGAGATCGGGCGCGATGCGATCAAGATGCTGGAGCGAGCGCACCATCGGCCAGAAATGGCGGTTCACGCCGGGATCATCGAACTGGGCAAGCGCTGCCTTGGCGATCATCTCCAGCGTTTCGCCGGTGGAATCGGATACCAGATGGAGATTGATTCGGTTGATCATCAGCCAGTCCCGCACATCAGGCCGCCCCCCCTGTGGACAGGTTGCCGCATAAACCACGGGAGCAATCCGTGGGCAAGGTGGGCAGAACTTTTCATGCCCGCTACCAGCCGTTTCGTGGGCCGCTTTCTCGACAGGGACGCGATCTTATCGACAGGCTGGGGACAATGGGGATATCTCAGGCTTGACCGCGCATCACTGCAGAGTCGAGAGGGGATCGTGCAAGTGTCCATCACCGGATAAGTCAGGCAGCGGCGGACAATTCCCGCTATCCACAGGGCCAAACAGACTCCCACAATCTCTTATAAATCTAATTTTCTTGTTTTAAGGAACACGCATGCCCGGCCCATTGCTCGATACGCTCAAAGGAATTCGCCAACCCGTAGCCCCCGTGTGGCTGATGCGGCAAGCGGGGCGATATCTGCCGGAATACCGCGAATTGCGCGCCGAAAAGGGCGGCTTTCTCGAACTGGTTTACGATAGCGAAGCGGCCGCCGAAATCACGGTGCAGCCGATCCGGCGGTTCGGCTTTGACGGGGCGATCCTGTTTTCTGATATCCTGATCGTGCCGCATGCGATGGGGCAGGGGCTGGCGTTCATGGCGGGCGAAGGGCCCAAGCTGTCACCGACGCTGCTGGAGGCAGAGCTGGGCGATTTCGTGCCCGCTTTGCATCATTTCGATCCGGTCTATGAAACCGTGCGCCGCACCCGCGCGCAGATCGGGCCTGCGGTGACGATGCTGGGCTTTGCCGGCAGCCCCTGGACAGTCGCCACCTACATGATTGCAGGCGAAGGATCGAAAGATCAGGGCCCGGCGCGGCTTTTGGCCTATCGCGATCCGGTGCGGCTGCAGGCGATCATTGACGCGATCATTGATCATTCGGTCACTTACCTGCGCGGCCAGATTGATGCCGGCGCCGAGGCCGTGCAATTGTTCGATAGCTGGGCGGGCAGCCTTGCGCCTGACCAGTTCGAAAAATGGGTGATTGCGCCCAATGCCCGGATCACTGCCGCGCTCAAGCAAAGCCACCCCGATACCCCGGTGATCGGCTTTCCCAAGGGCGCAGGCGCGAAATTGCCTGCCTATGCCCGCGAAACCGGCGTGGATGCGGTTGGCCTTGATGAAACGCTCGATCCCGCCTGGGCCCATGCCAGCTTGCCCCAGGGCATGCCGGTGCAGGGCAATTTCGATCCGCTGCTGCTCGAAGCGGGCGGGCCTGCCATGGCCCAGCGGGTCAAGACCATCATCGCCGCCTTCGAAGATCGCCCGCATGTCTTCAACCTTGGCCATGGGATCGGGCAGTTCACGCCGATTGCCCATGTCGAGGAATTGCTCGCAGCGCTGAGGGGTTAAGGCCATGCAGGAGACCTTGCTGTCGATCTACCTGTTCCTGAAATCGGGCCACGTGATCTTCATGGTGTTCTGGCTGGCGGGCCTGTTCATGCTGCCGCGCCAGATGATCTACATGCTCGATCACGCGCCGGGCTCGCCGGGGGAGGCCAAGTGGGCCACCCGCATGGGCAAACTGCGCAAGATCATCCTCACCCCTGCGATGATCATCGTGTGGGTGCTGGGGCTGACGATGGCCTATGCCGGGGATCATTTTTCGGGCGCGGGCTGGCTTCATGCCAAGCTGGCGCTGGTGCTGGTGCTGACGGGCTTTCACGGCTGGCTGGTGGGGCAGACCAAAAAGATGGCACGCGGGATGCGCCCGCTGACCGAGGCACGGCTGCGCCTGATCGGCGAATTGCCGGGCATCCTGCTGATCGTGATTGTGCTGCTGGTCTATCTCAAGCCGATCTGAGGCGCGGTTTTAGGCAATTGACCTTCGCCAAGGCCAATTCTATGGCCATGGGCAGCCCATCCGGTTGACCGGGACGTTGATGATCCCGGCGGTCTGCTTTCTCCAAGCCCGGCCTTGCCGCTTACCCTGCGCAAGGCACCTTCCTGCCATCAGGAAGGCACTGACCATCCGGCCACCCTGTTTCCTGCACGGATAGACACGACATGCACCTGAAAGACCTCAAGAAAAAAACCCCGGCCGAACTGGTCGCGATGGCGGAAGAACTCGGCGTGGAAGGCGCATCGACCATGCGCCGGCAGGATCTGCTGTTCTCGATCCTGCGCGAACTCGCTGAGGATGAGGAATACGAAGAAAAGATCATGGGCATCGGCACCATCGAGGTGCTGCAGGATGGGTTCGGTTTTCTGCGCAGCCCCGAGGCGAATTATCTCGCCGGCCCGGATGATATCTATGTCTCGCCCAATCAGGTGAGAAAATGGGGCCTGCGCACCGGCGATACGGTCGAAGGTGAAATCCGCGCGCCGCGTGATGGCGAACGCTATTTCGCGCTGACGACCCTTTCCAAGGTCAATTTCGATGATCCCGATGCGGTGCGCCTGCGCACCAATTTCGACAACCTCACCCCGCTTTATCCCGATTCCAAGCTGGTGCTCGATTCGCTCGATCCCACGGTAAAGGATAAAAGCGCGCGGGTGATCGACATCATCGCCCCGCAGGGCAAGGGCCAGCGCGCGCTGATCGTCGCCCCGCCGCGCACCGGTAAAACCGTGCTGCTGCAGAACATCGCCAAGGCGATCACCGATAATCACCCCGAAGTGTTCCTGATCGTGCTGCTGGTGGACGAGCGGCCCGAGGAAGTCACCGACATGCAGCGCAGCGTGAAGGGCGAGGTGGTCTCCTCCACCTTCGATGAACCCGCCCAGCGCCACGTGCAGGTCGCCGAAATGGTGATCGAAAAGGCCAAGCGTCTGGTGGAGCACAAGCATGACGTGGTGATCCTGCTTGATTCGATCACCCGCCTTGGCCGCGCTTACAACACCGTGGTGCCTTCCTCGGGCAAGGTGCTGACGGGCGGGGTTGATGCCAATGCGCTCCAGCGGCCCAAGCGGTTTTTTGGCGCGGCGCGCAATATCGAGGAAGGCGGCTCGCTGTCCATCATCGCCACCGCACTGATCGACACCGGCAGCCGCATGGACGAAGTGATCTTCGAAGAATTCAAGGGCACCGGCAACAGCGAAATCGTGCTCGATCGCAAGGTCGCGGACAAGCGGATCTTCCCGGCACTCGATGTCGGCAAGTCGGGCACCCGCAAGGAAGAACTGCTGGTCGAGAAGGACAAGCTGTCCAAGATGTGGGTGCTGCGCCGCATCCTGATGCAGATGGGCACCGTAGATGCGATGGAATTCCTGCTCGACAAGATGAAGGATTCCAAGACCAACGCGGATTTCTTCGATACGATGAACCAGTAAGTCTTGGGAATCACAAACGCCCGGCGGGGGGCAATCTAGCGGGACGGGAAAGCGGGTCGGTCAGTGCTCAGTCAATATCTCTATATCAGCACCGCGCCGACATTGTCGCGCGACGAGGTGGATGCGATTCTCGCCACCAGCGCGCGCAACAATCCGGCGCGCGGGATCACCGGGTTGCTGCTGTATAACGGGCGCAATTTCCTCCAGCTGCTCGAAGGCGAGGAGGAGGATCTGGTGGGGCTGATGCTGAAAATCACCGAAGACCCGCGCCACAGCGGCATCACGCTGCTGGATCGCCGCAGCATTGACGGGCGCACCTGCCCCGACTGGGCGATGAAGCGCGTGCTGATCGCCGAAAGCATCGCCAACCGCCGCGACATGCTGGATGCCGAACTGCCCGAGGGGCTTTCGCCCGATCTGCGCAAGATGATCATGAACTTCGCGGTGCTGAATTAGGGCGCCCGGATGGTGCGGCACGTTGTTCTGACGGGCGCACCGGGGGCAGGCAAAACCACCCTGCTGGACGCGGCCGCTGAGGCCGGGCTTACCACCTCTCCCGAAGTGGCGCGCGAATTGCTGCGCCAGCCCGGCGGCATGGCGCTCCGGACGGATGATCCGCTCGGGTTTGCCGAAGCGATGCTGGCGGCTCACCAGCGCGAATATGAACGGTTTGCCGCGCATCCTGGCCCAGTGGTATTTGATCGCGGTTTTGCCGATGTGGCGGGTTTTCTCGATCTCGCCGGATTGCCCGTTCCCCGCGCGGTGGATGCGGCGTGCCGGAACCTGCGCTATGCCGGGCGGATCTGGCGCGCGCCGGCGTGGCAGGCGATTTATCGGCAGGATAGCGAGCGTATTCAGGATTTTGCCGAAGCGGTTGCCAGCGACGAGGCGGTGACGGCAGCATGGCGGCGCTATGGCTATGAGGTTGCGGATTTGCCGCTTGCGCCAGTCACAGATCGGCTCGCGCTGATCCGTTCGGGGGCCTAAGCCTCGGCTGCCGCCAATTGCGCCGCCATCATCTCCCACACCTTGTTGATCGCCTTTAACGGGCGCACCATCACCTTGAAATCGCTGATTTTCCCTTCCGCATTCCAGCGGATGATATCAACCCCGTTGATGGTGACGCCATCAAGCTCGGTCACGAATTCGAGCATCATCTCGTCCCCATCCACCAGCTCGCGGACATAGTGGAAGCTCTCGTTGCCCAGCACGTGGGAGGCGGCGACCAGATAGGCCATCACCACCGGCTTGCCCGCCTGCGGGGTATGCACCACCGGCGAATGGAACACGGCATCCTCGGCCAGCATGGCGGCCAGCACCGCCGGATCGCTGCCGCCGTGCATATAGGCATGCCAGCGGGCGAGATTATCCGCACTCACGCAAGATGCTCGGCGAAAAACGCAGCGGTGCGGGCATCGGCCAGCGTCGCGGCAGCCTCATCGCGGCGCTTGCCGACTTCGGTGGCAAAGCCGTGATCGAGCCCGGCGTAATCATGCAGCACCACCTTGGGGTGCGCATCCAGCCCGGCATGCATCGCGGCCTGCGCTTCGGCTGGCACAAAGCCATCGGCGGTGGGGATGTGCAGCATCACCGGATTGGCAATCGCGTTCGCCTCACCCAGCAGGCCGTCAATGCCGACCCCGTAATAGCCAACGCTGGCGTCGATATCGGTGCGTGCGGCGGTCATGAAGGCCAGCCTGCCGCCGAGGCAATAGCCGACACAGCCGACCTTGGCTGCACCTTCAGTGCCTTTGAGGAAATGGATCGCGGCCTGGATATCGTGAATGCCGGTATCCTGATCGAATTGGCCCATCCAGTCGAGCGCCTCAGCGAATTCCTCCGGCACATCGGGATCGAGCGAAATCCCAGGCTCCAGCCGCCAGAACAGATCGGGCGCGAGCGCGATATAGCCTTCGGCGGCGAGCTTGTCGCATTTCTGGCGGATGCCGGGGTTCACCCCGAAAATCTCCTGAATGACAATCACTGCCGCTTTTGCCGCGCCTTGGGGCCGGGCGATATAGCCGGTGAATGCGGCATCACCTGCCAGCGTGGGGATGGTCACAAAGGTCATCGCATCTCTCTCCTTGGCTGCGATCTTGTCCTATCTATTGCCTTGCTTGGCTGACAACCCCAAATAGAGTGAAGTGGCCACGCGCCGGACGGGAGAAACCCCCATGAAGATCACCATCGAAGTTGATTGCACCCCCGAAGAAGCCCGCAATTTCATGGGCTTGCCCGATGTGAGCAGCGCCAACAACATCTATGTCGAAAATATCGCCAAAGCGATGAAGGGCGTATCCAATCCCGATCAGTTGCAGGAATATGCCCAGGCGCTGGCCCCGATGGGGCAGGTCGGGCTCAAATTGTTCCAGAGCTTTGTCGAAGGCGGGATGAAAGCCGCTGCCTCCAAGCGGGATGGCGGCGGCAAGTCGGGCGAATAGCCGCGCCTGTTCGCTTGCTGTGAATTCGCCTGATACAATCTTCGCGCTGTCGAGCGGTGCGCCGCCGGCTGCGATTGGCGTCATCCGCATTTCCGGGCCTGCTGCGGCAGAGGCGGTGCGGGCGCTGGCCGGGCGCTTGCCCGCACCGCGCCGTGCTTCGCTGGTGAGCTTGCGCGCTGCGGATGGCGCGCTGCTCGATTCGGCGCTGGCGCTGTGGTTTGCCGGGCCGTTGACGGCGACGGGCGAGGACTTGGCGGAACTCCATTGCCATGGCGGCCGCGCAGTGATTGCGGCGGTGGAGGCGGCGCTTGCGGCACTGCCGGGCCTGCGCCGGGCCGAGCCGGGCGAATTTACCCGCCGCGCCTTTGCCAATGGGCGGCTTGATCTGGCCGAGGCCGAAGGGCTGGCCGATCTCCTCAGCGCGGAAACCGAATTGCAGCGCGCCGCCGCGCTTGGCGCGATGCAGGGCGCATTGTCGCGGCAGGTCGAGGCATGGCGCGGGCGCGTGCTGGGGCTATCAGCAGAGCTGGAAGCCGTGCTTGATTTCTCCGACGAGGAAGACGCCGCCGATCTGCCCGAATGTTTCACGTGGAACATTGCGGCGCTCGCCGGGGAGCTGGCCGCATGGCTCGCCCGACCGCGCGCGGAAAAGCTGGGCGAGGGCTTTCGCGTCGTCCTCGCCGGGCCGCCCAATGCGGGCAAATCGACGCTGTTCAACGCGCTGGTGGAAAGCGAGGCGGCGATCACCTCGCCGATTGCGGGCACCACGCGCGATGTGATCGAGCGTTCCGTGGCGATTGGGGGTGTGCCGTTCACTTTCGTCGATACCGCCGGGCTGCGCGATGAAGGCAGCGACGCGATTGAGGCGATCGGGATTGATCGGGCACGCGGGGAATTGGCGCGGGCTGATGTGGTGCTGTGGCTGGGGCCGGAAGGCGCGGGGCCAGGCGGCGCGTGGGAGATTGTTGCGCAGGCCGATGCGCCTACGTTCGCGCCCAAGCCGGGTGCGCGCCACACGCTTTCCGCCGCGACGGGGGAGGGGGTGGGTACGCTTAAAACCGCGCTTGTCGAAGCGGCGCGGGCGGCGCTGCCCAAACCGGGCGAGGCCGCGCTCAATGCGCGCCAGCATGCGCGGGTGGGCGAAGCCGCCGATGCGCTGGCGGCGACGCAGATGCTGACCGATCCCCTGCTCATCGCCGAAGAATTGCGCCGCGCGCGGCTCGCCTTTGACCGGCTGATCGGGCGGGCGACCACCGAGGATATGCTCGATGCGCTGTTCGGGCGGTTCTGCATCGGGAAATAGCCGGCATTATGTAGCAAGCGCACCAATACCATGATGGTTGCCATCGGCCAAGTGGGCTAATGTCATCGTATGGCGGACACTCACGTAATCAGCGCTCTTGTCGATAAGCGGGCGAGGTTGGACGGCGAAATTCAGATGCGGCGCTACCAAATTTCGCGCTTGGAGATGGAGCTGGCGCACATCGATGCTGTCATTCGGATGTTCAAGCCTGACTATGATATTTCGAAGATCGCCACAAAGCGTTCAATCCAGCGAAGCAAAGCTGGGACGGCAAGAGGCTCCGGCACCAGAGAGGCCTTAACGATTTTACGCGAAGCCGGTGAACCGCTCGCCTGCCGAGACATTGCCGAGCGAATCCTTGCCAAGCGCAAGGAGAAGCCAGACACCGATACCATCAACAGGCTCGCAAACAACATTCACGGTAGCTTTAGTCGGCGCAGGGACGGAGTCTTGCAGGTGGATATCACGGCCCAACCAGCAACGTGGCGCATTACACACCAGCGCAACAAAATTACGCCCCGCTAGCCGAATCGATTCGGGTCCGCACGGACTCGTTTTGCCGATTTTGTCAAGGTTTGCGCGTGACACGACTCGCTGAGTCATGATAGCGTATGCTGGACAAATGAGATAGCTTGTGGAGGAGCGCTTCAATGGAAACCCGGACAGCCAAAGAAAGGGCTATCGCGGAAAATTTTGAGGCATTTGAGTCGATGCTTCCGCTGCTTTTGCAGACGCACAAGGGAGAGTTCGCTCTTTTGCATGATCGGGAAGTTGCTGGCTTCTTCCCATCGGCCAGTGATGCTCAACTTGCGGGGAAAGAGCGATTCCCTAGCGGTTCGTTCTCGATCCAAAAGATCGAAGGCAAAGCAATCGATTTGGGGTTCTATTCCTATGCCCGATATCGTCGGGTCGCATAACGGCTCACAAGTTTTTTGTTCAGTTGTCCTGCTGCCTGTCGAGCGGTTTGAGGACACGCTTGATCCTCAAAGACTGTCAAGGTTCCCAAACCTTCAGGTCCTAAAGGCGCTGATTGATACAGGCGCTCAAGGAACCAGCATCACTCTTCAGGCGGCCGAGAAGTTGAATCTTGAGCCTACCGGACGCATTAGGGTTCATGGTTTTGGCGGCGCAAAAGATCACAACTGCTATCTTTTCAAGGTAGGGTTTGTGGATCTGCGTGAAAGTGAATTCGGCGGTCAGAGCCCAAATTTTCATATTGTTGACTTTGAGATTCAGGGTGCTGAATTCGACTGTGGGCCGGACGCTGACTTTGACGTTCTGCTTGGTATGGATGTGCTTTCAATCGGCACACTAACTGTAGCAAACACAGGTAAGTTCAAATTCAGCTTCTAACTACGCTGCCAATAACCCGCCCAAGTGCGGCTTTGGCGGCTAGCCATCGCACCGAATACCAGCTTCATCGCCTGCCCGCCGTTATCAACGCGGCGGTTATCTTCCCGCCATGCCGCCTCTCCGGCATAGGCGCGGAGATACGGGCCTGCGATGTGGTGGTGCGTCCCGACTTCCATGCGGCGAAGGCGCGAGAAGTAGCTTTCGGCGTGGTTGGTGCAAGCGCCCTCGTCCGAGTAGGCCAGCGAGTGGTTGATGCGCCAAGTCTGCCAACCGGCGTGGAGCGCATCCCAGCTAGTAGCTTCATCCGCGTGGATGGTGGCAAGGTTGCCGACATAGTTGCGCACGTAGGGCACGATATCGCCTTCATGACGCACCACGAAAGGCAAGGTGCGGCCCTTGCGCTCACGCATGACGACAACGCACTGGCGCTTGCCCGTCTGGTGCTTGGCGAGGCGGCGATCCTTGCGATCTTCCTTGCGGTTTTCAGGGCGAATGTGACCGCCGAAATAAGCACCGTCCAATTCCACGATCCCGTCCAGCTTCAGGCCTTCCAGTTCGCGCTGCATCGCTTCGCGCAGCTTGTGGAACAGCACGAACGCGGTCTTGTATTGAACGTCCAGATCACGCGAGGCTTGCAGGGCACTGATGCCCTTCGCACCGTTCACGAAGATGACGACAGCGGCAAGCAAATCGGTGAACGACAGCTTGCGCGAGGCAAAGATCGTCCCGCTGGTGACGCTGAACTGGTGATGGCAGGCAACGCACTTGAACTTGCGGCGGGTGCTGATGCTATAGGCCTCGGTGCAGCCGCAACGCGGGCAAACCGGCTCGCCGTCCGTCTCAGGCCAACGCATGTCACAGAACACGCCGTAGGCGGCGTCCTCGCCCATGCGGAAAACCTTAGCGAGGCTAAGGGTGCGGGCTTTTGCGGAGAGGAGAAAGTGTTGTGCCATATCATCATTTCCAGTGCTTATGCACTTTATATGATGATATGACGCACGCTTGTCAATGGCAAATGCATCGCCTATGATGACAAAATACATCGCAGGAGATTGCAATGCACGTACTGGAAAAGGAATGGGAGGATCGCGTCAAAGGCATCCTCAAGGCCGAATTGAAGCGCCGCAACATCAGCTATGCCCAACTGGTCGGACTGCTTGCCGATCATGGGGTTATGGACTCTGAGCCCAATATCAGGAACAAGATCAGCCGGGGCAAATTTACAGCGGTGTTCTTCGTTCAATGTCTGACAGCAATTGGAGCGTCCGAATTGCGATTATAGGATGCCTTGCGGCCATCAGCCTAATCGTTTGGGGGCTTTCTGTCTCGATCTATTCAATGGGCCAATCCTCAGGTTTTCATCAAGCTGAGGCCAATGGCTACGCCGCACAATACCCCTCCGACACTCAAAAGCGCATAGAGGAATGCTTGGCCAAGCGTCCGATCGGTGACGTTCCTGAATGCATGGAAGCAGCCATACGTGCCTCCCACGAGTCCCAGCGTAGCGAACAGGATTTGAAAGCCCAACGGGACATGTCCGAATGGGCTTGGTGGCTTTTGATAGTCTCTATTGCTCAGATACCGCTCAGCATTGCTGGCTTGGGCGCCCTTATCGTCACGATACGGCAAAGCCGTGAGGCCAACGAAATAGCGAGAGGGATAGGAGAGGCCCAAGTCCGCGCTTATGTCAAATGTGGCAACGTGACTTGCAAGACGATTGGCCAAGACGAAGCTAACGACCTCTACTCGTTGGTGATTGAAACCCAAAACCTGGGGCAATCTCCAGCGCTCGAATTGCAAGTAATCGTCGGCATCGAATTGTTGGCTTCCGGCGGCGGGCACATTGGGCCCCCCATGCAAGTCAAGGCGCCGCATGATGATTCTATGGCACCGCAAGGCGCGGCCACGGCTATGTTGAAATTCGGATACGGCAAAGGCTCTGCTGACCTCATCCGGAAATCGGAAGCAATCCTGCGCTTTACAGTGGCCTACGTTTACAATGATGTTTTCGGAAAGCAGGCCCAATCCATCACGTATCACCATATTGAAGGCTCGTTGCTCGATAGCGGCTTGGCTGTTGCAAACATCGTCACCTTCAAGCCCACTCCCCCCGCACAATGAATTAGCGCGAGCGGGCGGAACCCCACAAACGATGACACCCGACATCACGAGGGCTGCTAATGCCCTCACCATGGTGCGTTTGCTCCATAATGCCGGAAATAGCGCCGCACGAATGTTCCACGTGAAACATCCGCGCCAACCGCTTTGACGGAACCGCGCCGACGCTCTATTTGCGCTCCCATGCAGCAGTTTGATGTCATCGTGGTGGGCGGCGGGCACGCCGGGGTTGAGGCCGCTTGCGGCGCGGCCCGCATGGGTGCGCGCACCGCGCTGGTCAGCTTTGATCTTGGCGCGATTGGCGCGATGAGCTGCAATCCGGCGATTGGGGGCTTGGGCAAGGGGCATCTGGTGCGCGAGGTGGATGCGCTCGATGGCGTGTTGGCGCGCGCGGCGGATGCAGGCGCGATCCATTACCGGATGCTCAACCGCAGCAAGGGCAGCGCCGTGTGGGGCCCGCGCGTGCAGGCGGATCGGGTGCTGTTCAAGGCCGCAGTGCAGCGCGTGGTGCGCGCGCAGGCGGGCCTGACGCTGGTCGAAGGCGAAGCAGCTGCGCTGGCGCTGGCAGGCGGCAGGGTTGCCGGGCTGGAGCTGGCCGATGGCACCATGCTTGCCAGCGAGCGGGTGGTGCTGTGCACCGGCACCTTCCTTGGCGGCGTGCTGTTTCGCGGGGAAGAACGCTTTGAAGGCGGGCGGATTGGCGAGAATGCGGCGCACCGCCTTGCCCAACAATTGCGCGGGGCCGATCTGCCGATGGCGCGGCTCAAAACCGGCACGCCGCCCCGGCTTGATGGCCGCACGATTGATTGGGCAGCGCTCGAAGAACAGCCTTCCGATGCTGACACCTGGACGATGTCGCCGCTCACCGCGCGGCGGGTGAACCCGCAGGTGTTCTGCGCCATCACCCGCACCACGCATGCGGGCCATGATGCGATCCGCGCCAATCTCCACCGCTCTCCGCTGTTTTCAGGCGCGATTGCGGCGGCAGGGCCGCGCTATTGCCCGTCGATCGAGGACAAGATCCACCGCTTTGGCGACCGCGATGGGCATCAGGTGTTCCTCGAACCCGAAGGCCTGACGACGCATCTTGTCTATCCCAACGGGATCAGCACCTCGCTGCCGACGGATGTGCAGCAAGTGGTGGTGCGCAGCATGCCGGGCTGTGCGCGCGCCGAGATTGTGCAGCCGGGCTATGCGGTGGAATATGATCACATTGATCCCCGCGCGCTGACACCCGATTTGCAGCTGCGCGCCATTCCTGGGTTGTATTGTGCCGGGCAGATCAACGGCACGACGGGCTATGAAGAAGCCGCTGCGCAAGGGCTGGTCGCGGGATTGGAGGCTGCCGCCGCCGCGCTGGGCACGCAGGCGCCGCTGCTTGACCGCGCCAATTCCTATATCGCGGTGATGGTCGATGATCTCACGCTGCAAGGCGTGTCTGAGCCTTACCGCATGCTGACCGCGCGCGCCGAATATCGCCTGCGGCTGCGGGCGAACAATGCAGCGACGCGCCTGACGGGGCTGGGGATCGCGGCGGGCTGTGTGGGTGAGGAACGCCGCGCGTGGTTTGCGCGGCGCGAGGAGACCCGCGCAATGTTTCACGTGAAACATTCCCAGCGCGTCCACGCGCGCGAACTCGCCGATCTCGGCCTGCCGGTGCGGCGCGATCAGGGGGAAAAGCCGCTGGCGGAATGGCTGCGCTATGACGGGGTGACACATGCCGCGCTCACCCCCTGGCTGGGCAACATGGTGACTGCCGATCCGCTGCTCGCCGAGGAAATGGCCGAGGATGCCGCCTATGCGCCCTATCTCGCGCGGCAGGATGCGGAACTGCGCGATCTGCGCGCTTCGGAAGCGTTGCCGCTGCCCGCCGATTTCCCCTATGCGCAGGTGCCCGGCCTTTCCAACGAGATGGTCGAACGGCTGAGCAAGGCCGCGCCGGTTTCCCTCGCTGCGGCGGGGCGCGTGCCGGGGATCACGCCCGCGGCGCTTTCCGCCCTGCTGGTGCATGCGCGCCGCCGTGAGCAGGCAGCGTGATGATTGCGAGCGAGGAACAGGCGCGTGCTTTTGTCGCGGGGTTGGCGGATGAACTTGGCAGCGGCGATGCGATGGCGCGGCTGGATCGCTATGCCGCGCTGCTGCTGGCGGAGAACCAGCGGCAGAACCTCATCAGCCGGGCCAGTGAAGCGCAATTATGGCAGCGCCACATCGCCGACTCGGCGCAGCTGCTGCAGTTTGTTCCACGTGAAACATTGGGCGGAGGCGCGCAGGGGCCCTGGCTCGATCTCGGCTCGGGGCCGGGCCTGCCGGGGCTGGTGATTGCCGCGATCTGCCCGCAGATGCCGGTGGTGATGGTCGAATCGCGGGCGCGGCGGGCGGCGTTCCTCAATGCCTGCATTGCCGACCTTGCCCTGCCCAAGGCGCGGGTGATGGGCGAGCGGCTGGAGCGGATCACGCCCTTTCCCGCCCGCGCCATTTCGGCACGCGCATTTGCCCCGCTCGAAACTCTGCTCAGCTTATCCGCCCCTTTCTCCACAGCCGCCACCCGCTATGTCTTGCCCAAGGGGCGTTCGGCGGCGCACGAATTGGCTTCGCTAAGGCCGATGATTTGGAAAATGTTCCACGTGGAACAATCGCTGACCGATATTGATGCGGGGATCATCCTCAAGCTGTGATAGCATCAGGCGCGCAAGGGACAGGGTCACATGCAATGCTGACAATCGCGATTGCCAATCAGAAAGGCGGAGTGGGCAAAACCACCACTGCCATCAACATCGCCACTGCCATGGCAGCGACGGGGTGGCGCACGCTGCTGATTGATCTTGATCCGCAGGGCAACGCCTCGACCGGGCTGGGCGTTGGTGCAGCAGCGCGCGGGCTGTCGAGCTATGATTTGCTGGTGGATGAAGTGCCGCTGGCGAGCGCGACGGTGGCCACCACCATCCCCGGTCTCGATCTGGTGCCCGCGACGGTCGATCTGTCGGGCGCGGAGGTTGAACTGGTGTCGGTGGAGCAGCGCACCGCACGCCTTTCGCGCGCGCTCGCCGGGCATCAGGGGCACGAGATCTGCTTTATCGATTGCCCGCCCTCGCTCGGCCTGCTGACGCTGAATGCGCTGTGTGCGGCCGATACGCTGCTGGTGCCGTTGCAATGCGAATTCTTTGCGCTGGAAGGCTTGAGCCAGCTCCTCCAGACTGTTGAAAAGGTGCAACAATTGTTCAATCCCTCGCTCGGGATCATCGGGGTCGCGCTGACCATGTATGATCGCCGCAACCGGCTGACCGATCAGGTGTCGGATGATGTGCGCGAATGCCTTGGCGGGCTGGTGTTTGAAACGGTGATCCCGCGCAATGTGCGCCTGTCCGAAGCGCCGAGCCATGGCCTGCCTGCGCTGGTCTATGATCATGCCTGCGCCGGCAGCCGCGCCTATATCGCGCTGGCGCGGGAACTGATCGGGCGCTTTCCGGCCGAAAGGCAGGCAGCATGAGCGAGGGCGTGACAGAAGGGCACGGAAGCCCGCTGCGCATTCCGGCAGACAAGCCCAAGCGATTGGGCCGCGGGCTGGGCGCGCTGCTGGGAGAGACCCGGCGCGAAGAACCACTGGTGCTGGATCGCGAACTGGCTGCGGGCCAGGGTGAGAGTGAGCGTGACAGTGTGGCGGTGGGTGCGGGCGCCACGGCTTCGCCGCTGCGGATGGTGGCGGTTGCCGCGATCACACCGCTGCCCGGCAACCCGCGCAAACATTTTGATGAGGCGGCGCTTGATGAGCTTGCCGCTTCGATTGCCGCGCGCGGCGTGATCCAGCCGATCATTGTCCGCCCGCGCGGGCCGGGGGCCTATCAGCTGGTCGCTGGTGAGCGGCGCTGGCGGGCAGCGCAAAAGGCGCGGCTCCACGAAATCCCGGCGCTGGTGCGCGAGCTGGATGATCGCGACGTGATGGCGCTGGCGCTGATCGAAAATCTCCAGCGCGAAGATTTGAACCCGATCGAGGAAGCACGCGCCTATCAGCGGCTGGCCGATGATGAAGGGATGACGCAGGCGGATATCGCCCGGCTGGTCGATAAATCCCGCAGCCATGTCGCCAATCTCCAGCGGCTGCTTGCCTTGCCCGATGCGGTGCTCGATC
>JBJIOB010000015.1:0-3448 GCA_045377215.1 Erythrobacter sp.
GGGGATATTGTCGAGCAGGCCCCCGTCCACCAGCACATCGCCATCGCTGTTGACAAAGGGCGGCAGCACCGTCGGCAGCGAGCCTGAGGCGCGCACCGCTTCCCACAAGGGCCCGCGGCGGTGGACATGGATGCGATTGGTCGAAAGGTTGGTCGAAACCGCAAGGAAATTATACGGCAGATCGGCAATATCGCGATCCGAATAACGCTTGAGCAATTCGGCATCGAACACGCGCGGATCGAGCAGCGAATGGAGCGGAATGGTCATCCGCCGCATCGCCTTCTTGGTGATGAACATCTCGCGCATCTGCACCAGCGTTTCTTCGGCGGTAAGGCCCCGCGCCAGCGCGCCGCCCATCGCGGCCCCGGCGCTGGTGCCCGCGTAGAAATCAATCGGAATGCCATGCTCGATCAGCGCCTGCATCACCCCGAGATGCGCACAGCCGAGCGCGCCGCCGCCTGCCAGCACCACCCCGTTGGCGCGCCCCGCCACAAAGCGTGCAGCGCGCGCAAGGCTGGCCGGATCATCGAGCGCGATGTGGTGATGCAGTTTGACTTCGCGGGTGGCAAGCCAGCGCCCCGTGCCTGCAATCGGCATGCGCGCATCGGCGCGCCACAGGATCAGCATACGATCATCGGGATGCACCCGGTCAAAGGCATGATCCTCCAGCGCCGAGCGCGCCGTATCCTGTTCGCTGAGCGGCGCGGCCAGCAGCAGATCATCGGTGTTGCGGGCGATGGCGCGGTTCCAGGCATCATCCGGCCCGGCGACCAGCAGGATGCGATCCGCCGTGCCTTCGAGCATCCCGATCCAGCTGCCAAACTCGCCGCTTTCCGGCGCAAGGCCCGCCGGGCAGTCGGCAGCGGTGATGAGGCGCGCCCGGCCATGCCGCGCAAGTTCGGCTGCAAGGCGTTCGGCCAGACCTTGCGGAAGGGGCGCGCGGGCTGCGGGCATCAGGGCAATCACCCGCCCCGGCCGCGCTGCCATTGCTGCGCTGCTGGTGGTTGCACGGGCAAGGCGGCGGGCAATCGCGGCAAGGATCGCATCGGCAATCTCGCGATGCTCGCCCGAAACCCGGTCATAGGCCTCGCGGCTCAGCGCCAGCACGGTGCTGTCGCGCGTGGCACGCACATCGGCGGTGCGTGTGCCGCCGGCAAAGAAGGCGAGTTCGCCGATGGGCTCGCCCGCTTCGATCTCGGCCACCACCGCGCCCGAAGGCAGCTGGACATGGAACCGCCCGCTGGCGACGACATAGAGCGCGTCAGCCGCATCGCCATGTCGCACCAGCAATTCGCCGCCGCTGATGGTTTCAAGCCGGGCCGCAGCGCGCAGGGCAGCAAGCGCCTCAGGCCCGATGCCATCAAAGGCCTCGATGCCGGCAAAGCCTGCCGCCTGCGGCGCTTCGCCCGCGCTGTCCAATGCTGTTTTCATCCCAATTCCCAAACTCATAGTGCCCACGGCGGCGCGATTATCGCCGCGTACATGTGCGTGTCGTAATTTTCGCGCAAGAGGTGAATGCGCCAGCGGCATGACGGGCAATGCGGGCGCATCCGGGGCGGCCCTTGCAAAAGCGCTCTGGCCTTGCCCGGCGATCTCGGCTATTTGCGCGGCATCCCCGGGGAGCCTGCTTGATGGCTGAGAGGGGCAGGTAAGCTCTGCCCGACCCGTCGAACCTGAACCGATTAGCATCGGCGGAGGGAGTGGGCTGGTCGCCGTGCCATGATCCCGTTCTCTTTTCGCCCGTTGGAGAGAGAAAGCACATGGCCGACATCAATTCCCCCGTCGAAATTGGCGTTACCACCGGGCCGATCCGTGGCAGCCGCAAGGTCTATGTTGGTGCGCGCACCGGCTCGGGCATCCGCGTCGCCATGCGCGAGATTGATCTTGAGGGCGGGGAGCCTTCGGTGCGCGTGTACGACACCTCCGGCCCCTACACCGATCCTGCCGCCCATATCGACATCAACGCGGGCCTGCCGCAGCTGCGCCGCGACTGGATCATGGCGCGCGGCGATGTCGAGGATTATCAGGGCCGCGAGGTGAAGCCCGAAGATAACGGCCAGCTTGGCCCGGATCGTTCGGGCGGCGTCCCGCAGTTTCCCAATGCGGTCAAGCGCCCGCTGCGCGCCAAGGCCGGGATGAACGTCAGCCAGATGCACTACGCCCGGCGCGGGATCATCACGCCCGAGATGGAATATGTCGCCGAGCGCGAAAATCTGGGCCGCGAAATCGCTGCTGATCTGATCCGCGACGGGGAAAGCTGGGGCGCGGAGATCCCCGATGTCATCACCCCCGAATTCGTCCGCAGCGAAATCGCGCGGGGCCGCGCGATCATCCCCAACAACATCAACCACCCCGAAAGCGAGCCGATGGCGATCGGGCGCAATTTCCTCGTCAAGATCAACGCCAATATCGGCAATTCCGCCGTGGCGTCGAACGTCGCGCAGGAAGTCGACAAGATGGTCTGGGCGACCCGCTGGGGCGCGGACACGATCATGGACCTCTCGACGGGTCGCAACATCCACGACACCCGCGAATGGATCATCCGCAATTCGGCTGTGCCGGTCGGCACGGTGCCGATCTATCAGGCGCTCGAAAAGGTCGGCGGCATTGCCGAAGAACTCACCTGGGAAATCTTCCGCGACACGCTGATCGAACAGGCCGAACAGGGCGTCGACTACTTCACCATCCACGCGGGTGTGCGCCTGCCCTACATCCCGCTCACGGCGAAACGCGTTACCGGGATCGTCAGCCGCGGCGGCTCGATCATGGCCAAGTGGTGCCTCGCCCACCACAAGGAGAGCTTCCTCTACGAGCACTTCGACGAGATCACCGAGATCATGAAGGCCTACGACATCGCCTACAGCCTCGGCGATGGCCTGCGCCCCGGCAGCATCCGCGACGCCAATGACGAAGCGCAATTCGCCGAGCTCTACACGCTCGGCGAACTCACCAAGCGTGCCTGGGAGCAGGACGTGCAGGTGATGATCGAAGGCCCCGGCCACGTGCCGATGCACAAGATCAAGCAGAACATGGAAAAGCAGCTGGAGGCCTGCGGCGAAGCGCCGTTCTACACCTTGGGGCCGCTCGTCACCGATATCGCGCCGGGCTACGACCACATCACCAGCGGCATCGGCGCGGCGCAGATCGGCTGGTACGGCACGGCGATGCTCTGCTACGTCACGCCCAAGGAGCACCTCGGCTTGCCTGACCGCGACGATGTGAAGGTGGGCGTGGTGACGTACAAGCTCGCCGCCCATGCCGCCGATCTTGCCAAGGGGCATCCGGCAGCCCAAGTGCGCGACGATGCGCTGTCCAAGGCGCGCTTCGAGTTCCGCTGGCGCGACCAGTTCAACCTCAGCCTCGACCCCGAAACCGCCGAGCAATACCACGACCAGACGCTGCCTGCCGAAGGCGCGAAGAGCAAGACCAACCGAACGAAGACGTACAG
>JBJIOB010000016.1:0-5055 GCA_045377215.1 Erythrobacter sp.
TTGGCCCCCTCGAGCGCAGCATAGGCGCGCGCGGCGCGCATCAGGGTAAGCTCGCCGCGCAGGCCATCGGCGCCCACGGCAAGACACAGATTGGCCGAATCGCGCAGCACATCATCGCCCGGCACCAGCTTGGGCAGGCGGGCCTTGCCGCGCGCGATCTTCTTGAGGGTTTTTTCATCCTCACCCGCCCAGCGCGCCGCAAAGGCTACAGGGTCAGCTTCGTTGGCGGCAACCAGCCGCATGATTTCGATGCGCACCTCAAGATCCTTGGGCGTGCGCACCTCGACCGACAGCCCGAAGCGATCCAGCAGCTGCGGGCGCAATTCGCCTTCTTCGGGGTTGCCTGAGCCGATCAGCACGAATTTGGCCGGATGGCGCACGGAAAGCCCCTCGCGCTCGACCACATTCTCGCCCGAGGCTGCCACATCGAGCAGCAGATCGACAAGGTGATCTTCGAGCAGGTTGATCTCGTCGATATAGAGAAAGCCCCGGTGCGCCTTGGCGAGCAGGCCCGGTTCGAACGCCTTTTCGCCCGATCTGAGCGCGCGTTCGAGATCAAGGCTGCCGATCACCCGGTCTTCGGTCGCGCCCAGCGGCAGATCAATGAAGGGCACGGCGCGCTTGGCCAGCTTGCCGTCGCCGGCGATCCCCGGATAGCGCGCCTGTTCTTCCTTGGAACAGCCATAGGGGCAATTTTCGATCGCCATGATCGGCGGCAGCAGGCTGGTGAGCGCGCGCGCCGCAGTGGACTTGCCCGTCCCGCGATCGCCGAACACCATCACACCGCCCACTGACGGATCGACCGCTGCAATCAGCAGCGCTTGTTTCATCTCGTCCTGACCGACGATTGCTGAGAAAGGAAAACGTGCCATAGGGCCGCCCTAATGCCCGCATCCGCGCCCGCCGACAAGCCCAAGTGACAAGCTGGATTGACACTTTTTTGTGGGTGCAGACCTCCCGCCCCGCGTCCTTTCCTTTGGCCCAACCCGGCCACCAAATAGTCCCGCTATGGTGTGGTGGCCGGGCGGGGAGGCGGGGTGGGAGGTCTGAAACGCGATCAGCGCTTGCCTGTCCGTGCCAGCAGCAGCACCGGGAGCAGGCCCGCCACGAGCAGAATCAGCGCCGGGATCGAGGCTTCGACAAGGCGTTCATCGCTTGCCAGCCGATAGGTGCGCGTCGCCAGCGTTTCGAGATTGAAGGGGCGCAGGATCAGCGTGGCGGGCAATTCGCGCAAAGCATCGATGAATACCAGCGCTGCGGCCGCGCCAAGGCTGGGGGCCAATAGCGGCGCATAGATGCGCGCCAGCACCCGCGCCGGGCCAGCGCCAAGGCTGCGCGCGGCGGCATCGAGATTGGGCGGAATGCGCGACAAGCCGCTGTCGAGCGAATTATAGGCGACAGTCAGAAACCGCACGGACAGGGCATAGATCAGGATCATGCTGGTGCCGGTCAGCAGCAACCCGCCGCTATGGCCAAACATGTCGCGGGCGAATCGGGTCAGGCTCTGATCGAACGCTCCCAGCGGGGCAAGCAGGCCCACCGCCAGCAGCGCGCCCGGCAGCGCATAGCCGAGCGTGGCGAGCCGGATCGCGCCATTGACCAGCGGGCTGGCACTGCGCGCCTTGGCAAAGGCCAGCAGCAGCGCCGCGATAACGCAGGTCAGCGCGGCGGCCAGGCCCAGCCACAGGCTGCCGCGCAGATATTCTCCCAGCGCGCGCGTCGCGGCCAGCGCAGCATCGCTGGTCGCCAGCCATGCCAGCCAACCAGCCGGGATCACAAAGCCCAGCAGCACCGGCAGCGCGCAGGCGATGAAAGCCATGATCCGGCCCAGCGGCGAAAGCGTGATCAGCGCCTCGCCCTTGCGCATGGCAAGACCATCGCGGCTGGCACTGCGCCCGCTGCGGGTGCGCGCTTCGAAGATCACCAGCACCGCCACAAACACCAGCATCATCGCCGCCAGTTTGAGCGCCGCCTGCTTGTCACCCATCGCCAGCCAGCTGCGGAAAATCCCGGTCGAGAAGGTGGGGATCGCGAAATATTCCGCCACGCCGAAATCGGCGAGCACTTCCATCAGCACCAGCGCCAGCCCGCCGGCAATCGCCGGGCGTGCGGCGGGAAGCGCCACGCGCCAGAACGCGCTGCGCGGGCTCGCGCCAAGGCTGCGTGCGGCGCGGAACTGGGTGAGGCTTTGGGCAGCAAAGGCCCCGCGCGCCAGCAGATAGACATAAGGATAAAGCACAAGGCCCAGCACCAGCGCGCCGCCCGGCAAGGAACGGATCGCAGGAAAGCTGTAATCCGCCACGCCCCAGCCTGTGAGCGCGCGCAAGCCGCCTTGCACCGGGCCTGCAAAACTGAGGATATCGGCATAGATATAGGCCGCGATATAGGCCGGTACGGCAAGCGGCAGCACCAGCGCCGCTGACAACACGCGTCGCCCCGGAAACTCGGCCGCGCTCACCAGCCACGCTGCCGTGGTTCCGATCACCACCGCCAGTCCGCCTGCCAGAACCATCAGCAGCGCGGTGTTCGCGATATAAAGCGGCAGCACCGTGCGGGCGAGGTGAGCGAGCGCGTCCATGCCGCCTGCGAGCGAGGCAACAAGGATCGCAGCCAGCGGCAGCCCGGCCAGCGCGGCAATCGCCACCGCGCCAAGGCTCCACCCGCCGGGCCAGAACGCGCCTGCTACAAGCGGGCCAGCGGTGCGGCTGGCCCCGGTACTGGCGGCGCGGCTGGTGGCACCGCCTACCGTGTCGCTTGCCTGCGAGGCCGCAAATTGCCTAAGGCGGCTCACCCGCAATCGCCCGGATGCATCATGTGAGCCTTGAATTTCGTCATATTGCCCATGCTTATGGTGATAGCCAGGCGCTTGGCGATGTGAGCTTCACCGCGCCTGCCGGGGAAATTACCTGCCTGCTTGGCGCTTCGGGCTGCGGGAAGTCAACACTGCTTAATCTCGCAGCAGGCCTCATCAAGGTGCAGCAGGGCGCGGTGTGCCTTGGCGGCGAAGTGCTGGCCGACAGCCGCCGCCACCCTGCGCCCGAACGCCGCCCGGTGGGGCTGGTGTTTCAGGATGGCGCGCTGTTTCCGCATATGACGATTGCGGCGAATATCGGCTTTGGCCTGCCGCGCGATCGGCAGAGCGAGGTGGCAGGCTGGCTTGAACAGGTGGGGTTGGCCGGGCTGGGCGCGCGTTATCCGCATGAACTTTCGGGCGGGCAGCAACAGCGCGCGGCTTTGGCACGCGCGATGGCGCCGGGGCCGGAGGTGCTGTTGATGGACGAACCCTTCGCCAGCGTCGATATCGTGCTGCGCCGCAAGCTTCGGCGGGATTGCCGGATGCTGCTGCGCGCAAGCGGCACGACAACGCTGCTGGTGACGCATGATCCGGCCGAAGCGCTCGACATTGCTGATCGCATCGCGGTGATGGAGCGCGGGCGGATCGTGCAATTCGGCACGCCTGCTGAATTGCACGACGCGCCTGCCAGCGCGGCGGTTGGCGCGATTTTCAGCGGCGCGCAGATTGTGGCGGCGCGGGCAAGCGAAGACGGCTTTGCCACCGCCTTTGGGATATGGCCGCTGACGGCGGTAAAAGACGCAGGCGAGGCGACGTCGCCTCGGCCAAGCGCTGAAGCGGATTTGCTCGTTCATGCCGACCGGCTCGATCTGGTGGCGGATGCGGCGGGCCTGGCCGTTGCCGATGTCCACCCGATGGGCGAGGTGACCCGCGTGCTGCTGACAGGAGCGGACGGCGCTCAGATCACGGTCGAGACGCGGGGCGCGGTGAGCGCAGGCGCGCGTTACCGCGTGGTGCCCCAGCCCGCCAGCCTGCGGGTGTTCGCGCGCGATTAGTGCTTGCCTTTCACCAGATACTATTGCAAGTCATTCGCAAATAGCAACGAAAGCCACTCTCAGATGAAAAATCTCCTGCTCGGTTTCCTCGCCGCTGCCAGCCTCGGCGCGCTCGCTGCCTGTTCATCAGACCCCGAAGCGCCGGGCGATGGCGCTCCTGCCGCTGCGGCTGGCGAGATCAATCTCTATTCCTCGCGCCATTATGACACTGATCTTGCGCTGTATGAGGACTTCACCAAGGCCACCGGGATCACAGTCAACCGCATTGAAGCCGATGCCGATGCGCTGATCGAGCGCATCCAGTCGGAAGGCGAATTCAGCCCGGCAGACTTGTTGATCACGGTGGATGCGGGCCGGTTGTGGCGTGCCGAGGAAGCGGGGATCCTTGGCAGCGTCGATTCGCCAGTGCTGAACGAACGCCTGCCCGATCACCTGCGCCACCCGGACGGGCTGTGGTTTGGCCTGTCGACCCGCGCGCGCATCATCATCTACAACAAGGCCAAGGGCGCGCCGCAGGGCCTTGCCACCTATGCCGATCTCGCCAAGCCCGAATTCAAGGGCCAGTTGTGCATGAGGTCATCCTCCAACATCTACAATATCTCGCTGCTTTCCAGCGTGATCGCGCACAAGGGCGCGGCCGAGGCGGAAAAATGGGCCAAGGGTGTGGTCGCCAATTTCGCGCGCCCGCCCGAAGGCAATGACACCTCGAACATCGATGCCGTGGCGGCAGGCGAATGCGGCATCTCGCTGGTCAACACCTATTATCTGGCGCGTTATGCGGGCGATCCGGACAAGAAGGCAGTGTTCGATGCTGTTGGCGTGATCTTCCCCGATCAGGCGGGCAACGGCACCCATGTCAACATCAGCGGGGCAGGCCTCGTCAAGACTGCGCCCAACCGCGCCAACGCCATCAAATTCCTCGAATATCTCACCGAAGAAAAAGCCCAGCGCTATTTCGCCGATGGCAATAATGAATATCCGGCGGCCAAGGGGCTTGCCGCCAATTCTTCGGTCGAAAAGCTCGGCACGTTCAAGGCTGATACCCTCAATGCTGCCACCATCGGCAAGGGTCAGGCCGAAGCGGTCAGGATATTTGATCGCGCCGGGTGGAAGTAAGGCGGGTGAGGCGGGCCTGATCGCGCGCGATCAAGGCCCGCTTTCAGCCCTTATCACTAAACTGTCTTGATGTGCGCAGCGCAAACGTCC
>JBJIOB010000017.1:0-4081 GCA_045377215.1 Erythrobacter sp.
TGCGATCTCGGGCAGATCGAGGCGCTGTGGCAGCACAAGATTGCGCTGCGCGAACAGCGCCTCGCCGCCGTGCTGGCCGCTTGGCAGGGGCCGGTGGTTCAGCTTGCTTTTGATGAGCTGGCGGCGGATTGGGAAGGCGCGATGCAGCGCTGCTACCGCGCGCTCGGCCTTGTCCTCACGCCTGAGGCGCTTGCCGCAATGCGCCGGGTGATGGCAGCCAGCGAGCGCGGCCAGCACCATTCGCACGCGGCGCAGCTTGCAGGGTTTACCGCGTCACCCGGATAACGAAAAAGGCCGCCCCAACGCGGGACGGCCCTTTGCGTGTCAGCGAAGCTGAGGTTTAGCCGACGATTTCTGCGTCGCTGAAGAAGAACGCGATTTCGATCGCGGCGTTTTCTTCGCTGTCCGAACCGTGGACGGTGTTTTCACCGATCGACAGCGCCAGTTCCTTGCGGATCGTGCCCGGCGCAGCGTCGGCCGGGTTGGTTGCGCCCATCACTTCGCGGTTCTTTGCGACGGCATCTTCGCCTTCGAGCACCTGCACCACCACCGGCTCGCTCATCATGAATTCGACGAGTTCACCGAAGAAGGGGCGCTCCTTGTGCACCGCGTAGAAGCCTTCGGCCTGCTCGCGGGTCATGTGGATGCGCTTGGACGCGACAACGCGCAGGCCAGCATCTTCCAGCATCTTGGTGACAGCGCCCGTCAGATTACGGCGGGTGGCATCGGGCTTGATGATCGAAAAGGTGCGGGTAACCGCCATGGTAAATCGTCCTTGATTGTGGATACAGGGGAGGATGGCCAGCGCCGCAGATGCGGTGCCGGATGAACTGGCCGCGCCCCTAGCGGCGGCGGCGCGATTGTTCAAGCCTTAGCGGGCCTGCGCAGCGATCAGCTGCCCGGCTTGCGGCCAATGAAGATCATCCCGCTGGTCGGCTCGGCAGCGGTTGCCGTGACCGAAATGGTGGAGCCGTCCGACTTGCGTTCACCGCCGATCATCACGGTGTCTTTGGTGGTCATTTCCAGCTCGATGGCATAGCCTGCCGCCTTGGCCGCATCGCGATAATGCGCGACAACCCGCGAGGCAGCGGCATCAGCCTCAAAATTTATGAGAACGCCCGCGCCCTCAGGATCATCGACAAGGGTGTTTCTGACAACCCGGGATCCGGGAAACAGCGTCAAGCCGCTGGGCAGGCTGACGGGCACATTCGCGCCTGAGCGAAAGGTGGTCTGGCCATTTTCGCCCGCGATTGTCATGCTGGTTTCGCCGCTCGCCTCGTTGATGGTGTATGCAGCGGTTTCGCCGTCGGGCGTGGTGACAGTGCCCGATTTCTCCGCGCTGCACGCAGCCAGCATTGCGCCTGCGCCAGTCAGGATGGTGATGATGACATAGCGCATGATGTGCCCCCCTCCTCGGGCGGGCCGATCATCGCCGAGGTGGCGGCAGTGCGCAAGCCCTCAGCTTTTCCTCACCCAGCGGCGGTTTTCCTGCGCGTAATAGGCGCGCTCCACATCCTCGCGGCCGGTTTGCGCGCGCCATGCCTGCCGGGCAGCAGGGGCAGCTTCGGGAGTGAACAGCAGAAACACGCGGTCGAACCCCGCGGCCTCGCGGAATTGCCCGTCGGCGAGCACCACATGGCTGGCCCCGTTGGGCGCATCAAGCGTGGCTGACAGCAGGATCGGCTGGCGCTCGGCTCCGGGCGAGGCAGCCTCGCCATGCGCCAGAAAGCTTTCAGGGCCAGCATGCCACAGCGCGCGGGACAGGGCCGCGCGCTGATCGGCATTGTCGCTCACCACCAGCAGCCGCGCACCACCATCAAGCGTGCGCTGGGCAATCAGCGCGACGACTTTTTCAACGGGATCATCCGTGACCTGCCAGAAATCAAGCTTTGTCAAGGGCTACCACCCTTCCCGCGCCGACACCGGTCGGAACAATATTTCACATTGTCCCAATCGCGCTCCCATTTCTTGCGCCAGGTGAACGGCAGCCCGCAAGCAAGGCAAGTCTTGGTCGGAAGATCGGATTTCTTCCGCATTTTGGGCATGAGGCGCGCTCCTTACCCCTCAAGCACATCGCGGACAAAACGATCGAGCAGCCGCACGCCGTAACCCGTCGCGCCCTTGTCCCAGGTATGGCCCGGCTTGTTCGACCACACCATGCCCGCAATATCGAGATGCGCCCACGGCGTGCCACTGCGCACAAAGCGCTGCAGGAACTGCGCCGCAGTGATCGAACCAGCCTCGCGCGGGCCGATATTCTTGATGTCGGCAATGGGGCTATCGATCAGCTTGTCGTAATTGGCGCCCAGCGGCATGCGCCACAGCTTGTCGCCGGTCGCCTTGCCGGCTGCATCAAGCTGGCCTGCGAGCGTATCGTCATTGGCAAACATTCCGCCATATTCATGGCCAAGGCTGATGATCATCGCACCCGTCAGCGTGGCCAGATCGACCATGCGCGCCGGATCATATTGTTCCTGCACCCAATGCAGCACATCGCACAGCACCAGCCGCCCTTCGGCATCGGTGTTGAGCACTTCGACGGTCTGCCCGCTCATGGTGGTGACAACATCGCCGGGGCGCTGCGCCTTGCCATCGGGCATGTTTTCGACAAGGCCGACAATGCCGATCACGTTGGCCTTGGCCTTGCGCGTGACAATCCCCAGCATCGCTCCTGCCACCGCGCCTGCGCCGCCCATGTCCCACTTCATGTCTTCCATGCCGGGGCCGGGTTTGAGCGAAATCCCGCCGGTATCGAAAGTGACGCCCTTGCCGATAAAACAGGTCGGCTTGTCACCCGGCTCACCGCCGTTCCAGCGGATCGCGAGGATCTTGGATTCGCGTTCAGACCCCTGCCCGACACCCAGCAGCGCGCCCATGCCGAGCGCTTCCATATCCGCTTCACCCAGCACGGTCAGTTGCGCGCCGGTGCCTGCAAATGCTTCCTCGCAGGCAGCCACGAAAGTGGCGGGGTACAGCAGATTGGCAGGCTCGGTCACCAGCAGCCGGGTGAATTCGACACCCTTGGCAAGCGCGGCCTCGCGCTCCCACGCTTGGGTCGTGCCTTCGGGCGCGCCGATCACGTGGACCTTGCCAAGGCTCGGCTTCTTGTCAGCGGCCAGCCGCGTGCGATAGGCGTCATGACGCCAGCCGCGCAGCCGCAGGCCCAGCAGCACCGCCGCCGCCTCGTCCGCCGCCAGCCCGGCATGCGCCAGATCGAGCACCATCTCGGCCTCGCCCGAAACGAGATATTTCGCGCTCAGCGCCGCACCGGCCTGTTCAAGATTGAGCATGCGTTCGCCAGCCGTCTTGTCGCCTGCGCCCGCCAGCGCCATGCGGCGCAGCGCGCCTTCGTGATGGACAAACCCTTCGAACACCTGGCCCACATTGCCCTTGAACCGCGCTGCCGCCGCCCCTTCGCTCAGCGCCGGATCGAGCCCGCCCGGCGTTTCGCCCGTATTGACGATCTGCGCGATCAGGCGGACTGCGGTGGGCAAGCTGTCGGAAAAGATGATCTGCATGGGTTCTCCGCATGGAATGACGGCATGGCTTGCCGCAGGGGATGCACGGCCCGCCGCGCCCTTCGGCGATGAGCCTCGGGAGCTGCGCAAAACCGGTTCTGGAAACGCGATTGCGATTAGGCGCGAGCGGTGCAATAGGCAAGCCATGTCGGGCGGAACACGGGGCAGCGCGCGCTTTGCGGCAAGGCTAGGCTGGCGCGCAGCAGCGCGGGCTTCGGTGTGCCCGTTTGCCGGGCTGCTGATAGCGCTGACAGCCGCTCCGGCGAGCGCTGCCGATGATCCCGCCCCGACGGATGATCTGGCCAAGGCAATGGCAGGCGAAGTCATTGATTTCGAAGCCGAACAGCTTTCCTACGATAACGAGGCAGATATTGTCACCGCGCGCGGCAATGTGGTGCTGCGCAGCAAGGACCGGTCGGTGCGCGCCAACGAAGTCACCTGGGACCGGGGCGCCGGGTCGATCATCGCCAGCGGCAATGTCAGGCTGGTGGATGAAAGCGGCAACCAGCTGTTCACCGAAACCATCGAACTCACCGACCAGTTCGAAGCGGGCGCCATGGCCG
>JBJIOB010000018.1:0-21505 GCA_045377215.1 Erythrobacter sp.
GTGTAGCGCCTTGGTTCCATTTACGTATTGCTTCCTTTCTCTATGATCTCTATCACCGGCAGGAAATCATCCGCGCCGGCCGCGTGCCCGAACGCCTGCTGCACAATAACGAGGCGTGGCTGGCGAATATGGTGGGCTTTACCCCGCCGGGCGGCATCTACACGCATATTGTCGGGATTGATCTGGTGCGCACCGGGCCGGATGAATTCTTTGTCCTCGAAGATAACGCGCGCACGCCTTCGGGCGTTTCGTACATGCTGGAAAACCGCGAGACGATGATGGGGATGTTCCCCGATCTGTTCAGCCGCATCGCGGTGGAGCAGGTGTCGAACTATCCGCGCCGCCTCGCCCGCAGCCTTGCCGCCTGCGCGCCCCCGCCTTTACCGGCAACCGCAGCCGGGGCGAAAAGCCGACTGTTGCGGTGCTGACGCCGGGCGTGTTCAATTCGGCCTATTTCGAGCACGCGTTCCTTGCCGATCAGATGGGCGCCGAACTGGTGGAAGGCAGCGATCTGCGCGTGGTCGAAGGCCGGGTGCAGATGCGCACCACCCGCGGATACAAGCCGATTGATGTGCTCTACCGCCGGGTCGATGATGAATTTCTTGATCCGATGACGTTCAATCCCGATAGCGTGCTGGGCGTGCCGGGCATCATGGATGTGTACCGGGCAGGCGGGATCACCATTGCCAATGCGCCGGGCACCGGGGTGGCGGACGACAAGGCGATCTATTCCTTCATGCCCGAAATCGTCGAATTCTATACCGGCGAAAAGCCGCTGCTGCCCAATGTGCAGACCTGGCGCTGCGCCGACAAGGACAGCCTGCTTTACGTGCTTGATCACCTGTCCGAACTGGTGGTCAAGGAAGTGCATGGTTCGGGCGGCTACGGGATGCTGATCGGGCCGACCGCGACCCGCCGCGAGATTGCTGCCTTCCGCCACAAGCTGATGGCGCGGCCCGATAATTACATCGCGCAGCCCACTTTGGCGCTTTCGACCTGCCCGATCTACACCGCCAAGGGGCTGACCCCGCGCCATGTCGATTTGCGCCCCTATGTGCTGGTGAGCCCGGAAGGCATCGACATCACGCCGGGCGGGCTGACGCGGGTTGCGCTGAAAAAGGGATCGCTGGTGGTCAATTCCTCGCAAGGGGGCGGCACCAAGGATACCTGGGTGCTGAAAGACTAGGATGGAGAGACCCGCCCCATGCTAGGCCGCACTGCCAATGCGCTGTTCTGGATGTTCCGCTATCTCGAACGGGCCGAAAACACCGCTCGCCTGCTCGAAGCGGGGCTGCGCATGGCGCTGACCCGCGATCTGGTGACGGCCGAAGCCGAATGGCGATCGGTCATTGCCACGCTCGGCCAGCAGGCCGCCTTCGAGGCTGCGCATGATACCTATGACGGGCTGGCAGTGTGGAATTTCGTGCTGCGCGCGCCGGGCAATAGCGGCAATGTCCGCGCGATGTTTGCCAATGTGCGCGCCAATGCCCGCACCGCGCGCACCAATATCTCCAGCGATGTGTGGGAAGCGGTCAATGATAACTGGATGAAGCTCGACACGCTGCTCGCGCGCCCTGTCGGCCAGATGGCGGTGGGCGAGGTGCTGGCCGCGATCCGGCGGGCGGGCACGCAGGTGCACGGCGCGTTTGACGGCTCGATCCTGCGCGATGAAGGCTATCACTTTGCCCGCGCAGGCACCTTTATCGAACGGGCCGACAGCACGGCGCGCATTCTTGATATGAAGTATTTCCTGCTCTTGCCCTCGCTGTCTTACGTGGGATCAAGCCTCGATACCGGGCAGTGGGAACAGGTGCTGCGTTCGGTCGCCGGGGCGAGCGCTTACAGCTGGCTCAACGCCGGGCAGATCGAAGCGCGCGGGATTGTCGAATTCCTCGTGCTTGATGAACGTTTTCCCAGAAGCCTCGCCTTTTGCCGCAATGCGCTGCGCGCCAATCTGGCCGAACTGTCGCGGATGCACGGGGTCGAAGGCCGCTGCAACGCGCTGATGCGTGAGGCGGACAGCCGGATCAATCATCTCGCCGTTGACGAGATTTTCGAACAGGGGCTGCACGAATTCCTCGTCGATTTCATGGCGAGCAATGTCGGCATCGCGAACGCGATTGCGTTCGATTACCGGTTCCACGCATGACCACACGCATGACAAGGAGCCGCCCATGAAACTGGCGATCCGCCACACCACCCATTACACCTTTGGCCAGCCGGTATCGCATGCCTTGCAGCGGCTGCGGCTGACGCCCAAGGAAACGCAGGGCCAGCGCATTGTCGATTGGTCGATGCAGTTCGATCATGCCCACCGCGAGCTGGAATATGATGATCAGCATTTCAACACTGTCACGCTGATCGGGGTTAATCCCGGCACGTCAGAGGTCATGGTGACCTGTTCGGGCGTGGTCGAAACGCAGGATCACGCCGGGGTGATCGGGCGTCATTCGGGGCATCTGCCCTTGTGGAGTTTCCTGCGCCAGACCCCGCTGACCCGGCCGGGGCCGCGCCTGCGATCCCTGCTGCGCGAGGTGCCCGAACGCGATATTGCCGCGCCGCTCGGGTTTCTGCACGCCCTGTCCGATCTGATCCGCGAGCGCATCGTCTATCAGGCCGGCACCACCGGGGTAACCACCACTGCCGAAGAAGCGGTCGTGCATGGTTTTGGCGTATGTCAGGATCACTCGCACATCTTCATCGGCGCAGCGCGTTCGCTCGGCATTCCGGCGCGCTATGTCAGCGGCTATCTGCTGATGGACGACCGGATCGAGCAGGAAGCCACCCATGCCTGGGCCGAAGCGCATGTCGAAGGGCTGGGCTGGGTGGGCTTTGATATCTCCAACGGCATTTCGCCCGATCCGCGCTATGTCCGTGTGGCGACCGGGCATGATTACCGCGATGCGGCCCCTGTCACCGGCATCAGCTTTGGCACCGCCGATCATACCTTGCGGGTGGAGGTGGCGGTGGAACGCCAGCAGCAGCAGCAGCAAAGTCAGCAGCAGGGCCAGCAGCAGGGCCAGCAGCAAGACCAGACGACCCAGTAACGCGCCGCGCCGCGTGGGCCGCTTTGCGCAGCCTGCCGAATTGCGCTAGCGCCGGATGCGCCAGACGCGCCTGATACCGGGCAGGGCAGGAGATTTTCAGAACATGACGTATTGTGTGGGGATGGTGCTGGATCGCGGGCTGGTGCTGATGAGCGATACGCGCACCAATTCGGGCGTCGATAACATCTCCACTTTCCGCAAGCTGTTCCACTGGAGCGTGCCGGGCGAGCGCATGATCGCGGTGATGACGGCAGGCAATCTGGCAACCACGCAGGCGGTTGTCAGCCAGCTGGAAGAACGCACCAAAGAGCCCGACCAGCGCGACAACACGCTGATCAAGGGGCCGACCATGTTCAGCGTTGCCACCGAAATCGGGCGGCTGCTGCGGCAAACCATCGAACAGGCGCAGGCCGCCAATGCCGAGATGGGCAAGGGGCGCTTTACCGCCACGATGATCCTTGCCGGGCAGATCAAGGGCATGCAGCCGCGCCTGTTCATGATCTACCCCGAAGGCAATTTCATCGAAGCCAGCTGGGACACGCCGTTTTTCCAGATCGGGGAGACCAAATATGGCCGCCCCATCATCATCCGCGGCTATGATCGCGACATGAGTTTCGAAGATGCCGTCAAACTGCTGATGGTCAGTTTCGATTCCACCCTGAAGGCAAACCTTTCGGTCGGCCTGCCGCTTGATCTGCTGGTGATCGGCAAGGATGCCTTTGCTGCGACCCACGAACACCGGGTTACCGCCGATGATCCCTATTTCGACAGGATATCAAACGGCTGGAGCGATGCGCTGCGCAGCGCCTTTCATTCGCTGCCGCCTTACACATTTGGCTGAAATGGCCGCATCCGGCGCGGTGCGGCGCATGATTGGGTCCATAACTGAGCATTTTTATCGTTAAAATTCAGTGATCTGATATGCAGGGGTAATGCTATAACCTCCGTAATGGGGGCGGTCCTGCGTGAAATTCCCTAAGGGTTAGCGCAGTCATCCTTGCATGACACGCAAAGCCCCTCTCCACTTCATTGATTCGTGCAGCCGTCAACGCGCCGAAATGGCGCGGATCGGCTTTGCCATGGGTCACCATGCCGAAGTCTATAGCGACATCTCGGAGCTGGCGGTTCACCCGCCGCGCGACGGGATCATCATTGCCCGCGATACGCCCGAAGAAGGCGGGGTGGCGATGATCCTCGAACGGCTCAGCCGGCTTGGCATCTGGTTGCCGCTGATCGCGGTCGAGGTGCAGCCGCGCCCCGGCAAGATTGTTGAGGCGATCAAGGCAGGGGCGCTTGATTATCTGTCGTTGCCGCTTGATCTGGAACGCTTCACGCGCTGCCTTGCCCGCGTCGGTCAGGAGGCCGAGATGTTCGGCGCCGCGCGCCGCCGCATGATCGAAGCGCGCGACCGGATCTCGACATTGTCGACCCGCGAACGCGAAGTGCTCGAATGGCTGGCACGCGGCAGCAGCAACAAGGCGATTGCCCGCGAACTCGCGATCAGCCCGCGCACGGTGGAAATCCACCGCGCCAACATGATGAGCAAGCTTGGCGCACGCCACGCTGCCGAAGCGGTGCGGCTGCGGCTTGAGGCTGGCATGGAAGGCGGCGCGCAATTGTAACGCGCTGGGAGTGATGCGGCGCGCGTAATGCGCTGTGACTAATGGGTTGCGAATGATGCGCTGCGAGTGATGCGGCGCGGACAGGCCGCAGCCAGTTGATCGGGCTTGCCGGGGTTGCCATGCTTCCCCCGCCGCCGCTCCGGTGCCATCCCCGCGGTGCCGGGGCGGCGCTTTTCAACGGGTATCTGGCCGCTGGGGGTAAGGCAGTTCAGACTTAAGCGGGCGCAGCCGCTCCCGCGTCCGGGCGGGTGAAATCTTGGTCCAGCTTTCGGATGTACCGCGTTTTCCCGGCCGCCTGGCCTTTCGCCGGCCACATCCGCCCGGCTAGCAAACGCTCAGCGGCAGAACTTCGCGCCGGTTCCTTCCAGGTGGAAGTGATCGGCATGGGCCGCGTTGTATTCCGGCCCCAGCACGGTGCCAAACCGCTTGCAGGCGCTCGAATGGATCACGCGCAGGAATTCGCGCACTTCGGGGCGTCCGCCGTGCCAGTCGCGTTTCAGATCAATCCGCCGACCGTCTTCAAGCACAAAGCCCGCAACATCAATGGCTGCTGCCTGCGCATGGGCCGACAGGCGCTGTGTTCCGGCGATGGTGCGGCAGGAATAGCTGCCCATGGTCTCGATCCGCGCAAGGCGGCTGCCGAGGATCTCGCGCGCGGCGCGATCAACCCCGAAGCGTGCCCAGTCGCTGAAGGCCTTGGCAGTGGCGCATTGCACCGGGCCGATATTGGAAACGCCGAAGAACGAGCCATCGCCCGCCAGTGCGGATAGCTGCACCGTGCCCAGCTTGTTGCACCCCGGCGCGGCATAGGTATCGGCCACCGGGGTGAAGCGGGTGCCGCTTGCGCCGAGTTCGGTCATGCAGATGCGATCATCCGGGCGCGGCGCGTAGCTTTGCGGTGCGGAGGCCACGCGCGCGGCGGGCGCGCTCGAAGCGGTGGCGGTCGTGCTACGGGCAGCGCTGCCGCCGCCGCTGCCCTGCGGCACCATCCCGCACGCCGACAGCGCCAGCGCGGCCAGCGCAGCCGTCGCAGTTGCGCGCGTGATCGAGGGGAGGCGGGCTGTCGTCATGCCCGCCATGGTTACCAAATAAAAGGTTAACCCCGGCCTAAGGGGTAGGGTTAAAAAAACCTTGCGCGGGGCCGCAGGGCCGCCGCGCAGGTCTCAGCCGGGCGCCTCAATCGTCCTTTTTGCGCCGCGCCTTCTTGCGTTCATGCGGGCACAGGATCGCCTTGCGCAGGCGGATGGATTGCGGCGTCACTTCGACCATTTCATCATCGTCGATATAGGCGATGGCTTGCTCAAGGCTCATCCGGCGCGGCGGGGTGAGGCGGATCGCATCATCCTTGCCGCTCGAACGCACGTTGCTGAGTTGCTTGGCCTTGAGCGGGTTCACTTCAAGATCATCGGTCTTGGCGTTTTCGCCGATGATCATGCCTTCATAGACCTTCATCTGCGGCGAGATGAACAATTCGCCGCGTTCTTCCAGCATGTTGAGCGCATAGGCCACCGCCTCGCCATCCGAATTGGAAATCAGCACGCCGTTGATGCGGCCTTCGATCGGGCCTTTGTAGGGGCCGTATTTCTCGAACAGGCGGTTCATGATGCCGGTGCCGCGCGTGTCGGACAGGAATTCGCCGTGATAGCCGATGAGGCCGCGCGACGGGGCCGAAAAGGTGATGCGGGTCTTGCCGACGCCCGACGGGCGCATTTCGGTGAGATCGGCCTTGCGGCGCTGCATCTTTTCCACGACCGTGCCGGAATGTTCGTCGTCAACGTCGATGACGACGGTTTCGTAAGGCTCCATGCGCTTGCCATCTTCTTCGCGCAGCAGCACGCGCGGGCGGCTGATGCCGAGTTCAAAGCCTTCGCGGCGCATGGTTTCAATGAGCACGCCGAGCTGCAATTCGCCGCGCCCGGCGACTTCGTAGGCGTCCTTGTCTTCGCTTTCGGTGACGCGGATGGCGACGTTGGTTTCGGCCTCGCGCAGCAGGCGATCACGGATGATGCGGCTGGTGACCTTGCTGCCTTCGCGCCCGGCCAGCGGCGAATCATTCACCGAAAAACGCATCGCCAGCGTCGGCGGGTCAATCGGCTGGGCGGCAATCGGATCAGTTACCGAAGGATCGCAGATGGTGTTGGCAACAGTCGCCTTTTCGAGGCCGGCCAGCGCGATGATGTCGCCTGCGCGCGCCATGTCCACCGGCACGCGTTCCAGCCCGTCAAAGCTCATCAGCTTGGTGGCGCGGCCGACTTCGACGACCTTGCCGTCCATGTCGATGGCGTGGATCGGATCATTGACCTTGATCGTGCCCGATTGCACCCGGCCGGTCAGCACGCGGCCCATGAAATTGTCGCGGTCAAGCAAGGTGGCAAGAAAGCTGAACTTGCCCGAGACATCGAGATCGGGGGCAGGGACATGCTCGACAATCTTGGCAAACAGCGGGGCCAGCGTGCCTTCGCGCCGGCTTTTCATCCTCGCTGGCATAGCCATCGCGGCCCGAGGCATAGAGCACCGGAAATTCGAGCTGTTCGTCATTGGCATCAAGGCTGACGAACAGATCGAACACTTCGTCGAGCACTTCCTGCGGGCGGCCATCGGGGCGATCAATCTTGTTGACCACCACGATCGGGCGCAGGCCCAGCGCCAGCGCCTTGCCGGTCACGAACTTGGTCTGCGGCATCGCGCCTTCAGCGCTATCGACCAGCAGGATCACGCCATCGACCATGCTCAGGATGCGTTCGACCTCGGCGCCGAAATCGGCGTGGCCGGGGGTGTCGACGATGTTGATGCGGGTCGTCTCGCCGTCCTGTTCCCATTCGACGCTGGTGCACTTGGCCAGAATGGTGATCCCGCGTTCCTTTTCGAGATCGCCGGAATCCATCGCGCGTTCTTCGATGCGCTGATTTTCGCGGAACGTGCCAGACTGGCGGAACAGTTGGTCAACCAGCGTCGTCTTGCCGTGGTCAACGTGCGCGATGATCGCGATGTTTCTAAGGTCTGTGCGGCGCGGCGAGGAGGACATTGTGCGGTTTCCATCATGCGGGCCTGAACGGTGACTGGCGCACTTCGTCAGGTTGAAAATCGGGGTCGGCACATTTTCAGGCGCGCCGGGTTGGTGCGGTTTTGTGGCGGGTTTGCGGCAGGCGGGGCATGAAGGGGCGTCAGGTGCCCGATCCCTGCTTGCTGCGTTGCAACATCGCGCGCCGCCTAGCGCAAGTCGCGCCGAACGGCAAGCATCGCTGCATCCGCATTGGCAAGCCGCAGGAATGCCGATGGTTACACAAGTGCAACAATGCCTGCGGGTAAGGGGCATAAATGCCGCTTTGGTGCTTGTCGGCCAAGCGGCTCTTGCCTATCAACTTTGTGGGGCGCTGGATGATCGGCTAGAAAGCTGCATTCAGGGTCAGGGATTGAGGAGAGGAATTTCCATGCGTTTCACCACACCCGGCGTTGCCGGACTGCGTCGTTTCACCCTGCTGGCTGGCGCCGCGACCATCGCCTTGCCCGGTGCAGCCTTTGCACAGGCTGCAGATCAGGATCAGGTGGATGAGCCTGCCAGCGGCAATGTCATCATCGTGACGGCGACCAAGCGCGCCCAGACGTTGCAGGATACCCCGGTTGCGGTGTCGGTGACGACGGCGGAAACCATCGAACAGGCACAGATCCGCGACATTGCCGACCTGTCCACGGTGGTGCCCTCGCTGCGGGTGAGCCAGCTGCAAAGCGCTTTTGCCACCACTTTCTCGATCCGCGGCTTCGGCACGGATGGTAACAACCTCGGCCTTGAACCCTCGGTCGCGATGTTCGTCGATGGGGTCTATCGCAGCCGTGCGGTTGGCCAGATTTCCGACCTTCCCAACCTTGAACGCGTCGAAGTGCTGCGCGGGCCGCAATCGACCCTGTTCGGCAAGAATGCCAGCGCGGGTGTGATCTCGCTGGTGACCTCGTCACCTTCCTTCGACCTCGAAGGCAATGCCGAAATTTCCTACGGCAATTTTAACGCGGTGGTCGCGCGCGGTTATATCAGCGGGCCGATCAGCGATAAGGTGGCGGTGAGCTTTGCAGCGGGCCTCAACAAGCGCGACGGGTTTGTCACCAACGGGTTCAACGGCGATGATCTCAATGATCGCAATCGCTGGTTCACGCGCGGGCAGTTGCTGTTTGACAATGGCAACAACTTCAAGTTCCGCGTGATCGCCGATTACGACAAGCTCGATGAAAAATGCTGCGCGGTTGCCAATGTGCGTCCCTCGCCGGTTACCGGGTTGATCCAGTCGCTTGGCGGCCGGCTGAATGCGCCGGGCACCGAGTTGAATGATGTCGTGTTCACCGATGTGGTGCCGTTCAACCGGGTCACCAACTGGGGCGTGTCGGGGCAGGCCGATTATGAATTCGGCGCGCTGTCGCTGACTTCGATCACCGCCTATCGTGAAACCTCGATCCGCGCCAATCAGGATGTCGATTTCACCAGCGCAGCGCTCGCGACGGGTGCCAATATCGGCCAGTCCGACATCCAGACCTTCACGCAGGAAATCCGGCTGGCTTCCGATTTTGACGGGCCGTTCAATTTCCTCGTCGGCGGTTACTACTTCAACGAGCAGCTGAGCACGGCGGACCAGATTCTGTATGGCCGCGATTTCCGCGCTTATGCCAGCGGTCTGATCACTGGTGCATCGGGCGGCGCGCTGAATGCTGGCGCGGTTGAACAATTGCTGGGCGTTGCGCCCAACACCTTCTGGCGCGAAGGTCAGGGCTTCTTCAACGAGTTCGAGCAGGACAACGAGGCGTTCTCGCTGTTCGGCCAGTTCGATTTCGAAGTGACGGACCGGCTGACTTTCACCGTCGGCGGGAACTTCACCAAGGATGCCAAGAACGTGCGGTCGAACGGGCGCACGACCGATGCCTTCTCGAACATCAATCTTGATGCGCCGCAATTTGCCGGTTCGCGTGCGCTGCTGCTTGGTCAGGGCGCACTGGCGCAGGGCGTGGGCAATGTGCTGCGGCTTGGCCGCCCGGCGACTGCGGCTGAAATCGGCGGGTTCGCTGCGGCCAATCCGGCTGCCTTCGGGCAGGTCAACGCCGGGGCGCAGGCCTTTGCTGCCGCCAATGCCAACAACCCGGCGGCCAACCCGCTGGGCGGGCTGCGGGCGTTCCAGTTCCTGCCGCCGATCCTCAATATCCCCAACGCGGTCGAGGATGGCCGCACCCGCGATGATGCCTTCACCTATCTGGTGCGCGCCAATTACGAAGTCACGGACAATATCAACGTCTATGCCAGCTATGCGACGGGCTTCAAGGCAAGCTCGTTCAACCTTTCGCGCGATAGCCGCCCGCTGCCGGGCGACTTCACCCGCGTGATCAGCCAGGGCCTTGGCGTTCCGAACCTGCGTCCGGGCACCCGTTTTGCCCTGCCTGAGGAATCGACTGTCTATGAACTCGGTATCAAGAGCAACTGGAGCGTTGCGGGCGCTAACCTGACAGTGTTCCTCCAGCAGCTCGACAATTTCCAGTCCAACACCTTCGTGGGCGATTTCTTCGTGCTCGCCAATGCGGGTGAGGTGGAAACCTTCGGCATCGAGTTTGACGGCTATGTCCGCCCGACCAAGTCGCTGACGCTGAACCTTGCGCTGACCTATCTTGATCCCAAATATGTCAGCTTCGTCGGCTCGCCGGTGGGTGACCTTTCGGGGCTGCCGGTGCAGGGCGTCCACCCGATCAGTGCGTCTTTCGGGGCGACCTGGGACAAGGAGCTTGGCAATGGTGATCGCCTGATCATCCGCGGCGATTACCAGTACGAATCGGAGATCCCGATGCTGGATGGTCTGGTGAACTTCATCGGCACCAATCCCAACGGCTCGCCCAACTTCCAGCCGGCGCGCGATGCGGCCCGTGAATTCACGCGTGAGATCAACAACGTCAACGCGTCGATCACCTATGCGCTCGACATGGGGCTGGAGTTCACCTTGTGGTCGCGCAACCTGCTCGATGATCGCTTCATCAGCACGATCTTCCCGGGTGTCGGCGGCCAGGGTCAGGCGATTTACGGCTATCCCAACCAGCCGCGCACCTTTGGCGGGTTGATCCGCTACCGCTTCTGATCGGCCGCAAGGCTGATCGACAAAAAGCCCCGCAGCGCGATGCTGCGGGGCTTTTTTGTTGCTAGCGGGAAAGGGCCTACAATTCGCGCAAGGCCCGTGCAGGCTTGGCGCGCAGCAGCGGGAGCGAGCCGCCGAGGGCGAAAATCATCACCATCGCAAGCCCGATGCCAAGCACGCCGGTCACCACGCGCCAATCGGGCAGCCAGTCAAAACTGAACACCGCAGTGATGATGATCCATGCCAGCACCCCGCCCAGCGCCAGCGCGACCAGTGCGAGCAGCCCTGCGATCATGCCATATTCGGCCAGTTGCAGCAGCAGGATCTGGCGGCGGCTGGCCCCCAGCACCCGCAGCACCACGGTATCATAAGTGCGCGCCGCCCGGGCCGCCGCAATCGCGCCGAGCAGCACCGCGAGGCCAGCCAGCACTGTCACCGCCGCCGCAGCCAGCGTGGCCAGTGAAATCTGCTGGAGCAGCTTGCGCCCCTCGACAATCAGCCCGCCGATTTCCACCACCGAGCTTGACGGCAATTCGCGCACCAGCGTGCGCAGCAATGCGCCGCGCGCGGCATCATCGGCGCTATCGGGAAGCTCGATCGTGGCGGAAAGATTATGCGGCGCATCGGCCAGCGCATTGCGCGAAAACACCAGCGTGAAATTGAAGCCAAGGTTTTCCCAATCCACTTCGCGCAGGTTCGCGATCCGCGCGGTACGTTCCACCCCGAGTATGCCGATGGTGATATAATCACCCACGCCCACGCCAATCGCGCGGGCCTGTTCGGCATCGACCGAGACCAGCAATTCGCCGGTGTGGAACGGGCTCCACCATTCACCCGCCACCACGCGGTTGCCCGCCGGCAGGCGGTCGGCATAGGTCAGGCCGCGCTCGCCGCGCAGCGACCATGCGCCGTCGGGGATCTCGGCAAGATCGGCCACGCGGGTCATGCTGTCCTTGGGGCCGAATGCCAGCACCTTGCCGCGCAAGGTCGGCACAGTGCGGATGCCGGCATCGGGAAAGGCTTTCTGCACCACCTCGAAAAAGCGCGGTTCCTTGTCGCGCGGGACATCGAGCACGAAGTAATCGGGCGCTTCCTGCGGCACGCGCTGCTGGATATTGCCATCAATCGCGCTTTGCACAGCGGCCAGCAGCACGAAGGAGGCAAGGCCAAAGCCGAGCGCGGTCACAAGCGCTCCGGTCGGCGCGCCGGGGCGGTGGAGATTGGCGAGCGCGCTGCGCAGGATCGGGTTGGACGGGCGGGGCAGGGCGCGCGCGGCCCGTTGCAAGGCCCAGCCAAGCCCTGCCAGCACCACCAGGGCGCCGCCTGCACCCAGCAGGAACCCGCCCGAAAGCCGCGGCTGCGCGGTGGTGGCCAGCGCCAGCGCCGAAATCGCCGCAAGACCCAGCGCGGTGGCACCCAGCGCGCGCCAATCGCGCGCGAGCGGCGTAATCCCCGACCGCATCAGCGCCATCGCCGGGAAACTGCGGGCGCGCAGCAGGGGGGCTGCGGCAAAGGTAAAAGCCACCAGCAAGCCATAACTGGCCGCCAGCACCAGCCGCACAGGCTCGATCACGAAACCGCTTTCAACCGGCAGCAAGCCTTGCAGCGCGCTGGCGAGCAGCGGCGTTACCAGCACGCCTGCCGCCAGCCCGGCGACACTGCCGACCAGCGCGGCGATGGCAATCTGGAGCGCGTAGATGCGCACAATATCGCCCGAAGTCGCGCCCAGCACCTTGAAGGTGGCAATGCTGGTACGGCGCTGATCGAGATAGGAGGAGACGCCGCCCGCAATCCCGATCCCGGCGATCACCAGCGCGGCGAGGCCCACAAGTGTCAGAAAATCGCTCATCTGCGTGACAAACCGGTCTGCTCCGGGCGAAGCGCGGTCGCGGGTGCGGATGGTGAAGCCGGCGGACGGGAATTGCTTGGTCAGCGCAGTCTCGACGCTTTCGGGTGAGCGACCAGCGCGGCTGAAGGCAATCCGGTGCTTGCTTTGATAAAGCGATCCCGGAGCGATCAGCCCCGCCTCGCCCGGCACGGCTTCAGCGACAATCACCGTCGGGCCGAGCTGGAAGCCTTCGGACAGGCGATCAGGCTCGTTTGCGATCACGCCCGCTGCGCGCAAATTCACGCCGCCGACGGTGAAAGTCTCGCCCACGGCGATGCCGAGCCGGTCGATCGCGCCCTTGGCGAGCCAGGCATCAGTGCCTGCAGGCGCGCCGACGCTGCGGCCATCGGCAAGCGTCAGCGTGCCGTAAAGCGGCCATTTGGCATCCACCGCCTTCAGTTCGATTGGTGCAGCATTGTCGCCTGCCACGGCCATGGCTTGCAGGCGCAGCCCTTCGGAAACAGTGCCATAAGCGGCCAAGGCGCTGCGTTCCTCGTCCGTGAGGCCGCGCTGCCACAAGGCGACTTCGATATCGCCGCCGAGCAGTTCCTGCCCGCTCGACGCCAGTTCTCGTTCAATCGCGGCGGTCAGCGTGCCGATGGCGGCAAGCGCTGCGGTGCCAAGGAAAATGCACAGTACGAGGAGGCGCAGCCCCTTGAACCGCGCATTGAGATCGCGCCGGGCAATCTGCCACACGGCGTTCCACGACAGGCGGGCCGAGGCCGTCATGCCGGGTTCCGCGTGTCCGAGACAATCCGCCCGTCGGCCATTGTCAGCACCCGTTCGCAGCGCGCCGCAAGGCTGGCATCATGCGTGATGATCAGCAAGGTCGCCCCGGTTTCGGCGCGGCGGGCGAGCAGCAGGTCGATAATCTCGGCGCCGGTGGCGGCATCAAGGTTGCCGGTTGGCTCATCAGCGAAGATCAGCACTGGGCGCGCAGCCAGCGCGCGGGCAATCGCCACGCGCTGCTGTTCGCCGCCCGAAAGCTGGGTGGGGTAATGCCCGGTGCGGTGGCCGAGGCCGACCGCTGCCAGTTCCGCCAGCGCACGCGGCGCTGCATCCTTGGCTCCTGCCAGTTCCATCGGGGTCGCGACATTTTCTGCCGCTGTCATGGTGGGCAGCAGGTGGAAGGCCTGCAGCACAATCCCGATCCGCCCGCGCCGGGCGGCGGCAAGGCCATCTTCGCTCAGGCCGCTGAAATCCGCATCCGCCACCATCAGGCTGCCGCCGCTGGCGCGTTCGAGCCCCGAAAGCACCGCCATCAGCGAGCTCTTGCCCGAACCCGAGGGGCCAAGCAGCGCGACCACCTCGCCGGCGGCAATATCAAGGTCGATCCCGCGCAGCACTTCGACCGGGGCCGAGGCATTGCCGAGTACAAGGGACAGGTTACGCGCGGAAATCGCAAGAGAGGGGCTTGTCACAGGTATCCGATGTCATAGGTGTGGCGCTGCAACACAATACCCCGCAGGAAGGCTCGCAGATGCAGGCAGGCAGTTGGTCGAATATAGGGCGCACGCGCGCCATTGCGAGTGGTGTGCTCGCGATGATGCTGGTTTTGGCGGGATGCAGCGGGGATGCGAGCGAGGACGCAGCCACGCCTTCGCGCGCCGAGGCCGAGGCTGACGGCGCGCTTGCGCCCATCCCGGTGATGGGGCCAGAGCGGCGGATTGTCGCTTTTGGTGACAGCCTGTTTGCAGGTTACGGGCTGAACGAAGGCGAAAGCTATCCCGATCGCTTGCAGGCCGCCCTGCGCGCGCGCGGGATCAACGCCAATATCACCAATGCAGGCGTTTCGGGCGATACCACGGCCGCCGGGCGCCAGCGGCTCGCCTTCACGCTTGATGCGCAGGCGCAAAAGCCCGATCTGTTCATTCTGGAACTGGGCGGCAATGATCTGCTGCGCGGGCTTTCGCCGGAGGAAACCCGTGCCAATCTGGCCGCGATGCTGGAGGAACTGAAGGCCCGCGAAATTCCCGTGCTGTTGATGGGGATGCGCAGCCCCCCCAATTATGGACCGGACTATCAGGACCAGTTCGATGCGATCTACCGCGATCTTGCCAAGCAATATGGCGCGGCGCTGATCCCGTTCTGGCTGGAGGATATTTATCAGGATCAGAGCTTGTTTTTGCCGGATCGGATCCACCCCACCGCCGAAGGGGTCGAGCAGCTGGTGAACGGGACCATCGCTGCCGTGCGCGCGGCGCTGCCTCAGGAAAAGGCCGGCTAACCGGATGAAGCGCGCACCGCGCTGCCGCCGCTGACCTGCCAGATCGCTGCCTCTTTCAGGATGTCGGCAAAGGGCGCAAGTTCGGTGCCCGTCATCCACACCTGCGCGCGCCCGGCGCTGAGGCGGCGGAACAATTCGCCGCGCCGCACCGGATCAAGGTGCGCGGCGACTTCATCAAGCAGCAGCACGCTGGGCCGTCCGGCCGCCGCGATGGTGCCGTGCGCCAGCGTGATGGCAATCAGCATCGCTTTCTGCTCGCCGGTCGAACAGGCAGCGGCGGGTTGGCCGGTCGAGGCCATCACCACTTCCAATTCGTCGCGCTGCGGCCCGGTGAGCGCGCGGCCTGCGGCGCGATCACGCGGGCGCCCCTTGGCAAGTTCGGCGCGCAGGGCAGCAGCATCAATCGGCCCGCCGGGGCGCAGGGTCAGTTGCGGCTTGGCAAAAGGTTCGGGGGGAAGGGCGCTCAGCTCGTCCCTGAGCATGCTGACAAGCTCGGCGCGGGTGCGGTGCAGCGCTGCGCCGTGATCGGCCACCTGCGCTTCGATCGCATCGAGCCACCGGGCATCGCCGCGCGCTTCGAGCAGGCGGCTGCGTTCGCGCATCGCGGCTTCGAACTGGGTCACCCGGCGCGCATGATCGGGCGCTATCGCCAGCGCCATGCGGTCGATAAAGCGGCGGCGGGCGCCTGCGCTATCGGTAAACAGCCCGTCCATCGCCGGGGTGAGCCATGACAGGGCGAGCCATTCGCTGAGCGCGCTGGCGCTTGCTGCCGCGCCATTGATCCGCACCAGCCGCCGACCGGGCTGATGGGCTTCGGTATAAGTGCCAAGCCGGGCGGAAACCTGCCCCTGTTCGATCAGGCTTGCGCCAATCGCAAAGGGCAGGGCCGGTTCGCCCGCAGCAGGCCTGCGCCCCAGATCGCCAAGCGCGGCGCGCCTGAGCCCGCGCCCTGCGCCAAGCAGCGAGATGGCTTCAAGCAGGTTGGTCTTGCCTGCCCCGTTAGCGCCCACCAGCAAGTTGAAATGCGCGGTTTCGCCCAGCTCGGTTGCGGCGTGATTGCGGAAATCGGCAATGGTGATTTTGCTGAGCGCCATGGCGTGCTGGCAGGTAGCGAGCGGCGCTGCGGAAGGGAAGGGCGGGGCGCAAAAAGCCACCGCCCCAACTATCGTCCCAACACTTGGGAATTTCTACCAAGCTTTCGGATGGCTGAACGTCTGGTTTGCGGGGTGAAAGCAAGAGAATGGCGGAAATGAGCCATTTTTCGAGTTTGGCACGCCTTGTGCAAAGTGGTTTGTGTCCCCCGGATGGCCGGGGAAAATGGCAAAACACACCAAGGAGTACACACCATGTTCGCATCCAACTTCGCTGATCGCTTCCTCGCTGCTGCTGTCTCGGTCGTTATTTCGGCCAGCCTGCTTGCCTATGCGATCCTTCCCGCCAGCCCCGCTCTCATCGCCTGACGCCAACCCGCGCCAGACCCCATTACAAGGACACACACACCATGTTCGGCAACAACTTCGGCATCCGCTTCGCTTCGGCAGCTTGCTCGGTGATCATTTCGGCAGCGTTCCTCGCCTATGCCATCATCCCCGCCAGCCCGAGCCTGATGGCGTGAGCCCCATCGTTTGAGCCGCGCCGCAGGGCCCGGCCCTGAGACCTGCTTTGACCGATTACCCTACAAGGAGTGCCTTGCATGAACAACATCACCCCCAATGACAGCAAGCCGCCGCGTGCCAGCTTTCGCCTCGACAAAGGCAATGCCAAGGTCTTCGGCGTGTGCGGCGGGATCGCCAATTATTTCGCGGTTGACCCGATGCTGGTGCGGATCGGCTTTGTCGCCGGCGCGCTGCTTGGCGTTGGCAGCTTCGTGCTGATCTATCTCGCGATTGCCCTGATTGCGGATTAAATCTGGCTGACAGGGCGGCTCGCGGCCTGCCCGGACCTGATAAGGTCCGGCAAGGGCGACCGTCCGCCGGCCGGTAGGCCGCCCCCTCGGCAGGCAATCGCGAAGCGATTTGCCGCGAGAGAATATAGTGCTTTACATCGCGCTGATGCCGCCATCCAGCTTGAGCTCGGCGCCCGTCATGAAGCGGCTTTCATCGCTTGCCAGATACACCACCGCATTGGCGATATCATTGGGTTCGCCCACGAATTTGAGCGGGATCTGCCGCGCCAGTTTTTCCAGCAGCACATCCTTGTCGAGCGAAGCCGCCTTGGCGGTGCCATCGAGGATCGGGGTATCGACAAAGGTTGGATGCACCGAATTGCAGCGGATATTCATGCCCTTCTTGGCACAGTGCAGCGCGATTGACTTTGACAGCATCCACACCGCTGCTTTCGACGCATTATAGGCCGGCATGGTGTCGCTCGCGATCAGGCCGGCGATGCTGGAGATGTTGATGATCGATCCCGGCGCATGTTCGCGCATCAGCGGCAAGGCTTGTCTGCAGCCGTGGAAGATCGAATTGACGTTGATGTCAAAGCAGCGCTGCCAATCGCCGAAATCGCAAGCTTCGATATTGCCGGGAACGCCGATCCCGGCATTGTTGACGAGCACGTTCAGCCCGCCAAGCTGCTGGCGCGCGGCATCCACCGCAGCTTCCCACTGGGCCGGATCGGTCACGTCATGGCCCATGCCAAAGGCCGTGCCTGCACCCATGCGTTCATTGATGATCGCCGCGGTTTCTTCAGCGCCGCCTGCATTGATATCGGTGGCCAGCACCCGCGCGCCTTCTTCGGCCAAACGGATGCAATGTGCGCGGCCCAACCCTTGCGCTCCGCCTGTGACCAGCGCCAGCTTGCCCGCAACCCGTCCCGCCATCATTCACTCTCCCAGAAATTCATGCGTCAGAAACAGCGCGACCCGCACATCCACCCCGTGGCCTGCTTCGCGCCAGGCGGCAACAAAATCGGCTATCTCATCCACCGGAATCCGGTGCACAAGGATGTTTTCATCGCCTTCGCCGCCGCCTTCATTGACCTTTTCGAGATTGGTGGCGCGCAGCAGGGTGAAGCATTCGGAAATCATGCCGGGTGAGGAATAGAATTCGCCCACCACTGCAAGCGTGCCCGCGCGGTAGCCGGTTTCCTCCTCCAGCTCGCGCGCGGCGGCGGTGAGAACGCCTTCATCCTCCGCCCCGGTAATGTCGCCGACCAGCCCCGCCGGGATTTCAAGGCAAAACCGTCCCAAAGGCACGCGGTACTGGCTCACCAGAATGACATGGCGCCTGCCATCGGCATCCTCATCAAGCGCGATGATCGCGGCTGCACGGATGTTGCGCGGACGGCCGACATATTCCCACCGCCCCCGCTGCTTGGCGGTGATGAATTTGCCGGGCCAGGCGATGGTTTCAGGCGCATCGGCATCACGGTCGCGCACAAAGGCCTCGGCCGGGGGCATGAGGGGATGGCTGGGCATAAAGAAGGCGTCCTAGATTTCGATCAGCGCGTCGGGCAGCTGGTTGCTATCGCCGTCCGGCTTGGGGAAATGCTGGGTGAGCACAAACCCCACATCGCGCACGCCCGCCGCCAGCCCTTCGGCGATGCATCCGGTGCGAATATGGCTGAGCATATCGCCCATCGCCTCGCCCCAGACCTCGGGCGCGACTTTGGCGGCAATAGCGGTGTCGGCGACGATTTCGGCGCGGTGATCGGCAAGGCTGAGGTAGATCAGCACGCCCGTATGATCCGCCGTGCGCTGTTCGGTGCCTGCCTTGAACAGGCGCAGCGCAGCGGCATGGGCGCGCGCGGTCTTGAGCGCGCCGGGCACCAGCGCAAGCTTGACCGGCTGATATTGCTGCACGCCCAGCATGGCAAAGAACGCCGCAAGGCCAAGCGCAATCACCATGCTGGCCAGCTCGCCCGTGGTCCATTGATGGCCCCATCCGGCCACCAGCCGATCCCACAGATCAAGAAAGGGGCGCGGGACAAGCGCAAACACGCTCATCATCGCAAAACTGGCGCCCGCTGACCACATCACCGCGACATCATTATAGCTGTCGGACTGATCGGTCAGGATGGTGACGATTTCGCCGGAAGTGGCGGCTTCCGCCTCGGCAACGGCTGCGGTAACCAGCGCGCGGCCCGGTTCATCCAGATAGGCCATCACCACCCCCCCGAGGCGCCGCCGCCCCCGAAGGAACCGCCCCCGCCGCCAAAGCCGCCGCCGCCCCAGTCGCTGCCGCCACTGCCGCCGCCGCCTGACATGGCACCGCGAAGGATCGCGCTGCCCACTTCCCACAGGATGATGTCAGCAGCGGTATCGCGCGCGGCGCGCCCGGCTGAGTTGCGTTCGCCCCATGGGCCAACGCCGCTCGCCGCATATTTGCGCGCGCGCCCGGCACGGATCAGCGGCAGGATCACGAACAGGAAAATGAAGAACAGGAAAAAGATGAACCCCACCGGCACGCCGCCTTTGCTGGCGCGTTTTTTACCCGCATTGGCAGCGATTTTTGCGGCCTCTTCAGGCGGCAATTGCAATTGCTGGATGATCGCCGCTGCGCCCGCTTCGACCCCGCCGGGAAAATCGCCATCCTTGAAACGCGGGATGATGGTGTTCTGGATGATCAGGGCAGACAGCGCATCGGTCAGATAGCCTTCAAGACCATAGCCGACTTCGATGCGCACCCGGCGATCATTGGGCGCAACCAGCAAGAGCGCGCCGTCATTGCGTTCTTTATCGCCGATGCCCCAGGCCCGGCCCAGCTGATAGCCGTAATCCGATATGTCATAGCCACCAAGATCGCTAACTGTTGCCACCACCAGCTGGCGCTGGGTGGTGGTTTCGAGCTCTTCCAGCTGGGCGGTGAGGCGCGTTTCGACTTCGGGCGGGAGGATTCCCGCCTCGTCCACCACGCGCCCCGTCAATTCGGGGAACTTGGGCTCAGCCGACAGCGACGACAGCGAGGCCGGGGCAAGCAGCCCTGCCAGCAGCGCCAGCAGGGCAAGCACGGCCCGGTTCAGCGGGCGGATCACGCCGCTCAGCTCGTGGTCAGATCAAGCGTCGGCGCGACTTCTGCACCCGGAGTTGCGGCCTTGTAAGGCACCAGCGGCTCGGCCCCGTGGATCACCTTGGCACCGATGATATCGGGGAAGGTGCGGATCGTGGTGTTATACTGGCGCACCGCCTCGTTGTAGTCGCGGATCGCCACCGCGATGCGGTTTTCGGTGCCTTCGAGCTGGCTTTGCAGCGTGAGGAAGTTCTGGTTCGACTGGATCTGCGGATAGGCTTCAAAGCTGGCGAGCAGGCGGCCAAGGCCTTGCGAGATCTGGCCCTGCGCGGCGGCGAATTGTTCCATCTTGGCCGGATTGTTGAGATCATCAGCGGTGATATTGACGCTGGTGGCGCGGGCGCGGGCGTCGGTCACTTCGGTCAGGATCGCGCGTTCGCTTTCGGCTGCGCCCTTGGTCACTTCGGCAAGATTGGGGATGAGGTTGGAGCGGCGCTGGAACTGCGCTTCGACATCGGCCCACTTGGCCTTGGCCTGTTCTTCTGCCGCCGGGACCGAATTGATGCCGCAGGCCGCAAGGCTCATCGCTGCCACCGCGACAAAGGCGCCGCGCACAAGGTTGGTAAGCTTCATGGGGTGGTGTCTCCTCAAGGCGCGGGCTGCCGCAAAGCATGGCCGGATGCCGCGTGTGTGTTCTGTATTGTGGATATAGCACACCGCTTTGCCGGTTCAAGCGCTGGCGGATGCGAGCAACGTCTTGGCAAGGTTAATTTTCGGTGCCAGAGCTTGGCCCGAGGCAATCATCAGCGACAGGGGATCACGATGCTCGCAGAATTCAGGGACTTTATCGCCAAGGGCAATGTCATCGATCTGGCCGTCGGCGTGATCATCGGGGCGGCGTTTGGTGCGATTGTCAAATCGCTGACCGACGAGATCATCATGCCGATCGTCGGCGCGCTGGTGGGCAGCATCGACTTTTCGGATCGCTACATCGTGCTGTCAGGCGAAGTTGCGCCCGGCACTCCGCTGGCGGCTGCGCGCGAGGCCGGAGCCAATGTGCTGGGGCTGGGGGCGTTCCTTTCGGTGGTGGTCAACTTCCTGATCCTCGCCTTCATCATCTTCCTCTTGGTGCGTTATGTGAACAAGGTGACGGCGCAATTTACCAAGAAACAGGAAGAAGCAGCGCCTGCCGGGCCGAGCGAGATCGAATTGCTCGCCGAAATCCGCGACGCGCTGCGAAAGTGACGCAGCCCTTGCGGGCTGCGAATTCCTCGCTCATGCGACCTTGCGGCCGCGTCGCTGCGGGCGGGCAGTCGCCCTTGCGGGGGCTGCGCCGCTAGGTCATGCGATGCGATCAGCGGCAGGTTCTTGCTTCGTGCCCTTCACATTGAGCCAGGGCGCGCTATATGCATTCCTGTCGGGCAACCGACTATGACGATAAATTGCGGCGTGCAATAGGCACAACGGACCCGGGGGCAGTACCCGGCGGCTCCACCAGAAGCGGCGTTCTCCATGCTGCTCCTGACGGGGCCGAACCAGGATCGACGTGTGTTGAAAAGCGGTGTTTTCGTCCGGGCTGAGTAACCCGTTAAAGGCTCAAAACCCACAAGTGCCAACGACAACGAAGCACTTGCTCTCGCTGCGTAATGTGACGGCCTAACGGCCTGAATTTAC
>JBJIOB010000019.1:0-18332 GCA_045377215.1 Erythrobacter sp.
CGGCGGAGTGAACATGGCCTATCTCCATCTTGGACCAATGACGCCGGGATCAGTGGGACAGAGAATACCCGCTGATTGCCTCCAACGTGTTCCGCAATGTCGCAACGCTGGCGGCGGTGATTGTCGGGTTTGTGGGGCTGGGCTTTCAGAACCATCTGGCCAATGTCTCGAACGCCAAGCAGGCCACGCAACTGCAGGCGCAGACCTTTCTGACGCGCGAGATGAAGTATGACGACATGTGGACCGGCTACATGGAACTCGCGATGGATCACCCGGAATTTGCCGAGGGTGCCGATTACAACGCGCTGAGCCCGGCTGATCAGATCCGCTACACCTGGTTCTTTGATCGCCTTGCCTACACCGCCGAGGCTATCCTGTCGCTGCGGCATGATGATGCCAAGTGGCAGGAAATCTTCGACGGCGAATTCCGCAAGCATACCAGCCTGCTGCGCGATCATCCGGGGATCATCCGCGACTGGTTCTGCAATTACGACGATACCGTGCGTCCGCTGATCAAGGGCGCCATCAGGGGGACCGGCCGGGCGGTTCCCAATTGTGCTGCAAGGAAGGCTGCGAACGCCAATGCCTAAAGTCACCGTAGACGGCGTAGAAATCGAAGTTCCCGCTGGCGCCACTGTGCTGCAGGCGTGCGAGCTGGCGGGCAAGGAAATCCCGCGTTTCTGCTATCACGAACGCCTCAGCATTGCGGGCAATTGCCGCATGTGTCTGGTCGAAGTGAAGCCGGGGCCGCCCAAGCCGCAGGCCTCCTGCGCGCTGCCCGCCAGCGAAGGTCAGGACATCCGCACCGATAGCCCGATGGTCAAGAAGGCGCGCGAAGGCGTGATGGAATTCCTGCTGATCAACCACCCGCTCGATTGCCCGATCTGCGATCAGGGCGGCGAGTGTGATTTGCAGGATCAAGCGGTCGCCTATGGCCGCGGCGGTTCGCGCACCAAGGAGCACAAGCGCGCCGTTACCGAAAAATACATGGGCCCGCTGATCAAGACGATCATGACCCGCTGCATCCACTGCACCCGCTGCGTGCGCTTTTCGGAAGAAATCGCCGGGGTGGATGAAATCGGCGCGCTCTATCGCGGCGAGGATATGCAGATCACGACCTATCTCGAACAGGCGGCGCGCCATGAGCTGTCAGCCAATGTGATTGATCTGTGCCCGGTCGGCGCGCTGACAAGCCGCCCCTATGCCTTCGAAGCGCGCCCGTGGGAATTGAGGCGCACCATCAGCATTGATGTGTCGGACGCAGTCGGCGCAAACATCTCGCTCCATTCCAAGGGCCGCGAAGTGATGCGCGCGCTGCCGCGTATCAATGATGACGTGAACGAGGAATGGCTTTCGGACAAGGCGCGCTATCAGGTCGATGGGCTGACCAAGCGGCGGCTTGACCGGGTGTGGATGCGCCGTGCCAAAGAAGATGGGGGCAAGCTCCAGCCCGCCGAGTGGGGTGAAGCTTTCGCAGCGATTGCGGGCGCTTTGGCCAGCGACAAGGCGAGCATCGCGGCCGTTGCGGGCGATTTGCTCGACGCCGAGACGATGTTTGCGGCCAAGGCGCTGGTGAATGCCTGCGGCTCTGACCTTACCGAAGCCCGCCAGACCGGCATGACCTATGACGTGTCGAACATGGCAGCGGTGAATTTCAATTCGGGCTTTGCCGGGATCGAGAGTGCTGATGCGATCCTCATCATCGGCAGCCAGGTGCGCTGGGAAGCGGCGCTGCTCAATGTCCGCCTGCGCAAGGCCGTGAAGGCAGGGGCGAAGGTGTTCATCATCGGGCCGGAGTGGGAGACGACGTTCCCTGCCACCTTCCTCGGCAATGATCTTGCCATGCTCAACCGCGTGCCCAAGGCTTTGGGTGACGTCATGAAGGCAGCCCAGCGCCCGGCGGTGATTGTGGGTGCAGCAGCGCTCGCCAAGGGCGCGCTTCCGGCGGCTCTCAAGCTGGTGGACGAGTTCGGGCTCGTGAAGGATGGCTGGAACGGGTTCAACGTGCTGCACATTTCGGCAGCGCGCATGGCCTCGCTGATGCTCGGCTTTACCAAGCCCGGCGGAATGGGCGATCTGGCGGCAGCAGCGCCCAAAGTGCTGCTCAGCCTTGGCGCGGACGAGATGGATTACGCAGCCTTTGCAGGCTCCTTGAAGGTCTATATCGGCCACCACGGCGATAAGGGCGCGGCGGCGGCTGACATCATCCTGCCGGGCGCGTCCTATGCCGAAAAGGACGGCACTTACGTCAACACCGAAGGCCGCGTGCAATATGCCGAAAAGGCGGTGTTCGCACCGGGCGATGCGCGCGAGGACTGGACGATTTGCGTGCGCTGGCCGATGCTCTGGGCGTGAATGTCGGCTTTGACAGCTTCAGCGCGTTGCAAGGCGCAATGATCGCGGCGGTTCCGGCGCTGGGCGAGGAAGGCCTCGCTGATTACGGCGCGCTGCCCAAGGCCGATAGCAGCGCCAAGTTCGAGGGCGAAATTGCCGCCTATCCGATCAAGGACTTCTACCTCACCAACGCCATCGCCCGCGCAAGCGACGTAATGCAGCAATGTTCGGCGGAACTGCTCCACGGGGCTGACATCAAGGAGGCGGCGGAGTGAGCCACTTCAAGTCTCCGGCAGATTTCGTCATTGCGACCCCGGCCTTGAGCCGGGGAAGCAATCCAGTGCGGCACGCGCAACGCGCTGGATTGCCGCGTCGCCTGCAGCTCCTCGCAATCACGAGGGAGTGAACCAATGACCGCCTTCTTCCAATCCTTCGGCCTTTCTTACGAATGGGCCTGGACTGTCGCCACTGTTGCAGGCGTGCTGATCATTGCTCTGCTGGTGATGTTCAGCGTTGCGATGGTGATCTATGTCGATCGCAAGGTGCTGGGCGCGATCATGCTGCGGCGCGGGCCCAATGTGGTGGGGCCGTTTGGCATCCTCCAGTCCTTTGCCGATGGCTTGAAGGTATTCCTGCAGGAAACCATTATTCCGTCAGCCGCGAACAAGGGCATTTTCCTGCTTGCGCCGATCATCACCTTTACTGTCGCGCTCGCGGCATGGGCGGTGATCCCGTTTGATGCAGGCGTGGTGCTGGCCGACATCAATGTCGGCCTGCTCTATATCCTCGCGATCTCGTCCCTGGGCGTTTACGGCGTGGTGATGAGCGGGTGGGCGTCGAACTCCAAATATCCGTTCTTCTCGGCGATGCGTGCATCGGCCCAGATGATCTCCTACGAGGTTTCCATCGGCTTCGTGCTGGTGTGCGTTGTGCTGTTTGCCGGCACGTTCAACATGAGCGGGATTGTCGAGGCGCAGCGCGGCTTCGGGCTGGGCATCATCAACGGCTATGTGGTGCACCCGCTCTTGTTCCCGATGTGGGTGGTGTTCTTCATCTCGGCGCTGGCGGAAACCGCGCGCGCACCGTTTGACTTGACCGAAGCGGAGAGCGAACTCGTCGCGGGCTACCAGACCGAATATTCCTCGATGAGCTTCGCGCTGTTCTGGCTCGGCGAATATGCCAACATCCTGTTGATGTGCTCGCTCAACACGCTGTTGTTCTGGGGCGGGTGGCTGCCGCCGCTCGACATTCCGGTGCTTTACATGGTGCCGGGGATCATCTGGTTCCTGCTCAAAACCTTCATGTTCTTCTTCATGTTCAGCTGGATCTGGGCGACGGTGCCGCGTTACCGTTACGATCAGCTGATGCGGCTTGGCTGGAAGGTGTTCCTGCCGATGAGCCTGATCTTTGTTGCTGTTATTTCGGGCTATCTCATGGCTACGGGGCATTTCGCATGAGCACTGTTTCCCACCTCATCAAGAGCTTCACCCTGTGGGAGTTTTTGAAGGCGCACGCGCTGACGCTGAAGTATTTCTTCAAGCCCAAGGCGACGATCAATTATCCTTTCGAGAAATCGCCGCTGAGCCCGCGCTTTCGCGGTGAGCATGCTTTGCGGCGTTATCCGAACGGCGAGGAACGCTGCATTGCGGTGCAAGCTGTGCGAGGCGATTTGTCCTGCACAGGCCATCACCATCGAGAGCGAACCGCGCGAGGATGGCAGCCGCCGCACGACGCGTTATGACATCGACATGACGAAGTGCATCTATTGCGGCTTTTGTCAGGAAGCTTGCCCGGTCGATGCCATCGTTGAAGGGCCGAATTTCGAATATGCCACCGAAACCCGCGAGGAGCTGCTTTACGACAAGGCCAAGCTGCTCGCCAATGGTGACAAGTGGGAACGGGCCATCGCGGCCAACCTTGAAGCCGACGCACCCTATCGCTAGGGGGCGGCGCACAAAACAATAAACCGCCTGGGCTGCGCTGCATGGCACGGCCCCGGCACATGCAACTTGGGATCAGCAAGGACGGCTTTTTGTGCGCACGCGCCCTTCGGGGTGGGCAGCGGCGGGGCTGGGGATCAATATGATACAGGTTTTTGCCTTCTACCTGTTTGCGGCCATCGTGGTCGCCAGCGCCGTCATGGTGATCATGGCGCGCCACCCCGTGCATTCGGTGCTGTGGCTGATCATGGCGTTCTTCAACGCAGCCGCCCTGATGGTGCTGGTGGGGGCAGAGTTCCTCGCGATGCTGCTGGTGATTGTCTATGTCGGCGCGGTCGCGGTGCTGTTCCTGTTTGTCGTTATGATGCTCGACATTGATTTTGCCGCGATGCGCGCAGGCTTTATCCGCAATTTCCCGCTGGGGCTGCTGATGGCCGCGATCCTGCTTGCCGAATTGCTGCTGGCGTTGGGCGTGTACAATGCGGGCGGGCTGACCTTGGGCGCGCCTGATGGCAGCGCGATGCAGGCGCCGAGCGCAAGCAATATCGAGGCTTTGGGCGGGCTGCTGTTTGGCCGCTATATCCTGCTGTTCGAGATTGCCGGGATCATTCTCCTCGTCGCGATGATCGGCGCGATTGTGCTGACCTTCCAACCGCCCAAGCCCGGCGCGCGCGCTCGGCAGGATATCGGCAAGCAGATCCGCCGCCGTCCGGAAGATGCAGCTGTCATGGAAGAACCCGGAAATCGGGCAGGGGATCGAACTGTGATCGGGATCGAACATTATCTCACCGTGGGCGCGATTTTGTTCGCGCTCGGCAGTGATCGGGGATTCAATCGCTCATCCGCGATGAACGATGATCGTCATCCTGACGGTCGAGTGAAAATCCCCGATCACTGCCGAGCGCGAACAAAATCGCGCCCACGGTGAGATAATGTTCGATCCCGATCACAGTTCGATCCCCTGCCCGATTTCCGGGTTCTTCCATGACAGCTGCATCTTCCGGACGGCGGCGGATCTGCTTGCCGATATCCTGCCGAGCGCGCGCGCCGGGCTTGGGCGGTTGGAAGGTCAGCACAATCGCGCCGATCATCGCGACGAGGAGAATGATCCCGGCAATCTCGAACAGCAGGATATAGCGGCCAAACAGCAGCCCGCCCAAAGCCTCGATATTGCTTGCGCTCGGCGCCTGCATCGCGCTGCCATCAGGCGCGCCCAAGGTCAGCCCGCCCGCATTGTACACGCCCAACGCCAGCAGCAATTCGGCAAGCAGGATCGCGGCCATCAGCAGCCCCAGCGGGAAATTGCGGATAAAGCCTGCGCGCATCGCGGCAAAATCAATGTCGAGCATCATAACGACAAACAGGAACAGCACCGCGACCGCGCCGACATAGACAATCACCAGCAGCATCGCGAGGAACTCTGCCCCCACCAGCACCATCAGGGCGGCTGCGTTGAAGAACGCCATGATCAGCCACAGCACCGAATGCACGGGGTGGCGCGCCATGATCACCATGACGGCGCTGGCGACCACGATGGCCGCAAACAGGTAGAAGGCAAAAACCTGTATCATATTGATCCCCAGCCCCGCCGCTGCCCACCCCGAAGGGCGCGTGCGCACAAAAAGCCGTCCTTGCTGATCCCAAGTTGCATGTGCCGGGGCCGTGCCATGCAGCGCAGCCCAGGCGGTTTATTGTTTTGTGCGCCGCCCCCTAGCGATAGGGTGCGTCGGCTTCAAGGTTGGCCGCGATGGCCCGTTCCCACTTGTCACCATTGGCGAGCAGCTTGGCCTTGTCGTAAAGCAGCTCCTCGCGGGTTTCGGTGGCATATTCGAAATTCGGCCCTTCAACGATGGCATCGACCGGGCAAGCTTCCTGACAAAAGCCGCAATAGATGCACTTCGTCATGTCGATGTCATAACGCGTCGTGCGGCGGCTGCCATCCTCGCGCGGTTCGCTCTCGATGGTGATGGCCTGTGCAGGACAAATCGCCTCGCACAGCTTGCACGCAATGCAGCGTTCCTCGCCGTTCGGATAACGCCGCAAAGCATGCTCACCGCGAAAGCGCGGGCTCAGCGGCGATTTCTCGAAAGGATAATTGATCGTCGCCTTGGGCTTGAAGAAATACTTCAGCGTCAGCGCGTGCGCCTTCAAAAACTCCCACAGGGTGAAGCTCTTGATGAGGTGGGAAACAGTGCTCATGCGAAATGCCCCGTAGCCATGAGATAGCCCGAAATAACAGCAACAAAGATCAGGCTCATCGGCAGGAACACCTTCCAGCCAAGCCGCATCAGCTGATCGTAACGGTAACGCGGCACCGTCGCCCAGATCCAGCTGAACATGAAGAAGAACATGAAGGTTTTGAGCAGGAACCAGATGATCCCCGGCACCATGTAAAGCACCGGAATGTCGAGCGGCGGCAGCCACCCGCCCCAGAACAACAGCGTGTTGAGCGAGCACATCAACAGGATGTTGGCATATTCGCCGAGCCAGAACAGCGCGAAGCTCATCGAGGAATATTCGGTCTGGTAGCCCGCGACGAGTTCGCTCTCCGCTTCGGTCAAGTCAAACGGTGCGCGCGCGGTTTCCGCCAGCGCCGAGATGAAGAACACCACCCACATCGGGAACAAGAGCGGGTGCACCACATAGCCGTTGATGATGCCCAGCCCGAAGCCGCGCTGCGCCTCGACAATCCCGCTCATGTTGAACGTGCCGGCAAACAGCACAACGCACACCAGCACGAAGCCGATGGAAACCTCGTAGGAGATCATCTGGGCCGATGCACGCATCGCCGAGAAGAACGGATATTTGGAGTTCGACGCCCACCCGCTCATCACCACGCCGTAAACGCCCAGGGACGAGATCGCGAGGATATAGAGCAGGCCGACATTGATGTCGGCCAGCACCACGCCTGCATCAAACGGGATCACCGCCCATGCCGCGAGCGCGACAGTAAAGGTGATGATCGGCGCAAGCAGGAAAATGCCCTTGTTCGCGGCTGACGGAATAATGGTTTCCTGCAGGAATACCTTCAAGCCATCGGCAAAGGACTGGAGGATGCCAAACGGCCCCACCACATTGGGCCCGCGCCGCAGCATGATCGCGCCCAGCACCTTGCGATCGACATAGATCACCATCGCAACGCTGAACATCACCAGCAGAGCAATGATCAGCACGCCTGCAACAGTGGCGACAGTCCAGGCCCATTCGTAAGAAAGGCCGAAGGATTGGAAGAAGGCGGTCATTGGTTCACTCCCTCGTGATTGCGAGGAGCTGCAGGCGACGCGGCAATCCAGCGCGTTGCGCGTGCCGCACTGGATTGCTTCCCCCGGCTCAAGGCCGGGGTCGCAATGACGAAATCTGCCGGAGACTTGAAGTGGCTCACTCCGCCGCCTCCTTGATGTCAGCCCCGTGGAGCAGTTCCGCCGAACATTGCTGCATTACGTCGCTTGCGCGGGCGATGGCGTTGGTGAGGTAGAAGTCCTTGATCGGATAGGCGGCAATTTCGCCCTCGAACTTGGCGCTGCTATCGGCCTTGGGCAGCGCGCCGTAATCAGCGAGGCCTTCCTCGCCCAGCGCCGGAACCGCCGCGATCATTGCGCCTTGCAACGCGCTGAAGCTGTCAAAGCCGACATTCACGCCCAGAGCATCGGCCAGCGCACGCAAAATCGTCCAGTCCTCGCGCGCATCGCCCGGTGCGAACACCGCCTTTTCGGCATATTGCACGCGGCCTTCGGTGTTGACGTAAGTGCCGTCCTTTTCGGCATAGGACGCGCCCGGCAGGATGATGTCAGCCGCCGCCGCGCCCTTATCGCCGTGGTGGCCGATATAGACCTTCAAGGAGCCTGCAAAGGCTGCGTAATCCATCTCGTCCGCGCCAAGGCTGAGCAGCACTTTGGGCGCTGCTGCCGCCAGATCGCCCATTCCGCCGGGCTTGGTAAAGCCGAGCATCAGCGAGGCCATGCGCGCTGCCGAAATGTGCAGCACGTTGAACCCGTTCCAGCCATCCTTCACGAGCCCGAACTTGTCCACCAGCTTGAGAGCCGCCGGAAGCGCGCCCTTGGCGAGCGCTGCTGCACCCACAATCACCGCCGGGCGCTGGGCTGCCTTCATGACGTCACCCAAAGCCTTGGGCACGCGGTTGAGCACGGCAAGATCATTGCCGAGGAAGGTGGCAGGGAACGTCGTCTCCCACTCCGGCCCGATGATGAACACCTTCGCCCCTGCCTTCACGGCCTTGCGCAGGCGGACATTGAGCAGCGCCGCTTCCCAGCGCACCTGGCTGCCGATGATGAGGATCGCATCAGCACTCTCGATCCCGGCAAAGCCCGAATTGAAATTCACCGCTGCCATGTTCGACACGTCATAGGTCATGCCGGTCTGGCGGGCTTCGGTAAGGTCAGAGCCGCAGGCATTCACCAGCGCCTTGGCCGCAAACATCGTCTCGGCGTCGAGCAAATCGCCCGCAACGGCCGCGATGCTCGCCTTGTCGCTGGCCAAAGCGCCCGCAATCGCTGCGAAAGCTTCACCCCACTCGGCGGGCTGGAGCTTGCCCCCATCTTCTTTGGCACGGCGCATCCACACCCGGTCAAGCCGCCGCTTGGTCAGCCCATCGACCTGATAGCGCGCCTTGTCCGAAAGCCATTCCTCGTTCACGTCATCATTGATACGCGGCAGCGCGCGCATCACTTCGCGGCCCTTGGAATGGAGCGAGATGTTTGCGCCGACTGCGTCCGACACATCAATGCTGATGGTGCGCCTCAATTCCCACGGGCGCGCTTCGAAGGCATAGGGGCGGCTTGTCAGCGCGCCGACCGGGCACAGATCAATCACATTGGCTGACAGCTCATGGCGCGCCGCCTGTTCGAGATAGGTCGTGATCTGCATATCCTCGCCGCGATAGAGCGCGCCGATTTCATCCACCCCGGCGATTTCTTCCGAAAAGCGCACGCAGCGGGTGCAGTGGATGCAGCGGGTCATGATCGTCTTGATCAGCGGGCCCATGTATTTTTCGGTAACGGCGCGCTTGTGCTCCTTGGTGCGCGAACCGCCGCGGCCATAGGCGACCGCTTGATCCTGCAAATCACACTCGCCGCCCTGATCGCAGATCGGGCAATCGAGCGGGTGGTTGATCAGCAGGAATTCCATCACGCCTTCGCGCGCCTTCTTGACCATCGGGCTATCGGTGCGGATGTCCTGACCTTCGCTGGCGGGCAGCGCGCAGGAGGCCTGCGGCTTGGGCGGCCCCGGCTTCACTTCGACCAGACACATGCGGCAATTGCCCGCAATGCTGAGGCGTTCGTGATAGCAGAAACGCGGGATTTCCTTGCCCGCCAGCTCGCACGCCTGCAGCACAGTGGCGCCAGCGGGAACTTCGATTTCTACGCCGTCTACGGTGACTTTAGGCATTGGCGTTCGCAGCCTTCCTTGCAGCACAATTGGGAACCGCCCGGCCGGTCCCCCTGATGGCGCCCTTGATCAGCGGACGCACGGTATCGTCGTAATTGCAGAACCAGTCGCGGATGATCCCCGGATGATCGCGCAGCAGGCTGGTATGCTTGCGGAATTCGCCGTCGAAGATTTCCTGCCACTTGGCATCATCATGCCGCAGCGACAGGATAGCCTCGGCGGTGTAGGCAAGGCGATCAAAGAACCAGGTGTAGCGGATCTGATCAGCCGGGCTCAGCGCGTTGTAATCGGCACCCTCGGCAAATTCCGGGTGATCCATCGCGAGTTCCATGTAGCCGGTCCACATGTCGTCATACTTCATCTCGCGCGTCAGAAAGGTCTGCGCCTGCAGTTGCGTGGCCTGCTTGGCGTTCGAGACATTGGCCAGATGGTTCTGAAAGCCCAGCCCCACAAACCCGACAATCACCGCCGCCAGCGTTGCGACATTGCGGAACACGTTGGAGGCAATCAGCGGGTATTTTCTGTCCCACTGATCCGGCGTCATTGGTCCAAGATGGAGATAGGCCATGTTCACTCCGCCGCTTGTGCAAACTGCGCGTTGTGTTCGTGAATGCGCCGCTCCAGCTCTGGGCGGAAGTGGCGGATGAGGCCCTGGATCGGCCAGGCGGCAGCATCGCCCAGCGCGCAGATGGTGTGGCCTTCGACCTGCTTGGTCACCTCGTGCAGCATGTCGATTTCCTCGATGGCCGCATCGCCGGTGCGCAGGCGCTCCATCATGCGCCACATCCAGCCCGTGCCTTCGCGGCAGGGGGTGCACTGGCCGCAGCTTTCGTGCTTGTAGAAATAGGAAAGACGGCTGATCGCGCGCACGATGTCGGTGGACTTGTCCATCACGATCACCGCTGCCGTGCCGAGGCCTGAACCGAGTTCCTTCAGCCCGTCAAAATCCATCGGCGCGCGGCGGATCTGTTCGGCAGGCACCAGCGGCACGGATGATCCGCCGGGTATTACGGCAAGCAGATTGTCCCACCCGCCGCGAATACCGCCGCAATGCTTTTCGATGAGTTCCTCGAACGGAATGCTCATCGATTCTTCGACGACGCAGGGCTTTTCCACATGGCCCGAAATCTGGAACAGCTTGGTGCCCTTGTTGTTCTCGCGCCCGAAGGAATTGAACCACCCTGCCCCGCGCCGCAGGATCGTGGGTGCAACCGCAATGCTTTCGACATTGTTGACCGTGGTGGGGCAGCCATACAGCCCCGCGCCCGCCGGGAACGGAGGCTTGAGGCGAGGCTGGCCCTTCTTGCCTTCTAGGCTTTCGATCATCGCGGTTTCTTCGCCGCAGATGTAAGCGCCCGCGCCGCGGTGCATGAAGACATCGAAATCATAGCCCGAACCGCAGGCATTCTTGCCAATCAGGCCTGCATCATAGGCCTCGTTGATCGCTTTCTGGAGCGTTTCAGCCTCGCGGATATATTCGCCGCGAATGTAGATATAGGCCGCCCGCGCGCGCATCGCGAAGCCTGCCACCAGCGCGCCTTCGATCAGCTTGTGCGGATCGTGGCGGATGATCTCGCGGTCCTTGCAGGAACCGGGCTCGGATTCGTCGGCGTTAATGACAAGGAAGCTTGGACGCCCGTCGCGGCTTTCCTTGGGCATGAAGCTCCACTTCAAACCCGTCGGGAAGCCCGCTCCGCCGCGCCCGCGCAGGCCTGATGCCTTGATTTCCTCGATGATCGCATCCTGCCCGCGCGCGAGCAGCGCCTTGGTATCATCCCAATCGCCGCGCATCTGCGCTGCTTTCAGGCCCCAGTCCTGAAAGCCATAGACATTGGTAAAGATCCGATCCCTATCGGCCAGCATCACAGCTTTCCTTGGCTTTTGGCGCGCTTCAGCCGCACCAGAGAAATCACCTGAAACACCAGGCCCAATCCCATCAGGATCACGCCCATTTCCGCCTTGCCCGTGGCGGTGAAAAACGCGCCGAGAGCAAAGCCGGTCAGCCCTGCTCCGGCCAGCGCGAGGGTCAGCGAATTCATCCGATCACCCCTTGTTGCCACAGGCCCACCAGCACGACGACGATCAGCAGCATCACGCCCACGCGCACAAGGCCCATCAGCACCTTGTAGGCGATAAAGCCGAGCACCACGGCGCCAAGCAGGGGGACGAGGCTGTTCATTTGTAGCCTTTGCTGCCCAACAAGCGGCCAAGCGCCCCGAAACCGCCGAACAGGAAGCCCAGAATGATCCACACCACCCAGCTATCGCCGCTGATCCATTCCCACACACCAAGCGCAAGGAACATCAGGCCGATCAATCCGCCGCCAAGTTGCACCTTGCCCGACATCACCATTCACCCCGGTAATCGTGGTTGGCGGTGATCATGTGCTTGAGCGTTGTCGCCCCGCCCGAAGGCTCGGAGGTGTGCCGTCCCGGTTCCTGCGTGCCGGCCTTGGGCGTTTCACCGCGCGCAAGGGCATCAAGCACCGCGTCGAGGCGCTCGGGCGTCAAATCCTCGTAATTGTCGTCGTTGATCTGGACCATCGGCGCGGTGGCGCAATTGCCCATGCATTCCACTTCGGTCAGCGTCCACAGCCCGTCCGCCGAGACCTCGCCCTTCTTCATGCCGCGCTTTTTGCACGCCGCGATGATATCGTCGCTGCCGCGCAACATGCAGGGCGTGGTGCCGCACACCTGCACATGGAATTTGCCGACGGGCTTCAGGTTATACATGAAGTAGAAGCTGGCGACTTCGAGCACGCGGATCACCGGCATATCGAGATAGGCCGCGACATATTCGATCACCGGCAGCGGCAGCCAGCCCTGCGTATCGGTCTCCGCGCCGACCTGCCGCTGGGCGAGATCGAGCAGCGGCATCACTGCTGAACGCTGGCGCCCTTCGGGATATTTGGCGATGTGCCAATCGGCGAGTTTCTTGTTCTCCGCCGTCCACGCAAAGGCGCTCCAACGGGCGCGCAGTTCGGGAGTATCGGGAGCGGGGGTGCGATCAGCCATCAGGAGGCATCCTTAAGGTCGAGCCGACGCTCCACCCGTTCGAGCCGCTCGTCAAAACGGTCAAGCCGGGTGTTCACTGCCAGCATGCTGGTCTGGAGGCTCAGCATATGCTCTTCCAGAGCGGTCATGCGCAGCTTCACATCCTTGATGTCGCTGCCTAGATCGCCGATCCGCTCGTCGATATGGCGCAAGCGTTCGAGGATGAGGTTTTCGACGTTGCTTGTCACCGGTCACACTCCCCGAACACCACGTCGATTGCGCCCAGAATGGCGGTTGCGTCGGGCAGCATATGGCCGCGGCTCATCATGTCCATTGCCTGAAGGTGCGAGAAAGCGGTGGGGCGGATCTTGCAGCGATAGGGCTTGTTGGTGCCATCGCTGACGAGATAGACGCCGAACTCGCCCTTGGGGCTTTCGGTGGCGACGTAAACCTCGCCCGCAGGAACCTTGAAACCTTCGGTGTAGAGCTTGAAGTGGTGGATCAGGCTTTCCATCGACTGCTTCATCTCACCCCGCTTGGGCGGCGAAACCTTGCCATCAGTGCTGGCAACCGGGCCTTGCGGCATATCGCGCAGGCACTGCTTGATGATCTTGGCGCTTTCGTAAACTTCCTTCACGCGCACCATGAAGCGGTCATAGCAGTCGCTGTTGGTGCCGACCGGAATGTCAAATTCCATCCGGTCATAGACATCATAGGGCTGGCTCTTGCGCAGATCCCACGGAATGCCTGCCGCACGGATCATCGGGCCGGAAAAGCCCCAGGCAATCGCATCCTCGCGGCTGACAATCGCGATATCGACATTGCGCTGCTTGAAGATGCGGTTGTCGATCACCAGGCTCATCGCGTCTTCGAACAGCTGGAAAAACCGGTTGTCGAGCCAGTCGCCAATATCAACCAGCAGCTTTTCCGGCACATCCTGATGCACCCCGCCCGGGCGGAACCATGCGCTGTGCATCCGCGCGCCCGAAGCACGCTCGAAGAAGTTCATGCAGTCTTCGCGCAGTTCGAACACCCACAGGTTGGGCGTCATCGCGCCCACATCCATGACATGCGCGCCGATGTTGAGCATGTGGTTACAGATGCGGGTCAGTTCGGCAAACAGCACGCGCAGATATTGGGCGCGCAGCGGCACTTCGAGGTTCAGCAGCTTTTCGATCGCCAGCACGTAGCTGTGCTCCATGCACAGCGGCGAGCAGTAATCGAGGCGATCAAAATAGGGGAGCGCCTGAAGGTAGGTCTTGTGCTCGATCAGCTTTTCGGTGCCGCGGTGCAGCAGCCCGACATGCGGATCAATCCGCTCGATCACTTCGCCGTCCAGCTCCATGATCATGCGCAAGACGCCATGCGCCGCCGGATGCTGCGGGCCGAAATTGATCGTGTAATTGGTGATGACCTCGCCTTCGGTGGTCGGCGATTCTTCGAGTTGGAAGCTCACTTGCCGCCCTCCTCTTTGGCCTTTTCATCACCGGGCAGGACGTAATCGGAACCCTCCCACGGCGAGAGGAAATCGAAGCTGCGCATTTCCTGCGCGAGTTCGACAGGTTCATAAACCACGCGCTTTTCCTCTTCGGAGTAACGCAGTTCGGTATAGCCCGTCATCGGGAAGTCCTTGCGGAACGGGTGCCCTTCAAAGCCGTAATCGGTGAGGATGCGGCGCAGATCGGGATTGCCGGCAAAGGTCACGCCGTACATGTCGAACACTTCGCGCTCTAACCATCCAGCATTGGGCCACAGCGTCGTGATGGTCGGCACCGGGGTGTTTTCATCGGTGGAGCATTTCACGATCACGCGGTGGTTTTTCGTGAGACTGAGCAGCATGTAAACCACTTCGAAGCGTTCGGGGCGCGCCGGATAATCCGCGCCCGCAATCTCCATCATCTGCTGATACTGGTGATCATCACGCAAGGTTCGCAGCACTTTGGGCACCGCATCGCGCTGGACACGGAAAATCACCTCGCCATGGGCCTCTTCAGCCTCGATCAGCCAGACGCTGATGCTTTCCGAAATGGCATTGATCACGCCTTCGTTCGAAGCAAAGCGCGGGGCGGAATGCACAACCTTCATCGCAAAAAGCCCCTTACCGCTCGATCGTGCCGACGCGGCGGATCTTGCGCTGCAATTGCATCACGCCGTAAAGCAGCGCCTCGGCGGTCGGCGGGCAGCCGGGAACATAGATATCGACCGGCACGATCCGGTCACACCCGCGCACCACCGAATAGGAATAGTGGTAATAGCCGCCGCCATTGGCGCAGCTGCCCATGCTGATCACATATTTGGGATCACTCATCTGGTCATAGACCTTGCGCAGGGCTGGCGCCATCTTGTTGCAGAGCGTGCCCGCCACGATCATCACGTCGGACTGGCGCGGGGATGCGCGCGGGGCAATGCCGAAGCGTTCCATATCATAGCGCGGCATGTTGACGTGGATCATCTCGACCGCGCAGCACGCCAGGCCGAATGTCATCCACCACAGGCTGCCGGTGCGCGCCCATTGGAACAGTTCTTCGGTCGAGGTGACGAGGAAGCCCTTGTCATTGACCTCGCTTTCGAGCGACTTGAAGAAAGCAGCGTCAGGCTGGCGCAATTCGCCGCCTTGCGCAGTGGCAAGCGCCGAGATGTCAGGCAGTCCTTGAACCGAAGAATTGAGGGGAGGAGAAACCGCGTTTGTCATTCCCAGTCCAACGCCCCTTTCTTCCATTCATAGGCAAGGCCGACCGCGAGGATGAACAGGAACACCATCATCCCCGCCCAGCCCACAAATTGCGTTTCCTTGAGGCTGACCGCCCACGGGAACAGGAAGGCCGCTTCGAGATCGAACACGATGAAGCTGATCGCCACGAGGTAAAACCGCACATCGAACTGGCTGCGCGCGTCCTCGAAAGCGGGAAAGCCGCATTCATATTCCGAAAGCTTTTCCGCATTGGGATTATGCGCGCCGGTCAGCCGGGAGACCGCCATCGGCGCGATCACGAACAGGATCGACAAGCCAAAGGCGATAAAAATGAAGATCAGTATCGGCAGATACTGGCTGAGGTCGATCACGGCGATGTCCAAGCAATTAATCCCGTTGGTCCCGTAGGCTTGTAACATAGTGCGCGCAAGAGCGCGAACTCGTTGAAAACCGGGCACGCATGTTGCAGGAAACTCAACAGCGCATGCGACGGGCAGCCCCGCGCCGACCAGCCCTTACTTCATCATCCGCGCCGCCGTTTTGGCCGCCGCAGCGCCATCGGGCGGCTTCATCCCGCCCAGCTTGGTCACATCCACCTTGGGCTGGTGATAGACCGCGCGGGCATGGCTGAATTCGCGGAAACCTTCGATCGAATGATAGCTGCCCATGCCCGAAGGCCCGATCCCGCCAAACGGCAGGTCTTCCATCGACACATGGAACACCACATCATTGGTGGTAACCCCGCCCGAAATGGTGCGCGTGAGCACGCGTTCCTGTTCGCCCTTGTCCTCGCCGAAATAATAGAGGCCAAGCGGGCGATCATGGTCGTTGACGTAATCCACTGCCTGATCGACGGATTTGTAGGTGGTCACCGGCAACACAGGCCCGAAGATTTCCTCCTGCATCGCGGCCATATCGGCAGTGGCATTGCGCAGGATGGTGAGCGGCAGCTTGCGCTGGTTGGAATTGCTGAAATCTTCGCCTGCCGGATTGACCTCGATCACTTCGGCGCCCTTGTCGCGCGCGTCTTCGATCAGGCCCTTGAGGCGGGCAAAGTGGCGATCCGAGACAATCGCGGTGTAATCATCATTATCGAGCAGCGTGGGATACATCGCGGATGCCCCTGCCACCACGCCCGCGATTGCTTCATCTTCCTTGTCTTCGGGGACGATCAGATAATCGGGCGCCAGGCAGATTTGCCCTGCATTCATCATCTTGCCCCAGGCGATGCGTTCCCCGACTTGGCAAAATCGGCGCTGCGACCCATGATGACCGGCGATTTGCCGCCCAGTTCAAGCGTCACCGGCACGAGGTTTTCGGCCGCCGCCTGCATCACCCGTCGCCCGGTGGCGGTTGATCCGGTAAAGACCAGATGATCGAACGGCAGGCTGGAAAAAGCCCCTGCCACCTCCGGCCCGCCCGTGATCACGGCGACTTCTTCCGGCGCGAAATATTCTGCCGTAAGCGCCGCCATCAATTCACTGGTTCGCTCGGTAAATTCCGAAGGCTTGATCATCGCGCGGTTGCCAGCGGCGAGCACCTGCATCAGCGGGCCAAAGGCGAGTTGCAGCGGGAAATTCCACGGTGCAAGGATACCGATCACGCCCTTGGGTTCATAGCGCACCTCAGCCCGCGCGCCCAGCAGGCCGAGCGGAAACTGGACCTTGCGTTTATCAGTCCGCGCCCAGCGATCCATGTTCTTGAGCGCATCATGCCCGGCGCTCACCACCGCGCCGACATCGGTGATCATGGTTTGCGCCGCCGAACGCCCGCCGAAATCCGCGCTCATCGCGCTGGCGAATTCCTCGCCGTGCTCGCGCACCAGCGCCATGGCGCGGCGGATGCGATCCTTGCGCTGGCGCATCGGTTCGGGGCGCGAGGCGGTGAAGGCATCGCGCTGACGCTTGAGCAGGGCTTCCATTTCGGCGCGGCGATCATCAGCCATGGCGGTCTCTCCGACGGGGGTGTTTGCGTTTTAATTTGCAATCCTGTTGTCGCGCAAAGCACGCTTCCTTGCAAGCACTGCCGCCGAACAGGCCCAAAGACCAATTGTGCACGCGATTGCAAATGCCGCAATGCAACATTAGGAACGCCGCCAATCAGAAAATTATCATTCGCAAAAGGAACTTGCCCATGGCCCAGATGTCGCCCGCCGATCCGGTTGTGATCCTGTCTTATGCCCGCACCCCGATGGGCGCGATGCAGGGCGCGCTGGCCGATGTTCCGGCGACCCAGCTCGGCGCGATTGCGGTCAAGGCTGCGGTGGAGCGTTCGGGCGTGGCAGGCGCGGATATTGACCGCGCTTACATGGGCTGCGTGCTGCCGGGCGGGCTTGGCCAGGCCCCTGCCCGTCAGGCCGCGATTCTGGCTGGCCTGCCGCAATCGGTCGAGGCCACCACCGTCAACAAGGTGTGCGGCTCTGGCATGCAGACGGTGATCATGGGCGCAGAAGCGCTCGCCAGCGGCAGCGTTGATGTGGTGGTCGCAGGCGGCATGGAAAGCATGACGAATGCGCCTTACCTTTTGAAAAAGCACCGTTCGGGCGCGCGCATCGGCCATGATACGGCCTATGATCACATGTTCCTCGACGGGCTTGAGGACGCTTATGAGCCGGGGCGCGCGATGGGCACCTTTGCGCAGGACACGGCGAATGAATACCAGCTCACCCGCGAGGAGATGGACGCCTATTCCATCGAATCGCTCGCCCGCGCCAACCGCGCGATTGCCAGCGGCGCCTTTGCCGATGAGGTGGTGCCCGTCACCATCGCTGCGCGCACGGGCGAAGTGGTGGTCGAACATGACGAAGCCCCTTCCAAGGGCCGCCCCGACAAGATCCCGCAATCGAAGCCCGCCTTTGCCAAGGACGGCACCATCACGGCGGCGACCTCAAGCTCGATCTCGGACGGCGCGGCCGCCGTGGTGCTGACCCGCGCGAGCGTGGCCGAGGCCAAGGGGCTTGTGCCTGTT
>JBJIOB010000020.1:0-5810 GCA_045377215.1 Erythrobacter sp.
TTGCTGCGCATGTATGCCCGCTGGGCCGAACGGCGCGGGTTCAAGGTGGAAACGGTCGAATATCAGGCGGGCGAACAGGCCGGGATCAAATCGGCGACGCTGCTGCTGAAAGGCGAGAACGCCTATGGCTATGCCAAGACCGAGAGCGGCGTCCACCGCCTTGTCCGCATCAGCCCCTATGATTCGTCCGCCCGGCGTCACACCAGCTTTTCGAGCGTGTGGGTCTATCCGGTGATCGACGATTCCTTTGAAATTGATATCAACCCGGCCGATCTCAAGATCGACACCTATCGCGCGTCGGGCGCAGGCGGGCAGCACGTCAACACCACGGATTCCGCGGTCCGCATCACCCACCAGCCCAGCGGCATCGTGGTGGCGAGCCAGCAGGATCGCAGCCAGCACAAGAACCGCGATATCGCGATGAACATGCTGAAAGCGCGCCTGTACGAGGCAGAAATGCGCGCCCGCGAAGAAGCCGCCAGCGCCGAACATTCCGCCAAGAGCGATATTGGCTGGGGCCACCAGATCCGTTCCTATGTGCTTCAGCCCTATCAGATGGTGAAAGACCTGCGCACCGGGGTGGTCTCGAACACCCCCGATGATGTGCTCGACGGCGCGATTGATCCCTTCATCGCTGCTGCCCTTGCCCAGCGGGTGACGGGCGAGGCAGCTGATGTCGAGGATGTCGATTGATGAGGCATACGGGTGTTGCCCTGGCTGTGCTGGCCGCGGCGATGCTCGCAGGCTGTGATGCGGGCATCCTGCCTGCAGCAGTGCGGCCCGACAGCGCGCTTGAATTTCCCAAGCCTGATCGCCCGGTGGATCGCCCGGTCTCGACCGCATTCGGCAATGAGGACAGCCGCGATGAACGGCGCGAGGCGCAGATCGTCATGGATCTGGCGCATATGCGCCCCGGCATGACAGTTGCCGATATCGGCGCGGGCGAGGGCTATTACACCGTACGCCTTGCCGAACGTGTCGGCGAGGATGGGCGGGTGCTGGCGCAGGATATCAACCGCGAGGCGCTGGAACGGCTCGGCCGCCGGGTCGAGCGCGAGCGGCTTGAGAATATCTCGATCAAGCTGGGCGAAGAAGACAATCCGCAGCTTCCGATTGACAGTTTCGACCGGATTTTCCTCGTTCACATGTATCACGAAGTCGCCGAGCCCTATGCCTTCCTGTGGCGGATGTGGCCCGCGCTGACGGCAGGCGGCGAAATCATTGTGGTGGAAAGCGATCGCCCGGCCGGGCGCCACGGGCTGCCGCATACCTTGCTGTTCTGCGAATTCGAGGCGATTGGATACCAGCTGATCGAGTTCACCGAATTGCCTGATAATCAGGGATATTTTGCCAGGTTCGGGCGCGGCAAGGCACGGGTTGCAGCCAGCGCAATCACACCGTGCAAGCTTGCATCATCCTGATCCGATCACCATAGATTGCTTGGCGCGCCCTCGGCGATTAAGGGAGAGCGCGAGGCGGAGCCTTTGCGGAACCGCACAAAAGGGGATTTTCATTGTTCAAGGGATTGAGCCCGATCGTCTACGGCGGGCGCGAGGTGTGGCCGCTGGTGGAAGGCGGCAAAGGCGTGTCGGCCACCAATCATGCAAGTTCCGGCGCCTGGGCAGCAGCAGGCGGGATTGGCACTGTCTCGGCCGTCAACGCCGACAGCTATGATGCCGACGGCCATCCGATCCCTCAGGCCTATCACGGCGCAACCCGTCAGGAACGCCACGAGGAATTGATCCGCTACGCCATCGAAGGCGCGGTGACGCAGGTGAAGAAAGCCTATGACATCGCCAGCGGCAAGGGCGCGATCAATATCAATGTGCTGTGGGAAATGGGCGGGGCGCAGGCCGTGCTTGAGGGCGTGCTCGAACGCACCCGCGGCCTTGTAACCGGCGTGACCTGCGGGGCCGGGATGCCCTACAAGCTCGCCGAGATCGCGGCGCGTTTCAACGTCAGCTATCTGCCGATCGTGAGTTCAGGCCGCGCTTTTCGCGCCTTGTGGAAGCGCTCTTATCACAAGGTGCCCGATTTGATGGCCGCGGTGGTCTATGAAGACCCCTGGCTGGCAGGCGGGCATAATGGCCTGTCCAACGCCGAAGACCCGACACAGCCGCAAGACCCTTACCCCCGCGTCAAGGTGCTGCGCGAGACAATGCGCGCCGAGGGCGTGCCCGATAACGTGCCCATCGTGATGGCGGGCGGGGTGTGGTACCTGCGCGAATGGAACGACTGGATCGACAATCCCGAATTGGGCGCGATTGCCTTCCAGTTCGGCACGCGGCCCCTGCTGACGCGGGAAAGCCCGATCCCCGATATCTGGAAGAATATGCTGCGCGATCTGGAGCCGGGCGATGTGCTGCTGCACAAGTTCTCGCCGACGGGCTTCTATTCGAGCGCGGTCAAGACCCCGTTCCTCTATGATCTGATGCACCGCAGCGAACGCCAGATCCCCTTCTTCAAGCGGGGTGAGCAGGACGGCACGGTGCAGCTCGGCGAAGAGGGCAAGGCGAAAAGCTTCTGGGTGCGCCCCGAAGACAAGGCCCGCGCCGAAGCATGGATGCGCGCCGGGCACACCGAACCGCTCAAGACGCCGGATGGCACGATCATTTTCGTTACCCCTGACAAGCGCGATGAAATCCGCACCGATCAGCAAGCCTGCATGGGGTGTCTTTCGCACTGCGCCTTTTCCAGCTGGAAAGATCACGACGATTTCACCACCGGACGCCTCGCCGATCCGCGCAGCTTCTGCATCCAGAAGACCTTGCAGGAAATCGCGCATGGCGATGATCCGGCCAACAACCTGGCCTTCGCCGGTCACTCGGCCTACCGGTTCAAGACCGATCCGTTCTTCTCCAACGGCTACACGCCGAGCGTGGGCGAGTTGGTCGAGCGGATTTTGACGGGGGATTAACCGCGCACCAGCGCGGTGAGCACCTGATCGGGCGGGCGGTGGCCGTCTGCCCACATGCGGATATTGGCGATCACCTTGTGGCCCGAATCCTCGCGGCCCTCGGCGGTCGCACTGCCGATGTGGGGGAGCGTCATCACATTGGGATGGGCAATCAGGCGCGGATCGACCCTGGGTTCTTCCGGGTAAACATCCAGCCCCGCGCCGGCCAGCTGGCCTGAAGCGAGCGCGGCAATCAGCGCCTCGGTGTCGATCAATTCGCCGCGCGCGGTGTTCACAATGCAGCTGCCCGGCTTCATCAGCGCGATGCGGCGCGCGTCGATCAGGTGGCGGGTCTCGTCCGTCAGCGGGCAATGCAGGGTGAGGATGTCGGCCTCGGCCATCAGGCTATCCACATCGCCGATATAGCGCGCGCCCAGCATCCGCTCCAAGGCTTCGGGCAGGGGCTTGCGGTTATAATAGACGATCTCCAGCCCAAAGGCGCGCGCGCGGTGGGCGACGGCCTGCCCGATCCGGCCCATGCCGATAATGCCCAGCACCTTGCCTGCAAGCTTGCGCCCCAGCAGGCCTGATGGCGCCCACCCCGTCCATTCGCCGCGCCGCACCAGCGCGGTGCCTTCGCGCACCCGGCGCGGCACGCCGATGATCATGGCCAGCGTGAGATCGGCAGTATCATCGGTAAAGACGCCGGGCGTGTTGGTGACGATGATGCGGCGCTGAGCCGCGGCGGCCAGATCAATATGTTCGGTGCCTGCGCCAAAGCTGGCAATCAGGCCAAGCCGGTCTCCGGCGGCGGCGATCATGGCGGCATCAATCGTGTCGGTGACAGTGGGCACCAGCACATCGCAATCCTGCATGGCAGCGACCAGTTCCTCGCGGCTCATCGGGGTATCCGCCTCGTTGAGCACCACATCGAACAATTCGCGCATCCGCGCCTCGACCCCCGGCATCAGGTGGCGGGTGACAACCACGCGCGCAGGCGCGGTGAGCGGGCGGGCGGGGCGGGCGGCGGGCAGTTCGGTCAGAGGCATGGCAAGCGGGCTAATGCGTCAGGGGGCGCAAGGTCAAGCATGGCGATGATGCTGTCAGACAATGATCCGTAATCAGCGCGCTTGAAAGGCAGGGGCGAGGCGGCGTAAGTGAACGATGATGATGGGATTTCGTGTCTTTGCGGTGATCGGTCTGTGCCTGGCCATGGCCTTCGTGATCGTGTGCGATCCGGCCCATGCGCAGGACCGCGCGGTGCCGTACTGGGCCGCGCTGCGCTATGAGCAGGTCAATATGCGGGTCGGGCCGAGCCGGGAATATCCGGTCGAATGGGTGTACAAGCGCAAGGGCTTGCCGGTGAAGGTGGTGCGGGTGCGCGAAGGCTGGCGCTTGGTGCAGGACGTTGCGGGCGAACAGGGCTGGGTTGCGGCCAGCCAGTTGACGCCGGATCGCGGCTTGCTGATCACCGGCGAAGGGCTGGTTGATCTGCGCGCCGCCCCCTCGGCCTCATCCGCCTTGCGCTGGCGAGCGCAGCCGGGCGTTGTCGCGCGCCACCTGCGATGCAGCGAGGGCTGGTGCGAGATCGACGTTGGCGGGCGCAAGGGCTGGGTTCCCGCAGGCCGCCTGTGGGGCACCGAGCCGCTGCCGGGCAGCCCGTAAGCCGCCCGGCTGCGCGTTCAGCCTCAGATCAGTTCGACCGCCACTGCCGTTGCCTCACCGCCGCCGATGCACAGCGAGGCAACGCCGCGCTTCTTGCCTTGGCTCTTGAGGGCATTGAGCAGCGTGACGATGATGCGCGTGCCGCTCGCGCCAATCGGGTGGCCAAGCGCGGTGCCGCCACCGTTCACGTTGATCTTGTCGTGAGGGATGCCCAGATCGCGCATCGCGAACATGGCAACGCAGGCAAAGGCTTCGTTGACTTCGAACAGATCGACATCATCGACGCTCCACCCCGCCTTGTCGAGCACCTTGCGGATTGCGGGGATCGGCGCGGTGGTGAACAGGGCCGGGGCCTGCGCATGGGCAGCGGCTGCCACGATCCGGGCAACAGGCACAAGCCCCTTGGCCTCGGCCACGCTCGCGCGGGTCAGCACCACGGCGGCCGCGCCGTCCGAGATCGAGCTTGAGGTCGCCGCCGTGATGGTGCCGTCCTTGGCAAAGGCGGGCTTCGATTGCGGGATCTTGTCGGGGCGGCCCTTGGAAGGGGCTTCGTCATGTTCGACCACCACTTCGCCCGTGCGCGCAGCGATGGTGACGGGCACCACCTCATCGGCAAAGGCGCCGCTGGCAATCGCGCGGTTGGCGCGGGCGAGCAATTCGATGGAATAGGCGTCCATCTCCTCGCGGGTGAGCTGGTATTCATTCGCCGTGTCCTGCGCAAAGGTGCCCATCGCGCGCCCCGGCTCATAAGCGTCCTCAAGCCCGTCGAGGAACATGTGATCATAGGCCGTATCATGGCCGATGCGCGCGCCCGAACGGTGCTTTTTCAAAAGGTAAGGCGCATTCGTCATGCTTTCCATGCCGCCTGCGACCACCACATCAACGCTGCCGCTGGCGAGCGCTTCTGCGCCCATGATCACCGTCTGCATGCCAGAGCCGCACACCTTGTTGACGGTGGTGGCCTCGACCGATTGCGGCAGGCCAGCCAGAATCGCGGCCTGACGGGCAGGGGCCTGGCCAAGCCCGCCCGGCAGCACGCAGCCCATGTAAGCGCGGTCAATATCCGCGCCTGCCACGCCCGAACGCTCCACCGCAGCCTTGACCGCAATCGCGCCGAGCTGGGTCGCCGGAACATCGGCCAGCGCGCCCTGCATCGCGCCCATCGGGGTGCGGGCATAAGACAGGATCACAACCGGATCGGCGGGCGACATCTGGGCCATGGGCAAGTTCCTTTTGCGAATGATAATTT
>JBJIOB010000021.1:0-9312 GCA_045377215.1 Erythrobacter sp.
CCGGAAGGACGGATGCGGGCCTGCAGGAAAGATCCGGGCTGGAGGCCAGAGACGCTTCCCGGAAGATTGAGAATGGCAGTTGCACTGCGGCTTTCAGGGTCGAGCGAAGGCGTCACCGAGCGCACGCGTGCACCGATTTCCCGTCCATCGCCGACGAGCAGCGCAGCTTCATCGCCGGGCTTGATCCGGACAGCATCAGCAGATGGCAGGGCGACCTCGATCTGCAAACCATTGGGATTGATGACCTGAAACAGTTCCTCACCGGCATCGACATATGAACCAAGCACGATGGGCGCGGTTGTCACACGGCCAGATATCGGGCTGGTAACGGCCAGTGAGCGGCCATCCCCGCTTACCCCCGCTGCCGAAACAGCGGCCTGCGCCCGGGACAGTTCGGAGCGGGCGACATCAAGATCGGCCCTGGCAGCCTCAAGATCCTGCCTGGCCGTGACGTTCCCCTCGAACAAGCGTCTCTCGCGGTCATAAGCGGAGGATAACGCCGTCACCCGCGCGCGCGCCGCACTCAATTGCGAAGCGAGCGCAGCAGCATCGGCGCTTTCGATCCGGGCGACCGTTTCGCCCTGGCTGACATAGTCACCCAATGTCTCGCTGATACTGCGAACCACACCGGTAGCGCGTGCATCAATCCGTGCAGTGGCAGCGGGACTGGCCGCAACCGTTGCGGGAAAGACCAGTTCAACGGCGGCGCCGGACTGCACGGACTCAACCTTGATCTTGGCAGCGCGCAGTTGCTCATCACCGATCAGGACAAGCCCTTCCGGCAAGGCGGCTTCGGCCGCCTCACCGTCTTGCTGGACAGCAGCCTCGTTTGCGGGCCAGAGAAAATACAGCAGCGCTGCGGCGGCGATCACAATTCCGGCGACAATCGCCAGCGTTCTGCGGTTCATGACAATATTCCTCATTGCGCGGCCAGCCTGATAAGTTCGGCGGCGGCCTGCCCCCGGTCCTGCTGCGCAGTGATCAGCGCTTCGCGGATCGCATCGCGGGCATCGGCGGCGGCCAGCACTTCGATCAGCGGAAAGCGGCCATTGCTGTAGCCGATGCGGACGAGCCTCAGAGCTTCTTCGGCCTGTGGCAGAGATGTTGCGGAAAGGGTTTCAACGCGCCCCTCAGCAGCAAGGTAGGCGGCGCGTGCGCGGGCAACGGCCTGTTCGTAATCCGCGAGCGCAACAGCTTCGCGGGCAGTTGCTGCGCGCAGATTGGCTTCGGCAGAAGCGATATTGCCCTGATTACGATTGCTGAATGGAAGCGGGATCGAGACGCCGAAAATGAAGGCATTGGCGTTGCTCTCCTCGAACCGCCGCACGCCGGCCGAGATGGTTGGGTCCGGGATGCGCAAGCTGCGTTCACGCCCTATTTCTGCGGAAACGGCGGCTGTGTTTGCCCGCGCGACTTCAAGCTGCAATGGCGCACTGGCTGCCATTATCTGGTCCGGCGGTGCGATGGCGGGAAACTCGCTCGGCACAACAGGCGGCGTTGCCTGATCGCTCCACAAAGCGGCAAGGCCCGTTCGCGCGGCAAGGCTGGCCGCTTGCGCAGCTTGCAACTCGGCCTGCGCTTCAGCGAGCGCGGCTTGCGCCCGCAAGGCTCGCAACGGTGGCTCGCGGCCGACCTCCACCAGCAAGTTCGCAATGCGCGCCAGTTCCTCGCTGCGTGCGACGATATCGCGGGCAAGATCAAGGCGCGATGCCGCCGCAACGGCTGCGATATAGCGCTCGCGCACCAAAAACCCGAGCTCCGCCTGCGAGAGGTTGGCCCTCAGGGTTGCAAGGTCGGCCTGGGCCTCGGCCGCAGCGATCCGCGCACCCCGCTTCCCGCCAAGTTCAAGCTGCTGGCCAACCGACAAGGTGATTTGTGTCGCACGTAAGCCGGAGAAGGCGCCGCTACCGGCAAAATCCTCAGCTTCGAGAGAGACCTGCGGATTGGGCCGCAAGCGCGCCTGACCGATGAGCGCCTGTGCTGCCTCGGTTTCAGCGCGCGGTCCGATAAGGCGCGGATTACTGTCGGCAAACGCGGAGCCTGTTGCGACCCCGCTGCGGTCGAGCGCTTCATCGAGCGAAACAACCGCTGGCTCCTGCGCGGCAGCAGGCTCCGTAAAAGCGGCGAAGGCCAAACCTGCAATGAGGGCGCCCCGCCATAATATGGCTGACATTTTGGATGACTTCCTCTGCTGACGTTCAAAAAACGGCACCGGAAATCATTCCGGCGCGCGTGAAGCATCAGACTCGAGGAGGGGGGCTCACTATCTCGCGATCAACCGAAGGTAGACGGTCATAACGTGCCGACAGATGCATGGCCAAAAGCTCACGGCTCTCGATACCAAACGCCGCGCCCTCTACGTTAGAGCCGTGGTGGCAATGACCGTGAGCACACACGCCGTGCTGCTCGACAGGAGTATCGGGATCGCCCTGATCACTCTCGCCAGGTGCGTCTACCTGAAGCGAAGTGGTCGCAATTTCAGACCCGTCCGAAAATCCGGCTTCAGCCCCGCAGGTTGCGGCATCAGCGACCGTCGCCAGGACAAGCATCACCAACGCCAGAAGTATGGCAAGAGGGCGCAGGGCAACAGGGCGGAGTGCAAGCGTCATGGACGTGACGGCGCCAGTAACATTGGCAAATGGGTGGAGCAAGGCCGAAGTATCTCGATAATATAGAAGGTTATAATGTCACACGGTAACAGAGCACGATCTGGCATCACCTGCTTCCTTGATCAGGCTGATCAATTTCCAGTTGAAGATCATCCGGCACCGGCATTGGCGCAAAGGCGCTCACATTCGATCGTCCGGTATTGCCGACCGGCAGTCGTCCCGTCAGCGCTCCAAGTGGTGCCAGAATGATCCTGAGAATCTGACCCAGCACCTCGCTACAATCGCGCTGCTCGATCGCAAATCGCAGCATGGCACGGTGGGTGGCGAGATGCGGGCCGAGGAAGGGCTGCGAAACAATATGCACCCTTTCCAGATGGTGCCAGGCACGATCATCGTCGCCAGACGATGCCGCTGAACGATATGCAGCCATCTCTTTCTCGATGACCCGCCGCGCAGGCAGGCTCTTGGCAAGCCCGCGCCAGCGCCGCTGTCGATGCCAATAGAAAATTTGCGCGAAGGCCCAGATGAACGGGGTCAGAAATCCGGCTGAGACATCGACATCATCGCTGTAGTGCGTTCCCCCGTTTGGATCCGGGGTGACGGTGATCCAATGATCCCACTTGGAGATGAGGGCACTGCGCCCGTTGTCACGCAGTCGTTTCGGCCATTCGGTGTCGTCAGCTTCGTTCAGGGACGTCACGATCCACTGTGTGCCGAACGGAATGATGCCAAAGAGGCGGAGCTTTACCTGGTAGCGCCCACCCGGTCGAAACCTGTCGAACGACGTGCTGGATACCGGCTCGAAGCGCACCAGCGGCCAGGCGATATGCTGCAACAGGCCCGCCGTCTGGACTTCTGCCCAGACAGTTTCCGGCTTGAGCGCGATATGTGTCGATCGGGAAACCTTCATGCCGCAACGCTCCGCAATTCAAGCCGAGCCTGCCGGACAATCTGAATGCCGCCGCTGATCCCAAGCAGCGCCAGGATCGCTGCAACAATAAGGTCGGGCCAGGCTGTCCCGGTGCCGAAGACGCCGAGCGCGGCAGCGATAACAGCGATGTTACCGATCGCGTCATTGCGCGAGCAAATCCAGACCGAGCGCATGTTCGCGTCCCCGGTGCGAAAGCGAAAGAGCATGATGGCGACACCGGTGTTGGCTGCGAGCGCGAGCGCACCGATGATCCCCATCAATTCAGGCTCGGGTGCAGCGCCGCCAAGCGCCGCAAGAACGGCCGTGATCATCACCCAGCCACCCAGACCGATCAGGGTAAGACCCTTGGCCAGCGCCGCCCGCGCGCGCCATGCCAGCGCCATCCCGGCGACCAACAGGCTGATCGCATAATTGGCGGCATCGCCCAGAAAATCGAGCGCATCAGCCTGCAATGCGCGGCTGTCAGCAGCAGCCCCTGCCGCCATTTCCACCGCGAACATGCCGGCGTTTACGCCGAGCGCGATCCACAAGGCCATGCGCCAGCGCGGGTCATTCAGCGTTGCCGTCGTTCCGCACGCGGCCTTGCAGCAATCATCAGCCATCATCTTGCCTCCTCGACAATCTGCGAGTCGGCACTCTATCTACACCCTGTAGCAACTACAGGGTCAAGCCCGGAGGATTGGCGATGAAGATTGGCGAACTGGCGAGCGCGACGGCGACCAAGGTCGAGACGGTGCGCTATTATGAAAAGATCGGGCTGCTGCCTCCGCCTGCGCGGACAAGCGCCAACTATCGTGCCTACGGCCATGATCATCTTGCGCGGCTATCATTCATCCGCCGCGCCCGCGATCTCGGTTTCACGCTCGAAGCGGTGCGCGAACTGCTCACCCTGTCGGATGACAAGTCCCAATCCTGCGATGCAATTGACGGTATCGCGCGCGTCCACCTCACTGAAATCGACCGCAAGATCGCCGATCTAACCGCGTTGCGCGGCGAACTTGACCGGGTGATCGGATCTTGCCGTCACGGGACAGTCGCCGACTGCAAAATCATCGAGACCCTGGCCCCGCGCGCGCTGAAAGCAACTTGATCGAAGATCGCTGCTTCGGCACCGACGCTTCGACAAATCTGCATGGTGGGTTGCGCCGAGCATGGTGTCTCTCGCGATCTTTGCCTGGCTGCTGACGCTGGTCGATACGCCTGCTGCGGGCCGCGCCTTTGCAGCCTATGGCGGCGTTTACATCGCAGCGTCACTCATCTGGCTCTTGAGCGTCGAAGGCGCGCGACCCGACCGCTGGGATATCATTGGCGCGGCAATTTGCCTCGTCGGAGCAGGACAGATTCTGGTGGGTCCGGGACGATCAGCCTAATGGCAGCAATTGGGATGGTCACTCGAAAAGCTTTTCGTGAACGTCGCTGAATGCCAATGGGTTAAAGGTGATAATGAATAGTTTTTATGAGGCTTGCTCGACTGTTGGGCATTCGCGCGAAAGCGGCCCAAAAGAAAGCGGGCGCCCAGTCGGTGACCGGACGCCCGCCCTTATGCTTTGGCCAGTCCCTTACGGGCAGCAGTCCATGGCAGCCTCGCAGCATGCGAGCACGAGGTCGCAGCAGGACATTGCAAGCGATGCGACCTGATCCGGCGCGGCGGCAAAAGCGGCCGAGCTGGAACCGAGCAGCACTGCTGCAGCGATGATGTACTTCTTCATGATGTTATCTCCGTTGAAATTGAATTGCGTGGATCAGCGGAGCGTTCGGGGAGGCGGTGGCTCCGGCCCTCCGTTTGGCAGGGGCGGAAACTTTTCGAGAAGCGCAAGAAACGTGAGTGACGACGGATCGCGGGCTTCTAGCGGCGAAATGCGCGCTGCCGGAAGCGTCTGGCACAAGGCCAGGCAATAGCTCTGACACTGCTGACGCTCATCATCCATGCAATCGCCGCAGTCGCCTGCGTCCGCGTTCATCTCTGCCATGGGGGCGCAACCGTTCGCTGCATACGTTGCCTCGACGGGCAGCAGCGCGACCAGAAATGCCGCGAGATAGAGAAAGAGGCGCTGTGTCACTGGGTGGACCATACTGCTGGGTTCGGTTTGATCAAAGACTTAGTTACAATCAGTCTCGCTATGCTCATGCGGCCTCGCGCATCGACAAAAGGCGCAACATACCATGCTCTCGGTTCCGACCGCGCCTCTCACTGCCCTATGTCGACAAAAGGGACTGGAGCTTCGTGTCCCACGCATCCAGGGCGGTGCGCTTCTCATCGTCATACTTGTAACGATTGTAGATCCCAGCGACCCCTGCCCTTGTTCCACTGATATGGTTGAGCACACTCTCTGTGACCTCGACAGGAACCCTCAACGACTGAAGGTGGGTTGCGCCTGTTCTGCGGATATCGTGTAGCCGCCAGTTCGGAACCTCCACCTGGTCGGGGTCTCCTCCGTCCTCGATCTGCTTCGCTTTCAGATATGCGATCATGTCCTTGTGGAGCGCCGCCCGTCCCTTGAAGAAGCCCGACACGGGGGTTGTGCCAGTGGTAGTAAAAACGAGACCCTTCCGCTTCGGTCCCAGCAATTGCAGCTCCGCCAACGCCAGGCTTGTCAAAGGTATGACGTGTTCCTGATCATTCTTCGCCCGATCCGCTGGCAGTGTCCATCGACGTGCATCGAGGTCAATTTCGGACCAGTCCATCTCGGCAACTTCCTGACGCCGTTGCATCGTAAGGATCAGCATCCTGACAAAGGGTCCCCAAGGCCATCCGGAATTTTCGGTAGCCCTCCATAAGGCGACGATCTCCTCGTCGCTCAGCACCCGGCGGCGCGACGGGACGGCCTTTGGCGCTTTCATCCCAGCCAGCGGCGAGACTTCGATATCCTGCCGGTCTGTCGCCCAGTTGAATAGCTTGCGCAGGAGCGAGTGGATCTCCTTGCGCCGCGCCGGGCGATCGGAATACTCGTCCAGTACCTTCACGATATCGGCGCGGGTGATCTCATGGACCGGTCGGTTGCCCCAACTTGGAATAAAGACGTTGTTGATCGTGGATTGCGCCGAGCCCCATGTCCCCCGCCAATTCGGCTTGAGATACAGCTCGACGAACCTTTCGCTGTAGGTCCGAAAGTTCAGTGTCTCCTTCTTGCGCTTCGCTTCGCGCTTGGCTTCGACCGGATCGATCCCCTGATAGACCTGGACCAGCAATCGCTCGGCTTCCTTGCGCGCCGTGGCCGGCGTCCATGGACTACCAACGGGCCCGATCGTCTTGCGTCGTGCAGGCCCGCCGTCGACCCGATACTGGAACACAAAGGACTGTGCTCCTCTTGGCGTGATGCGCAGTCCAAAGCCCTTGAGCCGAGGGTCCCACACGTAAATGTCGCGGTGCGGGTCCGGTGTGACCGACTGAATGGTTCGCAGTGTGATTGATTGATTCGGCATGATCTGACGCTCGTCCACGTAATCGCCACGTAATCAGATGTCGGGATTACGATGGCGTAGCGAAGGGTAATCCACGGCGGACTTATTCCAACCGTTTCAAGCCCTTGAGCGTAGTTTGGCGTAGTATTGGAAAGGAACGAAAAGGGCCCAAAGCTCCGCTCTTAATCAGCGGGTCCTAGGTTCGAGCCCTAGTGCGTCCACCATCCCCCTCCCTTGATATCCGATTGCGGTTTCCTGCGCACATCGCACCGCACAGCCGGTGTGGCAGGCATGGGAATTGTTCAGCGCATACGCGCGGGCTGACACTTTTTGCAGCATTGATGGCGCTTGTGATCACAGCGAAATGTGATAATGCCGCGCCATGAACACATCCACAATCACACGCGTGCGTGAGCTTGTCACATCAGGTGCCATGACCCGCGCTGGTCTCGCCCGCGCTGCCGGGCTCCATGCCAACACCTTGCGCGATTGCACGGAAGAGGCGTGGAACCCCACGGCTGAAACCCTCGCCAAGCTCGATGCCTTCCTCGAAGCAAACGCGGACCGCCCGGTGCTCGCCAGCATCGAAGAGATCATCGACGAGGCGCGCAACGGGCGCATGTACATCCTTGTCGATGATGAAGACCGCGAGAACGAGGGCGATCTCATCATCCCGGCGCAGATGGCGACCCCGCAGGCGATCAATTTCATGGCGATGCACGGGCGCGGTCTGATCTGCCTCGCCCTCGACAAGACGCGGGTCGATACGCTCGGCCTGACGCCAATGAGCCGCAACAACAAGGAATCGATGCAAACCGCCTTCACCATCTCGATCGAGGCCAAGGAAGGCGTGACCACCGGCATTTCGGCGGCCGACCGCGCGCGCACGATTTCGGTGGCGATTGACAGTGCCAAGGGCCCGGATGACATCGTCACCCCCGGCCATGTCTTCCCGCTGATGGCGCGCGAGGGCGGCACGCTGGTGCGCGCTGGGCATACCGAAGCCGCCGTCGATATCTCGCGCCTTGCCGGCCTCAATCCATCGGGCGTGATCTGCGAGATCATGAACGAGGACGGCACCATGGCGCGGCTGGATGATCTGGTGAAGTTCGCGCGGCGGCATGATCTCAAGATCGGCACGATCCGCGATCTCATCGCCTACCGGATGCGCAATGATCATCTGGTCGAACGGCTGGCAGAGCGCAGCTTTACCTCGGATTACGGCGGCCAGTGGCGCATGATCACCTATCGCGACCGCGTGGCCGGGAACGAGGCCTATGTGCTGCAGAAAGGCCATGTCGTCCCCGGCGAGGCGACCTTGGCACGCGTCCACCCGATTTCGGTGTTTGATGATGTGCTGGGCGCGCCCGGCCCGCGCAAGCGCACGCTGCAGCGCGCGATGCAAGTGATCGGCGAACATGGCGCCGGGATCATCGTGATCCTCACCGGGCGCGTCGGCACCGGCGCGTGGAGCCGCGATGAGGAGCTTCGCAATATCGGCATCGGCTCGCAGATCCTTGCCGATCTGGGCGTCAGCGACATGATCCTGCTGTCCAATTCCCGCCCCGATCTGGTGGCGCTCGAAGGCTTTGGCCTTACCATTGTCGATCACCAACCCATTCCGGAGTAATTCCCCATGGCCAAGTTCCTGATTGTCGAAGCGCGGTTTTACGCGCATCTCAATGATATGCTGATCGCAGGCGCCCGCGCGGCGCTGGCGGCGGCGGGGCACGAGGCCGAAGTGCTGACCGTGCCCGGCGCGCTCGAAATCCCCGGCGCTATTGCGCTGGCGGCGGAGGCTGATCGGTATGATGGCTTTGTCGCCATCGGCGTGGTGATCCGGGGCGAGACCTATCACTTCGAAATCGTCGCAGGCGAAAGCGCGCGCGCGATCATGGCGCTCACCATGGATGGCATCGCCATCGGGAACGGCATTCTCACGGTCGAGAACGAAGCGCAGGCGCTGGTGCGCGCTGATCCTGCGCAGAAGGACAAGGGCGGCGAGGCAGCCAAGGCGGCGCTGGCGCTGTATGATATTGCCAATCGCTTTGGCTGAGCCAATCGCTTCGGCTGAGAGTTATTGTTTTCCCGCAACTTGTGCAGATTTGACACAGGCACCGACCTAGGTAATTTCCCTAGGTAGGAATCACAGGGCGATTCATATCTTTGCGGGGCAGGTGTCGCGGATGCGGCGGCCTGTCCCTTGTGGTCAGTCCCTTATGGTCAGTCCCTTGTGGTCAGTCGCGTGCTTAATGTGGGAACTGAAACCGTGCCTGATGATGTTCGAGCCCCGGCGATGAGGCTTCGCTGAAATCTGTGCTTGCTGCGCTCGAACAGCAGCTGACGGCGTCGATGCAGCGGTGATGCCAT